>OZ244944.1:3281545-3937855 GCA_965222335.1 Sediminihaliea sp. | reverse complement strand
GGGCCCGTCTGGATCGACACTTCGGGCGCTGTCGTGGTTAATCCGCAGGCGGGCGCGAGATACGCGATCTGCAACACGTCGCGCCTGCCAGCCTATCGCGATGGCTTGCTACCGCTCGTGGTAGGCGATGGCTCCGGTGTATGCGGCAAGACCCCGGCGATATCCTACCCGGGCCCGGGGGATCCCCGCAGCGGCCCGCAACAGATGCTCTGGCACCTGCCCTGGACCAACGCCAAGCTGGTCTGGCTCGATCGCGACGGTGCCACCGCGATTGACTCGGTCGCCTGCCGGCGACCCCCCGGGGTAGCTGGCCTGCCGGTCGTGTCCGACGACGGCGGGCTTGCCGCGGGCGCATACCGCGTTGAGCTGTCGGGCGAGGTCGAGGGCGATACCGCGCCTGCCCGCGCCGACGCGTCCTGTAATCTCTCGGCATTCGAGATGGATGGCAACACCGCAACCAACGCCGGCGGCCCCTGGCGTCTCTCGCTGCACGGGCAGGCGCGCTGGCGGGACCTGCCAGTGAATTTCAATCTCAGCCTGTCCCTGCCCGCCGGTAGCGAGGCGGGGCAATATCCTCTAGCCGCGCCGGGCGAAGACGACAATGCATCGGCCTACCTTTGGGTGAACACAAGGGATGCCGGGCCGAACGCACCGAGGCCGCCCACATACGTGTCGCGGGAAGGCACCCTCAACCTGGCGCGGCGAGACCAGGAAGCCATTAGCGGAAAGCTGGAGATGGTATTTGTATCGCCGGACGCTCCGGAAGACCGGGTGTCCCTGAGCGCGGAATTCAACAACATTCCCTACACCCGGGGCGCGGAAGTCGAGGTGCTGGGCACGACCGGCGCCGTGACTGAACTCGACGAGGCCACGCCGGACGATCCGCTGATCAACTTTTTCACGCCCGCGCGGGCGCGGGAAAACGTCAACAACCTGACCCTTTCCCTTGGCAAGTACGGCCCGAAAATCGACCTGGTCTTGCCACGGGGTTTCAGTGGCGCTTTCACCGCCGGTGCGGGTACGCCCGTCTCAGTCAGCTTCGCCGGGGCGCCCGGCACGGCGACAGGCGAGATTCAACGCGCCGGGGACCACATCACGGGTGAATTCACGGTCCACCTGGGCGACGACGCACCCGTCGACGGGGCAGGCAGCGTCACGCTGCGTGTTGCGGACCTCCCCGTGGAGCGCAGTGAGTAAAGGCGGGACGTCCCAATAGGTCTTAGGGTATTCCGCTCCGGCATGGCCGCCTGGCTTGCTCCAGCTACGACAGCAACTTATCAGTAGAGGTGGGCCTGCTATCAGGCCCGCGGCTCAACTTGCCGGCGCTACGTCCAACTCGCCGAGGCTCTCCGCCATGTCTTGCGCCGAGGTTTCCGGGCGCACCTGGGTGTCGATCTTCAGAATCGTGCCGTCCTTGCCAATATAAAACGTGTGGCGTTGGGCGAAACCCATGGGGTGCAGCACACCGTAAGCTTCGGCGACCGACTTGTCCGGGTCGGAAAGCAGCGGAAAATCGGCGCCGGTCTCCTCGGCAAAGCCCTTGTTGTCCTCCAGCGGATCCACGCTGGCCATAAAGTAGCTGACATCGTATTCCCGGATCAGGTGGCCGTTTTCAGTCAACGATTTGCACTCCACGGTGCAGCCACTGGTGTAGGCTCGCGGGAACCAGGCCAGGACAACAGCCTGTTTGCCGCGATAGTCAGCCAGGGAATAATGCTTGCCGTCCGAACCCTCCAGGCTGAAGTCAGGCGCCCTGTCCCCTACCTCCAGGGCAACGGCGGGCAGTGCCAGCAAGGACGTGCACAGGACAGCGAGGCAGGCATTTAATCGGGTAATCATAGGCGCTCCGGTCTACAAGAATTTGACAGTGTCATGTAAGGTACGGGCTCTGGGCAGGCTGGATCACTGCCACTCCCTCATCAGCTACAGTGAGCGAATTATGCGTATTTCCCTCCCGCTGGCCCTCGCCAGCGCCTCCCTTGCCACCGCCCTGCTGGCCAGCCCGGCCAGTGCCGGGGAGGAAACCCCGGACTGGGACGTGAACCAACCAGATTATAGCGTGGAAGCCCGCTCAGCGCGCATCGATGTCGCGGAAGGCACCTGGATGAGCCTGGATGTGTCCCCGGATGGTGAGCATGTGGTCTTTGACCTGCTCGGCGATATTTACCGCATCCCCATTAGCGGTGGCGATGCCGAGCCCCTGACCCGCGGCCACGCCTGGGATATGCAGCCCCGTTACAGCCCCGATGGTTCACGCATCGCCTTCACCAGCGACCGTGCCGGCGGCGACAATATCTGGACCCTGGAACTGGCCAGCGGCGAGCTGCAACAGGTGACTCGTGAGGACTTCCGCCTGCTCAACAACCCCACCTGGAGCCCCGACGGGGAGTACATCGCTGCGCGCAAGCATTTTACGACCTCGCGCTCACTCGGCACAGGCGAAATCTGGCTGTACCACGCCGAGGGCAGCGAGCAGAATGTCGGCCAGCAGGTGGTTGAGCGGCCCAGCCCCACCTTCCAGAAGGAACAGGGCGAACCGATGTTCACCGCCGACGGCAGCGGCATCTACTTCACCCTGAACACGACACCCGGTGATACTTTCATTTATCACCAGGACAGCAATAGCGAAATATTCCAGATCCGTCGCGTCGATCTGGCCAGCGGCGAAATCACTACCGTGGCCGGCGGCCCCGGTGGCGCGGTGCGGCCCACCCCCTCCCCCGACGGCAAGCAACTGGCCTACATCAAGCGGGTGCGCGCCCAGTCGCGCCTGTTCGTGATGGATCTCGCCACGGGCGAGGAGCGCATGGTCTACGACCAGATGAACCTGGACATGCAGGAGGCCTGGGCAGTGCACGGTCTCTACCCCAATATGGACTGGACCCCGGACAGCAAGAACCTGGTGTTCTGGACCCGGGGCAAGCTCTGGCAGCTTGAGCTCGCCAGCGGCGAGCTGCGCAATATCCCCTTCAAGGTCGAGGATGAGCGCAAGATCTACCCCGCTCCCCGCTTCCAGGTGGAGGTTGCCCCGGAAAGCTTCAGTACCCGCATGGTGCGCTACGCCCAGCCCGCCCCCGATGGCAACGCGGTGGTCTTCGAGTCCCTGGGCAAGCTGTACATCAAGCGCGGAGATGGCGCCCCCAGGCCGCTCACCACTGACCCGGACGATGCGGGCTTCGACTATGAGCCCGTGTGGTCACCGGACGGCAGGAGCGTGTACTTCCTGCGCTGGAACGACCAGAGCCTGAGCAGCGTGCGCAGGGTCAGCGCCGGTGGCGGCAAGTCCCGGGCGGTCACGGACGCCCGGGGCCAGTTTACCGAGCTCGCCATCAACGGCGCCGGCGATACCCTTGTCTGGCGCAAGCGCCCCGGCAGCAGCCTGCTGAACCCGGCGTGGGATGTGCAGCCGGGCATCTACCTGCTCGACCTCGACGGCGAGTCGCCGCGGTTCGTCAGCGCCCGGGGCACCGACCCCCATTTCGGTCCGGGTGAGCGTATCTACGCCCAGGAACGGGCCGAGAGCGCCACCGGCCGCGGCAGCAGTACCGCCAGTACCAAGCTGATCTCGATGACCCGGGCCGGCCACGATATCCGCGAACTGGCGGTCGCGGACTTCGCCACCGCAATCCGCATGGCCCCGACCGGCCGTCACATCGCCTTCGCCACGGGTCACCAGATCTACCTCACACCGGCACTGCCCAGCGGCAAGCCCCTGGTCCTGGACGCCGACACGCCCGCGTTTCCCACGGTGCGCCTGAGCAAGACCGGCGGTACCTACCTGTACTGGAATGCCGACGGCAGCACCGTCAGCTGGTCCGTGGGGCCCCGGCTCAAGAGCGTCGGGGTCAGCGATGCACTGACTGCCGATTACCAGCCGCCGGAGACAGGGCGTGACCTGTCGATGAAAGTGGCGTCGGCGGTACCGGACACCCGCCTGGCGCTGACCAACGCGCGGATTATCACCATGGACAGCGAGCGCACGGTGCACGAGCGTGGCACCGTCCTGCTGCGCGGCAACCGTATCGAGGCGGTGGGCCCCAGCGAGGACGTGACAGTCCCCCAGGGCTTCAAGCGCGTGGACATGGCCGGCAAAACCCTGGTCCCGGGGCTCGTGGACATTCACGCCCATGGCCCCTACGGCGCGGGGGAGATTATCCCCCAGCAGAACTGGAACCTGCTTGCACACCTGGCCCTGGGCGTCACTACCGTGCACAACCCGTCTTCCCGGGCCTCGCTGGCCTTTGCCGCCGCAGAGTACCGCAACGCGGGGCTGATTCTCGGCCCGCGCATCTTCTCAACCGCGGAGATCGTCTACGGTGCCAGGAGCACGCTCTGGTCCCCCGTGAACAGTCTCGAGGACGCGATAGCACACGTGCGTCGCCTCAAGGCGCAGGGCGCCACTTCGGTCAAGAACTACAACCAGCCCCGGCGCGAGCAGCGACAGCAGGTCATCGAGGCCTCACGCCAGGTGGGCATCATGACCGTCGCCGAGGGTGGTTCCCTGTACCACCAGGACATGAACCTGATCGCCGACGGCACGACCGGCATCGAGCACAATGTGCCGGCGCTGCCCATGTATGAGGACGTCACCCAGTTCTGGTCCCAGTCCGAGGCGGGCTATACCCCGACCCTGGTCGTCACTTTCGGCGGCCTGACCTCCGAGGACTACTACTACCAGGATACGGAAGTCTGGAAGCACCCTATTCTCGCGAACTTCGTGCCGCCGGCCGTGCTGCAGCCGCGCAGCGTGCGTCGCCCCATGGCGCCGGATGCGGATTACCGCGATGACGATGCGGCCGCCGCCGCCAAGGTCCTGCTGAACGAGGGTGTGATGGTCAACACCGGCGGCCATGGCCAGCGCGAGGGCCTCGCTACCCACTGGGAGATGTGGAGCTTCAATCGCGGCGGCTTCTCGCCCATGGAGGCCCTCTCTGCCGCCACCATCAACCCCGCGACCTACCTCGGCATGGACGCCGACATCGGCTCCCTGGAAGCCGGCAAACTCGCCGACCTGGTGGTGCTGGAGGCCAATCCGCTGGAGGATATCCGCAATTCTGACCGCATCAGCCACGTATTGCTGAACGGCCGACTCTACCGGGCCGGGGATCTCGCCGAGGAGCATACCGGGGATGCGCGTCTCGCGCCCTTCTACTGGCAGGGCAAGCCCGAGTCCAGGATTCGCTAGCGCTCTTCAGCCTCGCCGTCGGCATCGTGCCGGCGGCACAGGCGCAGCAGCATGGCCGCGAGTTCGCCGCGCCGTTCCGCTTCCTGCTTGCCCGCCCGCAGGTCGGCAAATATCCGTCCCAGGCGCCTTCGCTCCCGTTCATCCACCTCGTCGAGCAGACCCGCGTTCAGTGCCATTTCACTGCGGTCGGCATGGGTCCGGCGGCACAGCAGGCGATGGTGCAGCAAGGCCCGCCCCAACAGGACGAAGGGAAAGTTGAGGTTGCGGCTGGGGCCGAAGGTCAGCTGACTGCCGCCGGTAGGAATTCCCCGGACCTTGATCTGGGCAATATCCTCCGCCCGTCGCCAGGCACCCACACCGCCGGAAACCGCACCGAAGGCCCCCGTGGCGAGGGTCGCCATGCCACCCAGCAGACCGCCGGTGGCGCCATCCACGACCATCCCCGTGGCCCCACCCACCACGGCCCCGGCGGATGACGCGACGACGGTCAGGGACGCCCGGTTGAGCCCCCAGAGATACCACTGCTCGGTATTGAACAGGTCGGACTCCTCCAGCGCCAGGCCGTCCTCGGAACGCGCCAGGTTGTGGTAGTGATAAACCTCCTCGACCTGGCGCCGGCACTGGCGCTCGCGGCGCACCAGGTGTTCCCGGTAACGGCTGAACAGGAGTTTGCGCACCGGCTCCTGGGGCGCGCCCTCGGGCACCCGCTGACTACACTGGTAGGCTGTCGCCTCCGCCAGCATATCGGCGATCAGCAGGCTGGCACTGTGATGCTGTGCCGCGCGCTCCTCGCGCAGCACCTCGACGGCGCGCTCCAAGGGCGGCCGCCAGGCGACGTCGAGGTGACCGAACAGCTCCAGCAGTTCCAGCTGCTTGGCAAATTCCGCGCGGTGAGCGTCAAAACTGCGCACGGTGCGGAAATACTGCCCCAGCCCCGCAGCCCATTCTTCGGCGAAATCGTCATTGTCGATGGGGTTGATAATCGCGAGACTGGGGCGGCCGGTCCAGCGCAGGATCTCCATCTCCGCCTCGTAATCCGCGCCAAAGGGGCAGGACCCGTCCACCACGTAGATGATCCCGGCCCCTTCAACAATCGGTCGCAGCAATTCGCATTCGTCCACGAACTGCGGGTCTTCGCTGTGGGTCTCGACAAAGGCACGCACCGCCCCGGGGCGACCCGCGGCATCCTCACTGTGCGCCTGCAGCCAGTCGAGGACCGCCCGCGCACGCTGGATGCCCGGGGTGTCGACCAGGGCGTACAGGGTTTCTCCGTTGACCTCCATCGGGAAGGTGCGCGCGTGCCGGGTGGAACCGGAGCGGGCCTCGATCACCACGGAGTCATCCCGGGCCAGAGTGGCGACAATGCTCGATTTGCCCTTGTTGGGGCGCCCGACGACCGCGAAGTGAGGCAGGTTCATCGTTCCTGCACCCGGTTCAGGAGGCGCACATCCACCCCCGGGAAGGGCAGGTCCCGGGCAAAGCTGCGCCAGTCTTCCACCTTGCGGTGCGGCACCGGCTTGCCGGGTAAGGGCACCAGATAAAGCGTGCATCGCGGCAGGCTGTGCATGGCCTGCAGCAGGTCCCGGAGCTCGCCAACCGGAGGCTCCCAGGATTTCACCACCACCAGCAGGTGGCGGTAATCACCCCGGGCGCGGCTGGCCAAATGTTCGCGATCCTCGGCGAGGCTTCCCAGCCCTGCCGCCAGCACCTGGTCCTCCCCTACCTGCTGCAGTTCCTCGAAGTTCCAGGGTTTGCTATCGCCCAGCGCAGCCCGCCAATCGACTAACAGCAGGTTTGCATCCGGCGGCAGCGCGGGCTGTGACCGCGGTGCCGGTGTGGACGCCCTTGCTTCGCCATCGCCGGCATGCGCCTGCCCCTGGGTGCGCACCAGCGGCGTCTGCATTCTTGCCAGCACCAGCTCACTGCCGGGCAGGTTCAGGCAGACCCGGCGCAGCAGGCGCCGCTGCAACGGGTGGGCAGCCAGCCACAACAGCAGTCGCGGCAGGAGCGCATATACCAGCAGGCACATAAACAGGAAAGGCCACCAGCCGCGCATACGCTCGATGCCCGCGCGATCGAGTTGCAACAGTGCCGGGTGATAGCGGCTCTCGGCGACCAGCTCTGCCGGCACCGTCGCCGCAGGCCACCACGCGGCCCAGGGTGCAGCGAGGATGTCGGTCATTCGCGCCACGAGCTCGGCGCCGGGCGCATAGGTCGACCCCCAGACAAAACTGAAGTCATTCACTGCGGGCACCAGCACAAAAGCCAGCAGAGCCGCCGCGGTGAACAGAGCCCCCAGCGCCTGCCCATGGCGCAGGGCGATGAGGCGCAGTACGCCCGCGGTCGCCTGCAGGTCGCGCCAGTCGGGCAGGCTGCGCCGGGTGAGCCAGCCCAGCGCGCCCTGGGGCGCTGCCGACGGGCTGCGGCCCCAGGCAACCCTCACCAGACCGACAGCCGAGAACAGGCTCATCAGGCACTGCCAGCCGACAAAGATCGCCAGGAGCACAAAAACATTGACCAGGCCGCGACCGCTACCCAGCAGGAAACCCGCCATCGCGGCAAAGCCCAGCACCAGTGCCAGCAGGCGCGCCAGGGAGGGACCGAGACTGGCAATGCCCGGGCGCGCCGCCTCCGCCGGTGCCACCTGATCGAGCCAGTAGAGCAACCTGTCACAAGGGTCACTGACGGCGCACTGGGCGCCGATCGCGTGGTCCCGCTGTTTCAGTTCCACGATCGACGCATCACGATCGCGTTCCAACTGGTCGGTCAACCGCTGGATGTCAGCCGTATCAGGCCGCCGATCCACGCCGTCCGTCTTCCCGCTTGCGCTCTGTCATGACTTGAGTACCCTGTCTGCAGCGACATGTCATCGATGGTGACAGGTTAATCGGGGACCGACGCCACCACAAGAGGAGGCGATGCCGATGTCGGCAACAAGCAAGTGGCCTATACGCTGGGACTTACTGGTCCGTTACCGCTTTATCGAGACCCTGGTGCTGTGGGAGGGCCGCCTGACCACCCGGCACCTCTGCGAGACCTTCGGCATCGGTCGCCAGCAGGCCAGCAAGGACATCAACAACTACATCCGCGAAATTGGCAGCGGTAACCTGGTCTACGACAAGTACCTCAAGGGCTACAAGCCATCTCCGGATTTCAAGCCCCGGGTAACCCGGGGCCTGGCCGACGAATACCTGCACCTGATGGCGCGCAACAACGAGCTGTCCAACGTATTTGAATCCCTGGCGCTTAACGTGGCCAACGTGGAGGTGCTGTCAGTGCCCGTGCGCGACGTCAGCCCCGATGTCCTGCGCCCCATCATGCAGGCGGCCCGCCAGCAAAAGCGCCTGGAAGTCGATTACGTCTCGATCAACCACCCTGACCGGGAGGGGCGCATTATCGTGCCCCACACCCTCGTCTACACGGGCCTGCGCTGGCACGTGCGCGCCTGGTGCGAAAAAAACCAGGCTTACCGGGATTTTGTCCTGAGCCGTTTCCGGGAAACACCGGAAATACTCGATGCCTCACCCCACGGCGCGGCCGATGATGACGAATGGAATACCGATGCCACCATCCGTATCGTGCCCGACCCCCGCCTGCGCCCCGACCAGCGGCAGGTGGTGGAAACCGACTACGGGATGCAGGCGGGCGCCCTGGAGATCCACACCCGCGCCAAACTCGTACCCTATGCCCTCAAGCTCTTGAATATCGACCCCCATGCAGAGCAACGCGAGGCCGAGGCCCAGCAGATCATCGTCGAGAACCTGGACCAGTTGCGGCCCTGGATGTTCGGCTGATGGCTGAACAGAAACCACCGCACAATGAATACCTCGATGCCTACAGCGACGCGGGCTTCTGGCGCAAGCTGCGACGCTACGCCGGACGCGCCGGGCGCGAGGTGGTGGAGAAGGCCCTGCTGATGTACTACGCAGCCCAGCGCGAGGAAACGCCACGCTGGGCCAGGGCGACGGTTTACGCCTCCCTGGGCTATTTTATCGCGCCCCTGGATGCGATTGTCGACCTGACGCCGGGGATCGGCTATGCAGACGACCTCGGCGTGCTGGTGCTGGCCTTCGCCACGGTGACGCAATATATCGACGACGGGGTGAGACGCAAAACCCGCGCCCAGCTGGACCGCTGGTTCGGTGACACCGCCCCCCCACCGGGGAAAGGCGATGACGACACGGAGGCTAGCAGGTAAGCACGATTTTGCCGATGTGGCTGCTGCTCTCCATCAGCGTGTGCGCCGCCGCGGCCTCATCCAGGGCAAAGGTTTGTGCGATCACAGGCTTGATCTCGCCACTGGCCACAAGCGGCCAGACCTGCTCGCGCAGGCAGTCGGCAATCGCCGCCTTGTCTGCGGCGGAGCGCGGCCGCAGGGTCGAGCCGGTGAGCGTCAGGCGTTTCATCAACAGCGGTACGAAATTTACCGTGGCTTCAAAACCCTGCTGAAACGCGATATTGACCACCCGGCCATCAGCGGCCGCCAGCTGCAGGTTGCGGCCAATATAATCACCGCCGACCATATCCAGGATCACGTCGATGCCCTTGCCGTCGGTGGCATCCTTGAGGATCTCCACGAAGTCTTCCTCGCGGTAATTGATAGCCCGCTCGGCCCCGAGGGCCTCGCAGGCGCGACACTTTTCTGCGCTGCCGGCGGTGGCAAACACACGCGCACCCCGCGCCGCTGCCATCTGGATAGCGGTGACCCCGATACCGGAGCTGCCGCCGTGAACCAGTAGCGACTCGCCGGCCTGCAGCGCGCCGCGCTCGAACACGTTGGTCCACACCGTGAAGAACGTCTCCGGCAGGCTCGCGGCCTCGACCGCGCTCAGCCCCCCGGGGACCGGCAGGCACTGGCCCGCGGGGGCCACGGCATACTCCGCGTAGCCGCCACCGTTGGTCAGGGCACATACGGGATCGCCCTCTGCCCAGCCAGTCACGCCATCACCCAGGGCCGCTATCCGCCCGGCTACCTCAAGCCCCGGCAGGTCCGAGGCGCCCGGCGGCGGGGGATAAAGACCGTAACGCTGGGCCACGTCGGGGCGGTTGACCCCCGCCGCCTCCACCGCGATTAACACTTCCCCGGCACCCGGGACTGGCTTTTCACGCGCGGCGAGCTGTAATACCTCGGGGCCGCCGTGCTCGGTGATTTCGATACAGCGCATGGTCTTCACTTCCTGATGTGTTTGGACAGGGCCGGCCAGTGTGCCACCGCTGGAACCAGGGCGCGACCCGGCCCGCGGGCGAGCGCCACTGGCCGCCCGCCGGTCGCTACCAGGGTCTGATCAGGAGCGCAGCTTCTCGAGCAGGTCGACAGGCAGCGGGAATACAATGGTGGAACTCTTGTCGCCGGCAATCTCCACCAGCGTCTGCAGGTAACGCAACTGGATGGCCTGCTCCTGGGTCGACAGCACCTGGGCCGCGTTGGCCAGCTTCTCCGCCGCTTCGGATTCGCCGAGGGCATGGATCACCTTGGCCCGGCGCTCGCGTTCAGCCTCTGCCTGCTTGGCGATAGCGCGCACCATGGTTTCATTCAGGTCCACGTGCTTGATTTCCACATTCGCCACCTTGATGCCCCAGGCCTCGGTCTGCTTGTCGAGGATGTGCTGGATATCCGAGTTCAGCTGGTCGCGCTCGGCGAGCATGTCGTCCAACTCGTGCTGGCCGAGCACCGAGCGCAGGGTCGTCTGCGACAACTGGCTGGTGGCCTCCAGGTAGTTCTCTACCTGAATAATCGCTTTCTGCGGATCCATCACCCGGAAATACAGCACCGCGTTAACCTGCACCGATACGTTGTCCCGGGAAATCACGTCCTGGGTCGGCACGTCCATCACCACGGTGCGCAAATCCACGCGCACCATCTGCTGCAGTACGGGAATGATGATGATCAGCCCCGGCCCCTTCACCTTGTAGAAGCGGCCAAGCATGAAAATAACGCCTCGCTCGTACTCGCGCAGCACGCGGAACATCGACAACAGCAGGGCAATAAACAGAAATACCAGCACGGCGCCGAAATACTCAATCTCAAACATGATCTGAACCCTCTTCATCCTTGCGCAAGACGACCGTGAGGCCGTCGAATCCGGTGACCACTGCACGCTCACCCTGGCGCAGCGCCGTGGCGCAGCGCGCCTGCCAGCGCTCGCCGTCCAGCCAGACGGTGATCTCGTCAGCGGCCACGTGATCCACGACCACGGTCTCACCGACGAGATGCTCGATACCGCTTACCAGCGCACCGCGACGGGCCTTCATCAACATGCCCAGGGCGAAAATCAGCAGGCCCGCGCTAAACGCGGTGACCGCCGCGATCATGGGCAGGGCGATCTGGTAGGCCGGCAGTTCGGTATCCATCAGCATCACGGAGCCGACGGCAAAGGCAACCACGCCGCCCAGGCCGAGGATACCGAAACTGGGCGCAAAGGCCTCCGCCGTCATCAGGCCGACGCCGAGCGCAATCAGGCCGAGCCCGGCATAGCTCACCGGCAGAACCTGGAAGGCGTAGAGTGCCAGCAGCAGACTGACCGCACCCACCACGCCCGGGAGGCCAATACCCGGATTATAGAACTCAATCAGCAGCCCATAGATGCCGGCAAGCATCAGCAGGTAGGCAATATTCGGGTTGGTAATTACCGCCAGGAACTCGCTGCGCCAGTCCACCTCGTGGTGATAGAGCGCAAGGCCCTCTGTTTCCAGGGTCACAGCGCGCTCGTTGACGGTCACCTGCCGGCCGTCGAGGCTGGCCAGCAATGCGGGCCAGTCGGGAGCTACCAGATCGATTACCCCGGCGTCCAGGGCAGCACTGGCGCTGAGGCTCGCCCCGCTGCGCACGGCCTTCTCGGCCCAGTCGGCATTGCGCCCGCGCAGTTCCGCGAGACCGCGTATATAGGCCACCGCATCATTGACCATCTTGCGTTCCATGGCCGTGGCGGGCATCGGCGTGTCACTGCCCTGCTCCGCCTGCCCCTGGTCACCGGCCTGGTCCCCGGGCGCGGCGTCGGGCGGGGGCGCGTCTGGCTGCGGGTCTGGCGTGCCAGGCAAGCCCGGCCCGCCCATCTGCACCGGTGTCGCGGCCCCCAGGTTGGTGCCGGGCGCCATCGCGGCGAGATGGGTGGCGTAGAGGATGTAGGTGCCGGCGCTGGCAGCACGGGCGCCACCCGGGGCCACATAGCCGACTACCGGTATCTGTGCGGCGAGGACGGCCTTGACCATGTCGCGCATCGCATTGTCCAGGCCGCCGGGGGTATCGATACGCAGTACCACCAGGGCAGCATCCGCGGCCTCCGCCGCAGCCAGGCCGCGGATCATGTGATCGGCCGTCGCCGGCCCAATCGCGCCTTCCACGTCCACCCGCCAGATTTCCGCTGTGGCGGAGGTCGCCAGCAATACGCTGCACAGCAGAAGCAGCCGGCACAGCCTGATTGGATTTCCGCGGAGATTCATACCCACAGTATAGTGCAAGCGCAGGTGAATCTGGGCTCAGTCCTGAAGCAGGCGCAGGGAGCCGTCCACATGGACGTCGCGCTGGGGAAAGGCGATCACCAGGTCGTGTTCCCGAAACAGGGCATCGATCCGGAAGCGAAGGTCGCTGCGAATCATGCGCAGGCCACGCTCGGTGGAGGCATGCACCCAGAAATTGAGCTCGAACACCAGGGCGCTGTCGCCAAAATCATCGAAAATAACCGCGCAACCCGGTTCCTGCAGAACGTCAGGGTGCTCTTGTGCGGCCTGGGCGATCAGTTTCTCAGTGAGACGCACGTCGGAACCGTAGGCCACGCCGACCCGGACTGCCGTGCGTACCAGGTTGTCCATAAGCGTCCAGTTGGTCACCGTATTTTCCAGCAGCTGGCTATTGGGCACCAGCAGGTGCACGCCGTCTACCCGCCTGATACGTGTGGACCGGGTATTGATTGCTTCCACCGTGCCGCGCACGTCACCCAGCTCCAGAAAATCACCGATCTTGATGGGCCGCTCCCACATCAGGATCCAGCCAGAGATGAAATTATTGATAATGTTCTGCGCGCCGAAGCCGACGCCGATCGCCACCGCCCCGGACACGAACGCGAAGGCGGTCAGGGGCACGCTCAACAGGTCCAGGGTGATGATGCCCAGGATCGCCAGGGCGATAATCAGGTAAGCGCGACTGATCAGCTGAACGGCATTGGGATTGATGCCGCGGGCCTGCATCCTGCCCCGCAGGAAACCAGTACTCCAGGCAACGAACAAGGCGCCCACCAGGACGAAGGCAACCACGCTGAGAATCCTGGCAAGGTCGATGCTGATATCGCCCAGCACGATGATCGGGGTATTCAGGATTTCCTGCAGTCGTTCCATGCTATGATCCAAACGGGCTTTTAAAACAGGGTGTGTAACATGATACACGCTAAGTTGCTATCACCAGGCGGTCAGCAGCAGCTCGGCGGTCGGGAGTTGGTAAAGCAGTGGCGCACTGATACCGACACAAAACTGTGGCTGGACATTGAGGGCGAGGTTACCGCCGAGATTCGCGAGCTGCTCACTGACCTGGGCTGCGACGAGCTGGCGATCACAGACAGTGCCCGCTCCCGCCATCCGCCAAAGATCGAAGCCTTCGCGAACAATACCTTTATCCTCTTCCGGGGCATATCCAGCATCGACGATACCCTGACCCTCGTGCCACAGCAGGTCGGCCTCTGGGTCTCGGACCGCTGCCTGATCACCCTGCACCGCGGCACCTCCGTCAGCATCAACCATTTCTGGAATAACGAACCGGCGGACCTCTTGTCGGCACCCAACGAGCTGGTGCTGCGCCTGCTGACCTTTGCCTGCGGGCGATACCTAGACCACATCCTCGAGTTCGAGAACACCCTGGGTGACTTCGAGGACAGCCTGCTGGAGGGCGACTCAGAGGCGGTGATGAACAAGCTGGTCGCGTACCGATCCAGGCTGCGCAAACTGCGCAGGATTTTCAGCTACCACCAGCGCATGACCGAGCACCTGTTGCACGAGGGCACGGATCACCTGGGCGCGGGCAAGGACGAGTCGCTCCACCTGCGCCGGGACCTGTACGATCGCTGTGAGCGCATCTACAGCCTGTGCAGCATGTACTACGAGATCTGTGGTGACCTGGTGGAGGGCTATATCTCGATCAGCTCGCACCAGCTGAACAACACGATGAAAGTATTGACGATCATCACTGCGATTTTTGTACCGATGAGTTTCCTCGCCGGCCTCTACGGCATGAACTTCGACCACATGCCGGAGCTGCATTGGCACTATGGCTACTTCGCCGTACTGCTGCTGATGGCGGGCATCGCCGGGGGGATGTTGCTGCTGTTCCGGCGGGTGAAGTGGCTCTAGAAGGCGCTTGCGGCGCCGGGCGCTAGGTCAGGCCCAGGCAGAACACACAGGCCACCAGCACCAGTGGCCACACCAGGGGGCCGGCAAGCAGCACGAACAGCGTTGCCGCCGCGACCCAGCTTAGAATGCGGATGCCATCGCTGGCCATCCTGCGCGATTTTCTTGGGCGAGCGTACTCCGCGCCCTGTCCACCCAGTCCCCAAACCATCATGCGCCCGTCTCCCTTGTCTACATGTCAGGTTAGACTGGCGCAGAATGGACAATCGGGCTATCTGTCGGGTTTTCGACCCGATCGAAAAAGCGACAGATTCAGTTTTCAGGGACGGGAACCGGCCAGTTCGTGAATGATCGTGTGCCAATGATCCAGGGCGCCGAAGAATGCCGCCCTGGGCACCCGCTCATTGAGGCCGTGGGAAAACTTCTCGTCGGGGTTCATAAAAATCCCACTGACGGCAAATGTGGGAATGCCCGCCTTGCGAAAATGCATCCCGTCGGTGCCTCCGGAGGACATGTAGGGGATAACTGGCACACCCGCATAGCGGCTTCGCACGACCTTGGCGATCACTGCCATGACATCGTCCCGGGGTTTTGAAATCGGGCTCTCGGTAGGGTCACCCAGCATCCTGAAGGAGATTTCCGGGTTGGCCACCACCCGCTCCAGCTCTGCCTTGACCGCCTCAACCCCAATGCCGGGAAAAATCCGGCAGTTCACCGTCGCGGTGGCCGACTGGGGCAAGGCGTTCTCCGCATGCCCTGCATCGAGCATGGTTACCACGCAGGTCGTACGCGTGGTGCCTACATAGGAAGACTCACGGAACAGGCGATCCGCAGCTGCCTCATCAGCCGGGTCGTAAGCGAAGGCCAACATGGCTTCTCCCACTTCGCCGCCCAATCGCTCGCCCGTGCTCTGGAAGTAAGCCAGGGTCATCTCGCTCCAGCGCACCGGGAAACGATGGGCCTGGATTTTCCCTATGGCGTCTGCGAGATCGTAAATCGCATTATCCAGCCGCGGACGGGAACTGTGCCCACCCGGATTGCGCGCGGTGATTTCCCAGGTGACGTAGGTCTTCTCCGCTGCCTGTACATTGTAGGAAATCGCCCGGCCTTTACTATCGAGGTCGCCCCCGCCGGCATCGGAATTCAGGGCGTACTCAGCGCGCGCAAGGTCCGGCCGCTCGTAGGCCAGCATCCGCGTGGTCGTCATTCCGCTCTCTTCGTCACCGGAGAAAACCAGGTAAAGGTCACGCGTCGGCGTGAACCCCTCCTGGCGCAGGCGCACAAACGTGGACGTCAGCTGCGCTATGCCAAATTTATTATCGATCGTGCCGCGAGCGTAAAAGTTGCGGTCATCGCTGGTTAGCTCGAAAGGGGGTCGCTCCCAGTCGCTGGCCTTTGCCTCCACGACATCCATATGGCCGAGGAACAGGATGGGGTCACCGCCGCTGCCATCACCGCGGTAGCGTGCAACCAGCGAAGCGAATGGCCCCAGCGGCAGCACCTCAACGTCTTCCTCGGGAAATCCGGCGCCCCTTAGTTGACCGGCAAGATACTCGGCCACGCGCAGCGTATTGTTCTGGCGTTTGCTCGTATCCACCTCAACGATAGTGCGATAGATATCCAGCGTGGTCTGGGCGTGCGCTGATAGCACCTGGTCCTGGGCATGGCTGATACCGCACCAGAACAAAAGCGCGGCAATCAGCGGGAGGGCGAATCGAGACATGGTTATCTCCTTGGCGAGGGGGCTTTCAGTGTAGAGCGAAAGGCAGGGGGGGTCACCTCTCACCCGGGGGCTCTTTTACTCGGCGGGATTTCGGTCTAATGTAGCGAAGAAGATCAATAACAAGGATACGCAGTATGCGCCGAATCGATCTCGCAGACGCCGGTTTCCTGTACCTGGAAAAGCGCCAGACGCCCATGCACGTAGGCGGCCTTCACCTGTTCACCCTGCCGGAGGGCGCTGACGAGGCTGAGTTCCTGGCGGAACTGATGGCAGTTCTGAAAACGGAGGAGGAATACAAGCCGCCCTTCGGCGAGTTCGTGAAAACCGGCCGCGCGGGGCCCCTGGGACCGCTGTACTGGGAGAAGGACCGGAGCTTCGACATTGATTATCACGTGCGCCACTCCGCCCTGCCCCAGCCAGGCCGTTACCGCGAGCTGTTCATGCTCATATCGCGGCTGCACAGCACGCTGCTGGACCGCAATCGCCCCCTGTGGGAAACCCACCTGATCGAGGGCCTGGAGAACCGGCAGTTTGCCCTCTACATGAAGTCGCACCACGCCGCCACGGACGGCATGGGGGCGATGCACATGGTCAACTCCATGTACTCCACCCGCAAGAGCGACAAGGCCCAGCATTCGCCGCTGTCGCTGCAGGCCTACGAGTCCTACAAGGCCACGCTCCTCGGCCAGCGACCCAGGCAAAGGGTGGTGCCACGAGAGCGCGAATTGCGCAACGTGGTCGGCGCACTGCGGGAGCAGTTCGACACCACGGCGAACCTGCTGGGCGCATTCCGCCAGTTCGGCGGCGCCTTTTTCGGCCGCAGCGGCGACCTCTCCGTGCCCTGGCACGATGTTCCGCGCACCGCGATGAATGCCGAGGTTTCCGGGGCGCGGCGATTCGTTGCCCAGACCTGGGACATGGAGCGGATCAAGGCCGTGGGCAAGGCAAGTGATGCGACGATCAATGACATCGTGCTGGCGATGTGCGGCGGCGCGTTGCGCAGCTACCTGCTGGCAACCAACGACCTGCCGAAGAAATCGCTGAAGGCGATGACCCCCGTCTCCCTGCGCGCCGACGACGACCTGGATTCATCCAATGCCGTGGGCTTTATTGCCGCCGACCTGGCCACCAACGTGGCCAACCCCGAGGGTCGCCTGCGCCAGATACAAACCTCCATGCAGGCCGGCAAGGCACTGATGCAAAGCCTGACCCGGCGGGAGGCAATGCTGTTCTCGCAGATCACGCAGGTGCCCGTCCTGCTGACCTCCGTGCTGGGCCTGGCCAACCGCCTGCCCGCTTTCAGCACGGTGATATCCAACGTGCCGGGCCCGAGGGAGCCCCTGTACTGGAACGGCGCCAGCCTTGAGGGGATGTATCCGGCCTCCATCGTATTCGATGGCTTTGCCATGAATTTCACCCTGGTCAGCTATAACAAACAGCTGCAGTTCGGCATCGTCGCCTGCCGGCGGTCCATCCCCCAGGTACAGCGAATCATCGACTATCTTGAGGACGCCCTGGTGGAACTGGAGGAGGTGGCGGGACTGGTGCGCAAGCCCGCGCGCAAGTCAGCGCGCAAATCCAGCGCCGCGCCGCGCAAATCCGCCGCCAGCAAAAAGACCCGCAGCAAGCGCAAAACGCCCGCAACAAAGTCGGCCAGTCAGGCAAAACGCAAATCCGCAGCGAAGGCTAAACCGGCTGCAAGAACTAAATCAGCCGCTAAAAAACCCAAGACGAGCACAGGGGTGAAACGCCAGCCGAAAGCGAAGGCGCGACCGAAAAACGCCAGCGCCAGTTAAGCACTGCCGGTCTCGCAGAGATTCCCCGGGGGCTGCCGCCGGCAAAGGTGTAAAGGTATCGCAGCTGGCAATATCCCCGCTCTCGAAGCCGAGCCGGTGCTGGCAAGCGCCCTGGAAGCGCCCTAATATGGGGAACGGGGCACTGCGCCCGCATCGATACCCGCGATTACGAGAGGCCTCGCACAATGAAGGAAGGGATTCTGATTGGCGGCAGCGATGCTGGCAAAATCTACCTCAATCCGCGCTATGCCAACCGCCACGGCCTGGTGGCCGGCGCCACCGGCACAGGCAAGACCGTCACCCTGCAATGCCTCGCCGAAGGTTTCTCCGATCTCGGGGTGCCGGTGTTTCTCGCCGATATCAAGGGCGATATATCCGGCATCAGCCAGGCCGGCAAGCCGCATGCGAAGATCGACGAACGGGTGCAGAAAATCGGCATCGGGGACTACCGCCAGACCGGCTACCCCGTGGCCTTCTGGGATGTATTTGGCAAGCTGGGCACCCCTGTGCGCGCCACCGTCTCCGAAATGGGGCCGGCCCTGCTCTCGCGGCTGCTGGACCTGAATGACACCCAGGAAGGCGTGATCAACCTGGTGTTCGAATTTGCGGACGACGAGGGCATGCTACTGGTCGACCTCGCCGACCTGCGATCCTCGCTGGAGTACCTCGGCGATCACGGCAAGGAACTCGGCAGTGCCTACAACGTGTCGCGGGCCTCGATCAATGCCATCCTCAGGCGCATGCTGGTGCTGGAGCGTGAAGGCGGCGAGTCTTTCTTCGGTGAACCCGCGCTGGAGCTCAAGGACTTTATGCAAACCACCCGCGACGGGCGCGGTGTGATCAACGTGCTGGCTGCCGATACGCTGATTCGCAGCCCGCGGGTTTATTCGACCTTTCTGCTGTGGCTGCTCTCCGAGCTGTTCGAGAGCCTTCCGGAACTGGGCGACCCGGACAAGCCGGTACTGGTATTTTTCTTTGATGAGGCCCATCTGCTGTTCAACGACGCCCCCCGCACCCTGCTGGAGAAAATCGAGCAAGTCGTGCGCCTGGTCCGCTCCAAGGGTGTCGGGGTCTACTTCATCAGTCAGAGCCCGGCGGATCTGCCGGATTCGGTCCTGGGCCAGCTGGGCAACCGGGTGCAGCACGCGCTGCGCGCCTACACCCCCAAGGAGCGCAAGGCGGTGCGTGTCGCCGCGCAGTCGTTCCGAGAGAATCCGGCTCTGGACACGGTCACTGCCATCAGCGAACTGGGCGTGGGCGAGGCGCTGGTGTCCACGCTGCAGGATAAGGGCATTCCCAGCCCGGTGGAGCGCGTGCTGGTCAGGCCACCGCAGTCACGCATGGGGCCCGCCAGCGATGCAGAGCGCAATGCGGTGCTAGCCCACGACCCCAACCAGGCGCGCTATCGCGACGCGGTCGACCCGCACTCCGCCCACGAGATCCTGCTGGAGCGCACGGCCAAACACCAGAGTGCGGAGGCCGAAGCGGAACTCTCCCGGCGCGCAGAGAACAAGCCCAAAGCCCGCTCCAGCTCCCGCCGCCAGAGCACCAGCGAGGCATTTTTCAAGAGCATGGCCAGGGCCGCGGGCAGCAGCCTGGGACGCAAGCTGTTCCGGGGGGTGTTGGGATCGTTGCTGAAGTGATTTCTCTGGGCGTTGATGGTCCTGGCGCGAATGTGCCACTAAAAGGACCACAACCTGTGCAAGACAAGCTGCCGCATGCTGTTTTTCATGGGTCAAAGTCGAATGTACGCGAAAGCAGCCCTGCCAGCGACGGTCACGCAACTAGACCTCTTATGTCGCCAGATGTGACAATGGGCTATCGCCTTGCTGCGCACAATGCCTTTGTCAGATGGACCAATGGAGTCCGACAGGCTTAGGAGTTGGGAAAGGCTGTGATTGTCAGCGAGGTGGGCGTAGATTGACCGGTATGGGCGCGAGTATCTGGAGCCGTGGTGATATCTGAATTTGTAAAACTAAGTAGCTGTTAGCTGTACTAGGAAAATCAGATTGAGTTGCTACTTTCAAGGATGTTCCCAAAAAGGTGTAACAAAGGAACATATTCCACCAAAAGCTTTTTTCCCTAAGAATGAGAAGGATCAGCTATTGACCGTAAAATCATGCGTTGCACACAACAACGCCAAGTCGAAAGATGATCTTTATGTTCTTGCGCAAATCTGCATGAATGCATCTCCTAGCAATAGAGCTAGAGAAATTTTCTTAAAAAAAGTAAAACCCCAATTAGATTTCAATAACGGGGCATTGAGAAAAAAGCTGGCTGCTGGATCGGTTCAATTACCTGATGGCACCGTCAAGTACCCGGTGGATACGAATAGGTTAAATGAGTTTTTTGATGCTCTATCTTGTGGAATTGTGTTTAAGTCTTGCGGTGCTGCGTTACCAGATAATTATTCGATAAAACACGTGTATTGCAGTTTAATTAGCGAGCAAGATCCTGTTATGAGTCAAATTGAAACCGATATTGAAGCATTTTACTCCGGAAAACCTATGGAGTTTATGGAGTTTGGCAAGCCAAACACTAACAATGAAAGAATCTACACGGTAGAGCTTTTTGGTATTCCAAAGTTTGGTTCGAGCATTACTCTAGTTCATCTTTTCTTCGGTAAATTTAAAGTAATCTCTATGCTTACGAATGTCGTGCAAAATACAGCTAACAAGTCAAAGCACTCGGACGCCGTAAACGGCGCCGGTGTTTGAGGCGTTAGGCATCCAAGGAGTCACTGCCGTTGAAATCACCATGGCTTAAATACGAATCAAAATTAGCAACCTGGATGAAGTGTAGTGGCATAGTGAATTTGGCCACCTGACTTTGAGTGATACTATCACTCGTAATAAGGATCAGGTGAACGAATGACCACCACAAGAAGAAGATTTGACCCGGAGTTCAAGCTGGAAGCCGCTCAGTTGGTTGTAGATCATAGCTATACAATCAGGGCCGCCTGCGAGGCCATGGGTGTGAGTAAATCGACGATGGAATCATGGGTGCGAAAGCTCCGCTCAGAACGGGGAGGTAAGGCACCTGCAGGACACGCAATTACACCGGAACAGCAACGCATCCAGGAGTTAGAGCGTAAGCTCAGGCGTGTTGAAGAGGAAAAAGAAATTCTAAAAAAGGCTACAGCTCTCTTGATGTCGGACTCACTGAACAGTTCTCGATAATCGAGCAGCTTCAGGAGAGCTACGCTGTGCAGCGTCTTTGTCAGGTCTTTGAGGTTCATCGCAGTAGCTACCGGGCGTGGCGCGACAGGCCTACTGGTTTCAAACCTGAAGAATTACGGTTAAAGGCACTGGTCAAGGCCGCGCACAAAGTCAGCAATGGGTCTGCGGGAGCTAGAACTGTCGCAACGATTGTGACGCAAAGCGGAACCCCTCTTAGTCGGTACCGTGCAGGCCGCAGGATGAAGCTGCTGGGCCTGGAAAGCACCCAGATGCCGTCGCACAAGTACAAGAAGGCAGAGCAACCACATGTTGATATTCCGAACCTACTAGATCGGGAGTTCGATGTGCAGCAGCCCAACACAGCCTGGTCCGGCGATATTACCTATATCTGGACAGGCGCTCGCTGGGCCTACCTAGCGGTGGTACTGGATCTGTTCGCGCGCAAGCCCGTTGGTTGGGCCCTGTCTCTGTCACCAGATACAGCGCTGGTAAAGAAAGCGCTTACAATGGCTTATGAATCGCGAGAAGAACCTGAAGGCGTTCTGTTTCATTCAGATCAGGGATGCCAGTACACGAGTCTGGGATTCCGGCAACTGTTATGGCGTTATCGAATGGAGCAGAGCCTTAGCCGCCGTGGTAACTGCTGGGACAATGCGCCAACCGAACGGTTCTTCAGGAGCCTAAAAACGGAGTGGATTCCTGAGACTGGCTACCAGAATTTTCCGGCTGCAAAGCAGTCTATCAGTGATTACATTATTGGGTACTACAGTCAGGTGCGACCGCACCAAAGCAACGGCGGATTACCGCCGAATGCAGCGGAACAAAACTATTGGAACGCTCAAATGACGGTGGCCAAATCTACTTGACCACTACAACATTGAAAATATACAACAAGGCGCACAAGCGGGACAAAGTGGTGCTAGTTCATGACCGTTGACCTGGGCGATAATGGGCCAAGCTATCCAAAGTAGACTTGGTAAGCATCCGCGCAATCACTGCCCTGTCTACGCACCGCCCCCGGCCCCACGCAGCCGCTGCACCAGGCTGATTACAGCCCAGGTCGCAGCCCCGCAGCACACACCAAACAGTGCCGCCAGCAGGGTGAAGCCGGCGACGTCGATGGCCGGGCCCAGCACTGCAATGCCGCCGCCCGCGAGCACCAGTTGTTCGATACCCACTGCCACCGGGTGGATGCCGTGGACCAGTATACCGCCCCCGACCATGAACATCGCCAGCGTGCCGACCACGGCCAGGGTTTTCATCAGCTTCGGGGCAAAGGCGACCAGCCGCTCGCCAGACCAGCGCTTGAAGCGGACCCAGGCGCCCTCGCCTGCGGCTTCCGCCAGGTGCAGGCCGGCGTCATCCAGCTTGAGGATGCCGGCCACAAGGCCGTAGACGCCCACGGTCATTGCCAGGGCAATGCCGGACACCACCAGCGCCTGGGTGGCAAATGCCGCCTCGCTGGCGGTACCCAGCGTGATCACGATAATTTCAGCAGAGAGGATAAAGTCCGTGCGGATTGCGCCCTGGATCTTCTGCTTCTCCAGCGCCACCAGGTCCAGCCCGGGTTCAACCAGGTGCCTGGTCAGTTCCCGGTGATGTTGCTCGTCTTCCTCCTTGCTGTGCAGGAAGGGGTGGGCGAGCTTTTCAAAACCCTCATAACACAGGAACAGGCCCCCGCACATCAGCAGGGGTGTGATCAGCCAGGGGGCAATGACCGAAATTAACAGCGCCGCGGGCACCAGGATCAACTTGTTGCGGAATGAACCCTTGGCCACGGCCCAGACCACCGGCAGTTCACGTTCGGCGCGGACCCCGGATACCTGCTCGGCATTGACCGCCAGGTCATCACCCAGTACCCCGGCGGTTTTCTTCGCCGCGACCTTGGACAGCACCGCCACGTCGTCGAGGACCGTGGCGATATCATCCAGCAGTAGGAGTAGGCTGCTACCCGCCATTGAGGTGGTAGAAGCAGAGCTTGTTGCCGTCGAGGTCGCGCACGTAGGCGCCGTAGAAGCCCTCCCCTCTTTCACCCGGCGCGCCCTCGTCACTGCCACCCAGGGACAGGGCTCGGGCGTGCATCTCGTCGACCCGCTCGAAGGACCCCACGGGCAGCGCGACCATCACCCCGTTCCCGGGCGTGGGGTCTTGCTCATCCCAGGGCGTGCAGACTGCGAGCATGGGGCTCCCCGGCTCGCTGCCGATAGCCGCAAAACGCCCCAGGTCCATCAGAACGCTGGCGCCAAGTGGCGCCAGCAGGGTGGTATAGAAGTGCTTTGCCCGGTCGAGATCAGACGTACCGAGCGTCACGTAGCCGATCATGCTTAGCCTCCAGAACGCAAAGCCCCGAGTGTAACCCAGAGTCCGAGGCGCGCAAACGCCGGCTCAGTCGCCTGATCGCCGCCGCGTGTTGGCATCGCGCATCCGGGTGCGCGCGTAGCGCGGCAGCTTGCCGGTGGCCAGGTAGCGATGGATGGTCTCCTGGGACCGTATCTGGGCGCTTTTCTTGCGTCCGCGCACAAACTGGTTGCTCTGGGTGTCGTCCAGAACCCGGGACTTCACATTATCGTGCCACTGTTGATCGAGAACATCCTGGATCACGGCCTGGGCCGCGAGGTCCCGAATCGGGCACAGCACCTCGACCCGGTAATCAATGTTGCGCGTCATCAGGTCAGCGGAGCCGATCAGGTACTCCGGGTTGCCGCGATTGTAAAACACGTAGGCCCGGGGATGCTCCAGGTAGCGATCGACAATGCTGATGGCCCGGATGTTCTCGGAGATGCCCTTGAGTCCCGGGCGCAGGGAGCACATGCCACGCACGATCAGCTTGATCTTGACCCCGGCGTTGGACGCCTCGTACAGCTTCTCCACCATGGCAGTGTCGACCAGGTTATTGCACTTGAGGAGCATCTCGGCGCGATAGCCCTCACGGGCGTTGGCGATCTCGCGCTCGATCAGGCGCTCGATCCCGGAGCGGGTGCTGTGGGGTGACACCAGCAAGTGTTCGAACTCATGGCGCTTGTAGTTGTACTGGAGAAAATCGAACACGTTGTAAACATCGCGCCCGATATCCTGGTCATAGGTGAGCAGCGTGAAGTCGGTATACAGTCGCGCGGTCTTCTCATTGAAATTGCCGGTGCCCACATGGGAATAAAAGCGCAGCCCCGTCTGCTCGCGGCGCTCTATGAGCAGCAGCTTGCTGTGCACCTTGAGCCCCGGAATACCGAATATCACATCGATGCCATTCTCGGTCAGGCGCTGTGCCCAGCTGATGTTGGCGGCCTCGTCGAAGCGCGCCGCCAGTTCCACCACCGCGAGCACCCGCTTGCCGTTCTGCACCGCGTTGACCAGGGCGTCAATCACCCGCGAGATCTTGGCCACCCGGTACAGGCAGATCTTGATCGAGGTCACGCCCGGGTCAAGGGCCGCGGTTTTCAGCAGATCGACAATGTAGTCAAAGGGATGATAGGGATAGAACAGGAACACGTCCCGCTCGCGGATATTGTCGAACAGGCTGCCCGGCTCATCCAGCCTCGGGATCCGGATCGGCGGCAGCGGTTTGAACTCGAGGTACTTGGGGCCCACGTTGGGAAAGGACATGAAGTCCTTGGAATTGTGGTAGCGGCCACCGGGGATCATGCTGTCGTACTTACCGAAGCCAAAGCGGCTGCTGAGGTAGTCGAGCAGGCGCTGGGGCATGGTCTCGTCGTAGACAAAGCGCACCGCGTCTGCCTTGCGCCGCTGCTTGAGGCTGCTCTCCATCTTGTCGATCAGGCTCTCGCTGATACCGGGGTCAATTTCCAGCTCCGCGTCGCGGGAGAACTTGAAACAGTATGCGGCGGCCTCATCGATGGAAAACACGCCGCGAAACATCTGCGGCAGGCAGGCCCGGATCACGTTGTCCAGGGTGATGAACACCTTGCCCTGCTTGCCCTTGCGCCGGGGAATCTCCACGAAGCGGTCCAGGCGATCGGTGGGCACTTCCACCACCGCGTAGTTGTAGCTTTCCCCCGAGCGAATATCCAGGGCCAGGTAGATCGACTCATCGTTGAGCGTGGGAATCGTCTGGTCCTGGCGCAAAAGGATGGGCTCCAGCTCCGGCAGCACCGTCTGGCTGAAGTACTCCTGCACAAAAACCGCCTGGCCCGGGTCCAGCTGCGCCTCATTCACCATGTAGATCTTGCGCTGCCGCAGGTCGCGCAACACCACGGTATAGACCTTTTCAAAATCCTTCTGCAGGGCCACTACCCGGTCCTGGATGCTGGCCAGCAAGTCTTTTGCCTGCTGCTTGGGCTTGCCCGAGGACACGGAAATCAGGCGGCGCACCTCCGCCACCCGCACGCGGAAGAACTCGTCCATATTGTTGGAAAAAATGCCGAGATAGCGCAGGCGCTCAATCACCGGCACGCTGATATCCGCCGCCTCCTGCAGTACCCGCTCGTTGAACTGCAGCCAGCTCAGCTCCCGGGGGATAAACAGTTCCTGATCCGATTCGGCGAGGCGGCGTTTGATGGGGTTACTGCTGTTCATAGGGCGACTGTAGCACGGGCGTTGCAAATGAAGATTGGATTGTGCCCGAATTAACGCCGCGAATTGTGACGTTTTTATGAAACCCGGGCGTGCTGCGCAAATTGGGGACGGATACCATTTCCGCGGCGGTTAAATGCAGCGACGACGGCAGCGACCTTAGAAAATGGTATCCGTCCCCATTTAACAGGGTGGGCATCGGCAAAGAAATGGTATCCGTCCCCACTTGAATTGCATAAGCCGTTCAGGCATGCCCTGTCGTCCACCCGATTGCGGCGCGGTTCGGGCCACATTTGCTGCCCGTGGGAGAGGATCAGGCGGGCCCTGGCCAGCACTTCATGGCAGGAGGTGACACGCGCATGAACTCCGGCGCCAGAAGCTCCGAGCGTAATTTAGAATTTTTCGAGGTTGTGACGCTTTCTATCTGATATATATAGAAAAAAGCCCGCTAATCTGGAAGATGTTGCGGGCCAAGGTAGCCGAATGTTTCGGGGCAGAAACATCGGCCAGGGGACGTGTCAGTGCACGAGAGAATCGCGCACTGACATCAACATAGACCGCCCTGAAAAATTCGCCAGATTTTTTTTTGCCTGCGATTGAAACGGCTCACAAAAAGCCTATCCGGCTGGCGAAGCTCTCAGGCACTGCGACCCGTCATGCGCTGGCGGTAACTGACCGGGAAGGCCCCGCGGTCCAGCGCTTAAAGGCGCGAATTTCAGGCATAGAACCAGTAGGCCACCAGGATCGCGGCGACGATACCGGCGCCATCGGCAGCCAGGCCACAGCCCAGGGCGTGGCGGGTGTGGCGGATACCGACGGCACCAAAGTAGACCGCCAGCACGTAGAAGGTGGTCTCGGTGGATCCCTGCAAGGTGGCCGCCAGGCGCCCCTGGAACGAGTCGACGCCGAAGTTGTTCATGGTATCGATCATCATCGCCCGCGCCCCGGAGCCCGACAGCGGCTTCATCAGTGCCGTGGGCAGGGTATCCACCCAGCGCGCATCCCAGCCCATCAACCCGACCGCCTCGCGAACGCCGCTCATCAGCAGTTCCAGGGCGCCGCTGGCGCGGAAGACGCCAATCGCAACCAGCATCGCCAGCAGGTAGGGAATAATACTGATGGCAGTTTCAAAACCCTGCTTCGCGCCCTCGATAAAGGTGTCGTACACGTTGACCGCGCGGCGGTGGGCGACGACCAGGAAGGTGAGCACCAGCCCCATGATCAACAGGTTGCTGAGCAGGCTCGACTGGCGCTGCAACTGGTCGGCACCCAGGGTGCTGAGCCACCCCACCAGGGCCAGCAGGCTGGCGAAGGCGAGGCCGAGGAAGCCAAGCACCACCGCGTCCGTGAGGCGAATCTTCTGTACCCATGCAGTCACCAGCAGACCGGCGAGGGTGGAGCAGCTGGTGGCAATCAGTATCGGCAGGAACACCGCCGCCGGGTCCTCGGCACCCATCTGCGCGCGGTAGAGCAGGATGGTGACGGGAAACAGGGTAACGGAAGAGGTATTGAGCACCAGGAACAGGATCTGTGCGTTGCTGGCGACGCTGGGGGAAGGGTTCAGCGTCTGCAGGTCCTTCATGGCCTTGATCCCCAGGGGTGTCGCGGCATTGTCCAGGCCGAGGACATTCGCGGCCAGGTTCAGGGTCATGGACGACACCGCCGGGTGCCCCGGCGGCACCTCGGGCATCAGGCGGGTAAACAGGGGCGAGAGCAGGCGCGCAAGGCGTTCGATCAGGCCGCTGGCCTCCCCCACCGCAACGACGCCCAGCCACAGCGCCATCAGGCCGATCAGGCCGATCGCCAGCTCCACCGACAGGGCGGCCATCTCGAACAGGGCCGCCACCATCCGCTGGAAGACCTCGTGATCGCCACCGGCCAGCCACTGGTAAAGTCCGCTGATGAAGGCAAGGACGAAAAACGCGAGCCAGATGCGGTGCAGCATCAGGTACTCACCCGGCCCAGGAAGTCCGCGACGCGTTCAGCGGTATTCTCCGGCTGCTCCAGCGGCAGGAGGTGGCCGCCGGGGCAGGTATGCAGCTCGGCTCCTGGCTGCAGCCGACCCCAGCGCCGCAGCGCTGCGTCGGTGAGGATATCCGAGTTTTCACCGCGCAGGCCCAGGGTGGGGAGCCGCAGGCGCATCAGGCGCGGCCACACCACGGGCACCGAGGCGTAGACCGCGGCTTCCCAGGCCGGCGAGTACGCCAGTTCCACCTCGTTATCAATCGCCACCGTGCCGGCGCGCACGTAGTCCCACAGAGAGTCATCATCCATTGCCGCAAAGGCGCGCTTGTCGCGATGGAAAGAAAAAGCGGCCTGGTGATCCGCGAAGCGCGCGGGACGCCGCAGGGTCTTGCGCACCAGCGGGAGCTTGTGCAGTCGGCGCTGTGGCAGAAGGTTCAGTGGCAGTGCCTGGCGGGTGCGCAGGAATACCGGGTCGAGCAGGATCAGGCCGCGAAACAGCGCCGGCTCCTTGATCGCGGCCAGCAGGGACACCACCCCGCCCAGGGAGTGGCCCATCATCCACACGGGCCCGGTGTAGCGCTGGCGCAGTGCATGGCGCAGGTCCCGGGCAAAAACATCCCAGTTGGCACGCAGTGGCGCCGGATGCCGGCTCCACAGTGGCCGCTGGCGATAGGCGCTGACTTGCGCCACCGGGGCCAGCGCCGCGAGAAAGCGGCGGTAACTGCCTGGCGGGTAACCGTTCGCGTGCGCAAACACCAGCGGCTCCCCTGCCCCGCCAAATTCCTCCCACTGGTCCTGCATGTAGCTCGCCCATTCCGTCAGCGCTTCGAAGGCCACAGCCTAATCCAAAGCAGGCCGGGGCAAAAGCATCCTTGCCCGTCAACGGGGCGGGCCTTACCATGTCAGCTCGCCGTTCGCGACCACCCAACCCGATCACATGAGGAGCAGCCCATCATGAAGACTCGCGCCGCTGTCGCATTTGCCGCTGGCAAACCCCTGGAAGTCATCGACGTCGACCTGGAGGGGCCGCGGGCGGGCGAGGTGCTGGTGGAAATCCATGCCACGGGCATATGCCACACTGATGCTTTTACCCTCTCCGGTGACGATCCGGAAGGTGCCTTCCCCGCCATCCTCGGTCACGAGGGCGCCGGCGTGGTGCGCGAGGTCGGCGCCGGGGTTAAATCCCTGAAGCCGGGCGATCACGTTATTCCGCTGTATACCCCCGAGTGCCGGGAATGCAATTTCTGCCTGCATCCCAAGACCAACCTGTGCCAGTCCATCCGTGAGACCCAGGGCCAGGGCGTCATGCCCGATGGCAGCAGCCGTTTCTCCCTGGACGGGGAGCCGCTGCGGCACTACATGGGTTGCTCTACATTCTCCAATTTTACCGTGCTGCCGGAAATCGCCCTGGCCAAGGTGCGCGAGGACGCGCCCTTCGACAAGATCTGCTACATCGGCTGCGGCGTGACCACCGGCGTGGGCGCGGTGGTATACCGGGCGAAGGTGGAACCCGGGTCGACGGTCGCGGTGTTCGGCCTGGGGGGCATTGGCCTCAATGTGATCCAGGGCGCACGGATGGTGGGCGCCGACCGCATCATCGGCGTGGACCTGAATCCGGCCAAGGCGGAACTCGGCCGCAAGTTCGGGATGAGCGATTTCATCAACCCCGACGAGGTCGACGACGTGGTAGAGGCAATCCAGGACCTGACCGGTGGCGGGGTCGATTACAGCTTTGAGTGTATCGGCAACGTAAAGGTCATGCGCCAGGCGCTGGAGTGCTGCCACAAGGGCTGGGGCGAGTCCTATGTGATTGGCGTGGCAGGCGCCGGCCAGGAAATCGCCACGCGTCCTTTCCAGCTGGTCACCGGTCGCTCCTGGCACGGCGTTGCTTTCGGTGGCGCCCGCGGCCGGACCGACGTGCCCACCATCGTCGACTGGTATATGGACGGCAAGATCAACATTGACGACCTGATCACCCACACCATGCCCCTGGACGACATCAACCAGGGCTTTGACCTTATGCACAGCGGCGAGAGCATTCGCTCGGTCGTGATTTACTGAGCGGAGGCCACATGGAAATTATCGCCCGCAACCGCTGTTTCGAAGGGGAGCAACTGCGCCTGCTGCACCACTCCCCGACCCTGGACTGCGACATGCACTGCTCGCTCTACCTGCCCCCCGCGGCGGCGGAGCGCAAGGTGCCGGTGCTGTACTGGCTGTCCGGCCTGACCTGCACCGACGAGAACTTCGTGCACAAGGCCGGGGCACAGCGCTACGCCGCCGAACACGGTGTTGCCCTGGTCGCCCCGGATACCAGCCCCCGGGGCGAGTCGGTGCCCGACGACCCCGACGGTACCTGGGATTTCGGCCTGGGTGCGAGTTTCTACGTCAACGCCACGGAGTCTCCCTGGGACCAGCACTACCGGATGTACGATTACCTGACCGAGGAGCTGCCCGAGCTACTGGCGGAATCGCAACCGGTAGACACACGCAACGCCTCCATTTTTGGCCACTCCATGGGTGGCCACGGCGCCCTGGTGATTGCCCTGCGCAACCCGGCCCGCTACCAGTCCGTGTCGGCGTTTGCGCCGATTGTCGCCCCGTCACGCTGCCCCTGGGGCGAAAAGGCTTTCGGCCATTACCTGGGCCCGGACCGGGAGACCTGGAAAAATTACGATACCTGCGAGCTGATTCGCGCGGGGGCACTGCAGCTGCCCATGCTCGTGGACCAGGGCGATGCGGACCAGTTCCTGGAAGAGCAACTGCGCACCGAAGCGCTGCGGGCAGCCTGTGAAGAAACCGGTTACGAGTCCACCATTCGCATGCAGCGCGGCTACGACCACAGCTACTTCTTCATCGCCAGCTTCGTGGGCAGCCACATCGCCTTTCATGCCCGGGCCCTGGCACAGGCGCAGGACACGGACTGAGAGACCCCGCTGCCGTGACCCACTCGCGCTCCGGCCTGCGCCCGGCGGCTTTCCTGCTGCTGATGATCCTGGTGGCCCTGAACCTGCGCCCGGCCCTCGCCTCCCTGGCGCCCATTCTCACGCGCATCCAGCAGGACCTGGGGCTGAGCGCCCTGGCGATCGGCGCGCTGACCACGCTCCCGGTTCTGTGTCTGGGGCTGTTCGCGCCCCTGGCACCATTGCTGGCCCGCCGCCTCGGGCTTGAGCGCTGCCTCTCGGCTGCCCTGCTGTTGCTGGCCATCGCCCTCACCCTGCGCGGCCTGCCCCCGGTGCCCGCCCTGTTCGCCGGTACCCTGCTTGCCGGTGCCGCCATCGGCATTGCCGGCACCCTGCTTCCGGTGTTGGTCAAGCGGGAGATACCCGGCAATGCGGATTTGCTCACTGGCGTATACACCATGGCCCTGTGCCTGGGCGGCGCCCTTGGCGCCGGGCTCAGTGTGCCCCTGGCGAACGGGTTCGGCAGCTGGCGCCTGTCCATCGCCGCGTGGGCGGGGGTCGCGGTATGCGCCCTGCTGGCCTGGCGCCTGGGTATGCCGCAACCACGGCCATCCAGAGGTGGGGCTGCGATCAGTGGGGCTGCCACCAGTGGGGCTGCAGCGCGCCCGGAGCACGCAAGCGGGCTCGCGCGCAACGCCCTGGCCTGGCAGGTGACGCTACTCATGGGCTGCCAGTCCTCGCTCGCGTATATCGTCTTCGGCTGGCTCCCGGCCCTGCTCCAGAAGCGGGGTGTGGATGAAGCCCTGGCTGGCTGGATGCTGGGGGTCTCGGTGCTGTGCCAGATCGTGGCCGCCCTCGCCGCACCGTGGATTGCGCGCCTGGGGCGCGACCAGCGCCCGGCGCTGTGGCTCCTGCTATTGTTGACCGGCACGGGTCTGGCACTGGCCCTGGTCGGTCCCCAGCATCTGCGCTGGCCGGCCATGATCCTGCTGGGGCTGGGCCAGGGCGGCAGCTTCAGCCTGGCCCTGACCCTGCTGGTCCTGCGCAGCGCCACGCCGGCGGTCGCCGGACAGCTGTCGGGGATGGCCCAGGGCGTGGGTTACTGCATTGCTGCCCTGGGCCCGCTGAGTGTCGGTGTCTTGCTGGAAGTGCAAGCCTCCCTTGCGGATATCTGCGCAACCCTGATGGTGATTGTCGCCGCGGCGCTCCTGTGTGCCACGCTCGCCGGCCGCCAGCGACAGCTATACCGGGACGAGGCCACCGGGGTCATGCTGACGCGCCATGGCCGCAAAATGCAGGCCATGGACACAAAGGATTGAACCCGGACAGTTCAATCGCGGCCGCAAAGCACCGACAATCATTCAAACAAACCTTGCCGGAGGCACGCATGAGCGAAATCGCGCACCTGCAACAACAGCTGGACAACCTGCTCGCCTGCCAGGCGGTCACCCGTCTCAAGTACCGCTACCTGAACGCCTGCGACAACAAGCAGCCAGACCTCGTCACGGCCTGCTTTGCGCCGGGGGAAGTAGACATCGATTTCGGCCACATCGGCCGCTTCAACCGGCGTGAGGACTTTGTCGCCGTGTTTCAGGAACTGGGCTGTCATCCGCATATCGTGGATATGCACCACGCCCAGAACCCCCTGGTGGAAATCACCGGCACTGATCGTGCCAGCGCGGAGGTAGGCCTGCACTTCCACAGCCTCAACACCCGGGATAAAACCGCTTTCCAGCTAGCGGGTCAGTACAGCGACGACTACCGCCGTATCGACGGCGAGTGGCTGATCACGCGCAGCCATTTCCAGGTGCAGTGGGTGGAGATGCGGGACTTTTCTGGCGACGCCGAGGTCATCACCTACGTCGGCAATTGCATGCCCGCTTCGGCGGAATAAAGCATCCTGGCCCAGTTGCCTGGCTGGAAGGGGCGCCACTCGCCGCGGGGCTGGGCCAGCACCTCGGCAAGCAGGTACCAGATCGTGGGGTTCAGGGTCATCCCGCAGTGGCTGCCCGGGACGCGGATACTCTGGGATAGGGCATGTCCCTCTGTCTGCACCGCGGTGCGCCAGTTCACCACGCCGTCCCCGCGGCTGTAGATAGCGGTGGTTGGCACCGGGGGCGCCTCGTGCAGGGTATCCTCCTCGATCGGCAGGCTTTCCTGCGGGTTGAGCGCCGCGAACAGGCGCGCCGGGTAGGAGCCGCTGCGCCGCCCCTTGCCGAAAGGACTCCCCAGGGAAATCACTTGCCGGATCCGCTCCGGCGCCATCCGCCCCAGCTCACGGGCATAAATGCCCCCCAGGCTGTGGCCTACCAGCGACACGGGCTCGCCGTAGTGATCATTCAGGGACTCAATGCGTGCCTCCAGGGCTTCCAGTACGCCTTCTCGCGGCCCCAGGTTGCGTCCCAGGCCCCAGCCGTGCACCGCGTAATTCCGACTGGCGAGAAAGCGCCGCATGGCCGCGCTGTAACCGTCGGCACCCATAAAACCCGGCAGCACAATAACCGCGTGGCCGTCACCCCGCGGCGCCTGCTTGAGTACGTCACGACTGAGACGCAGGCTCATCACTTCTGCCACCACGCGGTGCGCCTCGGTCAGCGCGAGCAGCGGGTGTGGCGGCGGCACGTGGGGCTCCGCGGCAGCCCTGCTTGCCTTGACTTGCGGTCTTGGTCTGGGCATTCACCCTCCCTGAACACTGGGTATGTTTTTATTATGCCAGGTACAGCCTACGCCTAATCCCGGCCCCGGAAAAGCCCGGCGGTTCAACCAGTTATCACAGTTTGCAGACCGTCGGACCCAAGCTGCATCCAGCCGCCTGCGGTCCCTAGAGACGCGAGAACTCCTTGTTCAACTCATACTGGCGGGAAGTCACGTAGGACTCCATCGACTCCACCCGCTGCAGGGCGGCATCCAGGCGCTCGCGGGCGCGCTGCAGGCGCACGCTGCCCGGTTCGCTGTACTGGAAGACCTTGCGCGGGCGATAGTGGTGCCGGCGCTCGTCGTACTCCATTTCCATGCCGGCGTCTTCCACGGGGTCTTCCTCCCAGGTGGCGTCTTCGCCCCAGCGTCGCGACGGGCGCGGCGCCAGCAGCAGCCAGGCACCCAGGTAGGCCCAGAGGGCCAGCGTGCCGGTAAACAGGAACGCGCCCACCCACAGCAGGCGGACCACCCAGTGCGCCACATCCCAGTGGTCTGCCAGGCCAGCGCAAACCCCACCGATCTTGCCGTCCCGGGTATTGCGGAACAGGTTCATACCCCAGCCACTCTGCTTGCGCGAGCGCACCTTGCGCCGGGTGCGGTTGGCGCCCTCGATGAAGGGTTCATCGCGCCGGCGCTTATGTCGTCCACTCATTTCAAGACTCCTTGTGCCGCGCTTCGCGGCTTGTCTGTGCGCGCCACTGCGGGTGCTCCGCATCGAGGATATCCTCCAGCGCGCCAATCCTCTCCACCAGCTTGTCCACAGTCACCAGCATCTCCTCGATCGACTCGCGGTCGGATTCGGTCAGGCTTCGCGAAGACCGGTTCACGCTGCGGTAATGCATCATGATCCAGATCGGCGCCACGATCACCATGAACAGAATCGTGGGGACAAACATGAATTGCCAAAATTCCATCAGCTATTTCCTCGGGCTGTCTGCGTCAGTGTAGCGTTGAAGTGCCAGCCCGGTCAGTGTCCGCTGCTGTCGCTCCCGCGGTGTAGCTCGGACTTGAGCCGGGCCAGTTCCTCGTTGACCCGCTCATCCTCTTCCAGGGACTGAATCTGCGCTGTCAGGTCCGCAGGGGCCTCACGGCCCAGGTCCATGGATTCCAGCTGGCTTTCCATGGTGTCCATGCGGCGCTCGAAGTGCTCGAAGCGCTCAAAGGCTGAATCCAGCGCCTCCCGGTGCATCTGGCGCTTGACCTTGATCCGCGACTCGACGGTCTGGGTGCGCATCAGCATGGTCTTCTGCTTGGCGCGGGCGTCGGTCAGCTTCTGCTGCAGCTGCGCGACTTCCTCACCGAGCTGGGAAATATGTTCATCCAGAGCGCCCAGCTCGGCCTCCACCAGCGCGGCCTCTTCCTCGATGGCATGCTTCTCCTGCAAGGCCGCGCGCGCCAGGTCCTCGCGCTCCTTGCTGATCGCCAGGCGGGCCTTGGACTCCCAGCCCTCGGCTTCGGCGTGGACCTGTTCCAGCCTGCGCGCCGCGGCCTTGCGATCCGCCAATACGCGGGCAGAGGCACTGCGCACCTCCACCAGGGTATCTTCCATCTCCTGGATGATCAGGCGAATCATTTTCTGCGGATCCTCCGCCGAATCCAGCATGGAATTGATGTTGGAGTTAATGATGTCGCTCATACGGGAAAAAATACCCATGTCGATACTCTCCTTGGTTACCGGCCCCAGGCGCGGTAGTTGATGTCGTCAGCGTCTGCAGTCATGGCCAAACGCGCTAGCCGGGAAAAAATCTCTAGCAGGCAGACCAGCTGCAGCAGGGTCCACAGTGCCGCGGACCAACCGGCCAGCGCCGCCAGTGCGCCGCACACCATGACCAGCGCGGTGTAAACCAGTAATCTCTCTTGCCGACCCTGCATTGCCAGTGTCCTCTGCCGATTGTCTGTTCGGTGGGAGCAAAGCGTGCACCCGAGATAGCTACTACAGGTTTCGTGCCAGCTTTTTAAAATGTGTATATATATCAGATGGTTGTATAGTTTATTTCGTGTTACTTATTAGAATATTCACACCCTGAAAAGGCGTTGAATACCCATAACAGGTTATTTTCGCGCGCAGATAAGGTAAATTTAACCTTATGCGCAACACTGAAAGCATCATCGGCGATTCCGTCGCCCTCGCCCAGGCGCTCGAGCACGTCTCGCGCTTGGCGCCCATCAATCGCCCGGTCCTGGTGCTGGGGGCGCGAGGCACCGGCAAGGAACTGATTGCCGAGCGCCTGCACTTCCTGTCGGCCCGCTGGGATGCACCCCTGCTGAAGGTCAACTGCGCGGCGATGGCCGATGCCCTGCTCGAGTCCGAGCTCTTCGGTCACGAGGTCGGCGCCTTCACCGGCGCCACCCGCGCCCACCAGGGCCGCTTCGAGCGCGCCGATGGCGGCACCCTTTTCCTGGACGAACTGGGTACCATGTCGCCGCGGCTGCAGGAAAAGCTGCTGCGTCTCGTGGAGTATGGCGAGTTCGAGCGGCTCGGCGGCCAGGACACGCGCCAGGTGGACGTGCGGGTCATTGCCGCCACCCACACGGACTTGCGCCAGCAGGTGGCGGAGGGAGCGTTTCGCGCCGACCTCCTCGACCGCCTCAGCTTCGATGTGATCCACCTGCCGCCGCTGTGTGAGCGACCCGGAGACATCCCCCTGCTGGCGGAGCACTTTGCCATGCAGATGTGCGCGGAGCTCGGCTGGGAGCTGTTTCCCGGTTTTAGCGATGCCGCCATGTCCACGCTGTGCCAGCACCGCTGGCCCGGGAATATCCGCGAGTTGAAGAATGCGGTGGAGCGCTCCCTGCACCGCTGGGGCGACCCGACGCAGGCGGTGCACGAGGTCGTGATCGACCCGTTCACGCCGCCCTTGGCAGTGGCGGAGGACCAACCGCAGCCACCGCAGCAGGCAGTGGCTGCAGGCGCCCAGCCACCACCGGTGGCGGATTTCCCGGAACGGGTGCAGGCCTACGAACGGAAACTGGTGCAGGAAGGCCTGCGCCAGAACGGGCATAATCAACGGCGGACCGCCGAGGCCCTGGGCTTGAGCTATGACCAGTTGCGGGGCCTGGTGCGCAAGCACGGCCTGGGCGGCCGCCGCAACAACCACGGCCAGGAGTCGAGCACATGAATGCAGAAGCGCCCGCGCTGCGGGCCCTGCCCGCAGCCATCTCGGCACTGGACAGCGAGGACTTCTGTCCGCAGCTGCTGGCGCTGGTGAATGCAGTGGCGCCTTTCGATAGCGGTGTCATCATGGCCTATCCTGACGGCGGCGAGCTGCAGGTGCTGCACAACGCGCTGCACGCGGGTGACCAGCCCGGCTTCGGGGGTCCCTATCGCGACGGCCTGTGGCTACTGTCACCGCTTTACCTGGCGGCAAAATCCGGCGTGCGCGGCTTTTTCCACATTCTGGACATCGCCCCGGACAACTTTAGCGACAGTGAGTACTTCGCGCTCTACTACAGCTCCAATGGCGTCCTGGACCACGTCGGTTTCCTGGTGGAAGCCGGCGATGGCACGCCGCTGGCCATCTCCCTGGAGCGCACCCCTGCCCTGCCGGCGTACTCCGACGACGAAAAACGCGACCTGCGGCAACTCGCCGGGACAATCGCCGCGCTGGTGCAACAGCACTGGCGCGGGGCGGTAACAGCAGGCACTGGCACCGACGGTGGCCTGCACGCGCAGGTGCAGCAGGTGCTCAGCGAGTTCGGCAGCAGCCGCCTCACCCGCCGGGAGCGGGATGTGGTGCAGCTGATCCTGCGCGGCCACGCCTCCAAGGCCGTGGCCCGGGAGCTGGGTATCAGTGCCCAGACCGAGCAGGTCCACCGCAAGAACATTTACCAGAAGCTGGGCCTGTCCTCTCACAATGCCCTGTTTTCCCTGTTTTTCGATGCCCTCGCCCAGCCACTGCAGCCCGGAACCGACCCCCTCGCCTCCCTCGATCTGCCTACCTGACTTCAGGTATGGTCCCGCAAACAGCTGCGCTCTATGCTAGGTTATGCAGTTACCCATTCATTGATCGCTAGCCAAAGGAAAAGCACATGTCCCTGTCCCTGACCGATCCCTCATTGCTGAAAACGCGCGCCTATATCAATGGCGAATGGGTTGACGCCGACAGTGGCGCCACCTTCGCCGTACGCAACCCGGCGACCGGGGAGGAAATCGCGAGCGTCGCCAAGGCAGGCGCCGCAGAGACCGCGCGGGCCATCGCCGCCGCCGAACGGGCCATGGTCGACTGGAAGCGGCAGCCCGCCAAGACCCGCGCACAGGCCCTGCGCCGCTGGTTCGACCTGATGATGGAGAACCAGGAAGACCTGGCGATCATCATGACCGCCGAGCAGGGCAAGGTCCTTGCAGAATCCCGCGGCGAGGTAGCCTACGGGGCGGCCTTTGTGGAGTGGTTTGGCGAGGAAGCCAAGCGTATCGACGGCGATGTCATTCCGGGCCCCTCCGCCGACAAGCGGATCGTCTGCATCAAGCAGCCCGTGGGTGTGGTCGCCGCGATTACGCCGTGGAATTTCCCCAACGCGATGATCGCGCGCAAGGCCGCGCCCGCCCTCGCCGCCGGCTGCAGTATCGTGATCAAGCCCGCGACCGAGACCCCGCTGTCTGCCTTTGCCATGGCCGAACTGGCGGAGCGTGCGGGGATTCCCGCCGGTGTCATCAATGTGCTCGCCGGCAGCTCCTCGGAGATCGGCGGCGAACTCACATCCAACCCCGTGGTGCGCAAGCTCACATTCACCGGCTCGACCCCCGTGGGCAAGATGCTGGAAGCCCAGTGCGCGGAAACGATGAAGAAGACGTCCATGGAGCTGGGCGGTAACGCCCCCTTCATCGTCTTCGACGACGCCGACCTGGACGCCGCGGTACAGGGCGCGATGATTTCCAAGTACAGAAACGCCGGGCAGACCTGCGTCTGCTCCAACCGGCTGTTTGTGCAGGACAGCATCTACGACGCCTTCGTCGAAAAGCTGGTGAAAGCGACCGCGGATCTCGCCGTGGGTAACGGCCTCGACGACGGCATCTCGATTGGTCCGCTGGTCAACGCGGCGGCGGTCAACGATGTGAACGAGCTGGTCCAGGCCTCGGTCTCCGCCGGTGCGAAAGTAGCGCTGGGTGGCGGGCCCCACGACCTGGGCGGCTGCTTCTACCAGCCAACGGTCCTGACCGAGGTGACCTCGCAGATGGCGGTGTTCCGCAACGAAATCTTCGGCCCGGTGGCGCCCGTGGTGCGCTTCTCCACCGAGGAAGAGGTGATCGAGATGGCCAACGATACCGAGTTCGGCCTCGCCTCCTACTTCTACACCCGGGATATCGGCCGCGTGTGGCGCGTGGCCGAAGCGCTGGAATACGGCATCGTGGGCATCAACGAGGGCATTATCTCCAACGAGATGGCGCCCTTCGGCGGGGTCAAGGAATCCGGTAGCGGCCGCGAAGGCTCCAAGTACGGCATCGATGACTACGTCGAGATCAAATACATGCTGATGGGCGGCCTGGACCGCTGAGCGAGGAACTGACAATGACCAACCTGAATCTCGAACACTGGTGGCAGCCGTTCACCAACGTCAGGGCATTCCGCGACAACCCGCGCATGTTTACGCGCGCCGAGGGCACCTTCCTGTACAAGGAAGACGGCCAGGATGTGCTGGATATCACCGCTGGGCTGTGGTGCTGCAATATCGGCCACGCCCGGCGCGAGGTGGCGGACGCCGTGCACAAGCAACTGATGGAACTGGACTACGCCCCGCCTTTCCAGTTCGGCACGCCGCCGGGCTTCCAGTTCGCCGAACGCCTGATGCAGTACACCCCCGAGGGCATGAACCGGATATTCTTTACCAACTCCGGTTCCGAGGCGGTCGATACCGCCCTCAAGATCGCCCACCTGTACCAGCACGCCCGGGGCAAGGCGGGCAAAACCCGCTTTATCTCCCGGGAGATGGGCTACCACGGTGTTAACGTCGGCGGTACGTCCGTGCAGGGCATGCCCAACAACCGGCATGGCTTCCCCTTGCTGGAGAAAGTTGATTTCCTGCCGGGCATGCTGGATATCAAGCGCAATGCCTTCAGCAGGGGCTGCCCGGAATACGGCGTTGATGAGATGGTGGCCGCATTTGAAAACATCATCGGCATGCGCGGCGCGGACACCATCTGCGCCGTGATTATCGAGCCCATCTCCGGCGCCGGCGGCATGGTGCCACCGCCTGTCGGCTACGTACAGAAAGTGCGGGAGCTGTGTGACGAGCACGACATCCTGTTGATCTTTGATGAAGTGATCACCGGCTTTGGTCGCACGGGCTCGCCCTTCGCGGCGATCGAGTTCGGGGTGACCCCGGATATTATGACCTGCGCCAAGGCGATCAACGGCGGCACCGTGCCCATGGGTGGCGTGCTGGTGAAAGACAGTATCCAGGAAGCGATCTTCGAAGCCACCCCCAGGACCATGCCGGAGTTTTTCCACGGCAACACCTATGCCGGCACCCCGGTAGCCGCCGCGGCAGGCCTGGCCGCCCTGGATATCTACGAGGCAGAGGGCCTGTTTACCTGCGCCAGCGGCCCCAAGGGAGAGCACTGGGCTAACGCGCTGCATGGCTTGCGGGACCTGCCCCAGGTCATCGACGTGCGCAACTACGGCCTGCTGGGTGCGGTCAGCTTCGACAACGGTGAACTGCCGGCCAAGTCCCTGGGGCCCAAGATCCATCAGCGCTGTTACGAGAACGGGCTGCTGTGCCGGGCAATCGGTGATCACATGGTGATGTCGCCACCACTCTCGATCAGCGAGGAAGAGATTGACCTGTTCGCCGCGCGCTTTAGCCAGAGCGTGCACGAGGTGCTCGGCTGATCGACACCCCCGAGGAGGTCACCCGCCTTGACCGTGCCGGCATTATTGCCGGCATGCGTCGGCTGGGACCCATTTCCCTGTTTGTCGGCGTGTTCGCCCTCGCCTTCGGCGTCGCCGCCATACCCGCCGGCCTGTCCGAGTGGCAGGCGCTGCTGATGAGTGCCGCGGTGTTTGCCGGCACCGCCCAGTTTGCCGCGCTGGAACTCTGGGGCCCCAGCATCTCCCTGCCCGCCCTGCTCGCCGTCACACTGGCGATCAACGCACGCATGTTCCTGATGAGCGCGACCCTGTACCCGTGGATGCGGGACCTGCCGCCGGCACAGCGCTACACCAGCATGCTGGTCCTGACCGACGCCAATTGGGCCATGGCGATGGCCGACTACCACAATGGCCGGCGCAATCTCGGCATCCTGGTCGGCGGCGGTATCGTTCTGTGGCTGGCCTGGGTGGTCGGCACCCTGGTCGGGGTGCTGTTTGGCACCGGCATTGAAGACCCGGAACGCTACGGCCTGGATATGATCATGGGCTGTTTTATGCTTTCCATGCTTGGCGGTAGCCGCATGAACCTCTCGACCCTGGTCCCCTGGCTGGCAGCGGCCCTGGCCGCGCTGGCCGCGGTCGCCTGGCTGCCGCCCAACAGTCACGTGGTCGTGGGCGCCCTCGCCGGCGGTGCGGCTGGACTGCTGGTGCCGGCGACCGGCCAGGCGGGTGGGAAGGCGAAGTGAACCTGGCCCTGGACACCACCGGCGTGGTCCTGGCCATCAGCCTTATGGCCCTGGCTTCCTACGCGGTTCGCATCGGCGGCCTGCTGATCATGGCCCGGATACCCATTGGTCCCCGGGTGGAGCGTTTCATCAACGCGATGTCAGGCTCGGTCCTGATCGCCGTGGTGACGCCACTGGCCCTGCAGGGAGACGCCGGGGCACGCGCGGCGCTGGCGACCACGGCCGTGGTTCTGGCACTGACGCGCAAGCCCCTGCCGGCGATCACCGCGGGTATCGCCGCAGCCGCACTGCTGCGCGCTTTCTAGTTAGCCCTGCGGTCAGCGTCCTGCGCGACCCGCCAGAGGAAGGTATCGACCCTGTCCTGGCCAAAGAAGGGCTCGCCACGGTAAACAATAGTGGGGACGCCCCAGTGCCCGGCCTCGTGGAGGCGCCGCTGGTTGGCCTCGATTGCTGCGGCGTAGTGCGCCGGTGCCTCCTCGATCGCCGCATCCAGCGCTGCCAGCGACAGTCCCACGGCATCCGCGACCCGGGCGATATGGTCACCCTGCTGCCAGTTATCCGTGTTGCCGTCCCAGATCAGGGTCGCGAGGCGGCGGGCAAATTCGATGCCGACCCCGGCCTCACAGGCAGCCTGCATCAGGTAGGTCAGGCGATGAATGTAAGGCTGCTCCGTGGCAATCTCCAGGCTTTCCATATCCTGCCGAATCGGGTCGGGGACCGGCCACACCCGGATCGGAATACCGTGGCGCTCTGCCGCCCGGGTGGCATCCAGCTTGAGGTAGGGCATCGCCAGGGGATCGATAGACTTAAACATCTCCGGCTTGCGTACCGCGATCGGCATCACCGGCCGCAGCTGCATCTCGATCGCATGGGGCTGCTCCGGCAGACGCTGCTCGAGATATCTGATCGCGAGATAGGAAAACGGACTGCGGATGGAAAAGTAGAGATCGGCGGTTGGCTGCATTCGGCGCTCCCTCAGTGGGCCTTCACCCGGGTCTTGTCACAGCGGCTGCAGCGATAGCGGGTGACCAGCTTTCCCTGCTTCACATCAAACTGTGGTGCCTTGTCCACCACCCACTTGTGGTGGCCATGACGGCAGAGCGTCTTGCCGCGACTGCGCTCGCTGGCGCCGGGCTTGCGAAAGGGAAGGATGTCGGCCATGCATTCGTCTCAGCGCAGGGTGCGCTCTACCGCCTTCTGCCAGCTGGCCACACGATCTCGCCGCTGTCGGGGTCGCATCTCTACCCGGAATTCCCGGTCCGCTTCCCAGATCCGGCGGATGTCGCCGGTACCCTGCCACAGGCCGACGCCCAGTCCGGCCAGGAAACTGGCACCGGCCACCGTGGTTTCGATCACCCGCGGGCGGATCAATTTACGCCCCAACACATCGGCCTGTATCTGCATCAGCAGGTCGTTGGCCGCTGCCCCCCCGTCTACCCGCAGGGGTTTCATGCGTTTACCGAGGTCGCGCTCCATCGCCAGCAGGATATCCGCATTCTGCAGCGCCATCGCATCGAGGGTGGCCCGCGCGATGTGACCGCGGCCGCTGCCCCGGGTGAGTCCGCAGATCATGCCTCTCGCGTCCGGGGCCCAGTGCGGCGCACCCAGCCCGGTGAGCGCCGGCACAAATTCCACACCGCCATGGTCGCTGACCTCTCGGGCCAGATCCTCCACTTCCGGGGCATGGCGGATTATCTGCAGCTCATCGCGCAGCCACTGCACCGCGGCGCCGCAGACAAAAGCGCCGCCTTCCAGGGCATAAACCGGCTTGCCCTTCTCGCCCAGCTGCCATGCCAGGGTCGTCAGCAGACCGGAGCGTGACTGCAGGACCTCTGCACCCGTATTCATCAGGATGAATGAGCCGGTGCCGAAAGTGCATTTGGCATCACCCGGGGAAAAACAGGCCTGTCCAAACAGCGCGGCCTGCTGGTCCCCGGCCACCCCGGCAATCGGTATGCCGTCGGGGAGACCGGGTACACCACGGGTATGTGCCACCACGGCACTGGAGGGCCGGATCTCGGGTAATATGCCGTCTGGAACTTCAAATAACTCCAGCAGCTCCTTGTCCCAGCTGAGACTGGCAAGATTCATCAGGGAGGTACGCGAGGCATTGGAAACATCGGTGACGTGGGCGGCACCGCCGCTGAGATGCCAGATCAGGTAGCTGTCGACGGTCCCGGCAGCCACATGCCCCGCACGCAGCTGACGACCAACACCGCGGGTGTTGTGCAACAGCCAGCGGTACTTGCTCGCAGAGAAATAGGGATCGAGCAGCAGGCCCGATTTACGCTTTACCAGCTTCGCGTGCCCGGCCGACTTCAGGGATTCGCAGAACCCGGTGGTCCGGCGGCACTGCCAGACTATGGCGTTGTTCAGCGCGTCGCCGGAGCGTCGATCCCAGAGCAGGCTGGTTTCCCGCTGGTTGGTGATGCCGATAGCGGCAATATCCGCTGGCCGGCAGACCTTGCGGCGCAAGACCGCGCGGATGCCCTTGAGCACTGAGGACCAGATATCGGCGGGAACATGCTCCACCCAGCCCGCGCGCGGGTAGTGCTGGGGAAACTCGTTGTTGACGCTGGCCCGCAGACGCCCGCGCTCATCGACCAGGGCCACGGTACTGCCCGTGGTGCCCTGGTCAATTGCGAGGACAAAACGGCCCATATCAGGCCGCGTAACCCTCTACGGCCTTGATTTCCAGGAAGTCAGTGAAGCCGTGGTGACCCCACTCGCGCCCGTTGCCGGACTGCTTGTAGCCGCCGAAGGGCACGTTGTAGCCACCGCTGGCACCGTTGATGTGCACGTTGCCGGCACGGATGCGGGAGGCGACACGGCGCGCGTGATCGATATCGCCGCTCTGGATATAGCCGGCAAGCCCGTAGGGCGTGTCGTTGGCGATGCGGACCGCCTCTTCCTCGGTCTCGTAGGGAATCATCACCAGTACCGGACCGAAGATCTCTTCCCGGGCGATAGTCATCTCGTTGGTCACATCAGAGAAGATGGTCGGGCGTATAAAGTAGCCCTTCTCCAGGCCCTCGGGCCGGCCGGGGCCGCCCACTACCACCCGGGCACCCTCTTCGATGCCCTTCTCGATCAACGCCTGAATCTTGTTGAACTGCAGCTCCGAGACCACTGGCCCCATGGTGGTGTTGTCGTCCTGGGGATCGCCCACCACGACTTTCTCGGTCACCGCCACGGCGATGGCCTCCGCCTCCTTGAGCAGCTTCGCCGGCACCAGCATGCGCGAGGGTGCGTTGCAGGACTGGCCGGTGTTGTTATACATGTGCAGTACGCCGCCGGTAACCGCCTTCTCCAGGTCCGCGTCTTCGAGGATGATGTTGGGCGATTTGCCGCCCAGTTCCTGGGTCACCCGCTTCACCGTGGGCGCGGCATTTTGCGCAACCAGGCTGCCGGCGCGGGTAGAGCCGGTGAAGGACATCATGTCTACCCCCGGATGCTTGCTCAGGGCGGTGCCGACACCGGCCCCGTCGCCGTTGACCAGGTTGAACACCCCCGCGGGGACGCCCGCCTCGTCCATGATCTGGGACCAGACATAGGCGGACAGCGGCGCCACCTCGCTGGGCTTGAGGATCATGGTGCAGCCGACCGCCAGTGCCGGGGCGACCTTGCAACCAATCTGGTTCACCGGCCAGTTCCAGGGTGTGATCAGGCCGCACACACCGATCGGCTCCTTGAAGACACGGTGCTGCCCCAGGTCTTCCTCGAAATCAAAGGTCTTCAGTACCCGGGCGGCTTCCTGCAGATGTCCCAGGCCCGCATGCGCCTGGGCCTGTACGGCGAGGGTCTTGGGCGCGCCCATCTCCTCGCTGATTGCCGCCGCAATGTCGTTGTAGCGCTTCTCATAGACCGCCACACAGGATTCCAGCACCGCCACGCGCTCCTCGCGAGAGCTGTAGCCATAACTCTCGAACGCCTTGCGCGCCGCCTTGACCGCCTTGTCGACATCGGCCTCGCCGCCAAGACTGATCGTGGCGCAGACCGCCTCGGTCGCCGGGTTGATCACCTCGAGCGTATTCGGCTGCTCCGGTTCCACCCATTTGCCGTCGATATAAAACTGCGTGTACTGGTGCATGTCAGGACTCCGTTTTCACGATTGGAAGGTGGCTAAGTGTAGCACCCAGAACGGGGCGTACCACCCTCCCCCGGAGGGTTAGCGGATCACTGGCGGTGGGCGCGCCGGAAGGCCATGGGTGACAATCCCGTCCACTGTTTAAAGGCCCGGCTCAGCGCCGGCTCGGTCATGCCCACCAGACGCGCCACCTCGCCCACCGGGCGGTTGCTCTCGCGCAGGAGGCTCTCGGCGCGTTCCCTGCGAACCTGCTCGCGCAGGCGCCGGAAGCTGTTGCCGTCGCGCCTGAGCTGACGATGCAGGGTTCGACTGCTGATCCGCCATTGCGCCGCAAGCGCCTCCAGGCTGAGGTCCCCCTGGGCCTGGGTGAGCGCCCGCAACACCCGGGCACTAGCGCTGCCGTCAAATACCTGCTTGATAAACCATTCGTCCGGCAAGCGCTGCAGGTAACGCCGCAGGTCGCGGCGGCCGCGGATCACCGGGGACGCCATCCAGTCGGGATCGAAGGCGATGAAGCTACAGGCGTGGTCGTAGCTCACGGGCCCGGGAAACATCAGCCGATACTCGGCGGCATGCCCCGGACGGGGGAAAGCCAGGCCGGTCTCCAACAGCGGAATGCGTTCACCCACCAGCCAGTTGCTGAAGCGATGCCACACCAGCAGCAGGAACTCCTCCAGCAGGTGCTCGGGGTCCTCACCCGGGTCGGCCAGTTCCAGGTAGAGGCGCCCCGACTGCGGGTCCAGGCGCCAGCGAAGGGCACTGGAGGTCAGGTTGTAGAACTGCACCGAGAAGCGCAGGGCCTCCCCGAGGGTGGGACTGTTAACCATCTGCCGGGCCATCAGGGCAAAGACGCCGAAGCGATGCCGGCCCCGACCAAAGCCCATCAACTCGTCATCCAGTTCGCGCCAGACCAGGCGCATCAGGGCGCCCAGTTGTGCGGGGCTGATGCGCGCGCTCCCGCCCGCGCCGGAGACAGGCTCCCCGGTACTCTCGAGCACCGTCCGCAGGCGCGCTGCCGAAACCCCCTCGCGCGTCGCCCTCGCAGCCAGTACCCGGGCGAAGTGCGGGGCGATGCCCGGCCGATGAAAATCTGCGTGTTTTGTCATTTAATGGTAAGTAACACAGCGATTCACCCAGTATATCCCGCTTACGCACAAAAAATAACCAGATTATGTCAGGTATTATCAATTTCTGGCGGGTTGCATCATTGTGCACCGGGAGGGTTTTACGCACACTCTGTCGCTCGTCATTTGTCCTGCCAAGGAACCTCCGTCATGGATAACGAAGAGCTGACCCTGTTCCGGGATATGGCCCGGCGCGCCTTCCAACAGGAAATTTCACCCCACTTCGAGCAGTGGGAAGAGGATCACATCGTGCCGCGGGAGATGTGGCATACCCTGGGTAGCGCGGGGCTGCTGTGCCCGGACGTGGACGAGGCCTACGGGGGCGCCGGCACCTCGCCACACGTCACCCTGGCCCTGATCGAGGAGCTGTCGCGCATGGGCTTTGGCGGCGTCGCCACGGGCGTGGGCATCCACTCCAATATCGTCGCCCCTTATCTCAGCCGCCATGGCACCGAGGCACAGAAGCAGCAATGGCTGCCACGCATGGTCAGTGGCGAGGCCGTGGGTGCGCTGGCAATGACAGAACCCGGCGCCGGTTCGGATGTACAGGGAATTCGCACCAACGCGGTACGTGACGGCGATGAGTGGGTGCTTAACGGCTCCAAGATTTTTATTACCAACGGCATTCACGCCGACCTCGTGATCGTCGCCGCCATCACCGACCCCGGCAAGGGCGCGAAGGGCACTTCCCTGTTCCTGGTCGATGCCAGCCTCCCCGGTTTCGAGAAGAGCAAGAAGATCGAGAAAATCGGTCAGCACACCTCTGACACCGCGCAGCTGTTCTTCCAGGACGTGCGCCTGCCGGCTGAGGCCCTGCTCGGCGAGGAAAATCGCGGTTTCATTATCATGATGGAAGAACTCCCCCGGGAGCGCCTGGGGATCGCTGCCCAGGCTATTGCCGCCGCCGAGGGCGCGCTGGAGCTGACCATTGAGTACGTGAAGGAACGCAAGGCCTTCAACCAGCCAGTAAGCAGCTTCCAGAACACCCGTTTCAAGCTCGCTGACGTGCGCACGGAGATCGCCCTGAACCGCGCCCTCTACGAACAGTGCGCCGATGAGTACGTGCGCGACGAACTGACCGCGGACAAAGCCGCGATCCTCAAACTTGCGTCCTGCGAAATGCAGGTGCGAACCATTGATGAGTGCCTGCAGCTGTTTGGCGGCTACGGTTACACCACCGAGTATCCGATCTCGCGTTTCTATACCGATGCGCGGATTCAGCGAATCTACGGTGGTACTTCCGAGATCATGCGCGAGCTGGTCGCACGCTCCATCCTGGGCCGCTAGGCTAAACGGGGCCAGGGCGGCTGCGCTTTACGCCAGTTCGCCCGCCAGCCCCAGCAGGACCAGTACGGAAAAACCGGCAGTCACGGTAACGCCACACAGTAGCGTGGTCAGGATAATCATGTTGGCTGCGAGGGTGGCGTTGCCCCGGGCCGCCACCACCATCACGAAACTGGCCGCGGCCACCGGTGCCGCCAGCAGCAGGAACAGCACGCCGAGCGCCTGCCCCTCTACCCCCATCGCCAGCGCCACTGCCGTGCCCAGGGCGGGGCTGACACACAGACGCCAGATAGTCGCCTCCCAGGTAAGATGCCCGAGGCGATGCAGGGTATTCAGCTGGATCGCGCCACCGATCGCGAGCAGGGTCAGGGGAATGAAGTAATTCGAGATCACGCTGCCAGCCTGCTCCCAAAGCGGTGGCCGCGGGAATCCGGCGAGCGACACCAATACACCCAGTCCGATACCGATAAGCAGGGGATTGCGCAGCATGCCCGCCAGCATCGCGCCGGGGGAGCGCTGTCCACCCAGGGTGGCATTGAGGATCCCCACCGCAAGCACGTTGTAGAGCGCGGTCATCACCGCCAGCGGCAGTGCTGCCAGGGCGAGGCCGGCCTCGCCATAGGCGGCGTGGCAGAGGGCGACACCGACGATGGCCAGGTTGGAGCGGTAGGACGCCTGCATGAAGATGCCGGTTTCATCCCGGGCAAAGCCGCGCCAGCGACAGTAAACCCCGCTGGCGCAGACCGTCAGCAGCGTGGCGACCACCCCCGCCAGCAGGTAGCGCGCGTCCACCAGCCGGCTGTAATCCACGGCGGCGGCGCTCACGAACAGCAGCGCGGGTAGCACGAGGTTGAATGCGAGTCGGGAAATCGTATCGACGTGGCGCTGGCGAAGCACGCCCAGGCGCCGCAACAGCACGCCCAGCAGCACCCACCCGAAGGTAGGCCCGCTGACCGCGAGCGCGGTGACGATCAGGTTGAGAGCGCCGGAATCCGCCAAGTCAGGGAACCAGCCACGCCGGAAAAACGCCGATTATGCGAGTTCCTGCAGGGTCTCGCCCAGGGCCTGCAGCAGGTCGTCGATCTCGCTCTGCTCGATGACAAAGGGCAGACCCAATTGCACGGTGTCGCCACCGTAGCGCACGTAGAACCCCTTGTCCCACATGCGCATCGCAATCTCGAAGGGCCGCTTCGCCGGCTCGCCCGGATGGGGCTGCATCTGCAGCGCACCGGCGAAGCCGTAGTTGCGTATGTCGGTGACATGGGGGGCGCCCTGCAGGCTGTGCAGGCCCGTCTCGAAGTACGGTGCCATCTCCGCCACACGCGCCGGAAGCTGCTCCCGCTCCAGGATATCCAGGGCCGCGATCCCCGCGGCGCAGGCCACCGGATGCGCGGAGTAGGTGTAGCCATGGGGGAACTCCAGCATGTATTCCGGCCCGCCCTGCGCCATGAAGGTCTGGTAGATTTCCTCGCTGGCAATCACCGCACCCATGGGAATGGCGCCGTTGGTGAGCTGCTTGGCCACATTCATGATATCCGGGACCACGCCGAATGCGTCTGCGCCTGTCATTGCGCCGCAGCGCCCGAAGGCGGTGATCACCTCGTCGAAGATCAGCAGGATGTCGTTCTGGGTGCAGATATCACGCAGCCGCTGCAGGTAGCCCGCGGGCGGCGGAATGACACCAGCAGAGCCCGCCATCGGCTCGACGATCACCGCCGCGATATTGCTCGCGTCGTGCAGGGCAATCAGTTCGTGCAACTGGTCGGCCAGCTGCCAGCCCTGGGCGGGCATGCCGCGGGTAAAGGCATTCTCCGGCAACATGGTATGTGACAGGTGGTCGGCCTCGACGGCCTGGCCGAACATCTTGCGGTTGGCACCGATACCACCCACCGAAATGCCGCCGAAATTGACCCCGTGGTAACCCTTGGCGCGACCGATCAGCCGGGTTTTGCCGGGTTGCCCCTTCTGGCGCCAGTAGGCCCTGGCCATTTTCAGCGCGGTATCCGCACATTCGGAGCCGGAATTGGTGAAAAACACGTAGTCGAGGCCCGCCGGCGTGAGCGCCTTGATCCGGTTCGCCAGCTCAAAGGAGCGCGGCTGACCAAACTGGAAAGCGGGCGAGTAGTCCAGGGTCTGCATCTGCTGATGCACCGCCTCGGTAATTTCCGCGCGGTTGTGCCCGGCACCGCAGCACCACAGGCCGGACAGGCCATCCAGTATCCGGCGGCCGCGATCGTCGATGAAGTAGCAACCGTCCGCCGCCACGATCATGCGCGGATCATCCTTGAACTGGCGGTTGCCGGTGTAGGGCATCCAGTGCGCTTCCAACTCGGCGCGAGTGAGACGGTGATTTCGGGGCATCTGGGTCATGAGACACTCACAGTGATAATTCTGGCGGCATTGTAGGCCTTCCACTTAGTTGCATAAATCAATATTTATGCATATATAGATTCATAATTGTGAAACTATTTGGGGCCACACCATGTCGCGAAAAGCCCTGCTGGGCAATGTCACCGATACCGATCTGCGCCTGTTACGGGTGTTCCGGGCGGTGGTCGCCTGCGGCGGCTTCGCCGCCGCGGAGCTTGAGCTGAACATCAATCGCTCGACGATCTCCCGGCATATCAAGGACCTGGAGACACGGCTCGGGATGACCCTGTGCCGCCGCGGGCGCGGCGGTTTTTCCCTGACCGAAGAAGGCAGCCAGGTGCACCTCAGCGCGCTCAAGATTCTCGGCGCCATGGAGGACTTCCAGCACGAGGTGCAGGATCTGCACCAGCGACTCAGCGGCAGTATCTCGATCGCGCTGTTCGACAAGACCGCAACCAACCCCGCCTGCCGCATTCCGCTCGCCCTGCAGCGCTTCGACGACAGCGCGCCGGGGGTGCAGCCCGAGATTCACGTGGAGCCCATCAACGCGATCGAGCGCGGCGTGATCGAGGGCCGTTATCACATTGGCATCATCCCCAATCACCGCCCCTCGGCGAGCCTGGAGTACTTCCCCCTGTTTGATGAGCAGATGTATCTCTATTGCGGCGCCGCGCACCCGCTGTTTGCCCTTGCCGATACGGCGATCGCCGATAGCGACCTGCGCGCATGCAAGTACGTGGGTATCGGCTATCACTCACCGAACATGGAAGTGTCACGACGCTGGCGCCAGCAGCGCGATGCCACGGCCTATGACCAGGAGGCGGTGGCGCACCTGGTCCTATCCGGTCGCTACCTGGGCTACCTGCCGGCGCACTATGCGCGGGGCTTTGAGGCGCAGGGCAGCATGCGCGCCCTGCGCCCGGATCACTACCAGTACGTGTGCCAGTTCAGTGCCATCCTGCGCCACGCACCACCCCCAAGCCGGGTGGTACAAACCCTGTTGGACGCCCTGACCGCCGCGCACCGCTGAGGCGCGGGCCCTAGTCCCGGTAGCCGGTAATCGCCTTGGCTGCCTGGTAGGCAAAGGTCATTGCCGGCCCCAGGGTCGCACCCGGGCCCGGGTAACAAGGCAGGGTGGGCGCGCTGCAGTTGCCGATCGCGTACAGGCCCTCAATCACCGAGCCGTCCTCGTGAATCACCTGGGCGTGGGTATTGGTGACCATGCCGCCCTGGGTACCGAAATCACCGGGGTCGACTTTCATCGCATAGTAAGGCGGCTTGTCTATCGGCCCCAGGCAGGGATTGGGCGTGACCCGCGGATCGCCGTAGTAACGATCATAGGCGGAGTCACCGCGGTGACAATCCGGATCAACCCCGGTGCGCGCATACTCGTTCATCGCCGCGACCGTGGTCTCCAGGCCGGCGGCATCAACATCGATCTTGCGCGCGAGCTCGGCAATGCTGTCCGCCTTGGCAAAAAAGCCCTCGTCCTCGTAGCGACGGGGCAGCGCCCAGTCAGGCCTGAACTTGCTGTTGTACAGAGGGCCTACAAAGTAGCGCGCACGGAAGTTGGCATCGAAAATCTGCCAGCTCGGGTTACAGGGGTTCTCCTCGGTATGTTTGCGGAAGGTCTCCTGCTGGAAGGCCATGTAATTCTGCGACTCGTTGCTGAAGCGCTCACCCGCGGGATTGACCACGATGGAGCCCGGGTAGGACTTCTCCATAATGCTCAGGCGCGGAATGTCCTCTCCTGGAACTGAAATCGTGTTGCACCACCAGGCCTCATCAAGGCGGTGCATTTTCGCGCCAAGGCGCTGCCCCTCCAGGATGGCGTCGCCCGTGTTGTCGCGGGTGCCCGCGCTCCAGCGGTGATCCGTGGGTGTGGGCAGGTACTGCTCCCGCATCGCCTGGTTGTGCTCAAAGCCCCCGGCGGCGAGGATGACCCCTTTGCGCGCCTGGATTCTCAGGGGCTTGCCGTCGCGCCTCACCTCTACCCCGAGCACCCGGCCGTCCTCGTCGATCACCCGGGTCATCGGCGTGTTGAGCCACAGGGGGATATCCCGGTCCTGCAGGGATGCCCGCAGGCGCGCGACCCCGGCGCAACCTGTTGCCAGGCGGCGGTGGTGCCTGTCTTTCAGGCGCCAGGGCAGGTCCACCAGGTAGTCGAACACCAGCCTGGCCGCGATTTTCCACCATCCCGGTTGCTGGCCGATGAGCAGTGCCGCCTCGACCTGGGTGATCCCGATGACCCCGCCCAGGTGCATCATGGGGTGGGTGCGCCGCAGGCGCCGCCACTCCTCGCCCAGTTCGTCCGCGCTGAAGGTCTCGGGCTCCATCGAGCGATGACCCACACGCGCACCGTCCAGGTTGGTGTAGTAGTCGGGATAGTGCGCCAGGGAGACGTAGCGGACCCGGCTGCGCTGATGCAGGAAGTCCACCATCTTGGGGCCGTTCTCCAGGAAGGCCTGCAGCTGGGGTTCCGGAACCTCCTCCTCGGTAATCAGCTGGCGCAGGTATTTATGCGCCTCCTCGAGGCTGTCATCAGCGCCCGTGGCCTGGGCGTAGCGGTTGCAGGGTATCCACACCCCGCCGCCGGAAATGGAGCTCGTGCCGCCGTAAAGATGCGACTTCTCGATCACCAGCACATCCCGCGCACCCATCTCGTAGCTGCACAGTGCCGCCGTTTGACCGCCGTTGCCGGAGCCAACCACCACCACGTCGTAACTGTAATCCCAGTGCTGCTCTGATCCCATGTACCACCTCACTTGCAGAAGCGGCCATGGTAGCCCAGTGGCCGGGCAAAACCGCCGGCTGGAACCAGCGAAGACGCGACAGGTTCAATAAATTGATCGTCGCAGGCCGCGGGGTTTTCCGCGAGCTTCCCCCGCCCTGCCCTTGCCAGCTTTTGCCATCGCTGGCTACTATGGGAGTTCCTTACCGACCTGACCAAGGAAACAGCATGCTGACTCGAATTCGCCTTACGCTCTGCGCCGCCGCCACGTCCGGGGCGATCCTGCTCACGCCCGCCGCCCTGGGCCATTACGATGACAAGGAGCCCCTGCAGTCCTACCGCCAGTCTTTCTTTGCCCTGGTGGCAGCCAACTTCGGCCCGATGGCGGCCATGGTCAAGGGCGAGATGCCCTGGGACGAGAGCAAGATGGAAGACCTGGCGGATGACCTGGAGTCCCTTTCCGAACTGGACGTGCTGCGTGGCTTTGCCCCGGGCTCGGACAAGGGCACCACCCGGGCCAAGCCGGAAATCTGGGAAAACATGGACGATTTCGAGACAAAGCTGGAAGACCTGTGGGCCGCCATCGACAAGCTCGAAGATGCCGCAGAGGACGGCGACCGTGAGGCGATCGCCGCCGGCGTGGCCAACACCGGTAAAGCCTGCAAGGCCTGCCACGACGAGTACAAGTCCAAGAACTACCTGTACTGAGCGAGAGACTTACCAGGGGCTGACTGGCGGCGGCACCAGCGCCAGGCTGCCCCAGATCAGCAGCCCCAGAAGACCTGCGCACAGCACCGCCCGCCACAGGGACACCGGTGCCCGCTCACCCGTGCGCCCTGGCGCCGCACCCCGCACCATTGCCTGCACCAGGGGTTCCCGGCGCGCGAACTGGTGATAGGCTACCGCCAGAATATGCAGGCCAGCGAGCACCAGCACGCCGTCAAACAGCCACTCGTGCATCAGCCCGAAGCGATCCTGCCACTCGTTGCTGGCCAGGTGATGCAGCGGCCCGTCAAACAGGATGTCATCGCTGTTGAACAGGCCGCTCACGGCCTGCAGCAGGAGCAGCAGGAGCACCAGCGCGATATACCAGCCCCCCAGAGGATTGTGCCCGTTCGCCGGCGGAGGTGGCGTCGACGTTCCGGCATCAGACCCGGCTCCGCGCAGGTATCGCAGTACGGCACCGGGCCCGCGCAGAAAACTGGCAAAACGCGATGCGTGGCTGCCCCAGAAGCCCCAGAGCAGGCGGAATAGCAGCAAACCGATCAGAAACAGGCCGATGCGTTCATGCCAGCGATAGTGGGATTCACTCGCGGTCCACCAGGCCAGGGGCAATAGCAGCACCAGCAGCCAGTGAAACAGCCGCGTGGGCAAGTCCCATAGCGGCACCGAGTTCTCTCCCGCGGGGAATTCCTGCCCCGGTGTTTTCACGCCACGCATTTCAGGATTCGGCGCTCAACAGCTCCAGCAGGGCGATGACCGTGGCTTCCACGCCCAGGGTGACCGAGGGCTCGGGGTCGATCCTGAACAACGGCGAGTGGTGCGAGGGCACCGGCGCTCCCCCGGCCTCTTCCCGCGCAAAGTCCGCGGGCGGCGTACCGCCGACGGCGAAGTAGGTGCTGGGAATTTTGGGGTCGGTCGTGAAGTAGGGAAAGTCCTCCGCCCCCATGCCCAGGCGCTTCTTGCCCGCCATGATCACATCCTCGCCCAGCGTGGATGTCCAGACCTTGCTCAGGCGCCGGGTCAGCTCGGTGTCGTTGATGGTGGGCGGCACCGACTCTTCGGAAAAGATCACCTCGGGCAGTTTGTCCTCTGGCAGACCGGCAACGCGGCCCATATTCTCAGCCACCCGCTTGATCCCCGAAAGGAGCAACTCACGGGTTTCCGGGCTCTCACTGCGCACGGTCAGTTGCAGGTGCGCACGGTCGGAAATAATGTTGTGCTTGGACCCCGCGTTAAAGGCGCCGACAGTGATCACGCCCGGCTCCCGCGGCGGCAGTGTGCGGCTGACCACCGTCTGCAGGGCCATCACGATCTGGCTGCCCAGCACAACCGGATCGACGCCGCGGTGGGGGCTGGCCCCGTGCGCGCCAACACCGTGGATAATAATGTCCACGGAGTCCGAGCCGGAATACGGTGAATCCTCGGTCACACCCAGCTTGCCCGTGGGCAACTCGGAGGTGACATGAAATGCCAGGGCGTAGTCGGGCTGGCCGAAGCGTTCCCAGAGGTTGTCCTCCATCATCAACCGTGCCCCGATGATGCGTTCCTCCGCGGGCTGGCCGATCAGCATCAGCGTGCCGGACCACTGGTCGCGCCGGGCTGCCATGGACCGGGCGGTGCCCACCAGTGAAGTAATATGCACATCGTGCCCGCAGGCGTGCATCACGAACACCTCTTCGCCCGCGGCATTGACCTGGGTGTTGCGGGAGGCATAGGGCAGGCCTGACTTTTCCTCCACCGGCAGGCCATCCATATCCGCGCGCATCATCACCAGGGGACCGGGTCCGTTTTCCATGATCGCAACCACGCCAGTGCCACCGACACCCTCGGTCACCTCAAATCCCGCATCGCGCAATTCCGACGCCAGGCGCGCTGCGGTCCGTGTTTCCATCTGCGAGAGTTCGGGATTGCGGTGGAAGTGCTTGAACAAATCACCCAGGTGGCGGCGGTAATCGCTGGCGACCTCGGCCTCCAGGTCCCCGGTATCAAGGGCGCTGGCGGGCAGCGCGGTCGCCAGGGTGGCACCCAGCAGGGTTGTGGCGAGCAATCGCCCAATGCGGTAAAACATATGCTTATCCTGTACAGATGGCTTGTGGTGCCTGCGACAGCCGCGGTTTCAACCCACGACTCTCGCAGCCATGGAAATATCGTAGCCCAGTGAATGCGCGCGGGCCATTGCGGCCTCGCGCTCGGCCCGGGGGCGCGAGGCGATCCAGAGATTGGCTGAGCGGGTGCCGCTGCGACAGAACGCCAGAACCGGCCCGTCGCCGTCGTCGAACACCTCAGCCACTTCCCCGAGGGGTGCGCCGGGAAAATCCATCGCCGTCACCGGCAGGAAAAAATACTCCAGGCCAGCCGCCGCGGCTGCCGCCGCCAGGGTGGCGTTGTCCGGCTGCCCCGGGTCCTCGCCGTCGGGCCGGTTGTTCACGACCCGGCGATAGCCCGCATCGGCGATCGCGGGCATATCCCCGGGCTGAATCTGCTCACTGGTGGCTATGCTATCGGTCAGCGGAACTAGTCTCATGCAGGCCTCACTTCGCGTACAGCGATTCCAGGATCTGGTCCACGGTGAATGAGTCCGGACGCTGACGCGGTGGGTACTCCTGCAGCGAACGGACGAAACGGCCAACCGCGACCTGCGCTTGCTGCGCCGCGGGCGCGACCTTCTTGTCCCACCATACATTGTAGCTATTGGAGTCGGTATCAGCGCGCTCAAAAGGGTCGCGCCGCAGATGGAACACCTTGGGCGCCCGCAGGGTCACGAAAGGATCTCGCCAAACGTCGAAGCGATGCGCGCGCTGTTCCGCAAACACGACTTTCCAGTCGTCGAGACGCGCCGCGGTGAGTACGCCGTCATCGCTGAAGTAGAAAAACTCGCGCCGCGGTGCTGTGTCCACATCACCCGTCAGGTAGGGCAGGAAGTTGTATCCGTCGAGGTGCACGTTGAAGGTTTTACCCGCCGCACGTTTACCGGTTAACAGATCTTCCTTCACCGAATCGTCCCCTGCCGCCGCCATCAGCGTGGGCACCCAGTCCAGGTGGGACATGACCGAATTGCTGATGCGGCCCGCGGGAATGTTGCCCGGCCAGCGCACGACCGCCGGCACCCGGAAGCCACCCTCCCAGTTGGTGTTTTTCTCGCCGCGGTAGGGCGTGATCGCCGCGTCGGGCCACTGGTTGTAGTGGGGGCCGTTATCCGTGGTGTAGAGCACGATCGTGTTATCGGCGATACCCAGGTCGTCGAGTTTCGCCAGCAACTCGCCCACGTGGCCGTCGTGTTCCAGCATGCCATCGTTGTAAAAACCCTGGCCGCTGGCGCCGAGCTGTTCGTCTTTCACGTGGGTGTAGTAATGCATGCGGGTGGAGTTGAACCAGACAAAGAACGGCTTGTCCTCGGCGTGGGCCCGGTCCATAAACTTGAGGGACGCTGCGAGGAACTCCTCGTCCACGGTTTCCATGCGCTTTCTGGTCAGCGGTCCGCTGTCTTCGATGCGCCCGTCTGCGAAACTGCGAATCACGCCGCGGGGGGCGAAGCGCTCGAGGAAGGCAGGATCGTCGGGATAGTCCGGATCCTCGGGATTCTCTTCCGCATTCAGGTGATAAAGGTTGCCAAAAAATTCGTCGAAGCCATGATTGGTCGGCAGGAACTCATCGCGATCGCCGAGGTGGTTCTTGCCGAACTGTCCGGTGGCATAACCCAGGGGTTTCAACAGCTCCGCGAGGGTCGGGTCCTCCGGCTGTATACCCACCTCGGCGCCCGGCAGCCCGACCTTGGTCAGCCCCGTGCGAATCGGGTGCTGTCCGGTGATAAAGGCGGAGCGCCCCGCAGTGCAACTCTGTTCGCCATAGTAATCCGTGAAAATCATGCCTTCGTTGGCGATGCGGTCAATGTTGGGGGTCTGGTAGCCCATCTGCCCCATACTGTAGCGGCTGATATTCCAGATCCCGATATCATCCCCGAAAATCACCAGAATATTGGGCCGCTCGGCGCCCTGCGCCAAGCCACCTGATCCCAGCAGTGCCAGAAATACCAGCGCGCTTAGCCAACGTGTGCGTAAATGCATGCTTGAGAACCTTTTTATTGCTTGATTTATCGTTATCACTCCCGAGAGTATCCGGGAAACCTACTACATTCTGCCCTGCAGTTCGTCCAGGGCGCCGCGCAGCTGCCTGGCCCAGCGTGTGAGCTGACGATTGGCCTCGGCGCTGTTGGTGACACTGCTGCTCCACTCGAGGCGGCCGCTGTCCGGGTCCCGCTGGCGGTCCACGGCACGGGCAAGCACTTCCCCGGTGGTGGCATCAAAGAGCTCAAGGACCAGGGTCATCTCGCCGGCCGAGGTCGTGTAGGTGCGGGACATGGAAGCCTCGCGCACGTCCGGCGCGTTCACGTCCAGGTCGATTATTGAAGGGCGTACCACCAGCACCGGCTCGCCGTCTGCGAACTCCTCAACCACGTTGTAGGCCGGTGCCTTCGCCAGGGCTTCGCGGAAGTGTTTTTCGCAGCTTTCGCCCAGGCGATCCTTGATCCGGTCAACGTCTTCCTGGGTGACGCGGGAGGAGAGGTTCAGGCGATCCCGGTTCTGATCACGCAGCCAGTGGTTGCGAAACGACACCGTGCACTCGCTGATCCCGAGGGCCTGGTACTGGCTGATATCGACACCGGGTTTACGGTATACCTCGTCAAATCCCTTGCTGGCGACCGCCTCCAGGCCGTCGTGGGTCATGGTCCCGGGCTCAGGGCCGGTCGCGACACAGGCTGAAAGACCCAACACCAGGCCGAGGGCCGCGGCGCCTTGCAGGGTGGAACGCAGTGGTGACAGTTGCATGGTGCTTTCCTCTATCGCGGAATCTCTGGGCACTAATATAGCGCAGTTTACTTACCCGGGGGCCAGCGTTAAAGCCACGGGGCAACTGGCTCAGGTCAGGCCCGACCACAGCAGGCGCAGTCCCACGAGGGTGAGGAATACGCTGATAATCCCGTAGTACAGGCCAGGCTCCGTGCGCCGGGTCAGGGCATGACCCAGTGCCACCCCGATTGGCGCCAGCGGCACCAGCACCAGGGAATAAATCAGGTTGTCGGCACTGAACTGCCCCAGGAAGTAATAAGGGACAAGCTTGACCGCGTTGACCACGGCGAAAAAGATGCCCGCGGTACCCGCGAACAACAGGGGCGCCAGACCGCGCGGTAGCAGGTACACGGTCAGCGGTGGCCCCCCGGCGTGGATACTGAAGCTGGTAAAGCCCGCCAGCGCACCGAAGAAACTGCCGGACAGCCGCCGGTGGGGCTGCTGCGCCTCGCTGCCGGTACCCAGGAGAAAGTACAGGCCAAACAGCACCGCAATTGCGCCCACCAGCACCCGCATGTTGTCGTCGCTGAGCGCGCCGGCGCTGAGATAGCCCAGCAGGATGCCCAGCAGTGCACCGGGCAGGAGTATCGCCAGGGCCCTGCGGTCAAATACACCCCAGTAGGTCTTGACCACCAGGGCATCCATCACCACCAGGATGGGCAACAGAATCGCCGCGGCCTGGGTCGGGGACATCACCAGCGCCATCAGCGGCACCGAAACCATGGACACGGCGCCCCCGAAACCGCCCTTGGCGATACCGTAAAGCAGTACCGCGGGAACGCTGACCAGGTAAAAAACCGGCTCTGTGAGCAAGCCGGCGTCAGTCCACCAGGCCGAACTCGCGGCCCAGCACGTCAATAATTTCCTGCTGCGGGTTTTCCGGCACGGCGATCGTCTGCCCCGTGATGCGCTCGGCGATGCCAAGGTAGGTACGCGACACGTCCTTTAGCACCTCGATCGGCAGCGCTTGCTCGCAGGCCAGGGCCTGGCGCTCGGGCATGCGCTCCTTGTTGAGCAGCACATCCGGGTCCGGGAAATGCTCCAGCAGCATTTGCCGGAAGCCTTCCTTGGAATTTTCCACAATGCGGCCGTCACGGTAGGCGGCGCCATCCCAGATACGCGATGAATCGGGCGTGCCCACCTCATCCATGTAGATCAGCTTGTCCTCTCCACGGGCGTCGGTCACGTAGCCAAACTCGAATTTGGTATCGACGAAAATCTGGTCAAGGGCCGCGAGGTCCCGGCTGATCACCTCGAAGCCCTCGCGCAGCAGGACCTCGTAGCGATCAATATCCGCGGGGCTGTTGAAGTTGAATGCGGCGTAGTTCGCATCGATGTCCGCGCGCGTAATGTTCACATCATCCACCGCGGGCACGCCGGGTATCTCCTCGAGGATACCCTTGGTAGACGGGGTGATCAGGAGCTCGGGAAGCTTCTGGTCCCGCTGCAGGCCGTCGGGAATCTCGATCCCGCAGAAGTTGCGCTCCCCGCGGGAGTAGGCCCGCCACATGGAGCCGGTAATATACTGGCGGGCAATGGCCTCGATCATCACCGGTCGCGCCTTCTGCACGATCCACACCAGGGGGTGGGGAATCTCCAGGATGTGACTGTCCGCGAGGCCTTCCTCGCGAAAGCGCCGGAACCAGTGATTGGAAATCGCGTTCAGGGCCGCGCCCTTGCCGGGTACGCCACGCACGTCGCCCTCGCCGTGCCAGATGCAGTCGAAGGCGGAGATGCGGTCTGAAATGACCATGATCGCCAGGGGCGCGCCCGGGGCCACGTCGTAGCCGCGCTGCTCTGCGAGACGCCGGCTGTCTGCGTCAGTCAGCCAGTAGACGGAGCGGACCTTGCCGCTGTGAATAGCTTGATCGGTGCGGATCGGCAGGTCGTTGTTAACCGCCAATACCTTGTGTGCGAGACTCATAGGCCCTTCCTGCTGCGATGTTCTGGTGATGGTGGAGCCTTCGGGCGCTTCGTGCCGGAAGGCCGCAGAGTTTAGCAAAAATTAGGCCACCTCTGAACAAGGGGAATGTACTCAGCGGAGCCCCGGAGTCGCAGCACCCACAGGTGCGCGGCTGACAGCGCGCGACGTTTTCCTCTAAGATGACCTGCCGCCAAACCAGAGCTAACATCCTCCATGCACCCACTCGCCAAGCACCCCGCCCTGCTCGTACTCCTCACTGCCTGCGCGCTGCCGCTACAAGCCCGTGCCGCGGGCGACCTGGCCAGCTGCGCCTTGATCGAGGAAGATGAGCTGCGCCTGGGCTGCTATGACGCCCTGGCCAGGGAGGCCGCGAACCAGGCCGAGGGCGACGACGAATCCCCCGCCATGCGCCAGCTGCGGGAGGAGTCGCCGGGCAACCAGAAACTGCTTGCCGGGAGACGACTGGAGCAGGAGCGCGCCATCGGCAACAACGCCTTTGTGCTTACCCCGCACCGTCGCAACTACCTGCTTCCCGCCACCTACAACGCGCGACCCAACGAGGCACCCTGGGATGCGCAATACCCCGATGACCCGATCCAGGACGTGGAGGCGAAATTCCAGTTCAGCGTCAAGGCCCTGATCTGGGACAACATCCTGGGCGAGAGGACCAGCCTGTGGGGCGCCTACACCCAGGAGAACTGGTGGCAGGTGTACAACGAATCCTCGCCCTTCCGGGAGACCAATTACCAGCCGGAGATTTTCCTGGCCGTCGAAAACGACTGGGAGTTCATGGGTTTCACCAACACTCTCCTCAGCCTCGGCCTCACCCACCAGTCCAACGGCCAGGGGGGCGACCTGTCCCGCAGCTGGAACCGGATCATCGCGGGCGCTATTTTCGAACGTGAACGCATGACCCTGTCCGCTCGAACCTGGTACCGCCTGCCCGAAAGTGACGACGAGGACGACAACCCGTACATCCTCGACAACTACGGCTACGGCGACCTGCTGGGGGTGTGGAAATACCGCCAGCACGAGTTTTCCCTGATGCTGCGCAACAACCTCAGGCAGGAAAACAAGAGCGCAGTGCAGGTTGAGTGGACCTTCCCCCTGAGCCCCCGGTTCAAGGGCTATCTCCAGTACTACTATGGTTACGGGGAGAGCCTCATTGACCAGGATGAGATCATCAACCGTATCGGGCTAGGTATTTCCCTCACTGACTTGCTGTAGCCTGCACGTCAGCGGCGGCCAGCCGCCGGTGTTCGCGGAGATGCAGCGCGATATCCACACCCAGCTTGAGCGCCACAAGCACCAGAAGCATGGCCACCGGTTCGCCCAGCAGCATCACCCCAACACCGCCCAGCAGCACCGCGAAGTGCATGATCACGATGCGCCCGTAGGGCGCCGCCATCAGGGCCCCCACGGTCACGCGGGCGCGCTCGCCGGCCAGCAGGAAGTTCAGCACAAATGACGCCCCGTGGCTGAGCATCAGGCCGGCAAAGGCAACCAACCAGGCCGGCGGCGCATAAGACAGCACCTGCCGCACCACATCCAGCAACAGCTGCAGGAAGACCAAAAAGAATGGCCAGCTGTCGCCAGCCAGGAAGTCGGCCTCGGGGTTGACCAGCATCACCAGGATGAACAGCCCGTGCACGGCACAGAAGCCACCGTAGTGCAGGCAGAAAAACAGGCCCGAGAACAGGCCGCCAACCGGCGCCACCACCAGCATCTTCAGCAGGCTGTAGAAGCCGATCACCAGATTCTCTGACCAGTAGAGTACGATCAGCGCAGCGACATCCCACTCCAGTGCCAGCACGCCGTACAGTGGCAGCAGGTTGACCGCTACCAGCAACAGCAGGGAAAGCCGCCTGCGCAGGCCGGAATAGCCTGTCTGCCCAGTCCCCGGCGACTGGTCTACCCTGCTGTCCAGCTGCGCCACACCGCCCTCTATGATTGCCCATTTGAGTCGGTAGAATAGCCCATCGCCACAGAGCAACACCACAGGATCAAATATGCAGTCTCATTGCACCGCCCGCGTTCTCAGCCTGGCTCTCGGCAGCGTCAGCCTCGCGCTCGGCAGCGGCGCCGGCCTCACCCAGGAGCTGGAACAGGTCCTGGTCACCGCAACACGGGTGCCCCAGGACGGCCTGCTGGCACCCCTGAGCTGGAGCGCGGTGGCGCGTGAAGAGCTGCTGCTGGTGGGCCACACCCACCCCAACGAAGTGATGCAGCGGGTCCCCGGGGCCTGGATCAGCCGCGGCAACGGCCAGGAAAGCCTTACCGCCCTGCGCTCCCCGGTGCTCACCGGGGCCGGTGGCTGCGGCTCCTTCCTGATGGCCGCGGACAGTATCAGCCTGCGGGCCCCCGGTTTCTGCAACGTCAATCAGCTGTTCGACGCCAATACCGAACAGGCGGATCGCATCGAGGTGATCAAGGGCCCCGCGACAGCCCTCTATGGGGCCAGTGCCATGCACGGGGTGATCAACGTCCTCTCTCCCACACCGGCCGGCGAGCCCTGGCAGCGGATCGCCCTGGAAACGGGCCCGGACGACTACTACCGCGGCCGTTACCAGTACAGCGGCGAACACGGCCCGCACGGCATCAACCTGCGCATGGTCGGCACGACCGATGGCGGCTACCTCGACGACGCCGGTTACGACCAGCAGAAAGCCAGCCTGCGCCACGATTACCGCGCCGGGGACTGGCAGCTCACCTCGGTACTGGAGGGCAGCAACCTGAACCAGGAAACCGCCGGTTTCATCGAGGGCTTCAAGGCCTACGAGGACGACGACCTGCGGGAGACCAACCCCAACCCCGAAGCCTACCGGGACGCCTGGTCTGTGCGCGCCTACAGCGAGCTTGCCCTGGACCTCGATCCCGGCCGCACGCTGCGGATCACACCCTACTACCGCAATAACCGCATGGAATTCCTGCAGCACTTCCTGCCCTGGAAGGCCATTGAGGAAAACGGCCATGAAAGCCTGGGGCTGCGTGCCGCCCTGCATGCCGGCGACGGGCCCGTACGCTGGGTCGCCGGCACCGACATCGAGTACACCCGCGGCTGGCTGCTGGAGACCCAGCCCCAGCCCTTCAGCCCCAACCAGCCCGAGGGTATTCACTACGACTACGAGGTTGATGCCCGCGCCGCCGCCGCTTTTGCCCAGGTTACTGCCGACGTCGGTGAGCGCTGGACCCTGGACGGTGGCCTGCGCCTGGAACACACGCGCTACGACTACGACAATCTGGCCGGGGACGGCTCGGCCTGCGGCCCCGAGGCAAGCAACTGTCGTTTCTTCCGCCCCGCAGACAGCACCGATGAATTCAGCGACTGGTCACTGAATCTCGGCGCCACCTACCGCTGGCATGAAGAGCACCTTGTCTACCTGCGCGGCGCCAATGGCTTCCGCGCCCCGGAGACCGCTGAACTCTACCGTCTGCAGGCGGGACAGCGATCCGCCGACCTGGATTCAGAGCGCATTACCAATTTCGAGGTGGGCCTCCGTGGTGAACTGGGCGCGTCCCTGGCTTACAGCGTGGCCCTGTACGATATGCGCAAGGAAGATGTGATCTTCCAGGACGCCGATCGCCAGAATGTGAGCGGCGCCCGCACCAGCCACCGCGGCCTGGAACTGTCCCTGGACTACCAGTGGAACGCGGCGTGGTACGCGGCCCTCGACATGACCGCGGCGAGACACCGCTATGACAACAATCCGTCCCTGCTGGGCGTCGACGGCGGCATTGATGGCAATGACATCGACACCGCGCCGCGCCTGTTCGGCAGCGCCCGGGCGGGCTGGCGCGGTGAGCGCAGGAGTGCCGAGCTGGAGTGGGTGTACATGGACGATTACTACCTGGAGCCCACCAACCAGTTCAGCTACGAAGGGCACCAGCTGCTGAATCTGCGGGCTAGCGCGGATATCGGTCGCCACCTGGCGGCCACCGTGAGAGTCACCAACCTGCTGGATGCCGAGTACGCCGAGCGCGCCGACTATGGCTTTGGCAGTTACCGCTACTTCGTCGGCCAGCCCCGGGGCATCTACCTGGAACTGGCCTACCGGCGCTGAGGTTCGCCCGGCAGCGCTCAGCCCATGGGGCGGATGCCGACGGCCTCGCGCACGCGGGCCATCAAGGGCGCACTCTGGGCGCGGGCCTTCTGGGCACCCTGCTGCAATACACGCTCAATATGGGCGGGATCATCCATCAGCGCCTGGTAGCGCTCCCGTGCCCCGGCCAGTTCGCTGTTAACGCGCTCGAACAAGTGCCGCTTGGCCTCGCCCCAGGCGATACCGTCGGCGAACTGCGTGCGCATCCACTCGGTTTCCTCCGCCGTGGCGAATGCCGACCAGATCTGGAATACCGTGGAATCCGAGGGGTCCTTGGGCTCACCCGGCTCCAACAGATTGGTCCTGATCTTGTTGATGTGCTTGCGTAGCTGTTTTTCCGGCAGGAACAGCGGGATGGTATTCTGGTAGCTCTTGCTCATCTTGCGGCCATCCAGGCCCTGCAGCACCGCCACGTTATCCTCCACTACCGCCTCGGGCAGGGTGAAGACCTCGCCAAACTTGTGATTGAAACGCTGGGCAATGTCCCGGGCCATCTCCAGGTGCTGTACCTGGTCCCTGCCCACCGGCACCTTGTGGGCGTTGAACATCAGGATATCCGCGGCCATCAGCACGGGGTAATTGAACAGCCCCATGGTCACGCCGAAGTCGGGATCCTCGCCCGCCTCCTCGTTGGCCTGCACTGCCGCCTTGTAGGCGTGGGCCCGGTTCATCAAACCCTTGGCCGCATGACAGCACAGGACCCAGGTCAGCTCGGTAATTTCAGGCACGTCGGACTGGCGATAGAAAACCGCCCGCTCGGTATCCAGGCCCAGGGCCAGCCAGGTGGCCGCGATCTCGCGGCCGGACTGGGCGACCTGCAGCGGATCGTCACACTTGATCAGCGCGTGATAGTCGGCGAGAAACAGGAACGATTCGGTATCGGCGTCGTTGGATGCGGCAATCGCCGGGCGGATTGCACCGACGTAGTTGCCCAGGTGCGGGGTACCCGTGGTCGTGATTCCCGTGAGAACGCGCTGCTTGTTCGTCATGCCAGAGCCAGTTAGTTCAAAAGTGCGCAATTCTAGCCCGAAGCGGCAGCAGTGGCTATCCTCGGCCAGTCAATTCCAGTACTGCACTGCGGTAACGCGGCCGCAGGGCATCGCGCTCCCACGCCTGCAGGTTCGGTGCAGTAATGTCACCCTCGCGCAGGCAAGCGGCCAATGCGAGGATGTGCTCCGCGCCCGCTGCAGCCTCGATGTCGGGGTCGTCACTCGCCGTGTACAGGAAATTTTGCGGATAGATTTCCGGATACGCCAGGCGCATCGGCAACACCGGCACACAACCGCGCTGTACCGCCTCCATCACCGCGACACCCTGGAACTCGTGGAGCGTGGTCGACAGCACCAGGTCACCGCTTGCAAGCAGCGCCCGGTAGTCCTGTGCTGCCGGCAACCAGCCCATGTGCGCCAGCTGGCCGGCCCAGCGCGCCGCGATTCTGTCGAACACGGCCGGGCGGTCACGAAACGCCGCGCCAACCAGCGCCAGCTCGAAGTCCAGGTCCGCGGCGCTCAGCCGCTGCAGAATCCGCTCCAGGCCCTCGCCGCCCCGATCGTACTCCTGGCGCCCGCACCAGATCAGGCGCAGGGGGCGGTCGGCCAGGGGGCCGGAGACCCGCCAGGGCAGGCGCGCACGCGATGGGGCACCAGGGCTGGCCGGCGCCAGGGGCACCGGCAGGACCTCGCTTTTGGACGCCAGGGACTGTGGCAACTCGGGCGGGGTAAAATCCGGCAGGCGGCGCCAGAGCGCCTCACAGCCCTGCAGGAAAGTGCTGCGGTTGTAAGCGGAATTAAACGCCAGTCGGTCAGCTGCCATGGCACCGTACAGGCTGACCATCTGCGCCTCGAGAATACTCTGCTGACGGGGGCTGGCAGGATAGGCGAACTGGTTTTCGTGAAAGTAGTACAGGGTAGGCACTGCTGACAGCGCCGGCACCAGGCCCCGCAGCGTGGCGAGGTCCACCATTGATGTGGCAATCAGCAGGTCCCAGCCGGCTTCCAGCATCTCGCGTTCGCGCAAGGCCCAGTAAGCGGCGTTACCGCGTACGCGCCAGCTGAAATGCCGCGGCGGCAGGGTCAGGCTGTGCCACTGCCATTCCGGCAGCATCTCTGCCAGGGACTGCCGCCAGTAAGCATGACTCCCTGCGTCATAGGCGGACAGCAGCAGTATTCGCACCCTGCCCTCAGCCGGCGCCCAGCCTGCCGCCGTGGCCGTAGAAGCGCGTGAGCACGCGGCACAGGGACCACGCATCATCGCTGCCGGCAGTTTCGCGAATGGAGTGCATGGCGAAGGTGGGAACCCCGACATCCAGGGTCGGAATGCCCGTCCCCCCCGCGGTGATGGGGCCGATGGTGCTGCCGCAGGCCATGTCCGAGCGCACCACGAAACTCTGTACCGGCACGCCCTCCTCCCGCGCGAGCAGACGAAACAGACCCGCTGTTTCACTGTTGGTGGCGTAGCGCTGGTTGGCGTTGATCTTGATCACCGGGCCGCCGTTCAGCAGGGGGCCGTGGTTATCATCGTGCCGGTCGGCGTAGTTCGGGTGTACCCCGTGGGCGTTGTCTGCGGAAATCATCAGCGAACGATCCACCAGGCTGGCGTAGGCATCCTCGTCACCGGCGATACGGCGGAGTACCGAGCGCAGCATGGGCCCCTGGGCACCACTGGTAGACAGGCTGCCCACTTCCTCGTGGTCGTTACACACCAGCAGGGTGCTCTGACCCGGGTCCGCCTGCAGCAGCGACTCCATGCCGGTAAAGCAGCTGAGCAGGTTGTCCAGGCGGGCAGAAGCAATGAACTCGCCCCTGATACCCACGGTCGCCGCCGGCTGGGTGTCGTAGAACGCCAGCTCGAAATCCAGTACCTCCTCCACCTCGGCGGCGGGATGCTGGGCGCGCAGCTGCTCGATCAGCAAGGCACGAAAATCGGGCGTTTCGTTGTCTGCCAGGAGCGCGAGGAGGGGCACGATGTCCGTTTGCGCGTTAATGCTACGACTCTGGTTGGCCTCGCGATCCAGGTGTATGGCGAGACTCGGGATCGTGGCCACGGCGCGCCTGAAATCCACCAGTGCGGATCGCAGGGAGCCATCACCTGCGCGATAGCTAACCCGGCCTGCCAGGGAGAGGTCGCGGTCGAACCAGGGGTTAAGCAGCACGCCCCCGTAGACCTGCACCCCGAGCTGAAAGTATCCGCGGGTGTTTTTCTCGGGCTCGGGCTTCACCATCAGGCAGGGGCTATCGGTATGCGCACCGACCATGCGCATGCCCTGCTCCGGCGGCGCATCACCTCCCAGGGTGAAGGCTACGATAGAGCTGTCATTGCGGGTCAGGAAATAGCGCCCACCCGCGTCGAGGCGCCAGGTCTCGGCTTCATGCAGACGCGTGAACCCGGCCTCTGCCAGGCGCGAGGACATCGCCTCGACCGCGTGAAAGGGCGTGGTAGCGCGGGACAAAAAATCACAGAGCGCGAGATTGAAACGTTCCTGGTTGCGGGCGGTGTCAGTCATGCACGGCTCCCTGAATGCGAAAGCCCGCTAGGGTAGTGCCGGGAGGTCAGCGGCGCAAGTCGTCCATCGCAGACTTCAGCAGCTGCCGCTGGGTCTTGGCGCCCCATTCCCCGGGGTCAGCCACCGCACAGGCACCGAGGCCGTTTACCAGCGCAGCGAGCGACCGATATGCCGCCAACGGTGATATACCCGCCCGCAGCGCCTTTGCGCGCTGGGCCTGGCGTAACAGGCGCTGCATTTCCGAACGTTCCCGTGCGCGACACTCGGCGAGGAAACGGGCGATGGTAACGGACTGGGACGCCAGGCCCATAAAGGAAAGCCGCACGCGCCACTCCTCCTGCAATACCGGCGTCAGCGGCAAGTGACTGAGACACAGGGCATGAAGCTGCGCCAGGCTGGTCGCACCCGCTTTCGGCTCCGGCTCCCGGGCAACGCGCTGGGCCTCGATGTAGCCCAGCGCCGCCAGCAGAAGTTCATCCTTGTCACCGAAGTAGTGTTGCACCATACCCTTGGTGCAGCCGTGATGGGCCGCCACCGTGCGCAGGGTTGTGTGCTCAAGTCCAGCGTCGGCAATCACCGCCGCGACGGTCGCGGAGAGCTGCAGTCGCTGCTCGTCATGGTCAACTATTTTGGGCATGGGCGCTCCCTCCCGGGATTACCCTCACCAGTGTAGCAAAGCCGGGGAATTGTGCCCTGCGAACGCTGCGTCAGATAATCCAGATGGCATACAGCAGCAGTGCCAGGGCAACCCGGTAGTAAACGAATGGCATCAGCCCGACCCGATCCAGCCAGCGCAGAAACAGGCCGATACAGGCATAGGCTGTCAGCCCCGCGATGCCGGCCGCGCCGAGGAGCAGGTACCAGTCCACCGGCTGCGGGGCACCCGCCAGTTCAAGGGATTTCAGCAATCCGGCACCGGCGATCACCGGGATCGACAGCAGGAACGAGAAACGTGCGGCGTCCTGGCGAGTCAGGCCGAGCAACAGCGCCGCAGTGATGGTCACCCCGGAACGCGATACGCCCGGTACCAGAGCGAGCGCCTGCGCGATGCCGATAGCCAGTGCCAGTCCGAGGGTCAGCTGCACCGAAGCCTGCAGTCTGGCTGCCCGCCTGTCGGCGACCCACAGCAGCAGGCCAAAAACCAGCGTGGTAGTGGCGATCACCGGCAGGCTGCGCAGATATTCCTCCACCAGCGAGCCTGCCAGCAGGCCCATCAGCACAGCCGGCAACGTGGCGACGGCCAGACACAGGGTCAGTTCGGGGGCGCCCCGCCCGTCCCCGCCCCGGCTCCACGCGAGGCAGCCGGACAGCAGCTCCTGCAAATCACGCCGGTAGTAGAGCAGCACCGCAGACAAGGTGCCGACGTGGACCGCCACATCAAAAGCCAGTCCCTGATCGGGCCAGCCCAGCAGCAACGAGGGAATGACCAGGTGGGCTGAGCTGGAGATGGGCAGGAATTCGGTCAGCCCCTGCAGTACCGCCAGCCACAGGGCCTGCAGGGGATCAAGCACCAGCCTTGCCCTGTTCCGAGATCTTTTTCCATGAGATCTCGTCGCGCACGTATACCGGCGCGACGTCATCAGCGCGTTGCACCTCGCCACGGCTCCAGGCGCCAGCGGCTGGCGGCAGCAGGTCACGAGCGCTGGGCAGCAGCGATGCCGTCTCGGCGGACACCCGCTGGCGGATCGCGTCGGCGAAACTGTCCCGGTGCTGAAGCCCTGAGCCAATCACATGCACGCCCTGCGCTGGCGTCTCCGGTAGCACCATGGCCTCGGGGCGACTCACGCTCGGTGAGTGCAGGGCCAGCACCTGTTCGCCACGAACCTGGCACAGGCGATAGTAGACCTCACCAATTTGCGCATCCAGCGTACTGAGCACGTACTGACCTTCCACCAGCATGCCTTCACGCAGCGCGGTGTACACCTGTCCGAGCAACGTACAGACAGGAATAGCCGGCAAAGAATTGGCGAAACAGAGACCCTGCACCGCACTGGCGCACACTCGCAAGCCGGTAAACGATCCCGGACCCGCCCCGTAGACCAGGGCGTCGATACCCTGCATTGCCAGGCGACCGTCCGGCAGTATCTCTGCCAGCATGGGGAACAGACGCTGACTATGTTGCCGGGGAATCACCTCATGCCGATGCTGTAAACGACCCGCCACCTCCAGGGCGACGGAACAGGCCTCCGTCGAGGTATCGATTGCGAGAAAATTTGCCATAATAAACGCCGGAATACCGATAGGCCGAATTATCCCATAGCGTCGCCGAGGTAAGAAGATGCACCCGAAGGGCAGCTCATGACCGCATCGATCACTGGCCTGGTGCTGGCGGGTGGCGCGGGTCGCCGCGTCGGTGGTCGCGACAAGGGCACCCTCCCCTGGCATGATCGGCCATTGGCTCAACATGTATGCGACACCCTGCGACCCCAGGTGGACGAGCTCTGGATCAGCTGCAACAGGTCAGCAGACTTTTATCAACCGCTCGCCGACCGGCTGATCACGGATATCGAAACCGGCTACCGCGGCCCCCTGGCAGGCATCGCGGCCGCGGCAAGACAACTGGCCAGCCCCATCATGGTCGTAGTTCCCTGCGACATGCCGCAACTGCCCGGCGATCTCTCCGCCCGACTTTGCGCGGCGCTGCGCGACCCGGGGCTGGACGTGGCACTGGCCTGGGACGGCGAGCGCCAACAGTACCTCACCGCAGCCATCCGCGCCGCCGCCCTGGCCGGTCTCGAGGACTTTCTCGCCAGCGGCGGCACAGCCGTGCGGGACTGGTACGCAATACTGCGCACGACAAACGTTGACTTCAGTGACGTACCGAGCGCTTTCCACAACGTCAACACGCTCGCAGACCAGCGCACTTAAAAAAAACGCCGGCGGTTGCCGGCGTTATCGGTCAGCTCAGGCTGCCTTGGGTTTGGGCGCTGCCTTGCGCGCCGCGGTCTTTTTCCTGGCTGGGGCCTTGCGCTTGGCCGCGGCAGTTTTCCTGGCGGGAGCTTTCTTCCTGGTGGGACTTTTCTTCCTGGAAGCCGCGCTCTTTTTCGCCGGCGCCTTTTTCTTGGCAGCCGTGCTCTTCTTGGCCGCGGTCTTTTTCTTCGCCGGCGTCGCGCTCTTGGCGGCAGTTTTGCCCGTCGTTTTGCGCTTTGCTTTCTTTTCCGCGGCCTTGAGCTTGGCAGCAGACTTTTTCTCCGCGGCCTTCAACTGCCGCTCGAGCTTCTTCTCCAGGTCGCCAAGCTTCTTGGCGTCTTCACGCGCCCGCTTCCTGGACCACTGCTCGGCCTGCTTGGCAAGGGCCTTCACCTTGTCGGCCTCGGCTTTCGCCGCGAGCTCGGCCTTCTTCGCGCGCACTTTCTCCTGCGCGGCGACCTTGGCTGCCTTGAGCCTCGCTTCCTCTGTTGCTTCGCTCAAGCGCTTGCGTGCGGTGGTCATCTTTGCGCGCAGCGACTTGATGTTTGCCGATGCCTTCTTCTGCGCATTGGATGCGGCATTTGCCGTACGCTTATCCGCCTTCGCCTTGGTACTGGAGGCTCGCTTGCGCGCGTCGGCCAGCGCCTTGCGCTCGGCGTCCATGGTTTTCTGTAACTTTTCCAGCCCCGCCTGCGCGCGCTTCAACGCCGGGTGGGTCACTTTCGTGGCCGACTTACGGGCCGGAGACTTACGCGCCGCCGTTTTTCTGGCAGGCGCTTTCCTGCTGCTGGCCTTGCGTTTTGCTGCCGTCTTCTTTTTAGCCGTTGCCATTGCGTGACTCTCCGTTGTGGTTTTACAGGTATTGCAAGTCAAAAATAGCAACAAAGCCTACGAGGCACAACAATGAAAACACTATAAATACCGCGTGTTCGCGCCGGTAAAAAGGCGGGCGAGCGACATGTTTTTGATAAAAATCCGGGCGAAACGCCGGACGAGAACGCTAACGCTGCCGGAAAAAGTCTATAAATACAGTGTCGAGCGGGTTTTGCGCAAAGTCGGGGGCAAGAAATACTGCTGGCGAAAAAACATTAAACACAACGATCATTGGCGTGATCACGAGCACAAGCGTTTTTATTTTTTCTGAACACAAGTTCAGCATTTATTGCTGTCGGCGCGATTACCCAGGCGATTTATTGTCTGCACGGCCTGGCCTGCTCGGCCCGGCTTACGCAGCCCGGCCTGCGCGGCCCGGCCCCTCCATGGGCATTGATCGCTACCGGCATTGGATTACTTCAAATTTGGGAGTGGTCCATGGCAACATCCCTGCCGAATCGTCGGACCGCGGCATCCTGCCTCTCGGGATGTACCGCCTGCGCGGCCCGGCCCATCCATGGGCATTGATCGCTACCGGCTTCCTGCCTCACGCGATCTACCGTCCATCCCTGGACATAAAAAAGGGGAGCGGTGCTCCCCTTGGATACGAAACGGCAGTTCAGTCCGCCTGTTCGAGCGATGCGAAAATGCGATCGCGAATTTCCTCGACACCACCGACGCCCGCAATCCTGTGATAGCGCGGCGCCTTGTCTCCTTCCATGTCTTCATAGAAGTTGATCAGCGGGCTGGTTTGGGACTGGTATACCTCGAGACGTTTTCTTACCGTATCTTCATGGTCGTCGTCGCGCTGCACCAGTTCTTCGCCGGTGACATCGTCCACGCCGGGCGTCTGCGGGGGATTATGAATAACGTGATATACCCGTCCGGAGGCGGGATGCACCCGGCGACCGCTGAGTCGCTGCACAATCTCTTCGTCGTCTACCGCAATCTCAACCACGTGGTCCAGATTCACCCCTGCATCGACCATGGCCTCGGCCTGGGGAATCGTGCGCGGGAAGCCATCAAACAAGAACCCCTTGGTGCAATCCGGCTGCGCGATGCGCTCCTTGACCAGGCCGATAATGATATCGTCGGATACCAGGCCGCCAGCGTCCATCACCGCCTTGGCCTGCACCCCCAGGTCAGTTTGCGCTTTGACCGCCGCGCGCAGCATGTCGCCGGTGGAAATCTGCGGGATACCATATCTCTCACAAATATACTGGGCCTGGGTGCCTTTACCGGCGCCCGGTGCGCCCAATAGAATCAATCGCATTCAGGGTGTTCCTCGGTGTTGGGTTGGGTAGCGCTGGGCGCGTCACCCGGGGGTGTTGGAAGTTGCGTGCTATAGAGGCCCGTAACCATACACAGCGCGTGGAATGAGCACAACCCCCGCGCTAGCGCGTCTCCTGGTCGCTGCGCTTCGCCGCGTGCCAGCGAAGCTCCAGTTCGTCATCGGACAGCGACGCCAGATCCTCGCCGCGCTCCCTGGCGCGCCGTTCCATCAGGCCAAAACGTCGCTCGAATTTCTGCGATGCCCGTCGCAAACTGGCTTCCGAATCTACCCCGAGGTGGCGCCCGAGGTTGACACAGGTGAAGAGCAGATCGCCGAATTCGTCCTCTATCGCCCCCGCATCTGCCGCCGCTACAGCGCCTTCCAGCTCCGCCAGTTCCTCCGCGACCTTCTCCACCACGCCGCGCTGATCCGGCCAGTCAAAGCCGACCCGCGAGGCACGCTTCTGCAGTTTCTGGGCCCTGGGCAGGGCGGGCAGTGCCAGGGGAACATCGTCCAGCAGCCCGTATTCGGATCGCGCAGCGCGCTCGCTCGCCTTGATCTGTTCCCAGGTTTCCTTGACCTCGTCGACCCCGGCGTTACCGGCAACGACGCCCTCGATCTCGCCATCGCCGAATACGTGGGGGTGCCTGCGTACCAGCTTCTCGACCAGGGTGTGCACCACGCCGGAGAAGTTGAACAATTCCTGCTCTTCGCCCAGTTGCGCGTAGAAAACCACCTGGAACAGGACATCGCCGAGCTCCTCCGCCACATGCGGATAATCCCCCTGCTCAATCGCCTCTGCCAGCTCGTAGCACTCTTCCAGGGTGGAAGGTACGATGCTGCGAAAATCCTGCGCCAGGTCCCAGGGGCAGCCCGTTTCGGGATCGCGCAGGCGCTGCATGACGCGCAGTAAATCCTCGATAGAGTACTGCTCAATGGACATACTTACTCCGACACCCGGGATGCAGATATCACGTTACTGAGGCGATTGATGCGTTCCAGCAGGCGCGACAGGGCTCCGAGGTCCGGCACCTCGACCCGCAGCCGCATGGTCGCCGTGTGCTGCTTGCGATTGGTCTGGGTATTGATCGACAAGACGTTGATCCTGGCATTGGCAAAAAGACCCGTAATATCTCGCAACAGCCCCTGCCTGTCGTAGGCCTCTATCGCCAGTACCACCTCGTAGTTCTCCCGCGGTGACTCGCCCCACTCCACCTCGATAATACGCTCCGGGGAGGTGTCCTCAAGGCTCACCAGGCGCCCACAGTCAGCGCGATGAATGCTCACCCCGCGACCCTGGGTGATAAAGCCGGCGATACGGTCGCCCGGCAGGGGCCGGCAACAGCGCGCCATGTGCGTCAGCAGGTTGCCAACACCGCGCACGTTGACCCGGTTGCCGCTGACTTTTCTGCGCGGGCCGTGATGGGTGATTTCCAGACGTGGCTCAGACACCTTGCCCACCAGGTCCTGGGCGGCATTCAGCACCTGCGCCGAGGACAGGTCACCGGCACCGACGGCACTGTACATATCCTCCACCGTGGCCATCTGCACCTTCGCGGCAACGCGCTTGTAATCCAGGCTGGTCAGGGCGAGACGCTTGAAGTCGCGCTCCAGCAGGTGGCGTCCCGCGTCGATATTGTCCTCCCGTGCCTGGGCCTTGAACCAGTGCTGCACCTTGGCCCGGGCACGGGAGGTGCAGAGATAACCCAGGCCCGGCTGCAGCCAATCGCGCTTGGGAGTGCCCTCCCGGCTGGTCAGTATCTCCACCCGCTCACCTGTCTTCAGGCGGTAGGTGAGCGGCACTATGGAACCGTTCACCTTCGCACCACGGCAGCGATGACCGACCTCGGTGTGCACGTGGTAAGCGAAATCCAGGGGCGTTGCGCCCTGGGCGAGATTGACCACGTCCCCCTGTGGCGTAAATACATAAACGCGATCCTGGGCAACGTTAAAACTGAACTGCTCTGCCACATCGCCGGTATCCCCGGTTTCCTCGTGCCAGTCCAGCACCTGTCGGAGCCAGGCGATCTTTTCCTCGTAGGTGCTGGCGAGCCGCGACTCGGCATCGGAACCCTTGTAACGCCAGTGAGCACAGACCCCGAGCTCCGCCTCCTCGTGCATCTGCCGGGTGCGAATTTGCACCTCCAGCACCTTGCCCTCGGGACCAATCACGGCTGTGTGCAGTGAGCGGTAGCCATTTTCCTTGGGGCTGGCGATGTAATCGTCAAACTCGTTCGGAATATTGCGCCAGAGACCGTGCACCAGTCCCAGGGTGGCGTAGCAGTCCTTGATTTCCGGCACCAGGATGCGCACGGCGCGAATGTCGTAAACCTGGGAAAACCCGATACCCTTGCGCTGCATTTTGCGCCAGATACTGTAAATGTGCTTGGCGCGCCCGGTGATCTCAAACTCCAGGCCGGCCTGTCGCAGCGCCCGGGTCAGGTCCTCCCTGACCCGCTGTATGAAGCGGTCCCGTTCCAGGCGCTTGCCATCCAGGAGTTTGGCAATCTTGCGATAGGATTCCGCGTAAATATAGCGAAACGAAAGATCCTCCAGCTCCCACTTCAGCTGGCCGATGCCGAGCCGGTGTGCCAGTGGCGCGTAGACGTCAAAGATTTCCTGGGCTACTGGCTGGCGGCGCGAGGCTTCGTTCTTGACCGCCCGCAGTGCGCAGGTCCGCTCCGCAAGCTTGATCAGGGCAACGCGAACATCGTCCACCATGGCGATCAGCATCTTGCGGATATTGTCTTTCTGGGCGTGGGCCTGCCCCAGAACGGGACGTTCCGTGGGACTACGCAGCTCGCTGATGGCTGCCATCTTCAGCACCCCCTCGAGCAGCGAGACGACCTCGCCACCGCACTGGGCTTCGACCGTCACCAGTTCCAGGCGCTGCTCGCGCACGGCGCGGTACAGCAGACCGGCAATGAGGCAGTCCACGCCGACGTGGAGTTCGGCCAGGATCTGCACGATGTCCAGGCCCGCCAGCAGCGGATCAGACTGTGACGACCAGTCGGGCAGGTCGCAGCCGGGCTGGCGGGCAGCGGCGGCCAACAGGACCGCGGCATGCTGCAGGCGCTCACGCTGTTCATCGACCAGTTCCAGGGGCAGCTGGGCGAGCCAGCGGGGAACGTCGATCTCCCCATCGGTCACAAAGCGGGCTTCCTCGCGTACGCGAACCATCCGTCAGGCAGCCTCAGCCCGCTGCAAACACGCCGGTGGACAGGTAGCGGTCGCCGCGATCACAGATAATCATCACGATCACCGCGTCCGACACCTCTGCGGAGAGACGCAACGCCGCGGCCACGGCACCGCCGGCGGAGACACCGCAGAAGATGCCCTCCCGCGCCGCCAGGGCGCGCATGGTTTCCTCCGACTCGCGCTGGGAAATATCCATGACCCGGTCCACGCGCGCGGCGTCGTAGATGCTGGGCAGGTAGGCCTCGGGCCAGCGTCGGATCCCGGGAATACTCGAGCCGTCTTCCGGCTGCAGGCCAATAATCTGGATATCGGGATTGCGGGACTTGAGGTAGGCCGAGCAACCCATAATGGTGCCCGTGGTGCCCATGGAACTGACGAAATGCGTGATGCTGCCCCCGGTTTGCTCCCAGATTTCGGGTCCGGTGCCCTTGAAGTGCGACAGGGGATTGTCCGGATTGCCGAACTGGTCGAGCACCCGACCCTCGCCGCGCTCCTGCATCGCCAGCGCCAGGTCACGCGCGCCCTCCATGCCCTCTTCCTGGCTCACTTCCACAAGCCTTGCGCCGTAGGCCGACATCGCCTGCTTGCGCTCCTCGCTCATATGGGAGGGCATGATCAGGGTCAGGCGGTAGCCCCGGATCGCGGCGGCCATCGCCAGTGCGATTCCGGTATTGCCGCTGGTCGCTTCAATCAGGCTGTCGCCGGGGCTGATATCTCCTCGCGCCTCGGCCTCGGCGATCATGCTCAGCGCGGGGCGATCTTTCACCGAACCCGCCGGGTTGTTGCCCTCCAGCTTGGCCAGGAGTGTGTTACTGGTATCGCCGGGCAGTCGCTGCAGGCGCACCAGCGGGGTGTTGCCGATGCAGGCTTCAATGGTGGGATAGTCTGACATAGCTCGCTACCGCAAAATTCCAGCCAGAGTATATCGGCTTTGACCGCCACTGGCAGTTCAAAAAGTGACCGGCCCTCAGGTCAGCGCGGCAAACGCGACCACATACTCGCGCTCGTCCGCGAGACTCAGCAGTACCCGACTGCCGCCGCGCTGGCGCGCAATCTCCAGGGCACCCCGGTGCAGCTCCACGCCCGGCGCGCCCCGCTCATCATGGGTGATCACGATATCCTGCCAGCTGACACCGCGGCCGATACCGGTGCCGAGGGCCTTGGCAACGGCTTCCTTGGCGGCGAAGCGCTTCGCCAGCAGCCGCAAGGGCTGCCCGCTGGCCCGATACTCCGCCTGCTCCGGCGGGCTCAGTATGCGCCTGACGAAGCGCTCCTGCAGGCGCCCCACGACCGCCTCGATGCGCGCGACCTCCAGGATGTCCGTGCCCAGGGCAATCACGCTTCACGCTCCCCGCCGGTTTGGTACTGTCGAAACAGCTCCCGGGTATGCAACGGGCGGTCGCCCAGGTGCTCGGCGATGACCCGGCGCAGCAGCCGCTTGGCACTGTCCGCGGCGGACCCGGAAAAGTCGCCGGCGGCAATGGCCCGCAAGTCCTCACCGGCAAAGGCCGGCACCTCGGGCGAGGGTGCGCCCTGGCACTCTACCAGGCCGGCACCCTCGGCGTAGTTGTACCAGACGCCCTCCCGCACCGCTTCGTGAGTGCGGGCATCCCGCCCCGGGTCAAAACCATAGCCCAGTTCATCCAGCAGGCACAGCTCGAAACGGCGCAGGGTGGCGTCGGGGGCGGTCTCCCGGGCCAGGCGCGCGAGGGTGTCGCCGTAGTGAGCGAACAGGGACGGGTGCGGGTCGTGCCGGTGCAGGAGGCGCAGCAGTAGTTCGTTGAGGTAAAGCCCGCTGAACAGGTGCTTACCCTGCAACGAGGGCGCGGGGCCCGCCGCCTCGGCACCCGTCAGGGTCATCATCTCACTGCGGCCGGTAAATGACAGGAGCAGGGGGCGAAACGGCTGCAGGAAAGCACCCAGGCTTCCCCCGCGGGCCTTGCGATGGACGCCGCGACCGACCAGGCTCAAGCGGCCATGCTCTGCGGTGAACACTTCGAGCAGGCGGCTGCTGTCGCGGTAGGGCCGCGCGTGCAGCAGGTAGGCAGGTTGCAGGGCGACACGCATCCAGCCAATCTCAGCGGCGTCGGGTGGGTTCAGCGATCATCGTAACCCAGGCTGCGCAGAGCGCGTTCGTCGTCAGCCCAGCCCGATTTAACCTTGACCCAGAGACGCAGCATGACTTTACTGTCGAACAGCACCTCCATGTCGCGACGCGCCTCGGAGCCAATGGTGCGCATGCGGCTGCCGCCCTCCCCGATCAGGATTTTCTTCTGCCCCTTGCGTTCGACCAGCACCAGCGCGGAGATGTGCAGGGTTGCACCCTCCTGGCTGAATTCCTCGATTTCCACCGTCGCCGAATACGGCAGTTCATCGCCCACCTGCCGCATGATCTTTTCGCGCACGATCTCCGCCGCCAGGAAGCGCTGGCTGCGGTCGGTAATCTGCTCCTCGGGGAAGAAATGCACGGACCGGGGCAGGTGCTTCAGGACCTCCCGTTCCAGCGCGTCCAGGTTGTGCTGGCGGAGGGCGGAAACCGGGAGAATCGCACTGAAATCTGCCTTCTCGGCGAGCCCCTGCAGCAGCGGCAGCAGTTCGGCCTTGTCCTCCAGCAGGTCGACCTTGTTGACCACCAGGACCACTGGCAGGCCGGTGCGCTGCACCTGCAGCAGCACCATCTCGTCCTCTTCGGTCCAGGCGGTGCGATCCACCACCATCACCACCACGTCGACATCCCGGATCGCAGCACTGGCGGCGCGGTTCATCACCCGGTTGATCGCCCGGGTCTCGACCTTGTGCAGGCCGGGGGTATCGACAAATATCAGCTGGTTGCCGCCCTCGGTCTTGATCCCGAGAACCTGGTGGCGGGTCGTCTGGGGCTTGCGCGAGGTGATGCTGATCTTCTGCCCCAACAGATAGTTGAGCAGCGTGGACTTGCCGACGTTGGGCCGCCCCACAATCGCGACGTAGCCACACTTGCCGCTGTCTTCAGTTGCCACGGGTTAACTGCTCCAGAACCGCTGCCGCGGCCGCCTGTTCGGCTTTGCGCCGGCTGCTGCCACTGCCCCTGAGGGAGACGCTGGGATGGCGCAGGGCACAGCTCACTTCGAAATGCTGCTGGTGGTCCTCGCCCTCGACCGTGACCAGCTCATAGGTCGGCAGCGGGTTGCCGCGCCCCTGCAGGTACTCCTGCAATCGGGTTTTCGGGTCTTTGCGGGTACCCTGTACCTCGAGCTGGGCCAGGCGCTCGTCGAACCAGGTCAGGAGACAACGGCGGCAGGTGTTGAAATCGCTGTCCAGCAGGATTGCGCCAGCGACCGCCTCCAGGGCGTCGGCCAGAATTGACGCCCGCCGGTGACCGCCACTCTTGCGCTCGCCGGGGCCGAGCTTTAGGCACTCACCGAACTCCAGCTCCTGGGCCATGCGCGCCAGGGTGTCGCCCTTTACCAGGGCCGCACGCATGCGGCTCATGTCACCCTCGCGCACGTCCGGGAAACGGTGATACAGGGCTTCGGCCACAACGTGGTTGACGATAGAGTCACCCAGGAATTCAAGGCGCTCGTTGTTGGCGCCGCCCGCACTGCGATGGGTCAGCGCGAGGACCAGCAGATCGCGGTCGCGGAACTCATAGCCTAGCCGGCGCTGCAGCCGCGCGAGTTTATCCATCCCCTACTGATTCTGGGCCGAGCCGGCCTCGTACATCAGATCGTCAAATTTCATCACCGCATCAATTCGCCACATGATCGGGACGCGCGCCTCGTAACTGGCATCGATATAGGTTGCGCCTTCCTTGCGGAAGACTTCCACATCCTTGGGCTTGATCGCATAGATCTGGTTGGTATTGAGCAGGTTGGCCACGCGCCGCCTGATGTCGGCGATGGTCTGGTCCCGGGGGTCGTGATCACGGGCAACCTTGGACATGATTTCCTTGACGGACAGATACTCGAAATAGCTCGGTCCGAGCTTGATCGCACACATCACGAAAAAACCTGCCATTACCGCGATGCAAAGCATCGCGATCAACGACATCCCCGACTGACGCTGGCGCAGTTTCATGGTGATCTCCCCTCCGGGTTGGTCCCTGGTCTGGTTATTCTATCGCACCCACGCGGGCGAAGCTTGGAATGCTGAACAGGGAATCCCAGTGCATCCAGATCGCGAAGGCCTTGCCTACTATATCCCGCTCTGGCACCTGCCCCCAAATCCGGCTGTCGCTACTGTTGTCCCGGTTGTCACCCATCATAAAGTAGTGTCCCGGTTTGACCAGCACGGAAAAGTCCCGCGGCGGCCGCATCGGGTCGCTCTGCACCAGGTGGTTGCTGTCACCGATACGCTCCAGTGCCACCTGCTGCCGCCCGGAGGCATCCGGCACCACCGCCAGGCTGTCCCAGACGACCTGTTCACCGTTGACTGTCAGGCGCTTGTTGCGATACGTGATGGTATCTCCCGGCAGGCCGATCACCCGCTTGATGTAGTAGGTATCGTTCATGTGCGGGGGGAAGAACACCATGACATCCCCGCGCCGGGGCTCATTGATATCCAGCACCTTGGTACGCAGCACCGGCAGGCGGATGCCATAGGTAAACTTGTTGACCAGGATGTAATCGCCTACCTGGAGGGTGGGTACCATCGAAGACGAGGGAATCTGGAAGGGCTCCACGAGGAAGGAGCGAAGCACGAACACCACCGCAAGTACCGGGAAAAAAGACCGCGCATACTCGACCAGGGCAGGCTCGGCCGCGGTCTCGCGCAGCTTGCGCTCGTACTGCCTGGCCTGGTCGCTGCCGGCTGCATCGCGGCCGGGGAAGGCCTCGGCGAGCGCCTGGGCTCGTTTGCGGCGCGCGGGGGCGAAGGCCAGGCTGTCAATCAGCCAGATTGCACCGCTGCCGAAAACCAGTATGACCAGAATCAGGGGGAAGTCGATTGCCATGCTACGTCCTTGTCAGTCATCCACCTTGAGCACGGCGAGGAAAGCCGACTGGGGTATCTCTACCCGGCCCACCTGCTTCATGCGTTTTTTGCCCGCTTTCTGTTTCTCCAGCAGCTTGCGCTTGCGCGAGACGTCGCCGCCGTAGCACTTGGCGGTTACGTTCTTGCGCAGGGCCTTCACTGTCTGCCGGGCCACGACCTTGCCACCCACCGCGGCCTGGATTGCCACGTCGAACATCTGCCGGGGTATCAGCTCCTTCATTTTGTCGGTCAGCGCGCGGCCCCGATACTGCAGGTGATCCCGGTGCACGATCACCGCCAGTGCATCCACCCGCTCGCCGTTGATCAATACGTCCAGGCGCGACAGGGAAGCTGCTTCGAACCGGTCGAAGGTATAGTCCAGCGAGGCATAGCCGCGACTCACGGACTTGAGACGGTCAAAGAAATCCAGCACCACCTCGGCCATGGGAATATCGTAGGTCAGCGCAACCTGGGCGCCGAGGAACTGCATGTCGACCTGCTCGCCGCGTTTTTCCACACACAGGGTGATCACGTTGCCCAGGTAATCCTGGGGTACAAGGATACTGCAGCGGGCAATTGGCTCACGCATCTCCTCGATATCGCCGACATCCGGCAGCGACGAGGGATTATCCACCTGCACGATCTCGCCGGATTTCTTCACCACCTCGTAGATCACCGTCGGCGCGGTCGTGATGAGGTCCAGGTCGTATTCCCGTTCCAGGCGCTCCTGGATGATCTCCATGTGCAGCATGCCCAGGAAGCCACAGCGGAAGCCGAAACCCAGGGCGTCGGAGGTTTCCGGCTCATAGAACAGGGAAGCGTCATTCAGGGTCAGCTTGGCCAGGGCATCGCGGAAGTCTTCGTAGTCATCCGAGGAGATGGTGAAAATGCCCGCGTAGACCTGGGGTTTGACCTTCTTGAAGCCCGGCAGCGCGGGCACGTCGGCATGGGAGGCGCTGACCAGGGTGTCGCCCACGGGGGCCCCCTGGATTTCCTTGATCCCGGCGACCACGAAACCCACTTCCCCCGCCTGCAGCAGGCCTGTCTCAGTGCGCTTGGGCGTAAAAATGCCGACGCTGTCTGCCTGGTGCACCTTGCCCGTGGACTTGATGATGAACTTGTCGCGCTTGCGCAGTATGCCCTGCTTGACCCGCACCAGCGACACCACGCCGAGGTAGTTGTCGAACCAGCTGTCGATAATCAGGGCCTGCAGCGGGGCATCACGATCGCCCTCCGGGGGCGGTATCTGCTCTACCAGGTATTCCAGGGCATCCTCGATACCCATGCCGGACTTGGCACTGACCAGGCAGGCCTCGGTGGCATCGATGCCGATGATCTCCTCGATCTCGTGGCGAACCTTGTCCGGGTCTGCCTGGGGCAGGTCCATCTTGTTCAGGATCGGCAGCACCTCCAGGCCCTGCTCGATCGCGGTATAGCAGTTGGCCACCGACTGGGCCTCCACGCCCTGCCCGGCGTCGACCACCAGCAGGGCCCCTTCACAGGCAGACAGGGAGCGGGAGACCTCGTAGGAGAAGTCCACGTGTCCGGGGGTATCGATAAAGTTCAGCTGGTAGGTCTGGCCGCTGCGGGCTGTGTAATCAAGGGTCACGCTCTGGGCCTTGATCGTAATCCCGCGCTCGCGCTCGATATCCATCGAGTCCAGCACCTGTTCCGCCATCTCGCGCTCGGTCAGGCCGCCACAGTGCTGGATAAAACGATCGGCCAGCGTCGACTTCCCATGATCAATGTGGGCGATGATGGAAAAGTTACGGATGTGCTGAAGATCACTCACTCGAACAGGCTCTGCATAGGGAGGCCGGACCCGCTATCCACGGGCCGGCAAAAGACGCGGGATTGTACCCGAATGTGGTCAGCGGAGCTATCGCTGACCACCTCCCCGCAGAGGGCTGCCGGGCGTAAAGCCCGGGGGCCGCCTCAGCTGTCCGGAAGCTTGATACCGATAAACATGGGCGCACCGCGACGCAGCAGGCGCAGGGGCACAGAACTGCCCGGCTCCAGGTCCTGGACCGCGCGCTCGAAGCTCTCCAGGTTCTTGACCGGGGAGGACCCGATCAGGGTAATCACGTCTCCGGGTACGATGCCGGCTTCCGCGGCCGCCGAGTCGGGCATTACCCGCCGCACCCGGACACCACCGCCGATACCCCAGCGCTCCAGCGTCTCGGCGCCCGCGGTCTCGACCACCAGGCCCAGTCGACCGCCTTCCGCGTCGTCGCTGCGACCGGTATTGAGGGCGAAGCTGTCATCCGCGTCCAGGCCACCGACCTCGATGCTCAGCTTGCGACGCTTCTTTTCGCGCACGATGTCGACCTTCACCTCGGTCCCGGGGGCGATCAGGCCGACCACGTGGGGCAGATCCGAGGAGGTGTCGATGTCCTGGCCGTCAAAGCGCAGGATGACATCCCCGGACTGGAGACCGCCGGCGGCCGCCGGGCTGTCCGGGGCGACCTGTGACACCAGGGCCCCGCGGGGACGGTCGAGGCCAAAGGACTCGGCCAGGGTCCTGTCCACGTCCTGGATCGTGACCCCGAGCCAGCCGCGCGTCACCCGGCCACTCTCCTTGAGCTGCTCGACCACGTTGTGCACCACGCTCACGGGAATCGCAAAGGACAGTCCGATGGAGCCCCCGCTGCGGGTAAATATCTGCGAGTTCACACCCACCACTTCACCCGCCAGGTTGAACAGCGGGCCGCCAGAATTACCGGGGTTGATCGCCACGTCCGTCTGGATAAAGGGAACGTAGTTTTCATTGTTCTCGGTGGGCAGGCTGCGACCCTTGGCGGAGACAATCCCGGCGGTGACCGAGTAGTCCAGGCCAAAGGGTGAGCCAATAGCCAGCACCCATTCGCCCACCTTCAGGGCGTCAGCCCGGGCCAGGGACAGCACCGGGAGATCGTCGGCATCGATTTTCAACAGGGCGAGGTCCGAGCGGGGATCGGTGCCCACGACCTCCGCGTCGAAGTCCCGGCGATCAATCAGGCGCACCAGTACCGAGCTGGCGCCCTCCACCACGTGATTATTGGTAACGATGTAGCCGTCATCGGAGATGATGAAGCCGGAGCCCATACCCATCCGCTGCCGCTGGCGAGGCTCCGGCATCTCGCCGCGGAACTCGAAGAACCGGCGCAGGTACTCGGGAATCTGGTCCTGGTCGAAACTGTGCGGGTTGCCGTTTCCGCCCGCCGTGTGCTGGACGATGATCTTGACCACGGCCGGCGAGTTGTCCTCGACGATCTCGCGAAAGTCCGGGAGACCCGCTGCGCTGGCACGGGCGCTGGCCGCCAGGGCCAGGAGCAACAGGATGAGAGGCGCTGTGTATCGTCTTTGCAGGGATAACATCATGCTTGGTTCCGAATCTGGTTGGGAAAAAAAGTGTTTAGTGCGTCATGCCGACAGCCAGGTTGGCCACCCTGGCGGGGCGCCTGGCATGCAGGGTAGGCTGCATCGCCGGGTCATCGCCGTGGCGTCGGCCGTGCCAGCGCAGCCATAGCATGGCCGCGACAAAACCCAGCAGGGCACCTGCGAGGGATGCGCGCTCCGCAACCTGGGGCAGCAGGGCTGCGCCTGCAGCCGCTGCCAGCAGCATCGCCAGCATGGGCAGCATATAGACCAGTACCGATCCGCGCAGCACTACGGACTCCGGCAGCGCCAGGGTGACCTCATCACCCACGCGGCACTCAGCAGTGGATACGCGTCCCGGCAGCACCCGGATGAGGTGGCGACGGCCGCCGCCGAGACGGTTCAGCAGGCCGTGTCCGCAGCCTTTCTGCAGGGAACAGGTGCCGCAGGTGCTGCGACGCAGGGTCTCTACCCAGACCGCATCGGGATCAACCGCGACCACCTCGCCTTCTTCAAACAGCATTACCGCACCCAGCGCACGGAGTCGGCCACCATGCGCGCCGTGTTGACGGGTATCTCTCCGATCACCGTCACCAGTACGGGCTGTCCGTCCAGGTGCAGGCCACGGGTGTAAGAGGTGGTGCTGCCCTCCCGCACCAGGCCCTCGCCGGGCTTGATCTCCCGCGCCAGGGGCTCGAGAAACACAGAGAACGCGGCGAGGCCGTCGGTATAGGTGCGCCGGCCGGGCTCCGCGCCGGGCGTCTCCGTGGGGGCGAATCCCCCGGGCAGCCACGCGGGATCCCAGGCAGCGGTGATATCGGCAGTAGACAGCGGCGCCTCGGGGTGCCGCGCGCGATGAACCAGCTCCACGTCGTCGCCGTTGGGCTGCGCCTGGCCGTAAGACAGGTTGGCGAACTGGAAGCGCTCCAGCACCTGCTCACCGCGCCCCAGGGTACTGGACTTCAGCATCAGCCCGGTTTCCCGGTCCAGTTCCAGCACATATCCGTAGCGGTACATGTCCCGCGGCTCTACCCGCACCTGGACCGCCTGGCGTCCGGCAATGCGCTCGCCGGGCTGGACCTGGAAGCGGTAGAACGTGGCCACGCCACACTCACCCGCCTCCAGGCTGGCACCCAGTTGCAGCAGGCGATGGCCGGGATGGATGCAGTCCAGCGGGTGGCCCTGACGGACCACCTGGGCGCCCTGGCCCGTGAGCTTGGTCAAGGTCTCCGAACTGCTGTCGCGGGCCACCGAATGGGAGATCTGCATGACCTGCATATCCTCTCCCCGTTGCAACATGACCACGCCGTGATAGGCCGTGAGTTGGGTGCTGCGCGACATCTTGTCGAGCCAGCGCAGTGCCTCCGGGTCGGCATCCGGGCAGCCCTGCCCCAGTGCCGGGCCGGCCGCAAGGGCGACAATGCAGGTCAGAAGTCGGGCGAGGCGAGGTTTCAACACGCCGCAGGTCACTCCTTGATGCGCTCCACGCGGGCAAAGGGCAGCAGGCCCTGGGGGGTATTCAGTGCCGCCTGTTCAGCGTGCATCTGGCTGTACTGGCTCATGCGCTGGCGCGCGAGTTCATGATAGGCCGTGCGGGTCGCGGGTTGTAATACCGGTACCGAGCGGGTGCCAAAGCTGGCCTGTACCGAAGTGGCGCCAAAACTGTTCACCATACCCACGGGCGAGACCCCCGTCGCGATGGTCTCCGCCTCGGGCGTACTGGCCGCGCCGCCCAGGGTGGCCAGCTGCTGGCCGCCCAACACCACCGTCGCCGCCACCGAGGCCGCTACCGCGAAACTCGCCAGCGGACGCCTCCAGGCCTGCCAGCGGGAGTCGGCAGAGCGGGCGTCTGCGTCGTCATCGAGGGCTGCGCGCACCCGCGAGGAAATGTCGACATGAACGTGCGTAACCGTCTGTCCGCTGACCGCAGCGGACGCCGCGTGGTAGCGCATCCAGGTCTGGCGCAGGGGCTCGTCCTCCCCGATCTGGCGCAGCACTCGCTGCAGCTCCAGCTCGTCGGCTTCGCCATCCATCACGGCCGAGAGGGACTCACGCATCTTGTCGGTCATGTCGTTTCCTTCGCGCTCGCGCGCGCTTGCTCTGTCAATATTCGGGTTTGTCCTGTCAGGACAGGCCTTCCACCTGCTGCCTGACCTGTTTGTCAATCGCTTCGCGGGCGCGGAATATCCGCGACCGCACTGTCCCTACCGGACAGCTCATGATCTCGGCAATGTCCTCGTAACTGAGACCATCAAATTCACGCAACGTTACCGCGGTTCGCAAATCATCCGGCAGCTCCTGGATCGCGCGTTCGACCACGGCCTTGAGTTCCGCTCCGTAAAGCGCTGACTCCGGCGACTCGATGTCCCGCAATGCACCGCCACCCTCATAATACTCGGCGTCCTCGACCTCGACATCCGATCCCGGCGGTCGCCGCGAGCGGGAAACCAGGTGATTCTTTGCCGTGTTGATCGCGATCCGGTACAGCCAGGTATAAAAGGCACTCTCACCGCGAAAATTCGGCAGCGCCCGATAGGCTTTGATGAAGGCCTCCTGGGCCACGTCCTGCACCTCATCCGCATCGTGCACATAGCGACTGATCAGGCTCATGATCTTGTGCTGGTATTTCAGGACCAGCAGGTCAAAAGCCCGGGAGTCGCCCTTTTGCACCTTGGCAACCAGTTGCCGGTCCGTCGCTGTGGCAGTCACGTGCCGTCACCCTCCCTAGTTGCCGGCAAGAGTGCCGACATGGCTGCCATGGCGTGGAGCAATCCACTGCCCACATAGACAGCAGGCGTGGGCGAAAGTTCTCGCCCGCGCCAGTATCGCGACCTATCAGAAGCACAGGATGACAAAAAGTTCCCCAAGGCTGGATTTCCTTCCCGCTTGCGTCCTGCGATATACTCGCACGCCGGCGCGCGGTGCGCGTCATCATATAAGCCACCCGGATAGGCATCAAGCACAGCTCATGCCCAGAGAGTTTGACCACGACGTGCTGATTATCGGTGCGGGTGCCGCCGGCTTGAGCCTGGCATTGCGCCTGCCCGCCGATTTCCGAATCGCCCTCCTGTCCAAAGCCGACCTCAACCAGGGCTCCACCTACTGGGCCCAGGGCGGTATGGCTGCGGTGCTGGATACCAGGGACAGTATCGATTCCCACGTCGAGGACACCCTCGCCGCCGGTGCCGGCCTGTGCAAGCGGGACGCGGTAGAGTTCACCGTCAGGAACAGTAAAAGCTGCGTCGAGTGGCTGGTAGCACAGGGCGTCGGCTTCGATCTGCGCCCGGATCACGCCGATGAATTCCACCTGACGCGGGAAGGTGGCCACAGCCACCGCCGCATCATCCACGCCGCCGATCGCACGGGCCGCGCCATCTCCGAGGTGCTGACCGAGAAGGCCCAGGGCCAGGACAATATCGACATCTTCCCCCACCGGGTCGCGGTGGACCTGGTGGTGCGCGACGGCAGCTGCCAGGGTGCGTACATCCTCGACCGGCGCAGTGGTCACGTCGAACTGTTCCGGGCGCGCGCCGTGGTCCTGGCCACGGGCGGTGCGAGCAAGGCCTATCTGTATACCAGCAATCCCGATGGCGCCAGTGGCGACGGTATCGCCATGGCATGGCGCGCCGGCTGCCGGGTGGCCAACCTGGAATTCAACCAGTTCCATCCCACCTGCCTGTACCACCCGAAGGCCAAGTCGTTCCTGGTCACCGAGGCCATCCGCGGCGAGGGCGGTCACCTCCTGCTACCGGACGGCCAGCGTTTCATGCACCACTTTGACGCCCGCGGCGAGCTGGCCCCCAGGGATGTGGTCGCCCGCGCCATTGACCATGAGATGAAGCGCCTGGGTGCGGACTGCGTATTCCTGGACATTTCCCACAAGAGTGCGAGCTTCCTGCGCGAGCACTTTCCCACGGTGACCGAGCGCTGCGCCGAGTTCGGCATCGACATCACCCGGGAGCCGATCCCGGTGGTGCCCGCTGCCCACTACACCTGTGGCGGTATCCTGGTAGACACCCGGGGACGTACCGACCTGGCCGGACTGTACGCCGTGGGCGAATCCTCCTGCACCGGGCTGCACGGCGCCAATCGCATGGCCAGTAACTCGCTGCTGGAATGCATTGTCTACGCCCAGTCTGCCGCCAGTGACATCAGCGCCAGCATCGCCGCGACACCGGTCCCGGCGACCGTTGCGCCCTGGGACGAGAGCCAGGTCACCGACTCGGACGAGGACGTGGTGATTTCCCACAACTGGGAGGAGCTGCGGCGGTTCATGTGGGACTATGTCGGCATCGTGCGCACCAACAAGCGCCTGCAGCGGGCCGAGCACCGGGTCAACCTGCTACAGTCGGAAATTGCCGAGTACTACAGCAATTACAAGGTCAGCAATGACCTGCTGGAATTGCGTAACCTGGCAATGGTCGCCCAGCTGATGATCCGCTGCGCGATGTCGCGACGAGAGAGTCGCGGCCTGCACTACACCCTCGACTACCCCGAGACCCTGCCCGTCGCCGAGGATACGGTCCTCACCCCGCCCAATTCACCCCTGTAGCTTCAGGCAGCGACGCAGGCGGCGCAGCTCTGCGCTTGCCCCGCTATCCGGCCACAGGCACAGGCAACCCCGGCCGACACCGGCGGCCCGCCAGGGCAGGTAGACCAGCCAGGGCAGGCAGACGGCGCCCGGGCCCAGGGTGACCGGATGCCAGCCGCTGCGGGCAAACCACAGGTACCAGACCCCCGCCCGGCAGGCGAGGACAGCGGGCTGTGGCGCACGCCAGCAGAACACACAGAAGATGCTGTATACGACCAGCACCGCTGCGAGGGCGGGGTAACCCCTTTCCCACACCAGCAAGGGCGCAAGGCAGAGGCCGGCGATCCAGAGCAGGGAAATGCAGCGACCGTAAGAGGAAGACCTAAGCGGGAGCAGAACCCCGCGCATGGTCGAGGATCTGCCGCACCATGACGGCGAGTTCTTCATCGGCGGGCTCCTCCCGGCGCATCAACCAGGCAAACAGGTCCTGGTCCTCGCAGCGCACGAGCTTCTGGTAGCGCTGGCGGTCACGCGCATCCAGCTGGCGGTAGCGCGCGTCGACAAAGGGCTCGAGCAGCAGGTCCAGTTCCAACATACCGCGCCGGCTCGCCCAGCGCATGCGGTTGACTTCCTCGTCCTCGATCATAGTGATTGCGGCCTCCGGGGGAACAGCAAAAACGCGCATTATACACCCTTGCCAACTGGCTCCAGACGAAGGCTGACAGTGCGGATGACAGCGCCTATGATGGGGCTTCATGTTGCAAGGGGGATCAGCGTGACCACATATTTTGCCGAACTTGCCCACGAGGCGCTGTTACAGGTGCAGGGCCCCGATGCGGAGCGATTCCTGCAGGGCCAGGTGACCTGTGACCTGCGCGAGGTGAGCGCGGAATCTGCCCGCCAGGGCGCCTACTGCAATCCCCAGGGGCGGGTCATCTGCGACTTCCTCCTCGCGCGTCCCGGCGAAGACAGTTACCTGCTGCGCCTCGCCGACGAGATCGCGGAGCACGCCGCCACGGTGTTGGGGAAATACATCGTATTTTCCAAGGCCGAACTCGACCCTGCCGCCGACTGGCAGGTGATGGGTCTGTGGGGCGCGGACGCTGCAACGACCCTGCAGCAGGTGGCGGCGATCAACGAGCCCGGGGCCATGGCAGCGGCCTGCGGCGAGGGGCTCTGCGCGATCCAGCTTGACCGCGATGCCCAGGTGTATGAACTGTGGGTACGAGAGGACCGTCGGCAGGCCGTGATGGCAGCGCTGGCCGCAGCGGCCACCCCGGCAGATGCCGATAGCTGGCGACTACTGCATATTGAACGCGGTGTGGTTCGCCTGCAGGCAGCCACCATCGACACCCACCTGCCCCAGGCATTGAATTTTGATCGCACGGGACACATCAGCTTCCACAAGGGCTGTTACACCGGCCAGGAGGTGGTCGCGCGCCTCCACTACCGGGGCAAGAGCAAGCGCCGTACCCACCTCGCCAGCGCCACCGCAGTCGCCCCGCCGCGCGCCGGCGACCCCATCATGGCCGCGGGCAAGGCCGTGGGCGAGGTGATCAATGCTGCCGCCACGCCCGCGGGGGGCGGCGCCACGCGCCTGCTGGTCTGCGTGGCCGAGCGCAGCCTGGGGGATAACCTGGAGCTAGACGGTGACGCACCGGCAAGCCTGGAACTGGGTACCCTGCCCTACGCGCTGGAGCCGGAGTGAATGGCGCGGCTCAGTCGCTGATACACCAATCAATGGGCGCAATGCCGCGCTGTTCCAGGTAGCGGTTGGCGGCAGCGAAGTGCCCGCAGCCGAGAAAGCCCCGGTGGGCGCTGAGCGGGGACGGATGCGGCGCCGTCAGCACATGATGCCGACCCGGATCGATCATCCCGCCCTTGCGCTGGGCGTAACTGCCCCAGAGCATAAACACCACGCCCTCGCGCTCGCGGTTGACCAGTTCTATGACGCGGTCGGTGAAGGTCTCCCAACCCTTGCCGCGGTGGGAACCCGGGCTGGCCGCCTCCACCGAGAGCACGCTGTTGAGCAGCAGCACCCCCTGGCGCGCCCAGCTGGACAGGTTGCCGTGGGCGGGCACCGGACAGCCAAACTCGGCGTGAATTTCCTTGTAAATATTCTGTAGGGAGGGAGGTACCCGAACACCGGCGGGCACGGAGAAGCTCAGGCCGTGGGCCTGGCCATCGCCGTGATAGGGATCCTGTCCCAGGATGACCACCTTGACCTGCGGCAGGGGCGTACAGTCAAAGGCCCGGAACATATCCTCACCGGCGGGGAAAATACGCTTCCCCGCGCGCTTCTCCTGCTGCAGGAAATCGCGCAAAGCCAGCAGGTAGGGCTGCTCGAACTCTTCTGCCAGGTGCGCAAGCCAGCTGGCCTCGAGCCGTACCGGGCGCGCCGCGGACGCCATCAGCGCCTCAGTTACAGGCGGCCATCAGCACCACCTGCTCCGGTGGGGCGGCCTCCCGTGGGGCGGCCTCCCTTGGAGCCAATGCCTCCGGTACGGGCGCAAGCTGCTTGCTTCGCTGGCGCTTGCCGGCCGGCGCGTTGTCCACGGCCAGCAGGCTGACCGCGCGCTGTCCGCACAGGCGCCTGGCGGCGGGCACCTCCCGATACAGGGTGCTGCGCTGACGCGGCGTGCGCCCGGCGGCACGAATCTGCGATTCCATGACCATCGGGGACCATTCCTGGCCGTGGACCGAGCCAGCGGCACGGGTGATGCTCTCATTCATCAGGGTGCCGCCAAGGTCGTTGGCACCGGCGGCCAGGCAGGCCGCGACGCCGGCCTCGCCCATCTTGACCCAGGAGACCTGGATATTGTCGATCAGGCCGTTGAACACCAGCCGCGCCACCGCGTGCATCAACACGGCCTCGCGGAAGCTGGGACCGGGGCGGGCTGCGCCGCGCAGGTACATGGGCGCCTCCATATGGACGAAGGGCAGCGGCACGAACTCGGTAAAGCCGCCGTGGCGCGCCTGCAGGCGCCGGATGGCCAGCAGGTGGTTGGCCCAGTGCCGGGGCTGGTCGATGTGCCCGTACATGATCGTGGCGGTGGTGCGAAAGCCAACCCGGTGGGCCGCTGCCATCACCTGCAGCCACTGGGCGCTATCCAGCTTGTCCGGGCACAGCACCTCCCGCACCTCGTCATCGAGCACCTCCGCAGCGGTACCCGGCAAGGTATCCAGGCCAGCCTGGCGCAACTGGCGCAGATAATCCTCCAGTTCCAGGCCCAGGGTGTGGGCGCCCTGCCAGACCTCCAGCGGGGAGAAGGCGTGAATGTGCATGCCGGGTGTGGCCTCGCGCACGGTGCGCAGGATATCCAGGTAGGTCTGGCCGGTGTAATCCGGGTGAATGCCACCCTGCATGCAGACCTCGGTGGCACCGCGCTGCCAGGCTTCGATACAGCGCCGGGCAATCTCCTCCCCGCTGATATCGTAGGGCCGGCCCCGCAGCTCATCCTGCAGCTTGCCCTTGGAAAACGCACAGAACTGGCATTTGAAGTAGCACACATTGGTGTAATTGATATTGCGGTTGACGACATAGGTCACGGTATCGCCGCAGCGCTCGCGCCGCAGGGCGTCGGCTGCCGCCACCACCGCGCTGAACTCCTCACCCCGCGCCTCGAACAGGCGCGCGATTTCTGCCGCGCTGGGCTCCTCGCCCGCGAGACAGCGCCGCAGCGCCGCCTGCAGGTCGGCGGCGACGGCAACCCTGGCGCCGGGGACATCAAGGAGCTGCGCATCCGTATCGGGAACCGCCGCGTTCTCTCCCGGGGCCCAGTCGTCGCGTCGCGCAAAGCCGGCACTGTCCGCCTGGCGCAGGACGGCGCCCCGCACCGCCGGGTCCAGCCAGCGCGCAGGCGCCTGAGCATAGGCCGGGTAGATCGTCAGGCGCTGCTCGAGATGCTTGCCCGCGGCGCTGGTCTCCGCCGACAGGCGTTCCAGATGCGGCCAGGGCGCCTCGGGATTCACATAGTCCGGGGTCAGCGGTGACACCCCGCCCCAGTCATTGATACCCGCGCCAATCAGCTGCGGCAGCACCCCGGGGCTCAGATTCGGGGGCGCCTGGATATTCATCCGGGGGCCGAACACGAGGCGCGCCACCGCGATGCTCCACAGCAGCTCATCCAGGTCCGGTTCAGGCGCCTGTGCCATCCGGGTACCCGGCTTGGCGCGAAAGTTCTGCACAATCACTTCCTGCAGGTGACCGTGACGCTGGTGCAGGCGGCGCAGGGCCAGCAGCGATTCGATACGTTCTCGGCGGGTCTCGCCGATGCCGATCAGGATGCCCGAGGTGAAAGGCACACCGGCTTCGCCCGCCAGTTCGATGGTCCGCAGGCGCCGCGCGGGTTCCTTGTCGGGTGAGCCGTGGTGCGGCATGCCCTTCTCCAGCAACCGCGGCGAGGCAGACTCCAGCATAATGCCCATGGAGGCGCTGACCCGGCGCAGGGCGGCGATTTCGCTCGCGGTCATGCAGCCGGCATTGATGTGGGGCAGCAGGGAGGTATGCTCGAGGATCGCCCTGGCAACGGCCTCTACGTACTCCAGGGTGGTGGCATACCCCATCTCGGCAAGGGCATTGCGCGCCGCACTGTATCGCAGTTCGGGTTTTTCCCCGAGGGTCAGCAGCGCCTCCTGGCAGCCCATGGCCTCTGCCTCGCGACACTGCGCCAGCACGGTCTCGACCGGCATGTAAGCCTGCTCCAGGTGGCGCGGGGTGCGGGCGAAGGTGCAGTAGTGGCAGACATCCCGACACAGATGGGTGAGCGGCAGGAACAGCTTGCGCGAATAGCTCACCACATTGCGGTGGCCATGGTCGCGCAGCTGCGCTGCTACCTGCGCCAGCAACGCGGTATCGGGCTGTGCAGCCAGCGCCAGCGCATCGTTTTCCGAGAGCGTATCGCCCTCGAGTAGCGCCGCCAGTTCGGGTGGTATTGGCCTGGTCATGATCGCCGTGCGTCTCCCTGTTCCGTTGTTGTCTGGGCGTTGGTCGCCGCGGCCATCGCCTGCCTCAGGCGCGCGCCCAGGGGTCCGCGCTGCAACAGCCGGCGCGTCGCCGGCCCGACCGCGCTGGCCGGATCCGCGCAGGTGCCGAGCAGTTCGCCCAGATCCGCGGCGCTATCCACGTCGCGCGCCACGCCCGATAGTGGCAAAAGCCGCATCGGGATACCAGCCTCTTCCGCCCATGCCCGGTGCCTGGCACAACTATCGACACCGAAGGCAAAACCGGGAACGCGATCGCGGGGAAAGGCCAGCAGGTTGCTGCCCTGCCCCGCCCGGTCGGGTCCCAGCACCACCGCTCCCGCGGCTGCCGCCACCATCACGGCATCCAGGTCCGCCGGCGTCAACTCGGGCAGGTCCGCGTGCAGCACCAGCCACTGCTCGACCCCCGGGTGTGCCTGTACCACACGGGACAGCAGTGCGTTGAGGTTACCCTCGGCCCCCTCTGGCTCCGGCACATGCTGCGCCGCGTAGGCCGAGGCCAACAGCGGCGCACCCGGGTCATCAGACAACAGCAGGATGCGATCCACCAGTGGATGCGCCGCCAGCACCCCGAGTACATCCTCCGCCATGGCCTGCACCAGGGCGCGCCGCTCAGAGGGTGACAGCAGGCCCGCCAGACGCGTCTTGGCAGCCACCAGGTCCTTGAGTGGCAACAGCGCGCAGCAGGGCTTCATACGCCCGCCTCTGCGAGCACATGCCCGGCGAGACGGCTTTTGTCCTCGCGGCTGTGCATCAGGGTCGGCACCACCGACACACCCAGGCCGAGTTCGCTAACCGCGGGCGCCAGGGCGGCGTCTGCATGATCCAGTACGGCGTGGCTCAGCAGGCCCGGATAGCGACTGCAGTAGTGCTGCATCACACCCAGCGCGGAGACGGGGTGACCCAGTTCGCGCATCATCTTCGCCGCGGGCCCCTTGACCGCGCGCCCACCGATAATAGGCGACACGGCAACCACCGGCACCTCCAGCGCCGCCAGCATCTGCCAGAGGCCCGGCAGCCCCAGCACGGGATCCACACTGACAAAAGGATTGGAAGGGCAGATCACCACGGCATCAACCTGCCGCCGCTGGAGCAGGCTGGCTAGGGCCGGCGCCGGGGCGGCCTCTGCCTGGCCACGAAAGCGGAAGCCGCGCGCCCGGGGTTCGCAGGCGCGACGTACAAAGTAATCCTGGAACGGCATTTCCCCTTCATCAGTCAGAACCAGGGTGGCTACCGGCTGGTCGGACATTGGCAGAACACTGACCGTCACTCCCAGCCGCCGGGCGAGCTCTGCAGTCACGGATGACAGGCTCGCGCCCGAGGCGAGCTGCCCACTGCGGAAGAGGTGCGTCGCCAGGTCCCTGTCCCCGAGACGAAACCAGGATGCGCCGCCAAGTGCCTCCAGGGCGGTCATTACGTTCCAGGATTCGCCCTCCAGACCCCAGCCCTGCGTGACATTGGCGCGACCCGAGAGGGTGTAGAGCAAGGTGTCGATATCCGGGCTGATATATAGCCCGTGGTGCCGAAAATCATCTGCCGTATTGGCCACGACCGCGAGACGCCCGGCATCCAGGGTGTCCGCGAGCCCCAGCGCCAGCTTGGCGCCGCCCACCCCGCCCGACAGTGCCAGCACCTGCGCCATCAGCGGAACATATCCAGCGCGGGGTCACGCAGCAGCGCACGCGCGCCGGTCTCAGCGCTGCGCAGGTGCAAGCCCCGGGCCAGCACCACCGGACACCCCTCTGCCGCCTGCCCCTGAACCAGGGAGGCCGCCGCTGCGAGCTCGTCTGCGACCGCGGCCTCGGTGACCTCGAGCAGGTTGCCGAACAGGTCGCGCTCACCGATCTGGTTTAACAGCGGGTCCATACCGGCGCAGCCCAGGGCAATGCCCACGGTGCCGTTGCGCCAGGCCCGACCGACACTGTCGTTGATGATCACCATAACCGGTACCCCGGTGGCATCCAGAAGCGCCCCGCGCAGGCCGGCGGCGGAGCGGTCTGCGTCCTCGGGTAACAGCAGCACCCGGGGGTCCCCGGAATCCTGGTGAATATTGGAGCGATCAATACCCGCATTGGCCATCACGTAGCCGTTGCGGTGTTCAACGATGATCACCCCCGGGCGCACCCGCAGCACTTCCCGGGATTCGCGCAGGATGCATTCCACCTGGCGAGGATCCTTGTCGGCCTCGGCTGCCAGCGCCTGAGCCCGAGGACCCGGCTCCACGTCCGCCAGCCGCAGGTAGCGGCCCTCGGCCTTGGACACGACCTTCTGGGCGATCACCAGAACGTCGCCCTGCGCCAGGGTGAGTTCGTTATCGGCAAGCGCCTGCAGCAGCAGCGCGGCGAGGTCGTCCCCGGGCTCTACCAGCGGAAAACCGCTCAGGGGAAGCAGCCGCAGGCCAGTGCTCATCCAGGCTGGTCCAGCCCCGTCAGCTTGATCCCGGCGTGTCCGCCGTACTGCTTGTTGAGGGTGATGAGCACCGAAGTCAGTGCCTCGGCGGCGGCCGCGTTATTGATCATGCCCGCGTGGAAGCCACGCAGCCCGGCGGCCTCCACCAGCTTGATCACCTCGGCCCGGGCATCCTTCTTGTTGCCGCAGACCAGGACGTCACAGTCCAGGCCATGGCCTTCCTGCAGGTGGTGGGCGGCAACGTTCTGGAATGCGCTGACCACGGACACCTCTTCGCCGAGCAGGTCCTGGGCGATCTGCCCGGCGCTGCCACCCTCCGGCAGCTGCACGCGCGCTACCCGCGGCGGCACCAGGGGCACGGTAACGTCAACCAGGATCTTGCCCTGCAAAGCGTCGCGCACGCCCTCGAGGGTGCTGGCCTGGTGACTGAAGGGCACGGTCAGGGTAACAATATCCCCCGCCGCCGCTGCCGCCTGGTTATCCATGGCCTCTACGGTTACTTCCGCAACCCCGCGTTCGGCCATCACCTCGCGCAGGTCGGCCACCGCGGCCTCCGCTTTCTCGAGGGTGCGGGAGCCGATGATCACGCGGTATCCCGCCTGCGCCCAGCGCCGGGCGAGGCCGGTACCCAGATCCCCCGTACCGCCAAGAATGGCCAGAACCGGTAAGTTGTCCGTTGTCATAAGCGTTATCCTATCGCCGGAAAGTCACATGTGGTGGGTTCAGATTGTGCGACCGCGCGAGGCTGCCTGCGGCGGACAGCGCCCGTAATATGCGTCGCGCTTGCCAGCGATGCAGATTGGGTTAGCATGCGCAATGCCACGGCATCTTAGGGAAATCACCAGGCGATCACAAGACGCCCCCAGATGCCGTCATAAGGAGTTGAACCAGCATGACCGAGCCCCTCGATTTCAGCAACCAGGTCGTTCTTGTCACCGGCGGTGGCAAGGGTGTGGGCCGGGGTATCAGCGAACGCTTTCTGGCCGCGGGTGCCGAGGTCGTGATCTGCGGACGCAGCGAACCCGAGCAGCTGCCCGCTGCCCGCGACCGACGCGCCACCTTCGTCGCCTGCGATGTGCGCGATTACGACCAGGTGCAGGCCTGTGTGGACACCATAGTGGATCGCTTTGGCCGCCTCGACGTGCTGGTCAACAACGCCGGGGGCGCCCCCCAGGCAGACGCGGCCACCGTTTCCCCCCGGTTTTCGGAAGCGATCATCCGCCTCAACCTGATCGCTCCGCTGAACTTCAGCCAGGTTGCCAACCGGCAAATGCAGCAGCAGACCGGGGGCGGTAGCATTATTAATATTGCCAGCGTGAGCACCCTGCGCCCCTCACCCGGTACTGCCGCCTATGGCGCGGCCAAGGCGGGCCTGGTCAACCTGGGGGCCTCACTGGCGGTGGAATGGGCGCCGCGTGTGCGGGTGAATTCGGTGATCGCAGGCCTGGTCGAGACTGAACAGGCACACCTGCATTACGGCGACGCGGATGGCATTGCCGCCGTCGGCGACACTATCCCCCTCGGGCGCATGGCGGTGCCCGGGGATATCGGCGATGCCTGCCTGTTCCTGGCCTCACCGATGGCCGCCTATATCAGCGGTGCCAGCCTCGCGGTGCACGGCGGCGGCGAGAAGCCAGCTTTCCTGGATGCCGCCAACGCCGCCAGGGATAACCCTTGAATCCGTTACTGCCCGTACTCCTCGGCGCCCTGCTTGCTGGCGGATGTCAGGCCGGGGTTGAAACGGATGCGCCCGCCCCGGCGAACCGCGCGGTCGCCGAATGGACCCAGTACGGCGGGGCCGGCGCGCAACAGTACACCCCCCTGGCCGAGATCAATCGCGAGAACGTGCAGCAGCTGGAGGTGGCCTGGGAACATCGCTCCGGTGACTTCGCCGACGGCCGCGGCGAATGGGCCTTCACCTCCATGCAGGTCACGCCGCTGGTCGCCGGCGGCAGGTTGTTCTATTGCACGCCCTTCGGCCGCGTATTTGCCCTGAACGCGGAAACCGGCGCTGAACTCTGGGTATTCGATCCCGGGGTGCAGAACAAGCGCAGCGGAATGTATCCGGCAATCTGCCGCGGGGTGGCACTCTGGCAGGCACCAACAGATGAAGGTGCCTGCAGTCAGCGGATTATCTACGGCACCCGGGACGCGGAGCTGATTGCCCTGGATGCCCTGACCGGCAAGGCCTGTCAGGACTTTGGCAGCGCTGGACGGGTCTCGCTGAAAAAGGTGATCACGGGCGCCAGGCCAGGGGAGTACTACCCCACCTCGCCACCCTACATCCAGGGTGATATCGCAGTCATCGGCGCGTCTATTCCCGACAACGAGCGCAGCGATGTGCCCAGTGGCGTGGTGCGCGCGTTTGACGTGCGCAGCGGCGAGCAGGTCTGGGCCTGGGAGCCGGTGAGCGAGGATTACCGGGCTCGGCACCAGGATGAACTGGGCAACGCCCGTTATCACCTTGGTTCACCCAACGTCTGGGCACCGATTTCCGGCGACCCGGAGCGGGGCCTGGTCTTCGTCCCAACCGGCAACCCTGCGCCGGATCTGTACGGCGGCGATCGCGACGGCATCGACCATTTCGGTTCTTCGGTGGTGGCGCTGGATGCGCAAAGCGGCGCTGTGAGCTGGCATTTCCAGACGGTGCACCACGATGTCTGGGACTACGACGTCGCCTCCCAGCCGACCCTGTTCCAGCTGCCCGGCGTGGGCAGGGGGCGTCCTGGCATTGCCCAGGCAACCAAAATGGGCCACGTGTTCCTGCTTGACCGCGAGAATGGCGAACCCCTGTACCCGGTAGAGGAGCGCCCGGTACCCCAGGACGGAGTGCCCGGTGAGCAGCTGTCCCCAACCCAGCCATTCCCGACCCACCCGGCGCCATTGCACCGGCCGGCACAGCTGCGCGCCGAGGATATGGACGGCCTGCTGTGGTTCGACCGCCTCGCCTGTCAGCGGGAGCTGGAAAAGTATCGCAGCGAGGGGATGTTCACCCCCCCGAGCCTGCAGGGGAGCGTGCTGTTCCCCACCACCACCGGCGGCATCAACTGGGGCGGCGTCGGCATTGACCCGCGGCGCAAATTGCTGATCGTCAACCAGATGCACCTTGCGGCGGTAGTCCAGCTACTGCCCCGGGAAGACTACGATACCGGCAACTACAGTCCGGGCTACCCACTGGAATACTACCCGATGGCGGGTTCGCCCTACGGGGTCAAGCGCTTCCCGCTCCTGTCCCCCCTGGGCGCACCCTGCAACCCGCGCCCCTGGGGCAGCCTCACTGCGGTAGACCTGGAGAGCGGCGAGGTTCGCTGGCGCCAGCCCCTGGGCACCACCCGCGGCCAGGCGCCCTGGCCCCTGTGGTTCGAGGCGGGCAGCCCCAATATGGGAGGACCACTACTGACCGCAGGCCAGCTGACCTTTATCGGCGCCACCAGTGACGGCTACTTCCGGGCTTTTGACTCCGACAGTGGTGAACTGCTGTGGCAGCAACACCTGCCCTACACGGCAAATGCCACGCCGATGAGCTACCGGGCAAGAACCGGTGGCCGCCAGTTCGTGGTGATCGCCGCGGGCGGCCACGGCTGGTCGGAGCCCGGCGACGCCCTGATCGCCTTCGCCCTCCCGGACTCGTGAGTTACTGAGTCCCGGGCAGTTGTCCGGCCGGGGTATCGCGGTATACTGCGCAGAGCCCTTGCAGGGCTTACGCTCGTGGCGCTGTACCGAGCCACCTCGGCATCCAGGTAAGAGAACTAATGCCCGAAGCAACGACTAGCGATACTGCCATCACGGCAGCTCTGGAACTCCCCGATGAGGTGCAACTGGCGGGTAGCGTCACGCTTGAGGCCAACGAGACCGTGACCCTGCGCGGAGTTCGCCGCGCCAGCGGCGGCGGCAAGTCCAAGCTCAGCCTGAAGAAGGGTGGCGAAGCCACGCTGCGGTTCGATTCCCTGGCCGACAGCCACGGGGACATCACGAGTGTCGCGGTCAGGATTGCCGGGGTTGAAGGTAGCAATATCCAGTTAACGCTGACGGACGAAGGCGGGGCTGGCGCGCGTCGCTGTATCGATGCCCTCGCCGGTCCAGTACAGGAACACCACCCGGTCAAGGTCCCCTCACGCCATCGCGAGCTCGTTTCCGAACTGGAAACGATCAGCCTCGCCACGCTCAGACCGCGCCTGGAAGTGTTCCTCGAAAACCTGCCTGGCAACCTGCATAGCCGCAGCGGTCGTGACAAACTGCACGCGAGCGCACTGCAAAAGGCGGCCCTCACTGTTCGCCAGCAGGGCTACATTATCACCAACGAGTTTGTCAGCCACATCCAGGCCTACTTCCAGAATCTCGCACCACCCAATCGCGACCGGTACCACTGGGAAACTGCGGAGGGAGCACCGAGCAAGCTTGGTCTCGTTGATCTGGACGAATTTGAGGGCTTTCTGGCGATGGACCGCATTGTGCGGGCCGGCAGGGACCTGCATGGTGATCTGCTCGAATACCTGACGGTCAGGCTGGCGTCCATCCTCGAGGTAAATCCGCTGGAAGTGCGCCTTCCGGTGCACGTGGCCGAGCTCTTCAATGCCCTCCGGCAGGCGCTGATTGACACTGAAGTCAATCGCGATGCCCTGCCGGGCATCATGGATGAATTCAACCGTCACGTGGTGGGAGACCTCGATACCCTCTACGAGACGCTCAACCAGAAGCTGGTAGATGCGGGCGTATACCCCGGCCTGGAAGAGGAGATACGGGTCAAGGGTTCCGTGCTGGAGCGCGCCATGATGCGCCCGGAGCGCTACCGACCCAAATCGACGGCGAGGAGGCAAGCGCCGGCGCAATCCGGGCCGGAGGCACCGATCGACGTCGATGCACAGAAGCTCTACAGCTCGGTGGTCGAAGCATTGAATTTTACCCGCAGCATCAGCCAGGCCGATAGCGGCGAGGCGGCACCTTCCGGACCGGCAGCCGCACCTGCCTCGGTGGTGGACGCGCTGGCGGCGCTGCAGGGGGACGCGCAGAAGCGCTCTGACGTACAGGGTGCCACCTCACTGACCCAGTATCTGACCAGCAATGCGGACAGCATCGAAGGTCTGCAGGGCACCGCCGGGCCAGGCGAGGATACGCGCAACCAACTGGCAATCGTCGACAAGCTGTTTAAAACCATCCAGCAGCAGCTCGACGTAAGCCAGCAACTCAGCCCCGCGCTGGGACAGCTGCAGATACCGCTGGCTAAACTGTCTCTGCTGGACCCTCACTTCTTCCATGATCAAAAGCATGCGGCCCGCGCCGTGGTGGACAAGCTCTCCCAGCTCGCTACCGCGGGCAATTTCCCCAACAAGGTGCTGGAGGATCGCGTAGCCGCGATCATCAACCAGATCATCGAACGCTACGACCGCGATGCTAGCGTCTTCGATGAGGCACTGGACCAGATAGACGAACTGGTCAGTCAGCAGACCAGCACTCACGAGCGCAATGTTGAGCGCGTGATCAAGACCCAGGAAGGCCAGGAGCGGCTGCGTATTGCACGGCTCGAAGTCGACCGGGCCATTCGTGCCATGCTGCCCGGGGACAAGCCACCGCGTGTGCTTGTGGACCTTATCAACAAGGGCTGGCGCGACCTGTTAGTGCTGACCTACGTCAAACAGGGAGGTGACAGCAAGCAGTGGCATGAACGGCTGCACAATCTCGAACTGCTGGCCCGGTTCCTGTTCGAGCAGCAGGTCGAATCCGCGGATGAAATGTCGATGTCGCGGGGCCTTGAGGCCGAACCCCTGGTGGCAGTGCTGGAAGATGAGATCACGGCGGAACAGCCTGGCAATATTGATCTGGGTCCTGTGTTTGCAGAACTGCGCAAGGTCCTCGCGGGAGAGCGCAAGGCGGAAACAGTCTCTCTCGATAGCGGCGAACTTGTCGAGGAAGCCAGCCCCAGGCAGTTTCGCAAGCGCCTGAACAAAACGCATCGCCTGCGGCGTTGGGTAGACAGGGTAGAAACACTTTCCCCGGGCAGCTGGCTCACCTATCTGGACAAGCAAGGCAAGCGCAAACGAATGAAACTCGCCTGGGTCAGCCAGGACAAGCACCGGTTCATCTTCGTTAATGAGCGAGGGCAGAAGGTCGCTGACCTGAACTCGGTTCAGCTGGCGAGAAAATTGAGTCATGGGGCGCAACCTCCCGCCCCCTCCGAGACACTCTCCCTGGTTGACCAGAGCATGTATGGCGCTCTCGAAGATGTGCAGAAAACGCTCAGCTTCTCGCGCAATCATGACCAGCTCACGCGCCTGATCAATCGCGGTACTTTTGTCGACCAGGTAAACCGTGCGCTGGTGCATGCGCATCGCAAGGGAACGCAGCACGCAGTTCTGCATTTGAATATCGATGGCTTCAACCTGGTTAACACGGTTTACGATCACGTCACTGGCGATCAGGTCCTGGTAGAGTTCGCCAAGCTGCTGGCACAGCTACATGGCAGGAAAATCTCCTCAGCACGACTGGGGGACGATGATTTTGGCATTTTGCTTATCGACCACTCAATTGAGCAGGCACAGCAGCTTGCGGAGAAGATTCGTGCGGACATTGAGCAAAGCAGCATAGAGATAGAAGAACAGCTGGTCACATTCACGGTCTCTATTGGTGTAGCGCCACTGCGAGAGCACACCCCGGACGTCGACGCCGTTATCGCTGCGGCCGAATCGGCCGTGCGACAGGCCAAGGCGGATGGCCGCAACCGTGTAGCCGTGCTGGAAGAGAACCAGGAGGACATGCGTCGCTATCGGCAGCAAAGCGATGAGTCCAGGCGCGACCTGGAGAAGGCGCTCGCCACTGACCGCTTTGTGCTTCGCGCCCAGCCAATTGTGCAGACTGCCGTGAGCGGTGGCGAGCCAATCAGCAATTACTATGAGTTGCTGCTCGGGTTGCTGGAGAAAGATGGCAGCCTTTCCTCACCGCGTACTTTTATTGCCGCGGCGGAGAGGCACGGGTTCATGACCGTGGTAGATCGCTGGGTCGTACGCGAGGCTTTTCGCTGGGTGAGCCGCATGATGGATGAGCAGAAGGAAGTGCCCACGCTGGCTATCAACCTTTCCGGAAACAGCATCACAGATGATGATTTCATGGAGTACCTGTTCGAACAGATTTCGGAGTTCGGCGTGGGCACGAATCGCCTCTGTTTCGAAATCACAGAAACCGGCACTATCAGCAACCTGGTCAAAGCAGCCGACTTCGTGCGCGCGTTCCGCAACATCGGCTGCAAGTTTTCCCTGGACGACTTCGGCACCGGGCTCGCCAGCCACAATTACCTGCGTGAACTGCCTGTCGACTATGTCAAGATTGACGGCACCTTCGTGGTTAACATTAACGAGAACCGCAACGATTTCACCATGGCACGCTCGATAAATGACCTTGCCCACTTCCTGGGCCAGGAAACGATTGCCGAGTCAGTAGAGAACGAGCAGATCGTGAAAAGGCTGGAGGAGATTGGCGTAGATTACCTGCAGGGCTGGGGCATTGGCCATCCGAAGCCACTGGACGAAGTCGCGCAAAACCTCTCCAGCCTGATTCAATAGCCACGGCAGGGAGCGCTGCAGGATATGACACTGCCAGCGGACAGCCATTACGACACGCTGATAGGACTGATTTACGAGGGTCCGCTTGAGCCGAGACCCTGGCAGAGCGCTCTGCCCTACCTGCGCGAACTTCTGGATGCCCAGGTCGCCTCGCTGGTGTTACGGCCGCCCGCGGAGAACGATCGCGGGGTCATCCTCAACAGCTTGCGCGACGGCGCCGATGGCGAGGCGGCGCTCGCCGACTCCAACGACTGGGAGGTCACCGCCTATCGCGAGCAGTTTTTCGCCCTGGACCCCTTTATCAACTTGCCCCTGGACAAAGTGGTCGCCCTCAAGGACATCCTGGATGATGCCGAGCTGGAGGCCTCGGACTACTACCGTCACTACCTGCAGCCTGTCGGCCTGTTCCACATTCTCGGCGTGGACACCGCCGAGCCCGAGGGCATGGTTGCCCGCCTGCGCCTGTCCCGCCGCCGCCAGGACCCCGCTTTCCAGCCGGCCGACCGGCGCCTGCTTGAACGGCTCACGCCGCACCTGCGCCGCGCAATCCAGATTTACGCACGACTCAGCCGCACCACCTCCGAACGCAATCTCTATGCCGGCGCCGTCGACCAGCTGGCGGTCGCGACCATCATCCTCGACGAGCAGGGACGCCTGCTGAACACCAACGCCCTGGCCAAGTCACTGCTCGAGGAACGCAGCGGAATAAGCCTCAAGGACCAGCACCTGCATATCAGCGGCCGCGATCACAATCGGCGCCTGCAGGCCGCACTGGCCGAGGTCCTGCAGGCGCAGCAGCGCGGCGAGGCCTCGGTGGTACGCGCCCTGCGGGTCCCCCGCGAGGACGGGCGCGCGAGCCTGGGCCTGGTGATGCGCCCCATTCCCAGCAGCGAATGGGGCGAGGGTCAGGGGAGCCCCTGCGCCGCCGTGTTCATCAGCGACCCGGAACTGCGCGAATCCGCTTCCCAGCAAACCCTGGGAGAGCTGTTCGGCCTGACCCCGGCAGAATCCAATCTCGCCATCCTGCTCTCGCGGGGACTGAGCCTGGCCGAAGTGTCCGAGGCGCAGAATATTTCCCAGCACACGGCGCGGGCACAGCTCAAGTCGATTTTCGCCAAGACCGGCGCATCGCGGCAGGCGGAGCTGGTGCGGCTCGTCCTCAAGAGTGTCGCCTCCCTCGGTTGAAGCCTGACTATTCCATTGCCCGGCGGCAATGCGTTATCATTACCCTACTGCATGTGGGGTCTTTGCCCCCGTGATCGCAGGCAACAAAAATCCTTTCGCCAGTGGGGAGACAGCACACACATGATCCAGCACACCTTTGGCTTACTGGTGAAGCCCAGTGTCCAGTGGCGAACCATCGCGCGACTGCCAACACCGTCCTTCAATACCCTGGTTCTCTACCCCTGCTTTATGGCGATCCTGCCGGCAGTCGCCTGGTATTTCGGCACCAGCCGCGTGGGCTGGACCGTGGGCGATGACGCCCACGCGATCAAGCTGACTCACGAGAGCGCACGTCAGCTCTCTATCCTGTTCTACTTCGGCATGCTCAGCTGTGTCGCCGGTATCGGCTACTTCATCCACTGGATGTCCCATACCTATGGCGCCGAGTCCTCGATCGCCAAGGGCATTGTCATCGCCGGGCTAACCGCCACCCCGCTGTTCGTTGCCGGGCTGGTGGGCTTTTACCCGCTGCTGTGGCTGGACATGCTGATCGGCGTTGCCGCCATCAGCTGGTCGGTTTACCTGCTGTACCTCGGTATACCGATTATCATGCAGATTCCCGAGGAACGGGGCTTCCTGTTCTCCAGCGCGGTGATTGCCATTTCCCTGGTTATCCTGGTCTGCCTGATGGTGGCCTCCGTGTTCCTCTGGGACCTCGGCGCGGCGCCTGCCTTCACCGACTAGGCCAACACCCGATACTACGAAGTACGACGACGGAAGTAAGCCATGAGCGAATTAAACGCAGACCTGGAACACCCCACCTACAACTACAAGGTGGTACGCCAGTTCGCGGTGATGACCGTGGTCTGGGGTATTGTAGGCATGCTGGTGGGGGTCTGGATTGCAGCCCAGCTGGCATGGCCTGCGCTGAACTTCGACCTGCCCTGGACGAGCTTCGGGCGCCTGCGCCCGCTGCACACCAACGCGGTGATCTTCGCCTTTGGCGGTAGTGCCCTGTTCGCCACTTCCTACTACGTGGTGCAGCGTACCTGTCAGGCGCGACTGATATCAGACCGCCTCGCGGCGTTCACCTTCTGGGGCTGGCAGGCCGTCATCGTCGCCGCTGCGATCACCCTGCCCCTGGGCATGACGTCCTCCAAGGAATACGCTGAGCTGGAGTGGCCGATCGATATCCTGATCGCGATCGTGTGGGTTTCCTACGCCATCGTCTTTTTCGGCACCATCATGAAACGCCAGACCAACCACATTTACGTGGCCAACTGGTTTTTCGGTGGCTTCATCCTCACGGTCGCCGTGCTGCACATTCTTAACAGCCTCGTGGTACCGGTGGACCTGACCAAGTCCTACTCCATCTACGCTGGCACCGTCGATGCCATGATGCAGTGGTGGTACGGCCACAACGCTGTCGGCTTCTTCCTGACCGCCGGTTTCCTGGGGATGATGTACTATTTCGTCCCCAAACAGGCAGAGCGGCCGGTCTACTCTTATCGCCTGAGTATTGTTCACTTCTGGGCCCTGATCGCCGTATATATCTGGGCCGGTCCGCACCACCTGCATTACACCGCCCTCCCCGACTGGGCCCAGAGCCTGGGTATGGTCATGTCCATCATCCTGCTCGCACCCTCCTGGGGCGGGATGATCAACGGCATGATGACCCTCTCCGGCGCCTGGCATAAGCTGCGCACCGACCCCATCCTCCGCTTCCTGGTCGTGAGCCTGTCCTTCTATGGCATGTCCACCTTTGAAGGTCCGATGATGTCGATCAAGACGGTGAATGCGCTGTCTCACTACACGGACTGGACGATCGGGCATGTGCACTCGGGAGCCCTGGGATGGGTCGCGATGATCTCCATCGGCAGCCTGTATCACCTCATTCCGATCCTTTACGGCAAGGAGCGCATGTACAGCGTGGACCTGATCAACGTACATTTCTGGATGTCGACCATCGGCACCGTGCTGTACATCGCCTCCATGTGGGTCAACGGCATCCTCCAGGGCCTGATGTGGCGTGCCTATAACCAGGATGGCACCCTGACCTATACCTTTGTGCAGTCGGTCGAGGCCAGCCACCCCGGCTACCTCGTGCGTCTGCTCGGCGGGGCCATTTTCTTCAGCGGCATGCTGGTGATGGCCTACAACGTGTACATGACCAGCCGCAAGGACGTCGCGGCAGCCCCCGCGCCAGCGGCGGCCACGGCGGCGTAAGGAGCAGATCATGGCGCTTAGCAAACACGACAAGATTGAAAAAAATGTCGGGCTGATGATCGTCCTGATCATCGTGGCGATCAGCTTCGGCACCCTGGTAGAACTCACGCCGCTGGTTTTTGGCAAGCAGGTGCAGGAGCCCATCGCGGGACTGAAGCCCTTGCCGGCGCTGGAACTGGAGGGCCGGGATATATACATCCGCGAGGGTTGTAATACCTGTCACTCGCAGATGATCCGGCCCCTTCGCGCCGAGACCGAGCGCTACGGGCACTATTCCGTGGCCGGCGAATCCGTGTACAACCACCCCTTCCTGTGGGGTTCCAAGCGCACCGGGCCGGACCTGGCCCGGGTGGGCGGGCGTTACAGCGACGACTGGCACCGGGCACACCTTTACAACCCGCGCGACGTGGTGCCGGAGTCAGTGATGCCGTCCTATCCCTGGCTGTTTGATGCCACCATCAATGCCGAGAAAACCGGCCGCAAGATGGCCGCACTGCGCAAGGTCGGAGTCCCCTACACCGACGAGGATATCGCGGGTGCCGCGGAGGCAGTGGCCGGAAAATCCGAGATCGACGCCCTGGTGGCGTACCTGCAGCAACTCGGCACACTCCTGCAAACGAGGCGCTAGAGATGGATATCAACGACCTGAGAGGGCTGAGCACACTGTTCCTGTTTATTGCGTTTATCGGGCTTTGCTTCTGGGCCTACAGCAGCAAGCGGCGCGCCAGCTTCGACGAGGCTGCACAGCTGCCGTTCGCTGATGAAGAAATCAACGAGCGCACCCAGCGGGAGGAAGGCAGGAATGACTAGTTTCTGGAGTGGCTGGATCATCCTGTTGACCAGCGTCACCCTGATTGCCACTGCCTGGCTGCTGCTGGGCAACCGCAAGGCCGGGGCGCGGCGTGAGAACGAGACCACCGGGCATGTTTACGACGGTATCGAGGAGTATGACAACCCCCTGCCCGCCTGGTGGTTTTACATGTTCCTGATTACCCTCATCTGGGGGGTCGGCTATCTGATCGTGTATCCGGGAATGGGTAACTACGCGGGCCTCATTGGCTGGACCTCGACCGGCCAGCACCAGCAGCGCGTCGCGGCAGCCGAAGAGCAGCACCGCGCCATGTACGACCGCTACCTGGCACAGCCGATTGCCGAGATTGCCAGCGACCCGGATATTCGCCGCATGGGGATGCGGCTGTTCGGCAACAACTGCGCCCAGTGCCACGGTGCAGATGCCCGGGGTGGCTATGGCTTCCCCAACCTCACGGACGATGACTGGATCTGGGGCGGCAGCGCCGAGGCCATCGAGCATACCCTGATCAACGGGCGGCGCGCAGTAATGCCCGCATGGGGAGACGTAATCGGCGATCGGGGTGTAGAGCAGGTAACCGCCTACCTGCTGTCCCTGAACAATCGCGAACCGGACGAGGCCCTGGCCGAGTCCGGCAAGCCGCTGTACCAGAGCTACTGCGTGGCCTGTCACGGCGCCGAGGGCAAGGGCAATATCGCCATGGGAGCGCCCAACCTCACGAACGGCATCTGGCTTTACGGCGGCAGCCGCAGCGAGATCGCCCACAGTATCCGCGCGGGACGCAACGGCGTCATGCCAGCCTTCCAGGACACCCTGGGGCCGGAGAAAATCCACATCCTTTCCGCGTGGGTCTATGGCCTGCGCGACAGCCAACGCAGCGCAGGGCCCTGACCCGCCGATCTGCACGGTACTCCCCGGCCGGGGAGTACCGTTTGCCGCGCCTGATGATGGAACCGCAACATGTCTGAACCTGAACGTATCGATGTCCAGGAGATTGCCCCGGCGGAAGTGGGGGAACTCGACCTCTACCAGCACCGGGAGAAGATCTATACCCGGAAAATCGAGGGCTTCTACCAGCGCATCCGCCTGTACACGGGCTGGCCCCTGCTCCTGGGTTACTTTCTCCTGCCCTGGCTGCAATGGGACGGCCGCCAGGCGGTGCTTTTCGACCTGCCGGCCCGCAAGTTCCATATCCTGGGGCTGACCTTCTGGCCACAGGATTTCCCGCTCCTGGCTTTCCTGCTGATTATTGCCGCCTTTGCCCTGTTTGCGGTGACCGTGGTTGCCGGTCGCGTCTGGTGCGGCTACACCTGCCCGCAGACGGTCTGGACCGCCATCTACATGTGGATCGAACAGAAAACCGAGGGTAGCCGCCTGCAGCGTATCAAGCTGGACAAGGGGCCCTGGAGCGCAGAGAAGGTGGTACGTAAGCTGGCCAAGCACGGCGGCTGGCTGCTGGTCGCGTTCGTCACCGGCGCGACTTTTGTCGGCTATTTCTATCCGATTCGCGATTTGAGCTACGAGCTGGCAACCCTCGATACCGGGTTCTGGCAGGCCTCCTGGACGCTGTTTTTTACCTGCGCTACCTACATCAACGCGGGCTGGATGCGCGAGCAGGTGTGCAAGTACGTGTGCCCCTACGCCCGCTTCCAGTCAGTGATGTTCGACCAGGATACGCTGATTGTCTCCTACGACCCGGGGCGCGGCGAACCCCGCGGGTCACGCAAACGCGGCATCGATCCCGCCAGCCAGGGTATGGGCGACTGTATCGACTGTGAACTCTGTGTTCAGGTCTGCCCTACCGGGATCGACATCCGCGATGGCCTGCAGTACGAGTGCATCGGCTGCGCGCTGTGTATCGACGCCTGCAATTCGGTCATGGACAAGATGGATTATCCACGGGGCCTGATCCGCTACACCAGCGAACACGAACTGGAAGGCGGCACCACCCACTGGCTGCGGCCGCGGATTATTGGCTATGCGGTAGTGCTCTGCCTGATGGTGGGTGTATTCGGTTACACCCTGTTCAGCCGTATCCCCCTCGAGTTGAGTGTTTCGCGCGACCGCAATCAGCTCTATACCGTGACCAGTGACGGCGCAATAGACAATATCTATACGCTGCATATCGCCAACATGGACGCAGCCATGCATGAATTCGAGGTCAGCGTTGACGGTCTCGAGGGCGTCACCCTGATTGGTCCACAGACCCACACCCTGGATGCCAGCGAGCTACGGCGCGTAACCCTGCGCCTGCGCATGCCCACGGGCACACTCGACAGGCCCAGTTCGGAAATTGAATTTCACGTGCGCTCGACAGACCAACCCGGACTGCAAGCCAGCGCAGAATCACGATTTATGGTGCCCTTCGAATGACACACCACGAACAGCATATACCCTGGTATCGCCAGTTCTGGCCCTGGTTCCTGATCCTGCTGCCGGCAACCGCGGTCGTGGCCAGCCTGTCGACCCTGTATATCGCCAGCACCGGGGCAGACGATCTGGTAGTGGATGACTATTACAAGGACGGCCTGGCGATCAACCGGCAGCTGGAAAAGCAGCACGAAGCCCGGGCCCGCGGGATCAGCGCACAGCTGGCCCTAAGGGGCGAAAACCTTACGGTGACCGTATCGGGGCCGGTGACTGCGCGCAGCCTCAGCCTGATGCTGTCGCACCCAATGGAGGCCGATCGTGATTTCAGCGTAAACCTGATTCGCAGCAGCGCCGAACAATTCCGGGCGCGCCTGCCGGCACTCCCCGCCAGCGGCTGGCACTGGATCCTGCGACCCGGCGCCGGGGACGACTGGCGCCTGGACGGCGAGCTCACGGCGGCCAACTTCCCAGATGCCAACGCAGGCTGAACCACTCCCCACCCACACCGCACCGTCGCCAGAGCCCTGTTTTCACTGCGGTGAGCCGGTGCCGTCAGGGGTCGACTTCCAGGTTTCGATTGACGGCGAGGCCCGCGCCATGTGCTGCCCGGGTTGCCGCGCGGTCGCCAGCCTGATCGCCGACAGCGGCATGACCGAGTTCTACCGCTTCCGCAGCGGCTATAACCTGCGCCCGGATGCCAGTGCGCTCCCGGAAAGTGCACCGTCCGGACTGACCGCGCGCTACCGCGTGTACGATGAAGCGGGCGCGGCAGCTGACTTCAGCCAGCTGCAGGCGGACGGGAGCTGCCGCGCCCGATTGCTGCTGGGCGGTGTGACCTGCGCTGCCTGCACCTGGCTGATCGAGCAGAGCCTGGCGCAAACAGACGGGGTCATTACCGCCAGCGTCAACCTTGCCCAGAGCCGCCTGGACGTGCACTTCGACCCGGCCCGCCTGCCCCTGTCTGCGATCTTCGCCCAGGTCGAGGCGCTGGGGTATCGCCCCCATCCGCTACTCGCCAATGCCCAGCGCGAGCTGCTGGCCCGGGAATACCGGGAAGATCTGCGCAGGCTGGCGGTGGCGGGCCTGGGCATGATGCAGGTGGGCATGTTTGCCATTGCCCTGCATGCAGGGGACCTACAGGGCATCGCCGCCGAGTACCGCGGCCTGATGCGCTGGGTCAGCCTGATCATCAGCAGTTTCGTGGTCCTGTATGCGGCAAGGGGCTTTTTCAGCACTGCCTGGCGTCACCTGCGCCAAGGCAACCTGGTGATGGACCTGCCCGTGGCGCTGGCCATCGGGTTGGCGTGGCTGGCCAGTATCTGGGCCACGGTCACCGCCAGCGGCCAGGTCTATTTTGACTCGGTAGTCATGTTCACATTTTTCCTGCTGCTGGGGCGCTTTCTTGAACGCCGGGTACGCCGTCGCTACCAGCTGGACTGGTACGACGTTGCCCAGAGCCTACCTGCGGCGGTCTCTGTCTGGCGCGACGGCCAGTGGGTAACTGCGCCGCGGGTGCAGCTGCAAGCGGGAGATCGCGTGCTGGTGCCTGCGGGAAGTACCCTCCCCATCGATGGCACTATAATCGATGGCAAGAGCGCCGTGCGCGAGGACAGTTTCACCGGGGAAGAACTGCCCCGGATCGTTGCCAGCGGTGACGACGTCTTTGCAGGCACCCTGAACCTGGAGTCTGCGCTGCAGGTGACGGCCAGCGGCAGTTATCGCGAATCGCGCCTGGAGGCGCTACAGCAATCCCTGGCGGCAACCGGCAGTGCCAAGCCGCGCCTCGCCCTGCTGGCAGACCGGGTTGCCGGCTGGTTCGTACTGGGCATCCTGCTGGTCACCGCAGGCACGGCAGCCGTGTGGACGCAGCTGGATCCGGAGCGAGTCTTCTGGATCAGCCTCTCGGTACTGGTGATCAGCTGCCCCTGCGCCCTCGCGCTGGCTACCCCCGCGGCCCTTGCCAGCGCCGCCACCTTCCTGCGGCGCAAGGGAATACTGGTGCACGGGGATAACGCCCTGGACGCCCTGGCCCGCGGGAACCAGGTCGTATTCGACAAAACCGGCACCCTCACCGAGGGGCGCCTGGAGCTGGTCCGCCTGGTGCCCCTGGCGGACCTGCCAGAGGCGGATCTGTGGGACCTGGCCGCAGGACTGCAGCGAGCCTCCCGGCATCCGGTGGCGCGAGTGTTTGACCAGCACGACACTGCGCTCGACCCGGAAGGGCTGGAAGCGGTGGTGGGTGCCGGCGTACGCGGCCATCTGGACATGGAATATCGCATGGGCAGCGAGCGCTTCTCGCGCGAGCTCGCGCCCACCCTGCCGGCCGCACCCGAGGATGCACTTTACTGGGTGGCCCTGGTACGTCGCGACGAGCCGCTGGCCTGGTTCGGGTTCAAGGACCGGGTACGCGAGGCCGCGGCGCCGCTGGTGGCGACCTTTGCAGGTGCGGGTCTCGCCACCGAAATCCTCTCGGGGGACACACCCGCAAGGGTCGCGGACCTCGCCCGCGGCCTGAACATCAAAACCTGGCAGGGCAGCCTGTCGCCAGAGGCAAAAGTCGCCCGGGTACAGGCGCTGCAGGACGCGGGCCAGGTGGTGATCGCGGTGGGCGACGGGCTCAACGACGCCCCGCTACTGGCGCGGGCCAACGCCTCCTTTGCCGTCGCCGAGGCCACTGACCTGGCGCGGGCGCAGGCAGATTTCGTGATCCAGCGCGGCGAACTCCCCAGCGTCTCCCTGACCTGGGACTGCGCCCGCCGCTGCCGTCGGGTGGTGCGTCAGAACCTCACCTGGGCGCTGTGCTACAACGTCTCGGCGATCCCCCTCGCCGCCATGGGCTTCGTGCCGCCCTGGCTCGCCGCGCTCGGTATGTCCGCCAGCTCCCTGCTGGTAGTGTTAAACTCCCTGCGCCTGGCCCGAGACACAGGAGGAGCATAAGTGGAGAGTCTCTACCTGCTGATTCCCGTCGCCCTGGTCTTCTGCGTCGTGGCCATTCGCCTGCTGCTGTGGGCCATCGACAATGGCCAATACGATGACCTCGACAAGGAGGGTTCGCGCATCCTGATGGATGAAAAACCCCGACACGTGTCCACGCCGGGCGATTCCACGCCGGGCGATTCCACGCCGGGCGATTCCACGCCGGGCGATTCCACGCCGGGCGAATCCACGCCGGGCGAATCCACGCCGGGCGATTCCACGCCGGGGAACTCCACACCGGCCAAGCGTTCGCACAGGCGCGCCGAACACTGATGGACTCCATGTATTTTGCGGCGCTCTCGGTGGGCCTGGCCGGGGCCGGCCACTGCCTGGGTATGTGCGGCGGCATCGCAGCAGCGCTACAGCTGGGCGGCAGCGGCGGCGTCGGGAACACCCTCGCCTATCACGGTGGACGAATTCTCAGCTATGGCGCACTCGGCGCAGCGGCCGGACTCGCTGCGGGCAGTATTGATACCGCCGCCTGGGCCCTGTCGCTGCGTTATCTGGCCGGTGCCCTGCTGGTGCTTATGGGGCTGTACATTGCGGACTGGTGGCGTGCCCTGCAGTGGCTGGAGCGAGCCGGCTCGCGCCTCTGGCGCCCTGTGCAACGCCTCGGCGCCCGCTGGCTGCCGCTGCAGCACTGGTACCAGGCGCTATTTCTGGGGCTCTGCTGGGGCATGATGCCCTGTGGGCTGATCTACAGCGCCCTCGCCCTCGCCGCCACCCGCCAGCAGCCACTGGAAAGCGGCCTGATGATGCTGGCCTTCGGCGTGGGTACGCTGCCGGCAATGCTCGCCAGCAGCCTGGGCGCCGGCGGTCTGCAGGCGCAACTGCGCCGGCGCGGGCTGCGCCTGGTCATCGCCCTGCTACTGATCGCGGCAGGTAGCTGGAGCCTGTACCTGACGGCTGCCCACAGCGCGCACCTGCGTCATCTGTCCGCGGGCGAGACACAGGAGCATACGCACCGGCACTAATGCCAGGGATAATCCAGGGGACGACCACAGCCGCGATAGGTCTCGCCGGCGTAGGTCACGGTGACGGTCTGGGGAAATACCTCATCACTCATGGTGTCCTGGCAGGAGGTGGCGCTCACCAGCACCTCCAGGGGCTGCTCCCCCGCGCTGGCGGCATACCTGGCGCTCACCGCGTCGCCCTCGGGGGCCACCCAGGGTGCCAGAACCCGCTTCCTGCCATAGTTACCCACGAACAGAATATGCCGGTCCTTGTGGATTTCCAGGTGCCAGCCCGGTTCCTGGCCGACGGCACGAAAGCTCACACCGCGTCGCCGCGCCTCCTCCCAGGGCCCGGCGTTGGGCACAACCCTGCAGTTGCGATACTCCCGTTCGCCGAGTGCAAGCATGCCCTCTTCGCCCTTGCCGAAAAAGGCCACATCCCCTTCTTCGTAACGAACGCCCGAGGCACTGCGCACCCGCGACAGGATTCGGTACTCGTTTTCCAGCCAGACAGCCATCTCGCCGGGCCCCATGCGCGCGGTGAAGCTGTAATCATCGCAGCGATAGACCAGGGTTTGCCCGAGGGGACGCGGGTCGCGCGCATAGTCTTCTACCGGCGGGGGCGTTGAAGGCGCCGCGCACGCGACCAGCGAGAGCAACAACAGCGCGCCGACAAGGCTCTTCAACATGCACACTCCCGCGCTGGACGATAAAGCGTTATCAGGGATTCAACGCCCTTACAGGGCCAGGCGAATCGCGCGACCATGGTCGTGCGGCTCAACCAGTTCCGCATGCAGGCTGCGGATGGCATCGTCATAATCCTCGTCGTTGACCACGAACTGCATATCCACTTGGCGCATGGACTGATGGATCGCCAGTACCGCAATGTCGGCACGAGACAGTGCGCTGACCGTTTGCGCGAGGATACCCGGCACCTGCATGTCGCTGCCAATGGCCGAAACAATCGCCACTTTCTGCTGGCGAATCTCCGCCTCGGGGAAGGTCTCCTGCAGGGTTCGCTTGATCCGCTTCACGGTCTTCAGGTTGGTCGCCAGAAAATTCGTCACGGTGTTGGCATTGGTGTCCTTGGCCACGTTGTGGGCCTTGAAGCGCTGGATAATTTTCAGAATCTCGGCATCGTAGTTGAGTACCATTCCGGCCATATCCTGGTCGAAGACCTCCAGCGCATACACGCCTCTACAGCCGGCGATAATTTCCACGCAGGCGGTTTCGCTCACGTAATCCCGGGTAATCAGGGTGCCCGTGTGCTCCGGCTCGAAGGTATTCTTCACCCGCAGGGGGATGTCGTTCTGCCGCAGCCCCTTGGCCGCCTTGGGGTGGATTGCCTCCATCCCCAGGTTGGCCAGCTGGTCGGCCACGTCGTAGTTGGTGCGGCCGATCGGAACCGCGTTCTCCTCGCCCACCAGTCCCGGATCGGCACTGCTGAGGTGAAACTCCTTGTGGATAATCGCCTCGCGCGCCTCCGTGAGCACCGCCAGGCGGCTGAAGGTCATCTCGCTGTAGCCGCGATCAAAGCTGCTGATGAGGCCGTCCTCTGCGTGGGCGTACCCAGTCACGAAGGGCATCTGCTTGCTCAGGTCGATGTCGGCAAAGGCATTGATAATTCGCTCGTCAAGGGAGATGTGCTCCGCCGACTGCCACCCGGTCAAATCCACGAAACAGGTGTTGATCCCCTCCTGGGACAGGAGCCTGGCGGTATTCCACGCGCTGTGGGCTTCGCCCACACTGGCCAGCATTTCGCGCACCGTTGCCAGGTGGTCCTCGACCGAAAAATGCCCGTGCCGACACAGGCTTTGCAGGTCCTCCAGGCACTTCCTCGCATTGTCCAGGCGCTCGCCGATAAACGCGTTGGCCGCTTTCAGCTCGTCCGGTTCGGTAAACAGGCTCGCGTTCTTGTCGTACATCGCGGCGCGCACTTCTTCCAGCGCCTCTGCCCAGTTATTGTCTTTGAAGCCATTGGCAAACAGGGCATAAACCCCCGGTGAACCGTCCTTCTTGTCCTCCAGCAGCCTGTTGGTCATGCCGCCGTAGGCGGATACCACAAAGATCCTCTGGTACAAGGTATCTTCGCTCGCCTGGGCATACACGATGCTGTCGCGCACCGCGGTGAAATTACTCATTGAAGTTCCGCCGATCTTTTCGACGCTGTGCAAACCCATTGACTCCCCCTGTTTCTGGTCTCTCGCGTTGCCCGCGACCTGCACCGGCAGGTTCGCAGGCAGTGTCTGTAAACTGCCAATCACAGGCGTGGGCATTCAGCCCCCGCCTGGTGTTGGTGGCCTAGCTGGCCTGCTTGAAGCCCTCCGCCAGGGGGGCATAGTCGTCATCGAAGTAGTCGATCGTCTCCGGAATCGACGTCTCCCTGGCGCACACCTCGGCGATCGTTTCTTCCACGATATCAATACCGCGCTTGAGATTCACCTCGCTGATCGTGAGCGGACACAGGAACTTCACCACCTGGTCATCCGCGCCGCTGGTTTCGATCATCAGCCCCTTCTGGAAAGCACCGCGGGTGATCTTGCCGGCGATATCGCCGTTGACACAGTTGATGCCACGGAACATGCCGCGCCCACGGGCAGTGAAGTGCCCCTCGCCGTAGCGCGCCACGATCCTGTCCAGGCGGCGGGACACGTACTCGCCCCGTTCCCGCACGCCAGCGGCAAAATCGTCGTTCGACCAGAAGTGATCGATCGCGGCCTTGGCGGTCACAAAGGCCATGTTGTTGCCGCGAAAAGTGCCGTTGTGTTCACCGGGCTTCCACTGGTCCAGCTCCGGCCTGATCAGCACCAGCGCGAAGGGCAGACCGTAGCCGCTCAGGGACTTCGACAGGGTCACGATATCCGGCGAGATACCCGCCGGCTCGAAGCTGAAGAAGGTCCCGGTGCGGCCACAGCCCGCCTGGATATCATCCACGATCAACAGCACATCGTGCTTGCGGCACACTGTCTGCAGATTGCGCAACCATTCCATGCTCGCGGCATTGATGCCACCCTCACCCTGGACTGTCTCGACGATCACGGCTGCCGGCAGGTCAATCCCGCTACTGGAATCCGACAGCACCTTGTCCAGGTAGGACGTGGTGTCGATCCCCTCTCCCAGATAGCCGTCATAGGGCAGGCGACTGCTGCCATTGAGGCTGACCCCCGCGGCACCGCGGTGGTGGGAGTTACCGGTAGTGGCCAGCGCCCCGAGGCTGACCCCGTGGAAGCCGTTGGTAAAGGAAATGATGTTCTCGCGGCCGGTGACGTTGCGCGCCAGCTTCAGGGCCGCTTCCACCGCATTGGTGCCGGTAGGCCCTGTGAACTGCAGCATGTACTCAAGCGACCGCGGCTTCAGAATCTTGTCGTTAAACGTTTGCAGAAACTCGGCCTTGGCATGGGTATGCAGGTCAAGGCCGTGAGTGATGCCGTCGGCCTGGATGTAGTCGAGCAAGGCCTGCTTGAGCACGGGGTTGTTGTGGCCGTAGTTGAGCGTGCCGGCGCCGGCGAGGAAATCGATGTACTCGGTGCCCTCCTCGTCGTACAGAAACTCTCCCTCGGCACGATTGAACACGCGCGGGAAGGACCGCGCGTAACTCTGCACTTCGGATTCGATTTCAGCGAATATTTTCATTGGGGTTCCTCTTTCAATTCGTGTCGCCGCGCTCTCGCGCAGGCCGGCTTCAGGCCGCTGCCTGGTGTTCGAAGGGGCCGATTCTTACCAGCAGTTCACTGGCGTGATCGCCCCCGAAGTGGGCCTGCTGGTCAAACATCACCTCGTCGGACACGTCCGCGCCGCGCTTCTCCGCAAAGCGCCGGAACAGGGCCCAGGAGGCGTCGTTGTCAGCGGTGATCGTGGTCTCCATAAAGCGCACGTCGCGGCAGGCCTCGCGGTCGACGATGGCATTGAGCATCCGTCCCGCCAGGCCGTGCCCGCGGGCTTTCTCGCCCACGGCAACCTGCCAGATAAACAGCGTGTCCTCCCGTCCGGGAACGATATAGCCGGAAATAAAGCCGACCAGCTCACCGTCCTTGAGTGCCGCCACCGAGGTCTCGGCGAAGTGCGAGCACTGCAGCAGATTGCAGTACATGGAATTGATATCCAGGGGCGGACACTGACCAATCAGGCCGTGTACCGGGCGCCCGTGCTCTTTCCCCGGAACGCAAAGCGTAATTTCTGCCGCCATGATCACACTCTCCAACTAGTTTCTTCTCAAATGTTTAGAGGGCTATATTATATAGTATTCAGCGAGGCTTTTTAACCCTCAATTGCCGCGAATGCTTCACTTTTTCGGCGAATTACGCCAAACTGGGGCCTAAAATACATTTAGCATACTAAACATGAGATTCGCGCGGCACAGGTAAGTTATGGCTATTAACCGTAAATCAGGGGAATTCGCGGACGTCGACGCCAGCACCGAGACGGGTTCGGCGCTGACGGATGCCGACCTGACCCGCTACAACCTCAGCGCGATCTTTGCCGGCCAGGATTCACTCCTGGCGCGCATCGATGAGGTCCTGGTGGCCCTGAGGCGCGTGATCCGCGCCACCGACCTCCACTCCAAACACCTCGCCAAGACGACAGGCCTGACCGCGCCCCAGATCCTCCTGCTGCAGACGATCAGGGACCGCGGCGAAGTCACCATCGGACAACTTGCCGCCGACATCAGCCTGAGTCAGGCCACGGTCACATCCATCCTCGACCGCCTGGAACGGCGCCAGCTGGTCTATCGCGAGCGCTCGCAGCAGGACAAGCGCAAGGTGCACGCCCACCTCACAGCAGAGGCGCTGGAGGTGCTCAAGAGCGCCCCGATTCCGCTGCAGGCGCAGTTTGCGCAGCAATTTGGCGAATTGCAGGAGTGGGAGCAGACCATGATTATTTCCTCTCTGCAGCGGATCGCGCAGATGATGGACGCCCAGGACATTGACGCATCCCCGCTGCTGCACATCGGTGTGATGGACCGACAGACGACGGAGCGGCAGGCAGTGGGCCCGGAGCACGACAACCGGCAACCCGAGCCTGCCGGCGACGCCCGCAGCCCGGGCACGGTGGCCAGGCACAACGACGGCACTTAAAGTCAGGTGCCCGGCCAGGGGGACGCCAGCCACGGGGACACCAGCAGGCGCAGCGCCAGCAGGCTCAGCAGCAGGCGAAACCAGCGCTGGAAATCCCGCTGCGGCAGAAACTGCCGCAGCCACGTTCCCAGCCAGGAACCGGCGACTCCCGCCAGGACCATACCCAGCAGCAGCGGCCACCACGCCAGCAGGCTGAAACCCATCAGGCCGAACGCCATGGCCCGCAGACTGTGATTAAGCGACATGTAAACCGCGGTATTGACCACCAGCCAGTCACGCTGGTGGTCGTACCGGGCCAGCACCGCCGCCCCCAGGGGGCCCGTCGCCCCCGCCAGCATGCCCAGCCCCGTCTGGTAAAAGCCCAGCAGCGCCAGGGCCAATACCCCGCGACCCCGGGGCGCCGGCAGGGGACACCAGGTCACCAGGAGGATAACCACGCCGATAATCGCCGGCAGCCAGAACAGGTCCAGGCGTGCAAAGAGCAAGCCCCCCAGGCCGGCGCCGAGGGCACCACCGCACAGCACGGGCGGCACCAGACGCCAGGCGATATGCCGCCAGCCGAAGCCGGCCCGGGACAGGTTGCTGGCCAACTGGGTGATTGCATGCAGGGGCAGGATGGCCGCCGGGGGCACCAGGCCCGGCATCAGCGCCAGCAACAGCACCCCGCCCCCGAGGCCCACGGCACCGGCCAGCGTGGACGTCAGGAAGCTGAGGGGAACCAGCAGGTATTCAGCCACCGCTCAGGTCTGCTCTCCGGCCTCGTCGGCAGCCACGACCCAGCTCTCCTGACGGGCCAGCTCATACCAGGCTCCGAGATGCACATCGGCGCGCACCCGGGCGCAGTAGTCGTGCACCTGGGGCGTTGCGGGCGCTATGCCGTAGGTGGCAAAGCGCGATACCACCGGGGCAAAAAACGCATCGGCGATGCTGTAGTCACCCAGCAGCCAGTCACCCCTCGCGCCGTAACTCAGGCGGCACTGATCCCACAGATGCTGGACCCGCTGGATATCGTCACGCAGAGCCCCCGACAGCGGTACCTGCCGGTCGCTGGCGCGACAATTCATGGGCAGCTCGTCGCGCAACGCGCGGAAGCCACTGTGCATCTCAGCGACCAGGGCACGGCCGTGACCGCGGGCGCGGACATCCTGCGGCCACAGCGCGCCGGCAGCAAACACCTCGTTGACGTATTCGCAGATGGCCAGGGAGTCCCAGACGCACTGATTATCGTGCCACAGGGCCGGGACCCGGCCCGAGGGCGACAGCGCGCCTACCCGTGCGGCAAATTCCGGCGTGTCCAGGGGCAGCAGTTCCTCGTCAAACTCGACCCCGGCACGGCGCAGGCAAAGCCAGGCCCGCAGTGACCAGGAGGAGTAATTACGGTTGCCGATCACCAGCAGCGGTTTTGTCATGCCCTGTCTCCCGGGTGCCAGCCCCGAATTTACCTGACCTGGCCACGGGTCTACAATACGCTGCTTTCAGATAACGGAGCGGCCGGCCAGGTGCCGCCGGCCAGGTGCGGCCAGCCACCGGCGATGCCGGCCAAACAGGACAAGCAGCGATGACATCCCACGATTACGATGTACTGGTAATCGGCAGCGGTCCCTCTGGCGAGAGCGCCGCGCTGAACGCCGCCAAGCACAACCGCCGGGCAGCTGTGATCGAGGACCGCTCGATGGTCGGGGGCGGCTGCACCCATCGCGGCACGATCCCCTCCAAGGCCCTGCGCCACGCGGTAAAGCAACTGATGCGCTTCAATACGGGACACCTGTTCCGTGACATCGGTCACCGCCGCCAGATACCCTACCCCACGGCGCTCTCGGTCGCATCGGGGGTGATCGAAAAGCAGGTGGAGATGCGCAGCAAGTACTACGCGCGCAACGGCATCGACCTGCATATCGGCCAGGCCAGCTTTGTCGACGCGCACACCCTCGCTGTGCGCCAGGCGGACGGCACCACCGAGTCCCTGACCGCCAGGGACATCGTTATCGCCACCGGCTCCCGCCCCTACCGCCCCGGAGATATTGATTTTTCTCACCCGCGAATCTACGACAGCGATACCATCCTCGACCTCAAGCATACGCCGCGCAAGATCCTGATCTACGGTGCCGGGGTCATCGGCTGTGAATACGCGTCCATCTTTGCCGGCCTCGGCATCAAGGTCGAGCTGATCAACAGCTTCGACTACCTGCTGGCCTTCCTCGATGACGAGATCTCCGTGGCGCTGAACTATCACCTGCGCGACATGGGTGTGATGGTGCGGCACCGGGAGGAGTACGATCACGTGGAGGCGAGCGAGAACGGCATCACCCTGCACCTCAAGTCCGGCAAGCGACTGCGCGGCGACGCCCTGCTCTGGTGCAATGGGCGCACAGGCAACACCGACGCCCTGAACCTCGCCGCCGTCGGCCTCGAGGCAGACCAGCGCGGGCAGTTGCAGGTCAGCAAGCAGTACCAGACGGCGACCCCCAATATCTACGCCGTCGGCGACGTGATCGGCTGGCCAAGCCTGGCAAGCGCCGCCTACAACCAGGGTCGCTCGGCCGCGGCGGTCTCGCGCGGCAAGGAGTCCGTGCGTTACGTGGATGACGTGCCAACCGGCATTTATACCATTCCGGAAATCAGCTCCGTGGGCAAAACCGAGAAGGAGCTGACCGACGCCCGCGTCCCCTTTGAAGTCGGGCGCGCGTTTTTCAAGGACACGGCCCGCGGGCAGATATCCGGAGAGGAGGTGGGCATGCTGAAGATTCTGTTTTGCCCGGACTCACTGGCCCTGCTTGGGGTACACTGCTTTGGCGCCGAGGCCACGGAGATCATTCACATCGGCCAGGCGATCATGAAGCAGGAGGGTGCGGGCAACACCCTGCGCTACTTTGTCAACGCCACCTTCAATTACCCCACGATGGCCGAGGCCTACCGCATCGCCGCCCTGAATGGCCTCAATCGCCTGAGCGATTACTAGGGCAGTCTACGCGCTCTGGGCCGTCTACCTGCCCGCTCTGGACAGTCTACGCGCTGCTGGCGTCACGCTCCCGCGCCATATCCAGCGCCAGGTCCTCGATCATGTCCTCCTGGCCGCCCACGGTGCCGCGGCGACCCAGCTCGACCAGGATATCCCGGGACGACAGGTTGTACTTCTTGGCGCTGCGCTTGGCGAACAGCAGGAAGGATGAATAGACCCCGGCCCAGCCCAGGGTCAGGGAGTCGCGGTCAACCCGGACCATCTCATCCATCAGGGGCACAATCAGGTCCTCGGCCACGTCCATGGCCTTGAACAGATCGACGCCGGTTTCCACCCCCATGCGGTCACAGACAGCGAGGAATACCTCCAGCGGCGTATTGCCCGCCCCCGCGCCGAGCCCCGCCAGGGAGCCATCGATACGCGAGGCGCCCGCCTCGACCGCGGCGAGGGAGTTCGCAATCCCCATGCCCATGTTGTGGTGCCCGTGAAAGCCAATCTCTGTGGCAGGGTCCAGCTTCTCCCGGGCCAGGGCGACCCTCGCGCTGACATCATCCGGGAGCATGTAGCCCGCAGAGTCCGTGATGTAGACGCAGTTTGCACCGTAACCTTCCATCAGTTGCAGCTGCTCTACCAGCGCCTCCGGCGGGATCATGTGGGCCATCATCAGAAAGCCCACGGTATCCAGGCCATCGATCTTTGCCGCCATCTGGATGTGCTGCTCGGAGACATCCGCCTCGGTGCAATGGGTGGCCACGCGGATGGTGGAAATGCCGCAATCGACCGCCATCTGCAGATGATCCACGGTACCGATCCCGGGCAGCAGCAGAGCCGAAACCCTGGTCTGCTTAACCGCCTGGCACACGGCCCGCAGGTACTCCTCGTCGCTGTTTGCTGGGAAACCGTAGTTGACCGACGCGCCCCCCAGGCCGTCGCCGTGGGTGACCTCGATCATTGGAATGCCCGCGTCGTCCATGGCTTTGGCAATGGTGACCATTTCGTCGACGGTGATCTGGTGTTGCTTGGGGTGCATGCCATCGCGCAGGCACATGTCGTGAACCGTGATTTTCTTGCCTTGCAGGTCCATGCTGTTGGCCTCTCTACTGTCTGGTCACGGCCGGCGGCTGATATGGCCGGCCGAAGATTGTTAAATGGCTGTGCGCCGCGCGCCTAGGCTGCGCTGGGTACAAAAGTGCCCGCGAGGATTTCCTCGGCGTACATTTCTGCGGTGCGCAGCCCGGCGGCGGTCATGATATCCAGGTTGCCCGCGTAGCGCGGCAGGAAATCTCCCAGCCCCGCGACCTCCATGTAAATCGACACGCGCTTGCCGTCAAACACCGGTCCATTCTTCAGGGTGTAGCCGGGCACGTACTTCTGCACTTCACTGATCATGTCGTGTACCGACCTGGTAATCGCGTCCTGGTCTGGCTCGTCCACAGTCAGGCAGTGAATTGTATCGCGCATGATCAGCGGCGGCTCCGCCGGATTGATCACGATAATCGCCTTGCCGCGCTGGGCGCCACCGACCTGCTCGATGCCGCGCGAGGTGGTGCGGGTAAACTCGTCGATGTTCTTGCGGGTTCCGGGGCCCGCGGATTTGCTGCTCACGGTCGCCACGATTTCGCCGTAGGCCACCGGCTGCACCCGGCTCACCGCGGCGACCAGCGGAATGGTAGCCTGGCCGCCGCAGGTCACCATGTTCACGTTCATTGCGCGCTCCGCGAGGGCCTGGTCCAGGTTGACCGGCGGCACGCAAAAGGGGCCGATGGCCGCGGGCGTCAGGTCAATCATCACCGCGCCCTCGGCGGTCACCTTGCGGCTGTTTTCCTCGTGCACATAAGCGGAGGTGGCATCGAAGCAGATCTGCACGCCGTCCGCCTTGATATGCGGCACCAGCCCGTCTACCCCGTCTGCGGTGGTCTTGATGCCCAGCTCACGCGCGCGGGCGAGGCCCGGAGAATCGGGGATCACCCCGACCATCCACACCGGCTCGACCACGTCACTGCGCAGGGCCTTCATCAACAGATCGGTACCAATGTTCCCCGGTCCAATGATCGCGGCTTTGATTTTCTTGCTCATGGTTTGACTCTTGTGTGAAGTTACTGGCGGCCTGATGCCGAAAAAACAGCTAAACGAACTGGCAGGCGCAGCCACCCACGCCCGCGATCTCCAACTCCATCCTGTCGCCAGCGACCACCGGTATCAGGGGCGCCAGGGAGCCAGACAGTATCAGCTCACCGGCACGGAATGGAATCCCGAACTCGCCCAGGGTGTTGGCCAGCCACGCGACCGCGGTCAGGGGGTTGCCCTGCACGGCGCTGCCCAGGCCCTCGCTGTGGAATTCGCCGTTCTTGAAAATTCGCATGTGCAGGCCGGGCAGGTCAAATGCGCGGGGATCGACTTCCGTTTCCCCCAGCACATAGACACCGCAGGAGGCGTTGTCCGCTACCGTATCCTGGATCCTGATCTTCCAGTCATCGATGCGCGAATCCACGATTTCGAAACAGGGAATAATGGCCTCGGTGGCGGCGAGCACGTCCGCCTCGGTCACGCCGGGCCCGCTGAGATCGCTGCGCAGCCGGAATGCGATCTCGCCCTCGGCACGCGGCTGGATCAGGTTACCTGCAATGGGTATGTCGGCTCCCTGGGGGTAGGCCATCGCGTCGGTCAGGAAACCGAAGTCGGGCTGGAAAACCCCGAGCATTTCCTGCACCGGGGCGCTGGTGACGCCGATTTTCTTGCCCACCACGCGCTCGCCGTCCCGCTGCTCCCGCTGTTGCAGCATCGCCAGGCTGATGTGGTAGGCGTCGTCGATAGTGATCGCAGGTTCGCGCTCCGTGAGCGGCGACAGCGTCCGCCCCTCCCGCAGCGCAAGGTAGAGTTCCTCGCCCAGTTCAGCAATCCGCGTTTTATCCATGTTGTAGAAAATCCAGGCACTGACGATTGAACATGTCTTCATGCTCCACCATCACCCAGTGTCCACAGCGGGTCACCAGGATCAGGCGCAGGTCGGGAATATTTCTGGCCATGGCCATGATACCATTTTCCGGCATCATTTTTTCGTCCATGCCCCAGAAGCCCAGCACGGGGCACTGCAGTTCAGCCAGGCGCTCCCTCAGTACCGGCACCTGCATCGTTGCCATGACGTGTCCGTTCATGATCTGCATGACCTGCATGCGCTCTTCGACCAGTTCATCAGTGGCGTGCGCGGGATCGAACATCAGGCCCGTGGCGAACAGGTCCTTCATTACCTCGTGGGTTACCGGCTCGCCGGAGCCAAATACCTGGAACACTTTCTGCATTCCCGGCATCTGCTGATATTCCGGCAGTTCGCTCAGGCCCCCGGGGGCCATCAGGATCAGGCGCGTAACGAGCTCGGGATAATCCAGGGCCAGCCCCAGGGCCACCGCGCCGCCCAGCGAATTGCCCACCAGGGTGCACCGCTCCACGCCCGCGATATCCAGGGTCTGCTTGATACACTCGACAAAAAAGGCCAGGGGATGGTCGACATCATCGGGCTTGTCGGAAAACCCGTAACCGATGTGGTCCGGCACGATGCAGCGATAGCCCGCTTCCACGAGAAAGGGGAAGTTGCCCTTGAAATTGGAATAGCCGCTGGCCCCCGGCCCCGAGCCGTGGAGGAAGACCACAGCTTCGCCCTGCCCCTCGTCGAGATAGTGGATACGGTAACCGTTGGCACAGTCCGCGTAGCGTCCTTCCGGCAGGCGCCCGATCATACCCATATTACTCTCCCTGTAACCGCGGCCCGAAGTTCAAATGGCAAAGTCGCGATTCTCGTCGCCAAACAGGATACCACCCATATTGTTGGCGAAGGGATTTACGTGGTTGGCCACGTGGGCCTGGCTCGCCAGGATGTCCAGGTGGCGCGCCAGCAGTGGGCTGCCATGGCGAATACCAGAGCTGCCCGCCGCTTTGAGCATCTTGCCGGACAAATCCACACAGCGATCCGCGACCACCGCAGAATCGTAGCGATAGCGGACCCGGTCTTCGACCGGGATCGCTTCGCCGGCGCGGTTACAGGCCATCATCGCATCAAAATTGCGCAGCATCGTGTGCTTCATTTCCTCGATCGCGGCCTTGGTCTCGGCCGCCAGCTTGCGCGCGAAGGGATCATCGCTCATCTTTGCAGGGCCCACCCGCCGGGTTTTCGCCACCTCGATGAAATCCTCGAGCGAACCCTCAAGGGCACCCAGGCTGGCATTGCAGACCGCGCGCACAAACACCTGCATAAACGGCATCCGGTAAAGGGGCGCGTCGTTGACCGCATTGCCGGGATTGTCGCAAAGGTAGCCGTCCATCGACCTGTGCGTGCGATGCTCGGGCACGAAGGCATTGTCCACGCGTACGTCATGGCTGCCGGTGCCCTGCAGGCCGACGACATCCCAGTTGTCCACGATCTCGTAGTCGGTGCGCGGGACCAGGAAGGTGCGATAGTTGGCCATGTCAAAGGGCGCGTCCGGCGTGGGTACCACGGCGCCCAAAAAGGCCCAGTCACAGTGCTCCGAACCGGAGGAAAAGCTCCACTGGCCACTCAGGCGGAAGCCGCCGTCGACCACCTCGACCTTGCCCACCGGGGCGTAGGAGGATGAGATCAGTACCGATGGGTCCTCGCTCCAGACATCCTGTGCTGCGCGGTCGTCGAACACCGCCAGCTGCCAGTTGTGCACCGCGACCACACCCAGCACCCAGGCACTGGACATGCAGTGTCTCGCGATTTCCAGGCCCACGCTATAGAACACCTGCGGGTCCATGGCGTAACCGCCCCACTGCTCCGGCTGCAGGATCTTGAAAAAGCCGGCTTCCTGGAATTCCCGGATGGTGGCCTCGGGTACCTTGCGCTCGGCCTTGCACTGGGGCGCACGCTCGCGCAGGGCCGGCCCCATCTCCCGCGCGGCGGCAATCAGGGCCTGGGCGCGGGGTGAATCCAGTCCGTAGGGGTTGGCGTCGGTCACCTGTTGTTGGGCTGTCATGTTGTGCTCCTGCGTGTGCGCGGTTATCTATTATATTGTGCATTTAAGCCTGTTGGCGGCCAGTCATCATCCTTCGTTTGGGTTATTCCCCTAAACCTGAACGAATAAGCAGGTACGTTGTTATTCCACTTACTCCACTACCGCGTCGCCGAAGGTGGTCGGCGGTCCGAAGAAGGCGCGGTGCGATGGCGGTTGGCTACCGTTGATGTCAGTGATGCCGTAGGCCTCGGCCAATTCCGCGACAATATGCACCTGTCCCGACTTGTCCATGCGCGCGGCATCGCGACCCAGGGCCTCGATCACACGCCCGGTCAATTCCGGATGTTCGGCGGTGGCCACGAGGTCAGCGTATTTGTCCGGCTCGGCATCGAAGACGCGGCGGGTGCGCTCTGTCAGCAGCAGGCCCATCCACAGGGATACCGCCGCGACGCCATGCGGGCGAAAATCCACCGCCATGTCATGGGCCATCTTGTCGACTGCCGCCTTGCCTGCACCGTAGGCGGGCCCGTGCATATAGATCCGACCGCCAAAGGAAGAGGTATTGACCAGCAGGCCGCGCTGGCTTTGCAGCAGCAGCGGCGCCGCGTGCCAGCTGGCGACATAGTGAGAGCGCAAGCCCACGTCCCACAGGGACGTGATCGCCAGCGGCTTGTCCCAGAATGGTCCTGTCTGTACCAGTGCTTCCGGGAGAGCGGTGGCGTTGTTGACCAGGGTATCGAGGTGGCCCTGCTCCTCGGCCACCCGCGCAAACAGCGCCGCCACCTGGGCATCGTCGGCATGATCGCAGGCCACGGCGATTCCGCGACCCCCCGCTTCGGTTACCGCGGCGGCGGTGTCGGCGACGGTACCTGGCAGCGGCGTGTCACTATCATCAAGGGTGCGCCCGGTGACGTAAACCGTCGCACCGGCTGCGCCCAGCGCAATCGCAATACCCTTTCCCGCGCCGCGACTCGCGCCTGTCACGACGGCTATCTGGCTCTGGCTCATACGCTTCTCCCGGGAGCAGCTTTGCGCCACCCACCTGACTGCACTAGTATCGAGCAACCATGCTACGGTCGCATGCGCGTCTCGCCAAGCCGGGTGCATTGGCGTGGGGCCAACTTGTTAAGCCAGCGGGGGAAAAAGCGTGCGCGCAATATCTGTGGTCCAGTGGCTGATCCTGGCGTTCGCGCTCACCGTCGTCCACACCACCCGGGCCTCGCCTGACCCGCGACTGCACTTTTCCGCCGAGCAATCCCCGCCCTGGCTGTCGGCCATCGGGCGCCTTGTGGTGCCTGGTATACGCTACGAATCGGGCTACCGCCGGCATCACACGGAGCGCTGCAGCGCGACCCTGGTCAGCGCGCCCGGCGCCGCTCGCGCGGAGCATATCGTGACCGCCTGGCACTGCCTGGAATACTACGAGGATCTCAGCCAGCGGATCCTGTTCTCCCTGACCGATGCCCGGGGACAGACGCTGGAAATTGAAGCCAGGCGCCTGGAACACGGCGGCAGCATGGACGCTGACTGGGCGATCCTCAGCCTGAACCGTGCCATCAGCAGACAGCAGGTCCCGGCGCTCTCCCCGCTGCCGGGCCCCATCGACGCCACCCGGACGCTGGTCATGGCGGGGTTTTCCCGGGATGCGGGCAGAGGCATGGGCGGCCGCGTCCTCAGCTATGACCCGGCCTGCGCCATTACCCACCAGGACCGGGACGACATGGGCAGTGATTGCCGTGCCCACAAGGGCGCCTCGGGAGGCGCCGTGGTGCAGCTGGGAAGCGCGGGCGAGCCCTGGTTCTCGGGGGTGATTTCCCGCGGCGACGGGGATGCCATCAGTGAGTTTGTCCCGGTGCGGCGCTTTCGGCACGCCCTGCTGAGACACCTGGGGCGCCCCGCCTCGAGCGACTAGCCCTCCTCGGGGTGGGGATGCTGCCGCGGTGGCGGCGCGGCCCCCACGTGTGTTTCACCCCGCGCCCGGGCCAGCTCAATCTGTTTCTGGCGCTCGGCGAAGCGCGCTTTCTGATCCTGGGTGAGACTGTCATAACAGCGCGGACAGCAGACCCCCTGCTGATACCTGGGTGACTGCTTCTCGTCCTCGGTGATCGGGTGCCTGCAGCCATAGCACTGGTCATAACGCCCTTTTTCGAGGCGGTGATTCACTGCCACCCGGTTGTCGAACACAAAGCACTCGCCCTGCCACAGGCTCTGTTCCTCGGGGACTTCCTCCAGGTACTTGAGAATCCCGCCCTCGAGGTGATAAACCTCCTCGAAGCCTTCCTGCAGCATAAAGGCACTGGCCTTCTCGCAGCGAATGCCGCCGGTGCAGAACATCGCGACCTTGCGGTGGCGCGCAGGATCCAGCTCGCGGCGCACGTACTCGGGGAACTCGCGGAAGCTGGTGGTTTGGGGATCCACCGCGCCGCTGAAGGTGCCAATGTCGTACTCGTACTGGTTGCGGGTATCGATCAGCACGACCTCGGGGTCGCTGACCAGCCGGTTCCAGTCCTGCGGCTTGACATATTGCCCGACGCGCTTGCCGGGGTCGACGTCGGGCACGCCGATGGTGACGATCTCGCGCTTGAGCTTGACCTTCATCCGGTAGAACGGCAGGTGATCGTCAAAGGATTCCTTGTGCGGCAGATCCGCGAGACGCGGATCCTCGCGCAGATAGGACAGCACCGCATCAATGGCCTTCCTGCTGCCAGCGATAGTGCCGTTGATGCCTTCCGCCGCCAGCAGCAGCGTGCCACAGGTGCCAGCACGCTGGCAGACATCCAGTAGCGGCTCGCGCAGCTGGCGGTAGTCCTCCAGCGGCACGAACTTGTACAGGGCTGCGACTACCACCTCCATCAGTGGGTGTCCGCGGGGTTATCCAGCTTGCTGCCGCCCAGGCAGTCCGGCGAGGGGCGACTCTGGGCCGACCGCTGCGCCCACTCCGCCGGGGTATAGGTATGCAGCGCCAGGGCGTGCACAGGGCCCTCGAGCTGCGATTTCAGCAAGCCATAAACCTGCTGGTGACGCGCCACCTTGCGCTGTTCAGCAAAACTGTCGCTGACGACCACCACCCGGAAATGCGTCTCCGAGTTGGGAGGCACGCTGTGCATGTGACTTTCATTGGCGACCTCCAGGTGCGCGGGCACCAGGGCGGCCTGCAGCGTCTGTTCGATTTCCTGTTGCACCTGCATGGTGGCTCCTGTCAAAAATGCCGCCGGATTATACCGCAGCGCGGGAGGGCTCAACTACCCAGGGCCCGGTCCGGACGGCGGCGCGCCTGGCGAAACTGCCCCGGCGTCTTGCCGGTCCATTTCTTGAACGAGCGATGGAAGGCACTGGGGTCAGTGAAGCCCAGCTGCAGGGCGACGTCGTTGATCGACAGTTCGGGTTTGTCGAGGTACAGCCGCGCGGCTTCGCAGCGGGCCTCATCCTTGATCTGCTGGAAAGTGGTGCCCTCGGCCTTGAGGCGCCGGCGCAGGGTCGGCGCGGACATGTTCAGCGCCGAGCTGATATTTTCGAAACTGGGAAAGCCCTCGCTGAAATCGTGGCCGATCATCGCCTTGACCTGGGCCGACAGATTGTTGCCCTCGGGGTCCACATCCATGATCAGCAACTGGTAGGGTGCCGTGCGCAGGAATTCTTCCAGCGAGTGCTCGGTGTGCACCACGGGCCAGGCGAGGCAGGCGCTGTCGAAATACAGCAGATCGCTCGCCTGGCCAAAATTCAGGGGACAGCGGAAAAGCTCCTCGTACTTGGCGAGATGCTCGGGGGCGGCGCCGCTGAAATCGACCCGCTTTAATTCGATGGGGCGCCCGCAGAGCCAGCCGAAAAAGCGATGCCACATGGACAGTCCGTAGGCGTCCAGCACCCCTACCCGGGCTTCTGTCGCCTGGGTCAGGCTGCGATAGCCCACCCGCGCATAGCGCTCGGAGAAATTCGCGTAAAGCTGGCTGCGCTCATCAAAAAACGTGCGGTAGAACTCGCTCGCTCGTTTGATCGCCTGGCCGAGGTTGTCGCAGGAAATGATGCAGTAGCACATCATGCGGAAGGCACCGGGTGTGGTCAGGGCGTGACCGCTGACCCCAAAGGTTTCATCCTGCATCAGCCGCAGCACATGCTGGTAGACCCGCGAGTACTGCATCGCGCTGACCTCGGCGCGGTACCCCGGCGTGGTCTCGTCCATCGGGTCAAAGGTCAGGCCGGCGTCCGCCAGGATCGCGGAGAAATCACCGTCATAGCGATGTACCAGCCGCAGCAGGGTGCGGACGAAGCGGGTGGGAACCTGGTCACTCATACGAATTACAACTGCCCTTCACAGGCGCGACATACTAGCAGATTCGCTGCCGGGGGGCGGCTTGGTGACTCCCGGGTGACACCGTATACTGCAGCCTGAAGTTGCCATTGCTGGCGTCGGCCGGGGGTATTGATCCATGGACACACAGTACAATGTGTATTTTGCCGGAGAGATTCTGCCCGGGCATTCTGCAGACAGCGTGAGGGCGAATCTCGGGAAACTGTTCAATGCCAACGAGGCGACCCTGGACGCCCTCTTTTCCGGCGAACTGCAGCCAGTCAAAAAGCGCTGCGACAAGGCGACAGCCATCAAGTACAAACAGGCCATGGAGCGCGCCGGCGCGCGACCCGTGATCAAGCGCACGGCCCAGGGAGCCCCCGGCGGTGCCCCCGAAGCCAGCACCCCGACCCGCGCCGAGCGCATCGCCGCAGCCGCCGCCGGGAAGAGCCCTCAGCGCAGTAACGAAGAGAGCCCTCAGCGTAGTGAAGAGAGCCCTCAGCGCGGCGAAGAAAGCCCTCAGCGCAGCGGAGAGAGCCCTCAGCGCAGTGCGGAGAGCCCTCAGCGCAGTGCGGAGAGCCCTCAGCACAGCGAAAGCGCCCAACACAAGCAGAACCAGGCGGCGCCAGACGCCGCGGGCACCGTCAGCCTCGCCGAGCCCGGCAGCGAAGTGCTGCGCCCCGAGGAACGCCAGGCATTCACCCCGCAGGACATCGACACCTCGAGCATGACCCTGGGAGCCGCGGGAGAAACCCTGAGCGAAATCACGCCGGAGGCCGCAAGTCCGCCTGACGTCAGCCACCTGCAGATGGGCGAAGTGGGAGACGATATTCCCAACCTCCCCCGCCATGGCGAAGAGCTGGAACCTGATACCAGCGCCATCAGCCTCGCCCCGGAGGGTACTGATTTCAGCGACTGCGCCCCGCCGGAGGCCGAGGCACCAGCGCTGGAACTGGACGCTCTGGAACTGGCCCCCGAAGGCAGTGATGTACTGGATGCCAGGTACCGACGAGCGGAGGATGTGCCGGCACCGGCGACCGACCACATCCAGTTGGCGCAGGACGACTGACCCTCAGGGCAGTTCTACCTCTACCCGCAGCCCCGGCGCATTGTCGCTCAGGCGGACGGCGCCGCGATGATACTGGGCGATAGCGTGCACCAGACTCAGCCCCAGGCCGTGACCCGGCTGCTGTCCACGACTGGCCTCCACGCGATAAAACCGGCGGAACACGTGCTCGCGGTCTCCCGCAGAAATTCCCGGACCGGTGTCCGCAACACTCACGGTCGCGCCCCCGACAGCACGCTCCTGCCAGGCCACGTCGATAGCACCACCCTCCGGGGTGTACTTGACTGCATTATCCACCAGGTTGGCAAACATCTGGAACAGCAGATCTCCGTCCCCGCGCAACAACAGTGAATCCGGGCCGCGGCAGGCCAGGGTCAGGTCGCGCTCGTTCGCCAGGGGCTCGTACAAATCCACCACGTCCTGGAGCAGCGCGGCGAGGTCCACCGAGGACTCCGCCGCCGGCCGGCTGCCGGACTCCAAGGTGGAAATACGCAGCAGCGCGTTGAATGAAGAGAGCAGGTCATCGCAGTCTTCAATAATGCGATCCACGGCCTGCTGCCGCTCGGCGTCCAGCCCGGGCCGCAGCTGGTTGAGGCTGTTGCGAATCCGGGTCAGGGGCGTGCGCAGGTCGTGGGCGATATTGTCGGAGACCTGGCGCACACCCTGCATCAGCAGGGCCATCTGGTCGAGCATGCCGTTGGCCACCAGGGAGATCTCGCGCAGGAACCCCTCCTCGCCGGCGACCGGGAGCCGCTGACTGGTGTTACCGCGCACAATGGTGGACAGGCGCCGGCTGAATTCCTCCATCCGCCGCAGGGCGAAAGATGCACTGACAAAGCCGCCGATCACCCCGAGTATCAGGGTCGCCACCATCGCCCGGATCAGGGTGTCGAACACCAGGCTACCCCGTTCCACCAGGTCGGCGTAGTTGCGCGCGACCAACAGGCGCAGGCCATCCTCAAGTTTCCGTGAGCGCGCCAGGAAATCCAGGGCCTGCTGTTCCTCGCGGCTGAACAGTGACACCTGGAAGCGTAGCCAGCCACTGGCGAATTCGCGGTAGCGCGGCTCCGCCGGCAGGTCGCCGGCCAGCTTGTTGCCCTCGCGATCACTGACCAGGTAGGAAAAGTCGGTGGCACCGGGCCGGGCCGTCTGATCCTGCACGTACTGGCGCACCCCCGGCAGGGACTGCCCCCTGTAGACCAGCTCCAGGGTATCCAGCTCGTCGCGAATGGCCCCGCTGAGTTCGGTGAAATAGTTGTAGCTGAAATAGGCATAGAGTAGCGCCAACACCGCAAACACGGTGGCACTGAGCACGGTGACGTAGCGCGCAATGAAGCGGAAGGTCAGGCTGGTGAGAACCTCTACAACGCGCACGGGTAGAAGCCCCCTCAGTCGGGGCCGAGGCGATAGCCCGCACCGCGCACGGTGTGGAGCAGCGCCGGCTCGAAGTCCCGGTCAATTTTCTGGCGCAGGCGCGAGACATGCACGTCGATGACATTGGTCTGGGGATCAAAGTGATAGCCCCAGACGTGCTCCAGCAGCATGGTCCGGGTCACTACCTGGGAGGCATGGCGCATCAGGTATTCCAGCAGCTTGTACTCGCGCGGTTGCAGGTTGATGCGCTGGGCCTGGCGACGCACTTCCTGGGTCAGCAAGTCCATCTCCAGGTCTGCCACCTGCAGCCGCGTCGGCGTGTCGCTCGCCGCACCGGCGCGCCGGCACAGGACTTCCAGCCGCGCCTGTAGTTCCGCCATGGAAAAGGGCTTGGTCAGGTAATCATCTGCGCCGCTGTGCAGGCCCTGCACCCGATCGTCAACTTCGCCCAGGGCGCTGAGCACGAGTACCGGGGTCATGTCACCACCCTCGCGCAGCGCTGCAACAAGGGAGAGGCCGTCGCGGCCCGGCAACATGCGGTCGACCACCAGTACGTCGTACGTACCCGCCCGCGCTGCGGCGAGGCCGCGCTCACCGTCCACCTCCAGCGCACAGTCGTGCCCCGAGGCATCCAGTTCCCCGACGATAAAATCCCCAACCGAGCGGTCGTCTTCGACCAGCAGTATTTTCATTATAATTCCCGTGAAACCAGCCGGAATGTAGCACGCGCCCTCTGCGGCCCTCAATTTACAATTCGGTAATCACCGACACGATGGTAAACTGCCGCGCATGCCTCCCCGCGAACAATCCCCTGACGCGCCTGCACCCTCTCAGGCGCCCTCACCGGCACTGCCCAGACGGCTGATGGCCATCCTGTATGACACTTTTCTGGTGCTGCCGCTGATCATGCTCAATGTGGCCATTGGCCTGGGCCTGTTCAAGGCCCTCGGTGGTGGTGGCGACCCACAACTGCACCCACAGCTGGTGCAGCTGATCGCCCTGCTCACAATCATCGCCTTCTTCAGCGCCTTCTGGCTGAAATCCGGGCAAACCCTGGGCATGCAGGCCTGGCGCCTGCAGCTGGTCAGCCGGGATGGCGCCCCCCTGCGACTGTCCCAGGCTGTACGTCGCTGCCTTGGCGCGATGCTGTCCGCAGCCTGCCTGGGCCTGGGGTACTGGTGGTGCCTGCTTGATCGCCAGGGCCACAGCTGGCACGACTATATGTCGGGCACGGAGCTTGTCCTGGTGGCCAAGCGCGCCTGAGACCCCGCCCCGCTACTGCGCCCGCCAGAGCAGCAGGAGGCCGCCCAGCATGCACCCCAGCAGCGGGAGCAGCGCCGCGTATACCGGGGCAAAACCGAATACCAGGCTGGCGGGACCGAGCAGGTCCTGGCTGGTGCGGAAGGCAATGCCGACCAGCACGCCCGCGAATATCCGGAAGCCCAGGGTGCCATCGCGCAGGGGGCCGAAGATAAATGATACCGCGACCAGCACCAGGGCCATCACCGTCAGCGGCTGCAACACCTTCCTCCACAGGGCGAGCTCAAAGTCATCGGCATCCAGCCCCTGCTGCGCGAGATACTGGCTGTAGCGATAGAGGTCGACGACCGGGAGCTGCTGCGGCGCAACCACCTCCATGGTCAGCAGTTCGGGGGTGATCGCGGTTTCCCAGCGCAGGGTGTCGAGACGGCTGCGGCGGGTTTCCCAGCTGCTGAAATCGGTCCTGACCACATCCTGCATCTGCCAGTGATCCCCGTTGAACGCGGCACGCTGGGCACGCAGCGCCGACAACAGTTGGCCGCGGTCGTCGAACTGCAGCAGGGTGACCCCGTGGACCACGCCGCCAGGTTGCAGCGCGTTGAAGTGCAGGTAGGAATCACCCTCCCGGTTCCAGATACCGTAGCGCCCGGCGACGCCCTCCCCCGGATTCAATGCCATGGCACGCTGCGCCTGTGCCAGCTGCTCCGCTTTCGGCGCCACGGTTTCACCCAGCAGGAAGGCGACCAGCGCGATGACGATGGTTGGCTTCATCACGATCCACACCAGGCGGGCAATCGACACCCCCGCACCGCGCATCACGACCAGCTCACTCCCGGAAGCCAGCTGACCCAGGCCTACCAGGCAGCCGATCATCGCCGCAAAAGGCGTGAATTCGTGGATGCGTCCAGGCAGGGTCAGACCCACATAGCCCAGCACGCGCCAGGTGTTGTAGGTGTCCGAGGCATCCCCCAGTTCGTCGATTACCGCGGTCACCGCGTCCAGGCCGACGATGATCGCCAACACCAGCAGGGTCGCCGCCACCACGGTCTTCGCGATGTAAAGATCAAGCCGCCGCACGCTGCCCCCTGCGGTACCGCCAGCGGGCGCGGAGGTCGCCACCGAAAAGCAGGCCCAGCCCCAGGAGCAGAAACAGCGCGTGCACGCCCCAGAAGCCGCCCAGCATGCCGCGCCCGCCCTCTTCGATGCTCGAGCGCGCGTTGGCCAGCAGCAGCAAGTAGGCGAGGTAGAGCAGAAACGCCGGGGCCATTTTCACGTAGCGCCCGCGCCGGTGGTCGGTGCGACTGAGACACAGCGCAATCAGGGCCACGATGGGCACCATCAGCGGGATGGAAAGCCGCCAGCGCAGGGCGGCGACATCCTCGGGGGAGTCCGACTGCAGCAGATCGCGGGTCGGGCGTCCGTCCACCGGCGCCGCCGTGCGGATCCCGCCCTCCGGCTCGGGGATGAGCTCACCGAAGCGGGCAAAGCGGGTCACCCGATAGTCCAGGGAGCCAGGCAGCCCCTCGTAGCGGTAGCCATCACGCAGCTCGAGATAGCGCGCATTGGTCTTGGGATCCATGCGCACCTCCCCCTCCCTGGCCACCGTGACCAGCATGCGCGGATCCTCGGTATCGGGGTTGCTGCGCTGGGCGAGGAACACCTCATACATTACCCCGTCGGCGCCGACGCGCTCGGTGTAACTCACAATATCGCTACCCTGGCGCGCCTGGAACCGCCCGGCGGCGAGACTTTGCAAACCCTGGGAAGATTCCGGGTCCCGCAGCAGCGCCTCGGAGCGAGCCGCCCCCAGGGGCGTGATCACCAGACTGAGGGTCGCTACCAGCAGGGTCACCATCAGCGCGGGCACCATGGTATAGCCGGCAAGCCGGGCGGGACTTACGCCGCAGGCGGAGAGCACCACCATCTCGCTCTCCACGTAGAGCCGACCGTAGGACATAAGAATGCCAATAAACAGCCCCAGTGGTATGATCAATTCCAGAAAGCCCGGCAGCCGGTAGAGCATCACCGGCAGCAGGATATCCGCCGCCAGGTCACCCACTGCCGCCTCGGCCAGGTATTTGACGAAGCGGCCGCTGAAGATCACCACCAGCAGCACGAAGCTCACGGCAACCATGTGCACCAGGATATCGCGGGTGAGGTAGCGCTGAATTTTCATTGCATGGCTTGGATTTGCCGGGAGCCGGGTTTAGTTTCGAGGCTCCCGATCATACACTAGACACAGCGACAACGACTAAGGATCACCCTATGACTTCGATCAAGTTCACTGCCCGCAAGATCAGCACCGCTGGCAAGAGCAGCACCCAGTGCGCGGTAGTACCCGTATTCGGGAAAACCCTCTCGGCAGCAGCCAAGGAGTACGACTCGCTGACCAAGGGAGCCGTGAAGGCGGCGGTTGACCTGGGTGACTTCAGCGGCAAGCCGGGACAGACCTGCATGTTGGCGGGGAGCGGCAGCGCCAGGCGGATCATGCTGCTCGGCTGTGGCGACAGTAAAAAGTTCAGTCAGCAGTCCCTGCGCCAGGCGATCGCGGGACTCTACCAGGCCCTGACTCGCTGCCAGGCGAAGGACGCCCTGCTCCACGCCGCCGAGCTGGGCCCGGTGGATGCCGACCTGAGCGCCGGCCTCGAGCAGTTTGCGCGCCAGTTGCAGAGCCTGGCCTACCGCTACACGGAAACCGTCAGCAAGCCGAAGTCGCCGCTGGCGGCGACAAAGCTGGTGGTCGACTGCGGCGAAGCCCTGACTGCGCGCCGCGCCCAGCAGGCGCTGGACCAGGGCGCCCACACCGGCAACGGCATCAATTTCGCGCGCAATCTTGCCAACCTCCCGGGCAATGTCTGCACCCCCAGTTATCTGGCGCAGCAGGCCCGCGCCCTGAGTCGTGGCCACAAAAAGCTGACCGTGCGGGTGCTGGACGAGAAGAAGATGAGCGAACTCGGGATGGGGGCCCTGCTCTCGGTCTCTGCGGGCAGCGACGAGCCCGCCAAGCTGATCTGTATGGAGTACAAGGGCGGCAAGGCGGATCAGAAGCCCTACGTACTCGTGGGCAAGGGCATCACCTTCGATTCCGGCGGCATCTCCCTGAAGCCCGGCGCCAAGATGGACGAGATGAAGTTTGACATGGGCGGTGCCGCCAGCGTCTTGGGCACCATGCAGGCAATTCGCGACATGGAACTGCCGCTCAATGTGGTGGGCATGGTGGCTGCGGCGGAAAACATGCCCAGCGGGCGCGCGACCAAGCCCGGCGATGTGGTCAAGAGCATGTCGGGCAAGACCATCGAAATCCTCAATACGGACGCCGAGGGCCGCCTGGTGCTTTGCGACGCCCTGACCTACGCGGGGCGTTACAAGCCCAGCGCGGTAATTGACATCGCCACCCTCACCGGCGCCTGCGTGGTTGCACTGGGCTCCCACGCCTCCGGTCTGTACGCCAATGACGACGACCTCGCCGAGCGGCTCCTGGAGGCCGGCCAGGCAACCCATGACCGCGCCTGGCGGATGCCGCTGTGGGAGGACTACCAGAAGCAGCTGTCGAGCAATTTCGCTGACGTCGCCAATATTGGCGGCCCCGGCGGCGGCAGCATCACCGCCGCGTGTTTCCTCGCCCGCTTCAGCGAGGACTACAAGTGGGCTCACCTGGATATCGCCGGCTCGGCCTGGGATAGCAGCCCCAAGGGTGCCACCGGTCGTCCCGTAGCCCTGCTGACACGTTACCTGCTGGACCGCGCGGGCAAGGCTTGACCCGGGTCGGCTTTTACGTGGTGCAGGCGGCCGGCGAGAGCCGGCGCCTGCAGGTCGCTGCGCGACTGGCAGACAAGGCATTTCAGCGCGGCCACCGGATTTACATTCACAGTCGGGATGAAGCACAGGCCCGGGCCATGGATCAGCTGCTGTGGGATTTCCGCCCCGCCAGCTTTCTGCCCCATGCCCTCGCCGGCGAGCCACACAGCGAACTGATCGCGATTGGCTGGGGACCTGAGCCCGGTGCACACGACGACCTGCTGATCAACCTGCAACTGTCCATCCCCGATTTCTTTGGTCGCTTCCAGCGCGTTGCCGAGGTCGTAACCCAGGACCCCGACAGCCTGGCCGCCCTGCGCCAGTCCTATCGCTTCTACCGCGAGCGCGGTTACCAGCTGGAGAAGCACGACATCCGATAAACCGCCGGGCGCCCCTGCCCGGGCGCCCCGACTGGCGTAGCCTGCGCCCAAACGCGTATAATCCCGCTCTTTTTTGACGATCTATACCGCTTGGGCCCAGCCCGGATCGACCCCCGGAAGAGACTGACATGGACAAGACTTTCCAACCCGCCGCCATTGAAACCCGCTGGTACCAGGAGTGGGAAAGCCAGGGCTATTTTCAGCCCCAGGGCGGCGACAAGGCCTACAGCATCATGATCCCCCCGCCCAATGTGACCGGCAACCTGCACATGGGCCATGGCTTCCAGGAAGCCATCATGGACGCCCTGATTCGCTATCACCGCATGGCGGGCTACAACACGCTGTGGCAGCCGGGCACCGACCACGCCGGCATCGCCACGCAGATGGTGGTGGAGCGGCAGCTGGAAGCACAGGGCACGACCCGCCACGACCTCGGCCGCGAGGGGTTTATCGACAAGGTCTGGGAGTGGAAGAACGAGTCGGGCGGCAGTATCACGCGCCAGCTTCGTCGCCTGGGGGCATCGCTGGACTGGTCGCGCGAGCGCTTCACCATGGACGAGGGACTGAGCCGCGCCGTGCAGGAAGTCTTTATCCGCCTGTACCGCGAGGGTTTGATTTACCGCGGCCAGCGGCTGGTGAACTGGGACCCCGCCCTGCATACCGCCGTATCCGACCTCGAGGTGCTGTCGGAGGAGGAGCAGGGACATCTCTGGCACTTCCGCTACCCCCTGGTTTCAGGCGAGGGCGAGCTGGTGGTTGCCACCACCCGCCCCGAGACCATGCTCGGCGATACCGCGGTGGCCGTGCACCCGGAGGACGAGCGCTACGCCCACCTCGTGGGACAGCGCATCGCCCTGCCGCTCACCGGTCGCAAAATCCCGGTTATCGCCGACAGCTACGTGGATCCGGAGTTCGGCACCGGCTGCGTGAAGATCACGCCGGCCCACGATTTCAACGATTACGAGATGGGCAAGCGCCACGGCCTGGCCATGATCAACATCCTCGACGACGATGCCGCGATCAACGATAACGCGCCGGAACCCTACCGTGGTCTGGACAGGTTTGCCGCGCGCGAGCGCGTCGTCGTCGACCTCGATGCGCTCGGGCTGCTGGAGAAGATCGAGCCGCACAGCCTGAAAGTCCCTCGCGGCGACCGTTCGGGCGTAGTGGTGGAGCCCTACCTGACGGAACAGTGGTACGTGGATGCGAAAAAACTTGCCGGGCCGGCGATCGCGGCGGTGGAGAGCGGGGCCATCCGCTTCGTGCCGCAACAGTGGGAAAATACCTACTTTTCCTGGATGCGGGACATCCAGGACTGGTGCATCAGCAGGCAACTCTGGTGGGGGCACCGGATACCCGCCTGGTACGACCCGCAGGGCAATATCTACGTCGGCGACAGCGAAGCCGCGGTGCGCGCGGAGCACGGCCTGGCGGACAGCCTGCCGCTGGCGCAGGACGAGGATGTACTGGACACCTGGTTCTCCTCCGCACTGTGGACATTTTCGACCCTGGGCTGGCCCGAGGAGACTGAAGAGCTCAAGACCTTCCATCCCTCTTCGGTGCTGGTTACCGGCTTCGACATCATCTTCTTCTGGGTAGCGCGCATGATCATGATGACCCTGCACCTGCGCGAGGAAGTGCCTTTCCACACGGTCTACGTGCACGGTCTGGTGCGGGATGCCGAGGGCCAGAAGATGTCAAAGTCAAAGGGCAATGTCCTCGACCCGATCGACCTGATTGACGGGGTAGACCTGGAAACACTGGTCCGCAAGCGCACCGCCGGCATGATGCAGCCGCAGCTGAGCGCCCGGGTGGAAAAGGCGACCCGCAAACAGTTCCCCGAGGGCATCCAGGCCTACGGCACCGATGCCCTGCGTTTCACCTACTACTCACTGGCCTCCACCGGACGCGATATCCGCTTCGATATCGGCCGCATCGAGGGCTTCCGCAATTTCTGCAACAAGCTCTGGAACGCCACCCGCTATGTGCTGATGAACTGTGAGGGCGAGGACTGCGGCACAGACGCTGACGCCGATATCGAACTCAGCCAGGCAGACCGCTGGATCATCGGCCAGCTACAGCTAACCGAGGCCGCGGTAATCAGGGCGCTCGGTAACTACCGTTTCGACCTCGCCTCCCAGGCGCTCTACGATTTTGTCTGGAACGAGTACTGCGACTGGTACCTGGAGCTATCCAAGCCGGTTCTCTGGGATGAAGCCGCCAGCGCGGCCGCCCAGCGCGGCACCCGGCGCACGCTGATCCGGGTCTTGGAAACATCCCTGCGTCTGCTGCATCCGTTCATGCCCTTTATCACCGAGGAAATCTGGCAAACGGTGGGCCCCCTGGCGGGTAAATCCGGCGCCACCATCATGCTGCAGCCCTTCCCGGTGCCGTCGGACAAAGGCGTGGACAGCGCTGCAAACGCAGATATAGAATGGCTCAAACAGTTTATTGTCGGTGTTCGCAACATCCGGGGCGAGATGAACATACCGCCCGGCAAGGCCCTGGCCGTGGTTTTGAACAACGGCCAGGACAGCGATAAAGACAGGCTGGAGCGCAACGCCACTTCCCTGAAAAAGCTGGCTAAGCTGGAGGACATCAGCTGGCTGGCGCAGGGAGAAGAAGCGCCGGTCGCGGCGACCGCCCTGGTCGGGGATCTGGAAATCCTTGTGCCGATGGCGGACCTGATCGACAAGGGCGCCGAGCTGAAACGCCTGGCAAAAGAAATTGAAAAGCTGGAGAAAGAGCAGTCGCGGATTGAGTCCAAGCTCGCCAATCCTGCCTTCGTCGACAAGGCACCGGAGGCGGTTGTGGCCAAGGAACGCGACAAGCTGCAGCTGCAGTTGCAGTCTCTGGTCAAGCTGCGGGAGCAGGAGCAACGCATCCAGAACCTGTAGCAACCTCGGTGGTTTAACGGTTTCAGCAGCCCGGCGTAACACGGCGCCGGGTTGCGAAAAGCAGCGCAGAAAAACATGCGCATAATAAGAAGTGGTAAACCGAGGATAGCGGTATGAGTGAACGTGTAAGTGGCACGGTAAAGTGGTTTAACAATGCCAAGGGATTTGGCTTTATTACCCGGGAGGAAAGTGACGATGACGTTTTCGTCCACTTCCGGTCGATCCAGGGAGATGGCTACCGGACGCTCAACGAGGGTCAGCCGGTAGAGTTCAATCTGGTAGAAGGTCCCAAGGGCCTGCAGGCAGAGGACGTGTTGAAGCTCTAAGCGCAGGCTTCTCACGGGGGCGCGCGGCGACAGTGGACGCGCGCCTGAGATCCACAGCCGCTGTCTTCAAGCGCCGCTCCCGCCGCGGCACGCGTAGCTTATTGCCGGGCTCCGGCACCTGCCCGCACTCGCAGGCCCGAGGCCTTCGAGGGTCCACTCGCCCCCGGCGACGCAGGCGAGCACACATCCAGCACACCACATCACAAGAGGACTCACATGAACCTGACCGGAAAAATTATTGTTAGCCTGGTAGTGGCAGCCATCGCCTCCACCGCGGCAACCCTGCTACTCGATCGCAGCCTGCCAGACCTCGTGCTGATCGGCTGCTTCCTCGCCGCCACCCTGGTCACCGCGGCACTGGTCACGCTGCCTGCGGCTGCCGTCCTTGAAACCGGCAGCGACCGCGTCAGTCAGGCAGCCGATGGGGACAGGGAACAGGGTCAGGTCAAATGGTTCAATGTATCCAAGGGATTCGGCTTTATTATCCGCGATGACGGTGAAGAAATTTTTGTCCACTTCCGCTCTATTCGCGGCGAGGGCCGTCGCAGCCTGCGGGATGGCCAGCGGGTCGAGTTTGAGGTAACCGACAGCGACAAAGGGCCACAGGCAGACGACGTGGTCGCCCTGAACTGACTGATCGTTCCTGCCTGACGCGGGGATGCCCGCCACGGGGATGCCCGCCACGGGATCGCCCGCCGCGGGAATGCCCGCCACAGGGTCGCCTGCCGCGGGAATGCCCGCCGCATCACCTATGTTCGAGAATGTCTGTCCAGTAGGCGGTAATCATGCGCGCGCCCTGGCGCAGCAGGTTCTCGGTGGACAGGCGATCATCCCCCAGCGCCATCTCTACAATCCCGTAAAAAGTATCCACGGTCAGGCGCGCATGCATCATCATCACGTCATCTGCCGGCCGGCCCAGCAGTCCGGCAGTGACTTCGCTGAACTGCGCCGCTACCAGGCGGTGGGACTCCAGGCGCAACTCCTGCAGCGGCTGCACGGCGCGCAGCGCCTGGGTGATTTCGTGACCCCCAACCTGTCGCAGGGTTTCCTCGTAGGTCAGACGCAGCAGTTCGTGGATGTTCTGCAGTATCGCCGACACCCCGCCGGCGGCCCTGTGGCGTTCGTACCAGTCCTCGAAAATCCTGTTCTGACGATCCATCAGTGACGCGCCCAGCGCGTACAGGACGGCATACTTGTTGGGGAAATAGCGATAGAGTGCGGGCACGGTAATTCCGGCACGCTCCGCAATCAGGTTGGTCGAGATGCGCTCCACGCCCACTTCCACCAGCAGTTCACTCGCAGCCACCAGAATATTTTCATAGGTGCGTTTGGCGCGATCCTGTCGCGGCCGGTTTTTTTCCAGAAGCTCTACCTGTGGTCTGGACTTGACCATGATCTTCACTCCAGCAAGCCCGCCGCCAATACCTGTCGGGGAGGTAAACCCGCCGCGGGGCTCCAGCCGACCTTGCACGGCACCGGTCTGCGCCACCGCCCCGCCAGCGACTAGGCTTGTTTGCCAACATAGTGCGACAATACACGCGCCAGACTAACACACTCCAGAGGGGACTGACCTTGCCCAAAGCAGCGCGAATCGCCAGACAATTTCGGGGCGTGACCATGCCCACTGCGTCCCACCCGGCGATTCGCCGCGTGCGCCGGCAGGGCAACCTGCCGTCGATCCACGGCAACAAGTTGTGGAAGTCCAGCTGCCTGCTCATCGATTACCTGCACAAGCATCCACCAACCCACCACCAGCGCGTGCTGGATGTGGGCTGCGGCTGGGGTATCGGCGGCATATGGTGTGCCAAACAGTTCGGCTCCAGGGTCACCTCGGTGGACGCTGACCCGGACGTGTTCCCCTTCCTGGAGGAAGTGGCCACGCTCAACAAGGTGACGACCGAACCGCTGGTCAGCCGCTTTGAGGCATTGACCACGCGCCAGCTGGCGCAATACGACGTACTGATCGCTGCGGACATCTGCTTCTGGGACGAACTGGTGCGGCCGGTATACAACATGGTCAACCGCGCTGTGCGGGCCGGGGTGAAGCACATCTATATCGCTGATCCCGAGCGCTCTACCTTCCTGGAAGTCGCCGACCGCTGTGTGGAGAAGCACTGCGCCGACCTCCTGGAATGGCGCACGAGTGGCTCGATCAGCGCCCGGGGTGCCATCATGGTCATTGAAAACGCGTAATCATAAGAACAGCGAACCCGCTTGGAGCATTCCCTATGAAACAACTGGGCGTACTGGATTCGGCATTTATCAACCTTGAGCAGCCCAACACGCCGCAGCACATCGGTGGCCTGGGCATCTACGATCCGTCCAGCGCGCCGGACGGCTTTGTTCGCTTCAAGCAGGTCATCGCCACGTTCGAGCGACGCCTGAGGCACCAGGCGCTGTTCCGGACCCGGCTGGTCAACGTCCCGGGGGGACTGGATCGTCCTTACTGGGTCAAGGATGCCAACTTCGACGTCGAGTTCCATGTGCGTCATATCGCCCTGCCACAGCCCGGGGACTGGCGCCAGCTATGCATCCAGGTCGCCCGCCTTCATGCGCGCCCCCTGGATATGGCGCGCCCCCTGTGGGAGGCCTATGTGATCGAAGGCCTGGATAACGTGCCCAATGTACCGGCGGGTAGCTTCGCGATATACACCAAGCTGCACCACTCGCTGGTAGACGGCGCTGGCGGCAACAGCGTGCTCGCGATGACCCACGACCCGGAACCGAACCCACCCCCCATACCTGCTGTGGAGGACCCCGGCCTGGCAGACATGCAACCGTCGATGCCGCAGTTACTGAGCAAGGCCTCGGTCAACGGCGTAAAGAACAGCCTGAGTCTCCTGCGAGGCACTTTCGACAACGCACGCTCCATGGGCGGTTATGCCCTGGGCCTGGCCCGCGGCAAAATTCCACTGCCCGAGATTACCGCCCCGCGCACCCGCTTCAACCAACCGGTAAGCCCGCACCGGGTGTTCGACGCCGCGGAGTTTCCGCTGGAAGGCTTTAAACGCATCAAGAATGCCGCCGGGGTCAAGCTGAACGACGTCGCCCTGGCGGTGATCGCCGGCGCGATGCGCCGCTACCTCGACGCCCGCGACGAGACGCCCGAGGGATCGCTGACCGCCACCCTGCCCCTGAATATGCGCACCCGTCGCGCCAGTTCCGAGGACCATAACCAGGTGGGTTCGGTGTTTACCAGCCTGCACACGGACGAACTCGACCCCGTAAAGCGCCTGCAGGCGATCGCCGGTTCCACCCAGAACGCCAAGACCTGGGGCGAAGATATCCCGCTGGTCGACGCGATCAAGCTCGCCGGCGCGGTATCCCCGTTCATTGCCCGCCCGGTAGCCGGCCTGTGGTCGCGATATCACGTCTCCCAGCACTTGCCGGCAAACGTGTCCACGGTAATCTCCAACGTCGCGGGGCCACCCTTCCCCCTCTACTGCGCGGGCGCCCGCATGGTCGACTACTACGGCCTCGGCGTACTGACCCCGGGGGTGGGCCTGTTCCAGCTGGTATTCAGCTACGACGACAAGGTCACCCTGTCGGTGCTCGCCGACCGCAGCATCATGCCCGACCCCGAGTTCTATCGCGCCTGCCTGGAGACGGCCTATGCCGAGCTGGACAAGGCGACCCGGCCTAAGCCGAAGCGACGGGCTACGGCATCGAGGCGCAAGGCTGGCGGCAGGCGAAAGGCGGCCGGGGCGGCGTAAAGCTTCGTTATGCTCTGGTCCATGCTGCGGCAATGGGCCCATTACACCGGCACTCCGTAGTGGCGGGCGCGATCTTCGGGAACGCCTCCCCGGACACGCTGAAAGCGTGACATGCCCGAAAAGAGGGGCAGGCTCTCCATGTCGCGCTCGGCAGCGGCCTTCCATGGCCGCTGACGGTCCGGGGCGACGCACCCGCAGCTCACGCCCTGCTCTGGTGCGTGTTTCGAAGCTATCGTATTCGAAGCTACTCATTTCAGTGCACCACTTGCTGGGTGCCTTGGGCGCGTGTTCAGGGCGCTGGGAAAATTGGTGGCGGAGTCAATCGCACCAGATCGCTGCCGGCGGGAGAATTTAATTACCGCAGGAGCGTATCCAAGGCATACATCCCTGCCGGCATCCATGCCTCTCGGGATGTACCGCCCATCCATGGGCATAAAAAAACCCGCCGGGGCGGGTTTGAAGTCACTCTTAGGACCTGGATGGGGTTGCCATCGGCGGGGTATGGAGGCCTCGCCCGGCCCCGGACTCACTCGGGGCCTGCAGCTTGAGTTGCTGGTAGATTAGGCCCGATCCTGATATATTCCCAATGTATTTAAATTATCTTTAATATGAACTAGGTTCATAACACGCCATGGATACACGCCAGTTAAGCCGGGTCGACCTGAACCTGCTGGTCGCGCTGCAGGCCCTGCTTGAGGAGGGCAGCGTTTCCCGGGCGGCCAGCCGGCTGCACATTACCCAGCCGGCGATGAGCAAGACCCTGGGGCGCCTGCGCGAGGTGTTCCGGGACCCCCTGTTTACCCGCAGCAGCCACGGGATGCGCCCGACACCGCGGGCACTCGATATTGAGAAAGCGCTGCCGGGCATCCTCGCAGAGATCGACCAGCTGGTCGCCGGCGCCAGCTTTGACCCGGCGCAATACAATGGTGAGGTGGTGCTGGCGCTGTCAGAATACATTGGCGTGGCGCTGCTGCCACCGCTGATCCAGCGCCTGCACGAACAGGCGCCGCATCTGTCTATTCGCACCATCACCCGGGTGGAAAACCAGCTGGACCAACTCGCCACGGGCGACCTCGACTTTGCGATCCACATTACCCAGGCGCATTATCCCGCGGACTTCCGCACCCATCCGCTGGGCGGCGCACCGCCGGCGATCCTGGTGCGCCGCGATCATCCCCTGGTCCAGGGTGAGCTCACCTGGGAACGACTGGCCCGCTACCCGGTAATCCGGCTGTATATCTCGGACCTGGACCATGCCGAGATGATGCGCTCGTCGGCCACCTTCAACCGCGTGCGTCACCCCCAGCAAGGCTCCCTGGAAACCTCGCACCTGATGACCGCGCTGGAGGTCCTGCGCAGCACGGACTACTTCCTCCCCGGGCCGCAGTATATGCTGGCCAATGCGGCTGCCGCCGGCGAGATCGTGGCCCTGGCCCTGCCCGAGGACGGGGACTACCTGATGCACTACACCCTGGTCATGCATGAGCGCGGCGCGCACTCCCCCCTGCACGAATGGCTGTGGCAACAAATGGTAGACACCCTCGCCGGACTCGCCCGGCCCGACCTCGCGGGGCCCGAATAGGGCCTTCCACCGCAGGCCACAGTGGCCTATGCTAGGCGGCCGATTAACCGCAGCCACTGCCTGGCCCCGCTGCCAGCCAGGCGCCGTCAGGACGCCATGAGTAAAAGCAAACGCCGCGAAATACCCCGCTTTCAGACGCCCCTGATCGAGACCCATTGCCACCTCGATTACCTGGACCAGGAGCAGCTCGACACCACCCTGGCGCGCGCGCGCGAGGTGGGCGTGGAACAGCTGATCACGATCGCCGTATCACCCAAGAACCTGGATCGGGTGTGGGAGCTCGCGCACAGCGCTGAAGACATCTGGGGCACCCAGGGCATTCACCCCCACGAGGCCGAGGGCTTCGACGCGGCCGTTGCAGCCACCATCCGCGAGCGCGCGGCTGATCCGAGGATTCTGGCGGTGGGTGAAATCGGCCTGGACTACTTCTACGACCATGCCGACCGGTCAGTACAGCGCCGGGTATTCGAGGCGCAGCTGGCACTGGCGGAAGAGCTGGACTTGCCCGTCGTGATCCATACCCGCGAGGCGGACGAGGACACGCGCGCGATTCTCGGCAATTTCAGCGGCCGCCTGCGTCGGCGTGGCGTGATTCACAGCTTCACCTCGGGTCGCGCCCTCGCGGAGTTCTGCCTGGCTGAGGGCTTTATGCTGGGCTTCAATGGCATCACCACTTTTAACCGGGCAGACAATGTGCGCGAGGTGGTCTCCCTCACCCCCGTGGAGCAGCTGTTGCTGGAGACGGATTCCCCCTACCTGACGCCCGTGCCCTACCGCGGCAAACCCAATGCGCCCTACTACCTGCCTTTCGTCGCCGAGAAGGTGGCTGAGGTCAAGGACATCGAGGCGGAGGCCCTCTTGCAGCAGGTACACCGCAATAGCCTGGCGCTGTTTTTCCCCGCCGTCTGACAGCCCGGGCAAATTCCTGGCAAGCCCCTAAACTTCAGGCCATTCGATGATAAACTACGCGCCTTTTTGGCCGTCGACAGCCTTTGCAGGGAGACTATGGAATACATCGTAGGACAGCGCTGGGTCAGCCACGCGGACGCACAACTTGGCCTGGGTGTCGTGGTCGAGGTGGAACCGCGGCGGGTCACGGTAAACTTTCCAGCGGTCGGTGAAGAGCGCACCTATGCTATCGACGGTGCCCCCCTGAGTCGCCTGCGTTTCAAGGAAGGGGACCATATTTCCACCATTCACGGCGTTGAACTGCAGGTAACCGCGGTGGCAGAAGCCCAGGGCCTGCTCCTCTATACCGGCAGTGACCACCACGAGGAGACTGTCACCGTCTCGGAGCTGGAGCTCGATGCCTACGTCCAGCTGACCACCCCGCAACAGCGCCTGCTCAACGGGCATTTCGACCGCAATAGTGAATTTGCCCTGCGGGTCGCCACCTTCTATCACCTTGATCGCCTGCAGCGCTCGCCGGTTCGCGGCCTGATGGGCTCGCGTACCAGTCTCCTGCCGCACCAGGTTTATATCGCCAACGAAGTGGGACAGCGCCATGCGCCCCGCGTACTGCTCGCCGATGAGGTGGGGCTGGGTAAAACCATTGAAGCCGGCATGATCCTGCACCAGCAGGTCCTGAGTGCCCGTGCCTCGCGCGTGCTGATCATGGTGCCGGAAAACCTGCTTCACCAGTGGCTGGTGGAAATGCTGCGGCGCTTCAACCTGCATTTTTCGCTATTCGACGCGGAGCGTCTCGCAGAGATCGACGCCGATAACCCCTTTGAGAGCGAGCAGTTCGTGCTTTGCAGCATGGAACTCTTCCGCGACCAGCCAGAGCGCCGACAGCAGGTCGCGGATGCCGGGTGGGATATTGTGATTGTCGACGAGGCACACCACCTGCACTGGTCGGAAACGGACCCGGGTGAGGATTATCGCCTGGTCGAGACTCTGTCCGCACGCAGCGCCGGTTTACTGCTGCTCACCGCGACCCCCGAGCAGGTCGGGCAGTCCAGCCACTTTGCCCGCCTGCGCTTGCTGGATCCGGCGAGATTTCACTCCCTGGAAGAGTTTATTGCCGAGGAATCGCAATACCGACGGTGGAGCGCCACCCTCGAGGCGCTGGAGGCGGGTGCCACGCCTGAAGATCTGCCCGAGGGCGTGGATCGATCGGCCCCGACACAGGAGCTGATCGCCCAGATTCTCGACCGATTCGGCACTGGCCGGGTATTGTTCCGCAACACCCGTGCCGGCATCAGCGGCTTTCCCCAGAGGCACCTGCACCGCCACCCGCTGCCACAGCCCGAAGAGTACGCCCACGCCAGCCTGGATCTGGAGGACAAACTGCATCCGGAACGGCCTTACTTCGACGACAGCTGGCTGGCCTTTGACCCGCGCGTCGACTGGCTGGAGCAGACCCTCAAATCACTGCGCCCCGCCAAGGCCCTGGTGATCTGTGCCAATGCCGATACCGCGGTGGCCCTGGAGCATCACCTGCATCTGCGCGCGGGTATTCGCTCAGCCGCATTCTACGAGGGCCTGTCCATTGTCGAGCGCGACCGGGCCGCGGCCTACTTCGCCGACGAGATCAATGGGGCACAAACCCTGGTTTGCTCGGAGATCGGCAGCGAGGGTCGCAACTTCCAGTTTGCGCAGCACCTGATCCTCTTTGACCTGCCGCTCAGCCCCGACTTGCTGGAACAGCGTATCGGTCGCCTCGACCGCATCGGCCAGCAGCACGACGTGGAGATTCACGTGCCCTACCTCGAGGGAACCGCCCAGGAGACCCTGCTTGAGTGGTACGACCAGGGGCTGGACGCCTTCCGCGACACCTGCTCCGCGGGGCATATGATATTTACGCGCTTCCGCGAGCGCCTGCTACGCGAGCTGGAGCAGCGCAGCGAGGACTTCCCGGCACTGCTTGCCCAGACCGCCGCATTCACGGCTGATACGCGCCGCGAGCTGCGAGAGGGTCGCGACCGCCTGCTGGAGCGCAACTCCTGCGACCCGGACAAGGCGGCGCAGCTGATCGACGCGATCAGCGCGGAGGAAGACAGCGAATCACTGCGAACCTATCTCGAGGCACTGTGCGATGCCTTCGGCGTGGAGCAGGAACACCACTCCGAAGCAGCGATCATCCTGCGCCCCACCGAGCACATGCTCACCGGCCATTTTCCCTACCTGCGTGAAGAGGGCACGACGGTGACCTACGATCGCGAGAAAGGCCTGGCGCGAGAGGATATGACCTTCCTGACCTGGGAGCATCCGATGCTGGTGGAAGCCATGGAAATGGTGCATTCCACCGAGCTGGGCAACGCCGCTATCGGCACCCTCAACCTGCGCGGGATTGCCCCGGGCACCATGCTCCTGGAGGGCGTTTTCACCATCAACTGCGTGGCGCCGCGGGAGCTGCAGGTAGAGCGCTTCCTGCCGAGCTCTCCCACCCGACTGCTGGTGGATGCCCGGGGCAAGGACCTGGCTCACCTGGTACCTCACGAAAAACTCAATTCCCTGGTGGAACCGGTGAAAAAATCGGTCGCGCTCGCGATCATCAAGCAGGTGCACGAGGAGGTCGACGCCAAGATGGCCATGGCCACCCGTACCGCCGAAGAGCGCTTCGCCGAGATCATCCGGGAAGCAGAGCACACCATGCGCGCAAGTCTGGGCGCAGAGAAAGAACGCCTGCTCGCCCTGCGCGAGGTCAACCCCAGCATCCGCCAGGAGGAGCTCGACCATCTCGACTACCGCATGGAGGAGTGCGCGGTACATATCCGCCACGCGAGCCTGCAGCTACAGGCCCTCCGGCTGATTCTCACAACCTGAACAGGTGGGTCCGGGCCCCACGGGCTCATCCCAGGAATGAGGCGATAACCCGATGAACCAGGCCGTCACGGCAGACATTGTGCAAGACACAGCAGACGACACCCTGGAGGTGCTGATCGTGGGCGCTGGATTTGCCGGCGTAGGAGCCGCGATCAAGCTCCGCGAAGCCGGGATCGAGCAGTTTCTCCTGTGCGAAAAGGCCGCGGGTATCGGTGGCACGTGGTGGCATAACACCTACCCCGGTGCGGCCTGCGATATTCCATCCCACCTGTATTGTTATTCCTTCGAGCCCAACCCCAACTGGTCACGCAAGTACGCTCCGCAGGCGGAAATCCAGGCCTACATTGAGCATTGCGTGGACAAGTACGGGGTGCGCGAGCGCATACGCCTCAACTGTGCAGTACAGTCACTGGTCTGGGATGAGGTCCGCGCAATCTGGCTGGCGCAGCTGGGAGACGGCAGCCGGATATGCAGCCGCCACGTGATTTTCGCCAGCGGCGGGCTCCACCTGCCGGTGTTTCCGGATATCCCAGGACGCGACAGCTTTGCCGGCCCGAGCATGCATTCGGCCCAGTGGGATCACAGCGTGGATTTCAGTGGCCAGCGCGTGGCAGTCATCGGCAGCGCCGCCAGTGCGATACAGCTGATTCCCAGGCTCGCCGAGCAGGCAGCGCAACTGCACGTCTACCAGCGCACGCCGAACTACATTGCACCGCGCGGTGACAGGGCCTTCAGTCCCCGGGAGCAACAGCGCTTTGCGCGCTGGCCCTGGCTGAACCGCCTGTACCGACAGCTGCTGTTCCTGCGCGGCGAACTGCTGCTGTACCCGGTGGTGCGCAGCAAGCGACGTTCGCGCTGGCGCGAATTTCTGCAGCGCAGGCTGAACCATTACGTGGGCAGCAGCGTCGCCAGCGAGCAGTTCGCCCAAGCCCTGATTCCTGACTACGAGCTGGGCTGCAAGCGTATCCTGATTGCCGATGATTTTTACCAGGCACTAAACAAGCCCAATGTCAGCCTGCACACCGCGGGCATTACCGCCATTCAGGCCGACGGCGTAAAGACCCGCGACGGCAGCCTCCAGCAGGCAGACATCCTCGTCTATGCCACGGGCTTTGATCTCGAGGGCTACATGCGGGCCACGCCGGTCACCGGCCGTGGCGGCAAAACCCTGGACGAGGTGTGGGCCGATATCCCCTCGGCCTACAAGGGCGGTTTTGTGCCCGGCTTCCCCAACCTGTATTTCACCACCGGCCCGAATACCGGGGTGGGCACGACTTCAGTGGTGTACATGATCGAAGCGCAGCTACAGCTGATCCTGCAGGCCATCCGGGCCTGCGACGGCAAGCGCACGATAGAGGTCAAGGCCGAGGCCTGCCAGCGCTACAACCGCATGCTGCGCGATGCCCTGCAGCAGACGGTGTGGGCCGGCAGCTGCCACTCCTGGTACAAGCGGGAAGACGGGGAGATTCCCAGTCTCTACCCCTTCAATGCACGGACCTACTGGCGGGACCACAAAGTGCTGGTCACCCGGGATTTCCACTGGAAAGCACTGCCCGAAACCAGCGACGGCCCCCGGGAAGTCACGCAGGGAGCGGACCCAACTGCCGCCTGACCGGGTCCCGGCTCAGGCGGCAGCGGTAACCCCGCCATCCAGGGCAATAACCTGTCCGGTCATCCACTCGGATGCGCGCGAGGCAAGAAAAATTGCCGTACCAGCGGCGTCCTCCGCACCACCCAGACGCTTGATCGGAAAGCCCGCAGCCAGCTCTTCCTCATGCGGCAGCAGGTGCGAGGTCATCTTGCTGGGAAAGAAACCCGGGGCAATGGCGTTGACGTTAATACCATCCGCGGCGAGATCAGAGGCCAGGTGACGGGTCAGGTGATGCACCGCGGCCTTGCTCGCGGTGTAGGAATAGTTTTCCATGTGGGAGTTGGTAATGCCGTTGATCGAGCCGATATTGATCACCCGGGCGCGACGCTCATCGGCACTGGCGGCACGCAACAGGGGCAGCAGTTGCTGGGTGAGAAAGAACAGGGATTTCACGTTGAGGTCCATCACCTTGTCCCAGCCACCCTCGGGAAACTCCTGCACCGGGGCGCCCCAGCTCGCGCCGGCATTGTTTACCAGGATATCAAGGGCCGACTCCCGCGCCGCGATCTCGGCGGCAAAGCCCTGCACCCCCTCGAGCGTGGACAGATCGGAACGCAGGGCAATGCAGTCGCCGTAGGCGGAAAGCTCGGCCTGTGACTCCTGCAGCTCCTGCTCCTTGCGCGCGGTGATATAGACCCGGGCGCCGTGAACCAGCATCCCGCGCGCGATCATCGCGCCAATTCCCCGGGAACCGCCGGTAACCACGGCGACCCGCCCCTCAATAGAAAAAATATCCTGCACAGTATGCCTCCTGAATGAGTGTCTTGATCGGGTTACTGCCAGTGGGCCGAGCTTCGCGCACGGCCCACTAGGGCCGGTACCAGATTGCCGAGGTATAGGCCCGCTCCTGTATGGTGTCCGGCTGGCCCTTTACCGCACCCTCACCCAGCGCCATGGCATCAAGCAGTGAGTGACGCGCCGTTGGCACCTGCAGTACCCGGGCGTAGTAAAATGCCGGCCGCTCCGGGTCAAACTCCGGGTCCTGCCAGAGAACGCTCAGCTCGCCGGCACCGATATTGTCACCGACCTGCCCTGTCTCCGGGTCCACACTGTTACCCACCGGGGGCAAGCGGCCGTTGGCATCTGCCTGTCGCCCGCCCGACCAGGCCACGTTAAACACTTTTTCCCGGGATTTGCCCTCGGGGTCCAGCCAGCCCTTGATAATCTGGATGCGATCGAGATTCGCCCCCAGGGGATCGCGCAGCGCCTGCACCAGGAATTGCGGCGCCTCGCCAACATCATCGCGCCCCAGTTCTCCCCCCATGGGCACACCCCCGGCGCGGGCAACGGCGAACACATCGGGCGCTTCCAGCGCATCTTCCGGGTACTCCCGCCCGGCGAAGAAACCCACCCGGATTCGCGGCCCGGTGGTGGCGTAGACCTCGCGTCTACGCATCGCCTCGATAATTGCACCACGGGTGTTGTCCTCGGCCCAGATCGCCGCCAGGCCGGAGGCCGACATCGCCCAGCCGCTGGTGCCCACTTCCTCATCGGACCAGCCACCGCGCTTGTTCGACGGGATTGAATCCGTCGCCATCTTGCCGTGGAAATTGTCTTCCTCCGCCGAGGGCAGCGCCGTATGCGCGTCCGTGGAACCAATAACCCCAAGCTGGTAAGGGTTGAGGCCGAGACGGGCCTCCAGCTCCAGGCCGCGACCGAGCGTCGGGCGCAGGTAGTCCCCGACCTGGGGCTTGTAGGGCGTGTGATAACGCTGGATGTAGTAGGGATAGGTTTCGAAATCGGCGAAGGGGTCATCCGGTGACAGCGCCGGATGGGTCTCCGAGTCACCCTTGATCTGCGTGATCTCGGCGATCGGCTCCCAGCGCCGCCGGGTGTCGGCATAGTCGGCGGTCATTTCCTCGCCACGCAGGCTGCGGGTGTCAAACATGTAGCCCTTGGAAATATTCGAGTTGTGGGGAATCGCAACGAACTCCACCCCGCTGCTGACGCTGGTTGCGTCCAGCCAGGCCCAGAGATCCTCGGGATAGGGACTGTCATCCAGGCCAAAGGGCATAAAGGTCTGGGCCCGCGTCGCGTTCGCGTCTGACACGACCACACGGTGCAGGTTCGCCCCACCGGGAATCGAGCTCCACTCCCAGCCAATCAGGGCAGTAAACTCGCCGGGCTGGTTGTAGCTTTCCGCGGTATCGGTGATCGTCTTCCAGGTACTGCGCTCCACCTCGGGCATCGGCGGGATCCAGCCAACATTGCCCCCCAGCTGCGCCGCCTCTGCGGCCTTCGAGGCATCCCCGGGCTCCGGAAGCACATCGACGAACAGCTTCCGCCCCTCGCCTTTGTCGATGTGCCGGCGCAGCACCCAGGTCGCCAGCTTCGCTTTCAGGCTGTCCAGCAGGCCCAGTTCGGCGGTGTTCGCGCCTTCGAAATAGGTGTGCCTGATCACGCCCATGAATTCCGCATGGTCCGAGACCACGAGGAAGTCCAGCGGCGTCTCTATCTGCACCCGCGCCTGGTGATAGGGATGTACCACCGGCTCGCCCCGGGCGTAGCGAAACGCAATGTCAGGCGTCGCCTGCAGGTTGTTGTTGGCGAAGGCATCCGAGGAGTAGGTGGTATGCAGGTGGGTATCGCCCCAGAGCAGGGTGGGCTGGGACAGCGCCGTCAGGGGCAACAGACCGCATAGCAAAGCCAGAAGGCAGGGTGATGATCGCATGACTACCAGTTCCTCTTCTTATTGTCGTGAGTGGTCTTGTGCAGGTGAATTGTCGCTATTTTTCAGCGCACCCGGCAAGACCGGTAAAGACTGTATCAGTGGGAACGCAGGGCCGCGAGAATCACCGCCCGGGTATCCGCGGGATCGATCACCGCATCGATCTCGAGGTACGCTGCGGCCTCCGTTGCCTTGCCGAGCTCATACAGCCGGGCAACCAGTTGCCGGAACAGTGCCTCCCGCTCCTCGGGATCCTCAACCGCGTCAAGTTCCTTGCGGTAACCCAGGCGCACGGCGCCTTCCAGGCCCATGCCGCCGAACTCGCCCGTGGGCCAGGCCGCGGCATACACCGGGGCATGGAAACTGCCGCCGGTCATGGCCATGGCGCCCAGACCATAACCCTTGCGCAGGAAAATCGCCACCAGCGGAACCTGCAGCGCCGCCCCGCTGGCAAACATGGCTGACAAGCGGCGTACCGCCCCCGCCTGTTCGCTGGCAGGCCCGACCATGAACCCGGGGGTGTCGGTCAGGGACACTACTGGCAGCCCGAAGGCGTTACAGAGGTCGAGGAAGCGCACCGCCTTGTCCGCCGAGTCCGCGTCCACCGCACCGCCGAGCTGCTGGCAGTCGTTGGCGATAACCGCCACCGGTCGCCCCTCCAGGCGCATGAAACCGGTAACCACGCTGCGGCCGTAGATCCTGCGCAGCTCCAGGAAACTATCCTGGTCCGCGATACAGTTAATCACCTTGCGCACCGGGTAGGCCCAGCGACGGTCCTCGGGGACGACGTCGCGCAGTAGCTGCTGGTCACCACAGTTCCACTGCGCAAAGCTGCCCTGGAAGTAGGACAGCAGCTTTTTGGCCAGCGCGGTTGCCTCGGCTTCATCTTCCGCCAGGATGTCGATGACGCCGTTCTTCTCCTGCACTTCTGGCGGGCCTATCTCGCGGGCGTCAACCACCCCCATGCCCCCGCCCTCGATCATGGCCGGGCCCGCCATGCCGATCCAGGAACTGCGGGTGGCGATGGTGAAGTCCGCGCTGCCGAAGAGCGCCGCGTTACCGGCGAAACAATAGCCGTTGTTGACCGCGATACGGGGGGCCACGCCCGCCAGCGCCGCCCACGCGCGAAAAGAGCCCACGTGCAGTCCGGCAATATGAGTGAGCACGTCGGTATCACCGGGGCGCCCGCCGCCGCCTTCCGTGTACATCACTACCGGCAGGCGCTGCCGGGCAGCGAGCTCACACAGGCGGTCAAGCTTGGCGTGATGAAAGAAGCCCTGGGTCCCTGCGAGTACACTGTAATCATTGATCGCGACCGCGGCGCGGGCGTCACCCTGGGCCAGCAGCGGCGCATTGATCGTACAGGTACCGGTGATAATGCCGTCTCCCGGGGTCGCCACCTGCAGTTCCGCGTAGTCGCGACGACTTCGCTGGGCGGCGACCGCGAGCTGCCCGGACTCGAGAAAGGAGTCCGCGTCGACCAGGTCCTGCAGGTTCTCCCGGGCGGTGCGATAGCCGTTCCGGTGGCGGCGCTCCCGGGCTTCAACCCTGGCCTCATCCCCGGTCTGGCGCAAGCGGTCCAGTAGCGCCTGCAGTTCTGGCCGGGGGTCCGTCATGCGCCGTCCTCGGCCTATTTACCCTGCCAGACGGCGCTGCGCTTTTCGACAAAGGCGGTCACACCCTCGCGGGCATCCTCGCTGGAGATACAGATGTGTTGCAGCTCCGCCTCGGTACTGATCACCGCCGCGACATCGTCTTCCATTGCCGCATTCAGCGCCTGCTTCGCATAGCGCAGGGACAGCGGCGCCTTCCCTGCAATCTCCTCCGCCCAAGCCAGGGACGCCGCCTGCAATTCGGCGGCCGGCACCACCCGGTTGCACAGCCCCAGCTCCAGGCAGCGCGCCGCACGCAGTTTCTCCCCGGTCACGATCAGTTCGTAGGCGCGCTTGCGACCCACCGTCCGCGCCAGGTGCCAGGTTGCGCCGCCGTCGGGTATCAGACTGATCGCGGCAAAGGCCTGGTACAGGTAGGCATCCTCGGCCATCACGGTGAGATCGCACACCATGGCAAAGGCGCTGCCGATCCCCGCTGCGGCGCCCGCAACGGCGCTGATCCAGGGCTTCTCGGCCTCGTAAATCGCGGTGAGTACGGGCTTGTACTCCTCGTTGAGCTGGCGGCGCACGTCAAAATCGTCACCCTGCACTTCCATCAGGTCGGCACCGGCGCTGAACGCTCGCCCGGCACCGGTCAGCAGCGCCACGCGAATGCCCGCATCGGCATTGACCTCGTCAACCGCCGCCGCCAGGTCCTGCCGCAGGCCGGCAGAAAACGCGTTGAGGCTGTCGGGACGGTTCATGGTGACGATCGCCACGCTGCCGTGCCGCTCGACCTTGACTGTTTCGTAATCGGACATAAAAACTCCCAGGCTGCCCGCCGCCGGGCTCAGGCGATAGCGCCGGCCTCGCGCAGCGAGGCTATCTCATGTTCGGCAAAACCCATCGCGGCCAGCACCGCGTCGGTATCCTCGCCCACGCCGTGAGCGCCGTGACGAATGGTCGACGGGGTGCGACCGAAACGGGGGGCCGGTGCCGGCTGGGTTACCCCGTCGAGCTCGACGTAGGTGCCACGGGCGAGGTTGGCGGGATGCGCAGGCGCATCGAGGAAAGAAAGGACGGGGGCAAAGCACACGTCCGTACCCTCCATGATTTCGCACCACTGGGCCTGGGTTTTCTGCTTGAACACCTCGGCAAGGCGCTCTTTCAGCGCGGGCCAGCGAGTCTTGTCATGCTGGTCCGCGAATTCCTCGGGCGATACGCCGGTGAGCTCCAGCAGCAGGGCGTAGAATTGCGGTTCGATTGAGCCGATGGAGATGTACTCGCCATCGGCGCACTCGTAGGTGTCGTAAAAATGCGCGCCGCCGTCCAGCAGATTATTGCCACGCTGACTGGCGTCCCAGCCGCCAATCGCCTCAAAGCCGTGAAACATCCACATCAGCTGCGCTGCACCATCCACCATGGCGGCATCGATAACCTGGCCCTTGCCGGAATTGCCGGATTCCAGCAGCGCGGCCAGGATACCGTTGACCAGCAGCATTCCGCCGCCACCCATGTCCCCCACCACGTTCAGGGGCGGCACGGGCTTTTCACCGGCCCGGCCCGTGGCGTACAGGGCACCGGTCAGGGATATGTAGTTGATATCGTGGCCCGCGGCCCGGGCCAGCGGGCCGTCCTGCCCCCAGCCTGTCATGCGCGCAAATACCAGGCGCGGGTTGCGCGCCAGGCACTCGTCCGGCCCCACACCCAGCTTTTCACAGACACCGGGGCGATAGGGGTCAATCAGGACGTCGGCGTTTTCAACCATGCGCAGCAGCGCATCCACACCGGCGGCGTCCTTGAGATTCAGGACCACTGACTTCTTGCCGCGGAAGCTCACGTCTTTCATGGCCCGGGGATCCGGCGCGTTGGCGCGCTCCACCCGGATCACCTCGGCCCCCATATCGGCCAGCATCATGCCGCCCATCGGCGCAGGGCCGATGCCCGCCAATTCGATCACGGTAAAACCGTTCAGTGGTCCCATGGTGTTCCCCCTAGCGAGGCTGCATGCGAATGGCGCCGTCCAGGCGGATACACTCTCCATTCACATAGTCATTTTCAGCGATAAAAACCGACAGGTGCGCAACTTCCTCGGCCTTGCCCAGACGCTGCGGATAACAAACGCTGTTTTCCAGCGACTTGTACATCTCATCCGGGATCATTTCAAACAGCGGCGTGTGAATCAGGCCGGGCACAATGGTGTTCACGCGGATGCCATAGCTGGCGAGGTCACGCGCCATGGGCAGGGTCATACCGACAACACCACCCTTGGAGGCACTGTAGGCCAGCTGCCCCACCTGCCCCTCATATGCGGCGATGGAGGCCGTGTTGATAATCACGCCATGTCCACCATCGTCGTTCACCGGCCCGTTCTTGGCCATTTGCTCGGCGGCAAAACGCGACACGTTGAACGTGCCCACGAGATTGATATTGATAACGGTCATGTACTGATCGAGAGGGAACACGCCCTTCTTGCTCAGGGTTTTCTGTGCATTGCCGATGCCGGCGTAGTTGTTGCAGATGTGCAACGCGCCAAATTTCTCCACAACTTCGGCCACGGCCTGCTTGACGACTTCCTCGTCAGCGACGTTGACGCTCCAGAAGGCAACCTTGTCCTCGCCCAGTTGCTTGATGACTTCTTTGGCGTTGTCTTCGTTCAGGTCGAAGATGGCAACTTTTGCACCCTTGGCCACGTAGGCCTCAACGGTGGCACGGCCGAGGCCCGAGGCCCCGCCGGTTACGATGGCGACTTTTCCTTCCAGATTCATGTTGTACTCCTGTTTGAGGTTGCTGGTGGATTCAGAAATTGCGGGTATTGAAGGGCGTGTAGTCCTGGCCCAGGCATTCGCGACTGATAATCAGCTTCATGATTTCAGAACTACCCGCGTAGATCGTGGAAATTTTGGCATCCGTATACTGCCGGCTGATCGGATATTCGTCCATATACCCCGCACCGCCGTGCAATTGTACACCGAGATCGGCCGCCTTGACCTGTAATTCACTGGTCTGCAGTTTCGCCTTTGCTGCATCTACCGCGGTGAGTGACCCCGCGTTGAAGGCGCGCACGCACTGGTCAACATAGACCTGGGCAAAGTCCAGCTCGGTGCGCAGCTCCGCCAGTTTGAACTGGGTGTTCTGGAAGGCGGCAAGGGGCTTGCCAAAAGCCTTGCGTTCCCTGACAAAATCCGCGGTGAGGTCCCAGGAAAGCTGGGCCGCCGAAAGATACCCCGCCGCCCCGATCAGGCGCTCTTCGGCCAGCCCCTGCATGAGGTAGATGAATCCCTTGCCCGGCTCGCCCAGTACGTTCTCGGGTGGAATCCTGACATCATTAAAAAACAGCTCCGCGGTATCCTGGGCCTTGAGTCCCATCTTTTTCAGGTTACGGCCCCGCTCGAAGCCCTCCATGCCACGCTCCACCAGAAACAGGGTCATGTGGTGCGGGTTGTTCTCCGGATCGGTCTTCGCCGCCACGATCACCAGGTCGGCATTGATCCCGTTGGAGATGTAGGTCTTGGATCCGTTCAGCACCCAGTGATCACCCTGATCTACCGCCGTACTGCGCATTCCCGCCAGGTCGCTGCCGGCATCGGGCTCGGTCATCGCGATGGCGAGGATGGTATCGCCCCGCACGCAGCCCGGCAGAAAGCGCTGGCACTGCTCCTCGGAACCAAAGCGGGTCAGGTAGGGACCGACCAGGCGGCTGTGCAGGGTCGCATACCAGTCTCCGACCCGGGCGTAGCCCGCCTCCTCGATGATAATCTGTTCAAAGCGAAAGTCAGGGTCACCCATACCGCCATACTTCTCGTCGGGCCAGACCATCAGGAATCCCTGCTCACCGGCCTTGCGGAATGCCTCCCGGTCCACGATGCCCGCCTCTCGCCACGCTTCCATCTGTGGCACAATCTCCGCCGCCAGGAATTTGCGGTAGGCTTCGCGGAACATCTGCTGCTCTTCGGTAAACTCTCGGGGTAACACAAGCATTTCTCCTGCAGGGTGGGCAGATCGCACGGCAGTATGCGCAGCACAGGCGATCACGGCAATGACCTGTCCCGACAGATAAATTGACGTAAACTAACAGCAATCAATCGAGGGCGAAGCACAGCGCGCATGGAGTCCGTATCCTCCGACATCCTGGCCTATACCCACTACGGCCTGATTCTCGCTCTGACCAGCGCGCAAATGCTGATCGTTTATTTCCTCAGCGATTCCAGCAACCCGCCGCGGGGACTGGGACTTTTCACCGTCTATTTCATGGCTTCGCTGATGAGCTGGATCCTGTTTACCCTGCAGCATACCCAGGGTGCCCAGGCATCGGGACTGGACGTACCGGCGATCGCGGTGCTGAGCACCAGCTACCTCCTGTTCCTGGCCGCGAGCCAGCGTGCCGACTGGCGCCGCGGCCGCTGGTTGCTGGGCGCCGTCTGCCTGGGCGCCTGCCTGAGCGCGTTTTACCTGCCGGCGCCTGCCATGTTCAATGTTGAGGTGGCCGGCATTATCCTGTTCTGGAGCGCCGCGGGTGCGGTGAGTGCCTGGCGCGGCTGGCGCTGGCGCAACGTCGGCGACGGGCTGATTGGCTGCGCTGGCCTGGTCATGCTGGTGGGACTCGCCAGCACCTGGCTGCACTGGCAGAATCACGAGCAGCTGCAGCGGGCGCAATTGATCGCCATGGGCATCCATAGCGCCGCTTATGCCCTGGTCGTGGTGGGCTTTCTTGCCAGCGTGCTGCTGGAGTACCAGCAGCACCTGTCGCACCTGGCAACCGAGGACCCCCTCACCCGCCTGCTCAATCGCCGGGGGCTGCAGGATGCAGTCTACGTGAGCCTGGCCAGCGCGGCACGCCAGCGCTCGCCCACGTCAGCCATCATGCTGGACATCGATCACTTCAAACAGGTCAACGACAGCTTCGGCCATGACACCGGGGACCGCGTTCTGCAGCAGATCGCGGTGATTCTGCAGCGCATGAGTCGCGCCAGCGATGTGGTATCGCGCTTCGGCGGTGAAGAGTTCCTGCTGATACTCCCCGACACACCCGCCGAGGCAGCGCGGGCGCTGGCAGAACGCATTCGTGCAAGCATCGCCGCGGAGGCGCTGCTGGTGGATGGCCAGCGTATTGCCATCACCGTCAGCCTGGGCGTGACCACGATAGCGGGCGAGACCGACCTGGACCAGCTCGCCAGCGAGGCCGACCAGGCCATGTACCAGGCGAAGCGCGCCGGGCGCAACCGGGTTGCCACCCTCGACACCCGGACCCATCACTTCCGCTCCGGCGACCAGGCAGGTATCGCGCAGGCCTGACATGCCCCGGGACCTGTCTATCTCTGTTCACTTCGCCCGCGCGCTGTTGCAAAACACGGTGCCCTGCGGCCTCGACCCCAGTGAGCTGTTGCGCCGCAACCGCATATCCCCGCGCCTGCTGCACGAGGACAGCGCACGCATTTCGGTGGAGCGTTACGCCGACCTGCAGGTAAGCACCATGCTGGCAATGGCCGACGAATCCCTGGGATATGCCAGCCGCCGCGTACCCATCGGCACCTGGTCGATGATGTGCCACGCGGTTATCGGTTGCGACAGCCTGGGCCAGGCCTTCAGCCGCTACTGCCGTTTCTTCCAGCTGTTCGACCTGGACGTGTACCCGGTATTTACCAGCGACGGGGACACGGCCACCCTGCACCTGGAGAATCGCGATCCCGCGCTGCCGCTGGCGCCTTACCTGGCGGAAATGCAGCTGTTCAATGCCCACCGCTTTGGTAGCTGGCTGGTACGCGAGCATCTGCCGGTCCAGACAGTGCGGCTGAGCTACCCCATGGCTGCCAGCGCCGCGGATTACCGGCACATGTTCCTCGGCAACCCGGTGGGCTTTGAACAATCCGATTGCGCGCTGGTATTTTCCCACTCCCTATTGGAAAAGCGGATTCGGCAGACCCACCAGACCCTGCGCCACTTCCTGCGCCACCCGGCCCTGATCATGCTTACCCAGCGCTATGCGCAGACCAGCTGGACCGCCCGGGTCAGGGACCTGGTCGCCTCGGACCTCATGCAGATGCCGGAATTCCCAGCGGTGGCCGCGCAGCTGGATCTGCACCCACAGACGCTGCGCCGACGGCTGTCCGCAGAGGGCACGACCTTCAAGGAAATCAAGCTGCAACTACGGCGGGACACCGCCCTGCACTACCTTGGCAAGCAGGGGCTGAGCATTGAGGAGATCGCTCACCGCGCCGGCTTCTCCGAGGCCAGCGCCTTTATCCGGGCCTTCAAGGGCTGGACGGGGCTGACACCCTACAGCTACCGTAAAGGCATCTAGCTATAATGGATAGCAACTCGAAGCATAGGGAGTAGGCGTGAAAACAGTTCTGCGGACGTTGATCGGCATTTACCTGGCCTACCTGGCAATTTCCGTGTTGGTCATCATGCCGGCGCTGAACTTCCTGCCGGGCTGGTTCATGGAACGCGAATACCAGCGTGAGCTACGAACCGAACTGGTGATTTTCAATCCGCTGAGCCTGGCCCTGGAGGTACGCGAGGCCGCCCTGCAGGAACCCGATGGCGGCGACTTCGCAGGTTTCGACCGCCTTGCGGTCAACCTCTCGGTGAGCAGCCTGTGGCGTCGGGGTGTGGTGCTGGACGAACTGGCCCTGCAGGGGCTCACCGCACACCTCAAGCGCTTCGCCACGGGGGACCTCAATATCCAGGACTTCATCCCCCCGCCGACGGAGGAAGCCGTCGAGCCGCAGCCGGCAGAAGCGGCCCCACTGCCGGCCATCTCGATCCAGGACCTGCACCTCTCAGCCCACCGGATCGCGGTCTCGGATTTCACCCGTGCGAGCCCCTACAGCACCGAATGGGAAGATCTCGGTATCAGCGTCGCCGGCCTGTCCACCGTCATCGAGGACGGCGAACCCTACCACCTCCAGCTGCAGGACGAAGCAGGCGGCCACCTGGAGTGGACCGGTGAACTGTCCCTGCCGGAGTCGCGCAGCAGCGGTATGATAGAGATCACCGGGCTGGCCCTGCGCCCCGGCTGGCGCTACGTGCGTGACGAGGTCAACTTCGAGGTCGCATCCGCGCGCCTCGACTTCACCGCGAATTACCAGGCGAACTGGTCCGGGGAGCCACGATTCAGTATCGATGGCGGCCTGCTGCGGCTGCGTGATATTGCCGTGGCACCGGCGGAGGGTCTGGCGCTGGCGGATACGGGTATCGAGCTGGGCGAGGTGACCCTGGACGGTATCGCCGTGGACACCGCGACCGAGCAGGTGCAGGCCGGGTCCCTGTCGGTAGACGGCCTGGTGCTGCGGGGCTGGAGTGAAGGCGCCCGGGTCAGCCTGGCAGAAATGTTCGAAACCCGCTTCCCCGCGGCGGCAGATAACGACGGCGAAGATGAGACCTCTCCATGGCGGGTCAGTCTGGGCCAGGCGGCTGTCAACGCCGCTCGTATTACCTGGCGCTCTGAATTTACCGACCCCGCGCAGCTCAGCGTGAGCCCCCTGAACATCCAGGTGACAGACATCCAGTGGCCGGCGACCGGCCCCAGCCAGATGCAGCTGGACCTGCAGGTAAACGAGGCACTGACCACCAGGGTCCAGGGCGATCTGCACCTCGGTGAGGGGGACGGCCAGTTCGAGATCGACCTCGCCGGACTGCCACTGCCCTGGTTTGCGCCGAATGTGCCCGAGGTGCTTAATGCGCGCATTGACAGCGGCACCGCCGGCACCCGGGCAAGCGTATCCCTGCTGGATTTTGCCCCGCAGACAGCCTCCCTCAGCGGCGCAGTGGAAAACTTCGCGGTGCGTCTGTACGAGGCAGACGAATCCCTCACCAGCTGGAAGTCACTGTCCTGGCAGGATCTCGTGGTCGATTTGGCGGGACAGTCGGTCAACCTCAAGCAGCTGCACCTGGACACCTTCTCCGGCCGGGTACACATCCTGGAGGACGGCAGCCTGAATATTCAGCGCCTGCTACGGGAGGAAGCCCAGGCACAGGCCGAAGCCGGGACGGTGACGGACGAGGAGCCCGCCGGGGAACTTGCCGAAGCTGAAGCCGAGCCATCGTCCCCCTGGACTTTCCGGGTGCCCACCATCCACATCACCGACAGCGAGGTGGATTTCCTGGACGAGGCCCTGCCGATCCATTTCCGCACCATGATCGGCGATGTCAACGGCGACATCCTGGGGCTGGACAGCGATCCCGCGAAATCCCTCGAGGTCGATATTACCGGCTCGGTGGACGGTTACGCCCCGGTGGTACTCAAGGGCAGCGCCTCGCCGCTGCGGGAACAGCCGGCCCTGGACCTGCTGCTGACCTTCCAGGGCGTGGACCTGGCCAGGCTGACGCCCTACTCGGCCACCTACGCAGGCTACGCGATCGACCAGGGCACCATGAACCTGGACCTCGAGTACCAGCTGGAGGAAAACCGGCTGCAGGGCGATAACAAGCTGGTCATCCGCCAGCTCAAGCTGGGAGAGCAGATTGCCAGCGATGACGCGCTGGACCTGCCGCTGAAACTTGGTATCGCCCTGCTCACCGACGCCAATGGCGTGATCGACCTTGCGGTACCGGTCACCGGCGACGTGAACAACCCTTCCTTCAGCCTGGGTAGCGTGATCGCCGGGGCCTTCGTCAACCTTCTGACCAAGGCGGTCACCGCACCCTTCAACCTGCTGGCGAACCTGGTTGGCAGCAACGAGGATCTGGAGCGGGTCAACTTTCCCGCCGGCAGCCGCGACACCGACGATACCGGTCGCGCCAAACTGCAACAGTTGGCACAGGCCCTGCTCCAGCGACCCAACCTGGAACTGGTCATCCACGGGCGCCTGCACCCGGACACCGACCCGGCGAAGCTACAGGCAGCGCTGCTGCGCGAAGAATTGCTGGCGTCGGGTCTGAATCCCGAGGATATCGACAACCGCAGCGACGCCTGGGCCGAGGCGATTGCCGAGCGCTATACCGGGCTGGCGGCCAAGGGCGCTGACGAGGCCGGAGCGGAACCGCCCTCGCCTGTCATCCAGGCCCGCCGGGTCCGCGAGCAGATTGCGGTACCCCCGGACATGCTCAAGACCCTGGCGGAGGATCGCGCCGCGGCGGCCAAGCGCTTCCTGGTCAACGAGGGCGGGATCGCCGCGGATCGCGCCGTGGTGGCCCAGGCCGACCCGGGCGACGAAGCGCATAGCTTCAGCGGCGTGGAGATGTCCCTGGATTACTGAGGCGGGTGGCATCGAACACCAGTTCGTCACCACAATGCCGGCACTGGTATCTCGCGGCGCCCCGCTGTACCCGGTTATGCCGGGTGGTGGAGAGGCCGTGGCCGCGACAGCGACAGCGGTAGGGATGCTCCCGCTGGCGACGTTGCGGAATACCTGTCAGGTCGCAGTCAAAAGTCACCGCGGGATCGGCGCCAAACAGCGCCATCACAGCACGCCACTGGGGTCCGTGGGGTGCCACCCGGCGCCGTCCGGCATGGGTGCGGTGCACGACGTAGTGGGCGACTTCGTGGGGGACCGTCGCCGCCAGGTTGTCGGCGTAGTACTTGGCAAAAATCCAGGGGTTGTAGCGGATCACGCAATCGCGGCCCTGTGCCCGGAACATGCCCGCGCTGCGCCCGGAAAGGTCAAACAGCACCGGCACCATGGGCAAATCGCGCCCTGTCTCCCGCGCCGCCAGCGACACGTAATGCGCCGTGGCTGCCACGACTTCCCCGCGTTGTGCGCCATCGATTGGCTGAATCATGCACTCTCCCCTGTCGCGGGCAGTATATCCGACCCGGCGCGCTCACACAGCTCAAGCCAGGCGGCCAGGGTCGCACTGCGGTACTTGAGCCGGTGAGTCACGCTGTAGAGGCGGCGGCTGAAATCCCGCTGGGGCACCGCCAGGGGCACCAGGGAGCCCCGCGCAAAAGCCTCGCTCAGGCTGATACGACTGAGGCAACCCACCCCCAGACCAGACTCCACCGCGCGCTTGATTGCCTCTGTATGCTGCAGCTCCATGGCGATCTGCAAATCGCCCAGCAGACCCTGCATGGCCCGGTCAAAGGCCTGCCGCGTGCCCGAGCCCGGTTCCCGCAGAATCCAGCGTAGCTCCCTCAGTTCGGCGTCTGTCACCGCCTCCCTGGCGGCCAGGGGGTGACCCGGTGCCGCGAATACCTGCAGCTCGTCTCCCCGCCAGGCCTTGACCTCGAGATCGGGGTGCTGAAATTCCCCCTCCACCAGGCCCATATCCAGGTCGAAGCCCGCAACCTGTTCGGCCACGGACTCGGTATTCGCCACGGTCAGGGCCACATCGGCGTCGGGGTGGAGAAGGCGAAAATCGGCGATCATGGGTACCGCCAGGTAGTTGCCAATGGTAAGGGTCGCGCCGACCTTGATCCGCCCCGCCACCTCGCGGCCCACGAAGGCGCTCTCCAGCTCCCTGGCACGGGCCAGCAGAGCCTCCGCCCGGGGTCGCAGCTGCGCGCCCAGGGCGCTCAGGCGCAGGCGCTTGCCCTGGCGGTCAAACAGTTGCACCCCGAACTGGCCTTCCAGTTCCTTCAGGGCGCTGCTCGCGGCAGACTGGGACAGGGCCAGGTCCGCGGCCGCGCGACTGACGTTTTCGTGACGCGCAGTGGCGATAAAAACCTCGAGCTGGCGCAGGCTGTAACGCATACGGGCCTCCCAATTCTATATATACTTAATTGATATATTATATCCAATATTCCCATTTTACCAATATAGGGGAACAGCCTATGCTGTGTCGGTCGAACAAACCGGGAGGTGGCTATGGCAAATTTACTGCGCGAGCAGGTGACCGAGGTCCATCACTGGACCGACCACCTGTTCAGCTTCAAAACGACCCGCAACCAGAGTTTTCGTTTCAAGAATGGCCATTTCACCATGATTGGCCTGGAAAGCGAGGGCAAGCCCCTGCTGCGCGCCTACAGCATGGCCAGCGCCAATTACGAGGACGAACTGGAATTCTTCAGCATCAAGGTCCCGGATGGGCCCCTGACGTCGCGCCTGCAGAACATCCGCGTGGGCGACGAAGTACTGGTCAACAGCAAGGCCACAGGCACCCTGGTGCTGGACAACCTGTTACCGGGGCGCAATCTGTACCTGATCGCCACGGGCACGGGCCTGGCTCCCTTCCTCAGCATCATCAAGGACCCGGAGATCTACGAGCAGTTCGACCGCATTATCCTCACCCACGGCTGCCGCCATGTGCGGGAGCTGGCTTACCGGGAGAGCATCACCGAACAGCTGCCGCGCCACGAATACCTCGGTGAGGATGTGCGCAGCAAGCTGATTTACTATCCGACAGTGACGCGCGAGCCCTTCCGTAATACCGGGCGCCTGACTGACCTGCTGGAGAGTGGCAAACTGCCTGCGGACGTGGGCCTGCCGCCGATCGATCCGGCCAATGACCGCTTTATGATCTGCGGCAGCCCGAGCATGCTCAAGGACATCTGCGCCCTGCTGGACGCCCGCGGATTTAAGGAATCACGCCACGGCAAGCAGGCCCACTATGTGATTGAGCGGGCCTTTGTCGAGAGCTGACCCGGTCGGGCTGACCCGGTCGGGCTGACCCGGTCTGGCCGACCGCGTTTGGCCGACCGCGTCTCGCCGACCACGTTGTCAGGCTGCGTCCGCGACGGACAGGGAATCGCGCAACTCGCGCTTGAGAAACTTGCCATTGGCATTGCGCGGCAGCGGCGCGTCCAGCATCCAGAAGTAGCGCGGCACCTTGTAGGGGGACAGCAGCCCGGCGCAGTGGGCGCGCAGGCTGTCTGCGTCGACACTCGCCCCCGGGTGCAGGTAGACCGCCGCGCCGACTTCTTCCCCGAGGCGGTCATCCGCAACCGCAAAGACCACGCACTCGGCCACCTCCTCGTGGGCAAACAGGGCGTTCTCCACTTCCGCGCAGTACACGTTTTCGCCACCGCGAATCACCATGTCCTTGGCGCGATCAACAGTGAAAATAAAATCGTCCTCGTCGATGTAGGCGATATCGCCGGTATGCAGCCAGCCATCGGTAATCGACTCGGCGGTTGCCTCGGGCCGGTTGAGGTAGCCGCGGATCACCGGTGCCCCGCGCACCCAGAGCTCGCCAATTTCCCCGGGGCCCAGGGTGTTGCCCTGGGGGTCGACGCAGCGTGCCTCGAAGGTGGGCATCGCAGGCCCCACACTCTCCGGCTTGTCGACGAAGAAACTGGATGACACCGCGGCGATAATACCGCTGGTCTCGGTCATACCGTAACCGGTATTGGGGCGCAGGCCGCTGCCCACGCTGTCGATCTTCTTCACCAGGTCCGGCTGCACCGCGGCGCCGCCACCGCCCAGGGTTTTCAGGGAAGAAGTATCACGACGGGCAAAATCCGGGTGCATCAGTATTTCCCGGGCCATCATCGGCACCGCGTTGAACACCGTAACCTGCTCCCGCTCGATCAGGGCCAGGGCCTCGGCGGGATCCCACTTGTACATATGCACCAGCTTGCCGCCGGCGACCGTGGTCGCCTGGGCCACGCAGTTGTTGCCGGTGACGTGAAACAGGGGTGTCGCCAGCAGGGACGAGGGTTTGGCGGCGGCGTCGCCACCTCCCTCGACCACCCCGGCCTGGGCGAGCGCCAGCGGCTGCACCGCGTTGATGAAAGCAACGTTAAGAATGTTGTTCACGCAGCCGCGATGCGTCAGCTGCGCGCCCTTGGGCCGGCCGGTAGTACCGGAGGTGTAAAAAATGCAGGCATCCTCGTCGGGGTCGATGCTGACCTCGGGCAGCTCGCTGGGGGCGTTGATCACCTCCATCCAGTCGGTCGCCCAATCGGGGGCACCGTCCTCGAGACGCACGGCGACGGCATTCATGGCGGGAAAATCCTCGCGAATCTCCGCGAAGCGTGCCAGTCGCTCGCGGTCGGCGATCAGCACCTTCGGCGTTGCATCTTCCAGGGCAAAGCGCATTTCATGGCTGACCCACCAGGCGTTCATCCCTACGACGACGGCACCCATGGAAGTCACCGCCCAGTAGGCGAGCATCCACTCGGGAAAATTGCGCATGGCAATCGCCACCCGGTCTCCCGGTACCACACCTAGCTGGTGCAGCCACTGGGCGATGGAACCAACGTACTCATGGGCCTGGGTGTACGTGCAGCGCTCTTCGCCAAACACGAGGTAGTCGGCATCCCCGTGCCCCGCGGTGGAGAGCCAGATTTCGCGCAGTGAAGGCGGCGCGTGCACGTAGGCCCGCGTCGGCACACCGCGCACGTCAACGGTGGTGACTTCGAACATCTGTCCCGGGGCGGTGAGCTGGGCCCAAGCTGCTTTCAGTTCCTTGTACACGCGATACCTCTGTTTTTATGGCTGTGGTGATGGCTGGATCGGAGTGGCGAGCATACCGCTTGAGAAGTTACCACTCAATAACGCATACTTGCGACCTCCCGGCGCCCGCGGGCCCGCATGCGGGCGGGTCAATTCCCGCGTCGTGGACCGCGAAAACGCCTACAAAACTGCTGCATCGGGACTCTTTATGAGCGCACAACAACTGGATCTCACCCGCCTGGAAAGCTATCTGCGCGAAAACCTCCCGGGTTTCTCGGGCGAGCTCTCTGCAGAGAAATTTGCCGGCGGCCAGAGCAATCCCACGTTCAGGCTGGACGCCGGGGGCACGTCCTACGTATTGCGGCGCAAGCCTCCGGGCGAGCTGTTGCCATCGGCCCACGCCGTGGATCGCGAGTTCCGGGTAATCAGCGCCCTGGAAAACACTGCGGTGCCCGTGCCCCGGGCCTACCTGCTGTGCGAGGACGAAAGTGTCATCGGCTCCATGTTCTACATCATGGAATACAAGCAAGGCCGGATCCTGTGGGACCCTTTGCTGCCGGAAGCACGCGACAACGCCGAGCGCGCGGCAACCTATGACGCCATGAACCGTACCCTGGCCGCGTTGCACACAGTCAACGTGGAGGCCGTGGGGCTTGCCGACTATGGCAAACCCGGCAATTACTTCGAGCGCCAGCTGGGACGCTGGACCAAGCAGTATCGCGCCTCGGAAACTGAACACATCCCGGCGATGGAAACCCTGCTCGACTGGCTGCCCGCCAACATGCCCGAGGACGATGGCACGGTCAGCCTGGTGCACGGTGACTTCCGCCTCGACAATATGATGTTTGATCCCAACGAACCTGAGGTGATCGCCCTGCTGGACTGGGAGCTTTCGACCCTGGGTCACCCACTGGCGGACCTCGCCAACCAGTGCATGGCCTGGATGCTGCCCCGGGACAGCAGCATGAAGGGCCTGGCAGGTGTTGATCGCGCATCGCTGGGCATTCCCAGCGACGAGGAATACATCGCCGCCTACTGCGAGCGTACCGGGCGCCCGGGCATCGAGCACTGGAACTTTTACCTGGTGTTTTCCCTGTTCCGGCTGGCAGCAATTGTCCAGGGCATCCGCAAGCGCGCGGAAATCGGTACCGCATCCAGCGCCGAGGCGGACGCTCGCGGCAACCTGGTTCATCCGCTGGCACAGCTGGCAGTGGAACTCACTGACTGATCCCCACCTCACACAAGGAGCAACGCATGAGCGAAGAACAAGCAGTCCTGGTTGATGTCGCCGACGGCATCATGACCATCTCCCTGAACCGGCCCAAGGCAAAAAACGCGGCCAACAAGGCACTGGCCGAGGGGGTAGCTGCCGCCCTGGACCAGCTGGATGCAGATGACGATATCCGGGTCGCGATTCTCACCGGCGCAGGGGGGACCTTCTGCTCGGGCATGGATCTCAAGGCCTTCGTCAGCGGGGAAACACCGCACATCGAGGGCCGCGGTTTCGCCGGCCTGACCGAGCGCTCGCCGCGCAAACCCCTGATCGCCGCGGTGGAAGGCTACGCCCTGGCGGGCGGCCTGGAACTGGCAATTTCCTGCGACCTGATTGTGACCGCGGACAACGCGAAGTTTGGGATACCGGAAACCAAGCGCGGCCTCGCCGCTGCCGCCGGTGGCCTGATCAAGCTGCCGCGCCAGATCCCGCCCCGGCTGGCGATGGAGATGGCGCTGACCGGCGACTTTATCGATGCCCAGCGTGCCCTGGACTGCGGCCTGGTCAATCGCGTGGTGCCAGCCGGCACTGCCCTGGAAGCCGCCCGGGAACTGGCGGGCAGCATCTCCGCCAACGGCCCTCTCGCGGTTGCCGTGAGCAAGCAGGTCATACAGGAGTCCGAGGACTGGGACCAGGCGTCCATGTGGGACAAGCAGCAGGCTCTGGTCATGCCGGTGTTTTCCAGCGAAGACGCCATCGAGGGCGCCACAGCCTTTGCCGAAAAGCGCGCACCGAACTGGAAGGGGCGCTAGGCGCCCCGACCGGGGCGAGCACCCGTCCGAGACTAGGCGGCGCGGCGCTTACCGTCGTCCGCCGTCTTACCGGCGCGCGCTTTCTTGCGCGCTGCGGTTCTGGGCTTCTTGCGTGGAGCGGTTTTCCCGGCCGCCGGACTGCGCTCGGGCACTTCGGCCTTGCGCTCGCGCAGCGCTTCCCGGTCCGCCCGCGTGGGCTGGGGGCGACGCCGTGAGCTGCGGGGACGGCGCACGGTTTCTTCCTGTGGCCGCAAATCACCGTACTCAAAGCGCTGCAGGATGTCTTCCATGGTGCGGCTGATCTTGGTGCAGATTCGGATCGCCTCGACGTTGGGGTAGGTAGAGTGCTCGCCTCCCTCGACCAGCGCAACCAGTTCCTTCTCGGTCAGGTGGGAGAGAATCTTGCCGGGGCTGTACCAGCGAAAGCTCGGCACAATGTTGATATCGCCACTGTATTCCTGGTCCATCAGGCTGTGCACGCTGTTGAGCAGCAGGTTGAAACGCGGCCAGTTGTCACCCTGCTTCTGGGCGATCCCGCGGTAAAAGTTCAGCAGCTCACGCCCCATGCCGATACCCAGGCTACCCAGGGCGCTGGCGACGCGGTTGCGCTTGCCGTCACGCTGGAGGAATGGCGTGGCAATCGGGTTCACCATACTGACGATATAGTGGTTGGTGCTGTACAGGCGCGACAGCCGTTTCGCCGGCAGGTCATCCGCGATCGAACCGTCCACCCAGCGGCGGGTCGGCAGGTAAGGCTGGGCCTCGCCGTGCACATTCTTGGCCATCAGCATGACCGGCGGGAATACCCCGGGGACCGCACACGATGCCATCACCGCAGAACGCACGTAGACATTGGGTGACGTGATCGCATTCAGCAGGCGCGAGCGCTGGTGGGTTTCTGCCGGGGCCACGGTGATGCTGATCTGGCGACCCGTTTTCTCATAGGCCTCCTGGAAGGTCAGGTCCGGCACCAGGCGGGCAACGATATTCTCCAGGTCACCGACATCGATTTGCGGGTTGCTGCCGAAGAACATGCGCGAGAACACGCTGGCCTCGCGCTCGGCCTCGAAGTGCAAGTTGGCCGGATCAAAGAACTGCTCCAGTTCCTTGTCCGTATGCGTACCCACGACGCCCGCCACGAGGGACCCTGCGCTGGAGCCCGATATCACTCGGGGCAGCAGGCCCTGCTTGAGCAGGGTGCGCACCACGCCCATGTGGTAGAAGCCCAGTACGCCGCCGCCACTGAGCATCAGTGCCGAACGCCCGAAGCAGATATTGGCTCGGTAGAAGAAGTCCAGCTTATCCTGGGTACTTATCTCGTCGGAGTCCAGCTCGGCAAGGAAGCGCAGTGAATCCGCGACCTCGTCGATATACTGCTCAATCAGGTGCTTGGTGCCGAACTTCGCGCGGCGATACAGGGAGCTGCGGCCCATGCCGCCCATGTTGCCGTGAATGCCTTCGTTCAGGGAGAACAGCAATCCCTGGTGGTCGTGACGGGAACGCAGGCTGCGCAGCCTGTCGAGGCGAAGGCGAATCTGGGAGTAATCGTACTGCCGTGTCTGGTCGACCTCGCGCCAGCGCTGCTGACCCGAGAGGGCATCGTGCTGTTGGGCGACATCACGCCACTCTTCATAAGTGTCACAGCGGTCAAGCTGCTTTTCGAGCTGGCGAAGCTTACGCGATCTCATCACTGCGGTGGCACCCTTGCGTCAAACAACTAATCCTCAAGGATAATCCAAATCCGCGTCCTGACACCACCCTGGAATTCGCCCGTCGCCTCAGTCCGTTTTGTCCTTGTCGGCGTCCCCGCCGGGGCTGGTCTTGCGATAATCTTCCGCCAGGTGCTTCTTGTACAGCTTGCCATTATCCAGCCTGGGCAGTTGCGGATTGAAGTCCAGGGAGCGCGGCACCTTGATATGCGACAGGCGCTCGCGCAGCCATTCCAGCAGCTCAAATGCCACTTCGTCGGTCGCATCCGCCCAGTTCATCGGCTGCACCACCGCCTTGACCTCCTCGCCAAACTCCTCGTTGGGAATTCCGAAGACCGCGACATCCGCTACCTTGTCATGGGTGATAAGGATGTTTTCCACCTCCTGGGGATAGATGTTCACGCCCCCGGAGATAATCATGAAGTTCTTGCGGTCCGTCAGGTACAGGAAACCGTCCTGGTCGACGTAGCCGACATCGCCAGTCGTTGCCCAGCCCCGCTCATCATAGGCGTCCGCGGTCTTGTCCGGCTCTCCATGGTAACGAAAATTGGCCTGCTCACCGGAAAAATACACGGTGCCGATTTCTCCCGGCGGCAGCTCCTTACCCTCATCGTCCACAATGTGTATCTCGCCGACCAGCGCCGGACCCACCGACCCTTTATGGGTCAGCCAGCTGGCCGAGTCGATGATGGTAATGCCAATACCCTCGCTGGCCGCGTAGTACTCCACGATGACCTCGCCCCACCAGTCAATCATGCGCTCTTTGACTTCAATCGGGCAGGGCGCGGCCGCGTGAATCGCGAACTGCAGGCTGCTGAGATCGTACTTTTCACGCACCTCCTCCGGCAGCTTCAACATGCGGATAAACATGATCGGCACCCACTGGCTGTGGGTCACGCGGTGCTCCTCGATCAGCCGCAGGGCAGTTTCGGGCTCAAATTTCTCCATGATCACCGTGGTGCCACCCTGGTACAGCACCATCATGTTGTAGTGCAGCGGGGCGGCGTGATAGAGCGGCGCCGGGGACAGGTAAACCGTCTCCTCGCCAAAGCCAAAGGCCTTGCCCAGACTCTCCGCCAGCGGCATGGGCGCGAGGACGTCATCGCTGTGGGGTGCCAGGAACACCCCCTTGGGCTTGCCGGTGGTGCCGGAGGAATACAGCATGGGAACACCGTTACCCTGGTCTTCGATGGGCTCGGCCGGCTGCGCATCCAGGGCCTCCTCCCAGGACTCAAAGCCCTCGACGATGCCACCGACCATCAAGAATTGCGCCACACCCTCACAATGCTCGCGCACCTTGCGGGCAACTTCTCGCAGGGCGTAGGACCCGAGAAATAGCCGCGCGCCGCAATTGTTCACGATGTAAATGGTCTCATCCGGCTGCAAATGCGTGCTGATCGGAGTGAAGATAATGCCGGCGCGCTGGGCCGCCCAACACACCTCGAGGAAGAAACGGTTGTTCTCCATCATCAGGGCGATGTGATCGCCCTTGATCAGGCCGAGGCTGCGCAGGAGTTGTGCTCCCTGGTTGCTGCGGTCGTCCAGTTCGGCGTAGGTGACCATTTCCCCCGATTCGCCCATGATAATGGCTGGCTTGTGGGGATAGGTCTGGGCGGTAATGCTGGGATGCGGCATGTTATTGGTCCTTGTGCGCTAAACGTCAATCGGCTGCGGGGAGGATCACACTATAGAGGCAGAATTTACCGGCTGGCAATCCTTCCCGCTCGCGGGCTGTACGTCACTGGTCGAGTGCCGGTGTGATCAATTAGACTTGGACTGTGGCTGGCTGCGGCCGCCACACGACTTACCTTTACCCGTGGGCCGACAGCCCCCGCTTCCCGAAGAGGTCAACATGCAGGCAATCCTGGATCCGGCGCAACTGCGGCAGCGTATTCGCAACGGCGAGCATCGGGGCAATACTTCCGGGCTGGCACCGGGCTACGTGCAGTGCAATCTCACCATTCTCCCCGCCGACTGGGCTGCGGATTTCCTGCGCTTCTGCCAGCTCAACCCGCGCCCCTGTCCCGTAGTGGGCATTGCCAATGAGCCAGGCGACACCGGCCTACCACGATTAGGGAGTATCGACATTCGCCGGGACGTGCCAAGCTATCGTGTGTTTCGCGACGGAGAGCTGACCGATGAGGTGCAGGATATCAGCGACCTGTGGCGCGATGACCTGGTGACCTTTGCCCTTGGCTGTTCCTTCTCTTTCGAGGAGGCACTTCTCGCGGACGGTCTCGAGGTCCGCAATGTCAGCGAGGGGGTGAACGTACCCATGTACCGCACCAATATTCCCTGCCAGAGCGCCGGCCCGTTTTCCGGCAACCTGGTGGTCAGCATGCGTCCGTTCCGGGCTGCCGACGCCATCCGCGCGGTGCAGATTTGCACACGGTTTCCCGCGGTACACGGCGCTCCCGTGCACCTCGGGGATCCTGCGTTAATCGGGATCGGCGACCTCGCCGCGCCGGATTACGGCGATGCGGTCCCGGTGGCGGAGGACGAACTGCCCGTGTTCTGGGCCTGTGGCGTCACGCCGCAGGTCGCACTGGAAAACGCGAAACCGCCCCTCGCCATCACTCACAGCCCGGGCTGCATGCTGGTCACCGACCTGCGCAACAGCCGCCTGGCGGTCATGTAGAGGAGTCAGAAGAAGATGTTGCTCAACTGCGATCTCGGGGAGAGCTACGGCAGCTGGACCATGGGCATGGACGCGGAAGTCATGCCGCATATTCACCAGGCCAACGTCGCCTGCGGCTTCCATGCCGGCGACCCGCTTACCATCCGCAACACCCTGCGTCTGGCCGCGCGCCATGATGTGAGCGTGGGTGCGCACCCGGCCTATCCGGACCTGGTCGGATTCGGCCGGCGTTCGATGCAACTGAGCGCCGAAGAACTGGAGGCCACCCTGCTCTACCAGATTGCCGCCCTTGACGGCCTGGCCGCCAGCGAGGGCCTGACGCTCGCCTATGTCAAACCGCACGGGGCGATGTACAACGACATGATGGCCAATCGCGAAATGCGCGCGAGTGTGATGCGCGCCGTCACTGCCTACCACCGTCCCCTCGCCCTGATGCTGCTCGCCACGCCGGAGGCACCCCAGCACCGCGAAGAAGCGCGGGCGCAGGGCCTGCAGAACCTCCTGTTTGAGGCCTTTGCCGATCGCTGTTACGAAGATTCCGGCGCCCTGGTATCCCGGCGCAAAGCCGGCGCGGTACATGATCGCGAGCGCACTCTCGAGCAGGTCAGGCAGCTGTGCAGCAACGGCAGCGTCACTTCGGCGGGCGGAGCCACCCTGAACCTCGCACCCGACACGCTGTGCGTGCACGGTGACAATGCCGAGGGTGTCAGCGCGATCCGTGAAATCCGCGCCATCGTCGACGCGAGCTGATAGCGGTGGAGATTCATCAGGCGGGGGAAGACGCGATCATGCTTTACCTGGGCGAGGAGACCAGCCCCGAGGTGTCAGGGCTGGTGCAGGCGGCCGCGGCGGCCGTGAGCGACGCCCTCGGTGAAGAGCTGGTCGACCTGGTCCCCTCCTATGCGTCCCTGCTGGTGCTCTATCACCCGCTGCGCACTGACCACCTGTCGGTGATCCGACGCATACGCGAGGCCACCCGGGACCTGTCTGCACAGGGCAATCATGACGCACGCGAGGTGGTACTGCCGGTATTTTACGACCCCGAGGTCGGCGCGGACCTGAATGCCCTGGCCGAGCGCTCGGGGCTATCCGTGGAGGAAGTGATACGTATTCACAGTGAAACCGAATACCGCGTCTACGCCATCGGCTTCGCCCCCGGCTTTGCCTACCTGGGCCAGGTCGATGCGCGCATCGCCGCACCGCGCCTGGCGACGCCCCGGCAAAAAGTGCCGCGCGGCGCGGTCGCAATTGCCGACCGCCAGACTGCCATCTACCCGGCACCATCACCCGGAGGCTGGAACCTGATCGGGCGCTGCCCCACACGCATGTTCGACCCCGATGCACAGCCCAGCATGCCGGTTGCCGTTGGCGACCGGGTACGCTTTGAAGCGATTGACCGACAGCGCTTCCTGGACCTCGGGGGCTCCCTGGAATGAGCATGACCGTGCAACAACCGGGGCTGTTGAGCCTGCTGCAGGACCGGGGCAGACTGGGCCAGCAGCGCCTGGGACTGACCACGGGCGGCCCCCTGGACCCACAGGCCTTCGCGCTCGCCAACCGGCTGCTGGGTAACGACGCCAACGCCACCTGCATCGAGATCAGTTTTGGCGGCCTTGCCCTGCGTGCCGAAGTAGAAACCTTTTTCTGCGTCACCGGGGCCGCGGTACCGCTGACGGTGAATGGCCGCGAGACCGCGACCTGGCACGTGCACCGCGTGGCCGCGGGGGATGAGATTAGCCTGGGCTACGCCGAGCAGGGCTGTCGTGCCTACCTGGCTGTGGCCGATGGATTTTCCGTAGCACCGCAGTTTGGCAGCACCTCCACCGTCACCCGGGAAAAGATCGGTGGCCTGCACGGCGACAAACTGCAACCCGGCGACAGCCTCCCCTGCGCCACCGTGCGTGAGCGCGCGCTGCGCTTCCTGCCCCATGCGGACCGCCCGCACTACTTCCAGGAAGTCGTGGTCCGGGTTATCCCCGGCTATCAGCAGCGGCACTTCAACCGGCTTGAACAGCAGCGCTTTTTCAGCCACGACTACGAGGTCAGTGACCGTTGCGACCGCATGGGCTATCGCCTGCAGGGCGCTGCCATCCGCTGTGATATTGAGGGCATTCTCTCGGAAGGTATTTGCTTTGGCGCCATCCAGATACCCGCGGACGGGCAGCCCATTGTGCTGCTGAATGATCGCCAGACCATCGGCGGCTATCCCAAAATCGGCGCGGCGCTGTCACTGGACGCTGCGCGCCTGGCGCAGGTTCGCCCCGGGGGTCAGGTCAGGTTTGAACCGATCAGCCCCTACGGTGCACACAATGCCCTGCACCTGGCGGCCCACCGCCTGGCCAACCAGTACCTGCCGGAGTACCGGGAATGAACGAGCACGAGATCAGCGTTGCCATAGAGGCCGCTCTGGTGGCGCGCAACCTGCGCCAGATGCAGGTGGCGCGGGAGGCCCTGCAGCCCGGCTATTACCTGCGTGCGGCAGGGATCCTGCGCGATGCCCGCAGACCGGTGCTGATCGGCACAGGCTTCCCCGTGGGTGATACCTTTGAAACCGACGGCCCCGTGGGCGCCATCGCCCTGTATCGCACCCTGGAGCACCTGGGCAACGCCCCGGTGCTGGCCTGCGCACCACCGCTGGCGGATGCCCTGGCTGCGGACTACCGGGTACTGCCGCTGCTGGGGAACGACCTGGCCGACGCCCGCCGTACCGCGCAGGAGGCACTGGATGCCATGCAACCCGGGGTGGTGCTTTCCATAGAGCGCCCCGGACTCACCGCGGATGGACGCTATTACAATATGCGCGGCGAGGACATCAGCGCGCGCTGCGGCATCTTTGACCCCTACCTCGACCTCGCAGACTGCCCCACCATCGCCATTGGCGACGGTGGCAACGAAATCGGTATGGGGAACATCGCCGAGGCGATTGCGGCCCTGGATATCCGCGTATCGGTGACCCGCTGCAACGAGTTGCTGGTGGCGGATGTGTCAAACTGGGGCGCCTATGGCCTGATTGCGCTGCTGGGCTACTGGTCGGGCGAGAACCTGCTGGACCGCCTGGCACCGCGTGAGATTCTGGCCTACCTGTCCGCGCGCGGCAGCGTTGATGGGGTCACCCGTGAAAACACGCCCACGGAAGACGGCCTCGATGCCGGCGAGGGCTGCGCGGTCATCGCCCAGCTCAGCCAGCTTACCCAGGCGAGCGCATACAACTGACAATGAGGGAGATTGCATGAGCACGGTGTACCTGAACGGCGAATACCTTCCGATGGAGGAGGCACAAATATCACCCATGGACCGCGGTTTCCTGTTCGGCGACGGCATCTATGAGGTGATCCCCAGCTACCACGGCAAGCTGGTGGGCTTTGGCCCCCACATGCAGCGCATGGAGGACGGCCTGAATGCGCTGGAAATCCCCCTGCCGCTGGATGAGCCCGGCTGGCGTGAGGTTGCCGAGCAGCTGGCGCAGCGCAACGCGGGCGACGACCTGGGCATTTACTTCCACGTCAGTCGCGGCGCGGATACGCGGCGCAATCACGCCTACCCGGAGGGCATCAAACCCACGGTGTACGGCTTTGCCTTCGAGATTCCACCGGCGCCACGCGCGGACAAGGACGCAGCCACGCGCTACACCGTATCCACCACGGAGGATCTGCGCTGGAAGCGTTGCAACATCAAGTCCACCGCGCTGCTGGGCAACGTGATGCACTACCAGCATGGCCACTCCCGGGGACACAGCGAGACCATCCTCTACAACGCCGATGGGGAGATTACCGAGGCCGCCGCCTGCAACGTATTCATCGTCAAGGACGGCGCGGTTGCCACCCCCGAGCTGGATCACCAGAAGCTCCCGGGGATCACCCGGCTGATGCTGCTGGACATCCTGCGGCGCGACGGCAGCATTCCGGTGGCGGAGCGCACCGTTACCCTGGCGGAACTGCGGGATGCCGATGAGGTGTGGCTTACCAGCTCCAGCAAGGAAGTGGCCCCGGTCGTTGCCGTGGATGGCGAACCCGTTGGCAATGGCGAGGCCGGTGACATCTGGCTTGCGGCCCAGACCCTGTTCGCGGCCCACCGCTACGACTACTGATGCCCCGCCCCGCACAAGCGCTGCTCAACCTGTCCGCCCTGCGTCACAACGCTGCGCTGGCCAGGGAGCTGGCGGGTGAGGCCCAGGTCATGGCGGTGGTTAAAGCCAACGCCTACGGACATGGCGCGGTACTGATGGCGCAGACGCTGGCGCCGCTGGTTGACGCCTTCGCGGTTGCCAGCGTGGAAGAGGCCATCGAGCTGCGCGCTGCCGGTATTGCGCGGCCGATATTGCTGCTGGAGGGCGTATTCGAAGCGGCCGACCTCGGAATCGCTGCAGACGCGGACCTGTGGGTAACCATCGACAATGCCACCCAGCTGGACTGGCTCGAGTCCGCCTCGCTGCCACAGCCGCTACAGTGCTGGCTGAAAATCGATACCGGCATGCACCGGCTCGGCGTCCCTTGCGCCGAAACCAGCGCCTTCCACCAACGCCTGGCAGCGTCACCCAACAGCCGCGGACACCCGGTCATGACCACCCACTTTGCCCGGGCAGATGAGCCAGACCAGGCCATGACCGACGAGCAACTCGCGCGCTTCGACGCCGCGACCAGCGGCCTGCCGGGCGCACGCAGTGCTGCCAACTCCCCCGCCCTGCTGGCCTGGCCGCAGACCCGATACGAATGGGTTCGCCCAGGATACATGCTGTGGGGGAATTCTCCGTTCGGCACCACGGCACAGGCCAATGCGGACCGGCTGCGCCCGGTCATGACACTGACTTCGAAAGTGATCTCTTTACGCAAGGTGAGTCCAGGGGAGACCGTGGGCTACGGTGGCAGCTGGACGGCTAACCGCGAATCGACCATCGCGACGGTCACCATTGGCTACGGCGACGGCTATCCACGCACCGCGGATAACGGCACGCCGGTGCTCATCAACGGGCAGCGTGCACCGCTGGCGGGACGGGTGTCGATGGACATGATTACGGTTGACGTGACAGACCTTCAACCAGTGGCCATCGGCGACCCGGTTACCCTGTGGGGTGAGGGACTGCCGGTAGCGGAGGTCGCAGGATTCTCCGCCACCATCGGCTACGAATTACTGACCCGTATGCCACCGCGACCACCGCGAATCGTGGTCCAGGCCTGAGCAGATTGTCCCCGGGCGTTAATACGGGGCGACAGGGAGCCCCCTCCTGGGGTATACTATGCGGCCCTTTGAAGATGCGAGATTCTGGTATGGCCGCCAAACCACAGCGCGCAGCCGCAAAAAAGAAACAGCCCCCCGCCGTGGAAACCTCACAGTCCATTGAGGAACAAACCGCAGCGTACATACGCTCCGGCGGCAAGATCGACCAGATCGACTCCGGCGTCAGCGGTCAGCAGGGTGGTTACTACGCCCGGTCCAGCCAGAGCAAGAAATAATCCCGGGCGACCCTTAAGGGCAGTCGCAGCAGGTTTTCGCGGGTAACGGGCAGTATGCCAATCTGATCCACCGGCGCTTAGTATGAGTGCGATCTTGCCGTTGGGCCGCCGCTTGATACAGTAGGCGGTCCAGTCCCGGCGAGTTGCGGCATGCTGCGCACCACACTGAAATACCTGCTGTACCTGTTGCTGATACTGACAGTGATCGCGCTGGCGCTGTACGCCTGGCTGCGCTGGGAGTTTGCGCGCCTGGAGCGCAACGACGGCAACTATGAAGCCCTGCTTGCCGCACCCGTTGCAACTATCCCGTCCGCGCGTTCCCCCTCTCCCTGCCGCGACCGCTACGCGCACAACCGCGCCTGGTTCGGTGCCCTGCACGTACATACTGCCGCCTCCTATGACGCCACCGCTTTTGGCACCCTGACCGACGCCGACTCGGCCTATCGCTTTGGTCGCGGTGAGCCGCTGGCTCTCAAGCTGCAAGGTGACGGGGCGGGCGCTGATGTGCCGGTCATCCAGTTGGATCGGCCCCTGGACTTTATGGCGGTGACCGACCACGCGGAAGCCCTCGGCGAGAACCGCCTCTGCTACGACCGCAGCAGCGACGCCTATCCCCGGCTGGTATGCAGGCTCTATCGTGGTGACCTGCGCCTGCCCGTGGAGGAAACCCTGCAACCCATGATCCGCCTGGCCTCGACCGCGATCTTCGGGCAGGACCGATCGGCCCGCGTTTGCGGCGACGATGCCGGCGACTGCCTGCGCGAGGCTGAAATTGCCTGGGGGCAGAACCAGGCCGCGACCGAGCGCTGGCAGGACCCCGACGACAGCTGTAGCTTTACCACTTTCCATGCCTACGAATACACCCTTGCTGAAGACGCCGCCAACCTGCACCGCAATGTGATCTTCGGTTCCGCCGCGGTACCCCAGGCAGTCGCCAGTGCCAAGGAAGCGCGGACCCCCCTGTCACTCTGGCGCTGGCTGGATGCAAGCTGCCGCCGCGGACACCCGGCCTGCGATGCACTCGCCATACCGCACAACAGCAACTGGAGTTCGGGGCGGATGTGGCAGCCCTATCGTTATACCGACATGCCAGTCACCGGCCGTCGCGAACACGCCCGCCTCCGCGCCGCCTTCGAGCCTCTCGCGGAAATCATGCAGACCAAGGGAGATTCTGAGTGCCGTAATGGCCTGCCCAGCGTGCTCGGGGCCCCGGACGAATTCTGCAACTTCGAGAAGCTGCGTCCGCCCGAGGAGGAAATCGTGGACTGTGGCAATGAACAGGGCGCCGGCGGCATGATGCTCAAGGGTTGCCTGTCGCGCTTTAACTACCTGCGCCACGTCTTGCCCGAGGGGCAGGCGGATGCCGCCGCCCTGGGTTTCAACCCCTTCCGCCTGGGAATCATTGCCGCCACCGACACGCACAATGGTGCGCCGGCAGCAGAGCAGGAGGCGACCTACCAGGGCTCCCATGGCAGTGACCGTGACCGCCAGCATCGCCTGCGTGGCAAGGTGGACGTTCCCGGGGGCATCGCCACCGGTTCGCCGGTGCGCTATAACCCCGGCGGCCTCGCGGGCCTGTATGCGCCGCAGAACAGTCGCGAGGCCCTGTTTGCAGCCATGCAGCGCCGGGAGACATTCGGCACCAGTGGCCCGCGTATCCAGCCCCGGTTCTTCGCCGGGTGGGACCTCGCCCCTGACCTGTGTGCGCAGCCGGACATGCTCGCCCGGGCCTACCGTGACGGCGTACCTATGGGTGCAGACCTGCCGCCCGCCCCGGCGCCGGAAGGCACTCCTGTGTTTGCCGTCAGTGCCCAGCGCGATCCCGCCGGCGGCCTGCTGCAGCGCGTCCAGATTATCAAGGCCTGGGTGGACGACCAGGGCCGCAGCCACCAGCGCGTCCACGACGTCGCCGGCAGCCCCGACAACGGCGCGGGCGTGGACATCGACAGCTGCCGCGCTTACGGCCCGGGACATGACCAGCTGTGTGCGACCTGGCAGGACCCCGACTTTGCGCCCGGCCAGGCCGCGGTGTACTACGCCCGCGTGCTGCAAAACCCCAGCTGCCGCTGGAGCCAGTACGACTGCCTGGCAATCCCGGAAGCGGAGCGACCACCCAGTTGCAGTGACGACAGTCTGCCCCGGGTAATCCAGGAACGCGCCTGGACCTCCCCTATCTGGTACCAGCCGGATTGATCCGGCCACCGGCTGCGGCACGTAAATTTCCCAGGAGCCATACAGCATGCAAGCAGACAGCAGCGCAGCGCAGCAGGATCAGACGCCGGACGCCAACCGCCTGGGTCCCCTGCGCATGGCCGGCGTGCACGGGGCCGTGGGGCTGGGTCTGCTGGCCCTGTTCGCCGTGGCCGACACCTGGCAGGTAGCCAGCGGTGTGCCCCTGGCTACCCTGTTCGCCGTGATCGCCGGCCTGCTCGCAGGTGCCATACTCACCACACTGATACACGAGTGGTTCCACTTCCTCGGGGTCAAGCTCGGCCGCGCCCACTACCACGGCGTGGCAAGCGCCGGGCTGTTCGCCTACGACTGGGACTTCAACCGCAACAGCGTGCACCAGTTCAAGCTGATGAGTGTCGCCGGCAGCGTGGGCAGCATCGCGGCCGTGATCCTGTTCGCCACCATGATTCCCGCGGACAATGGCGGCAGGATAGCCCTGCAGGCCAGCGCCTGGGGCAGTCTGGCCTTCGCCGCCGCGATTGAGTGGCCGGTCCTCCGGCGCGTTAGCCAGGGCGTCGAGCCCTTGACGGCGCTGTCGGGCATTACGCCCGGGGTGCTCTATCGCAGCGCCCTCTTCGCCCTGGGGACCCTGCTGTTCGCCGCCTACCTGCTGGCGGACTGATCCCGGGTATCTACGGACCTAACTCTTCCGTTACCATGGACGCAGCAGGCAATTAAGGAATCGCGACACCTTGGATACAGAAGCACTGGAGCCGCTGCCCGAGGGTAGCCTCCTCGCCGCGATAGACCTGGGCAGCAACTCTTTCCACCTGATCGTCGCCCGCGTGGAGCATGGCGAGGTCCGACCAGTGGAAACCCTGGCGGAGAAAGTGCAGCTCGGGGCCGGCCTGGAAAACAACATGCTCTCCCGGGAAGCCATCGACCGCGGGCTCCAGTGCCTGGCCAGGTTCGGGCAGCTGCTCGGCAGCGTCGAACCTGAGCGACTGCGTGTCGTCGCCACGCATACACTGCGTGTGGCCGACAACCGACGCGACTTCACCCGACCCGCACGGGAGATCCTCGGCGCCCCGGTGGACGTGGTCTACGGGCGCGAGGAAGCGCGCCTGGTGTACCTCGGGGTCGCACATTCACTGTCGGATGACGCCACGGCCCGGCTGGTGATCGACATCGGCGGCGGCAGCACCGAACTGATCATTGGCGAACGCTTCGAACCGCGCGACCTCGAAAGCCTGCAAATGGGCTGCGTCTCCTACTCCAGGGAATTTTTCCCCGACAGTGTTATCACCGCCAAACGCTACGACAAGGCCTATAACCGGGCCCGCCTGGAGCTGTCCGATTTGCGCCACAAGTACCATGCCGGGCGCTGGGCGGAATGCGTGGGTTCCTCGGGCACCCTGCGTGCGATCGAGGGCTGCCTGGCGGCCAACGGCTGGAGCGAGGGCGGTATTGACGCAGCGGGGCTCAAGGCCCTGGAAAAGAAACTGCTCACCTACAAGCGCTTTAACACCATCAAGCTGCAGGGGCTGGCAGTGCAGCGTCGCAACGTCATCGTTGCCGGCGTGGCGATCACCCGGGCACTGTTTGATGTCCTGGGTATTACCAGCATGCGTACCTCGGGCGGTGCCCTGCGCGAGGGAGTGATCTACGACCTCATGGGCAGACTGTCGCATGAGGACGTGCGGGAACGCACGATCAATGCCCTGATGCAGCGGCACGGGGTGGACAGTGAAGCAGCCGCCGTGGTCGAGCGCCGCGCACGCATCCTGTTCAACGCAACGCGCAAGGCCTGGGGTTTCAACAAGCAGGACTGGGAACTCCTGCATCGCGCCGCCCGCACCCTGGATATCGGCATGGCGATTTCCCACAAGCACTACCACCGACACTCTTCCTACCTGCTGTTGAACGCTGACCTGCCGGGCTTCTCCCAGGAGGAACAGGAGCAGCTCGCCCTGCTCGCACGGACCCACCGCGGCAAACTCGACGACAGCCTGTGGACCGGGCTGATCGATCCCGAGAAGCTGCGCCTGCAGCGCCTGATGACCCTGCTGCGCCTGGCCTTCCTGTTCAAGCACGTGGAACAGCTGGAACAGCTACCGGAGTTTTCCCTGCGCGTGGGCAAGCGTTCGCTCAAGCTGAAGTTCCCCGATGAGTGGCTGGCGCAGCACCCGCTGACCGCGCAGGAACTGGAGCAGGAGCAACTGATCCTGGAGAAGCAGGGCATCAAGTTGCGGATTCTATAGCTAGCCCGAGACAGGGGCTCCACATCTTTCAGTTTTTATCGTAGCAAGCACCCTCCGGTTGGCAGAGAATGCCGGCCTAGATGGTTTAGGTGCATTGAAGACGCGCTACCGGCACCCAGAGCCCTCCCTGCGGAAGCCTCGAGATAATTGGGGACGGATACCAATTTCTTACGGCAAGAAAGGGTATCCGTCCCCATTTTCCAGATCAGAATCGGCGACCTTGTTTTTCTTCGATATATGCTGGCAGCGCCAGGGAATGCCAGTCTCGGTGACCTGGGTGCGCTGAAGACGCGCTACCGGCACCCGGAGCCCTCCCGGGACACGCCGTAAACCCATCCCTGGGGGCTCGGCAACGCCCGTCCAGGGCGTTGACGGTCCCGGCAGAGCCCCGCGCACCTCACGCGCTCTCCAAGCGGAAGCTTCCAGATAATTGGGGACGGATACCAATTTCTTACGGCAAGAAAAGGTATCCGTCCCCATTTTCTAGCCACGCCGCGCTTCAATATCTGCAAGGTACTCAAGCAGAATGCCGTTGACCTCCTCCGAGGCCTCGAGCTGCACCATATGGCCGGCACCGGGAATCATCCGCACCTCGCGCAGCTGCGGAAAGATGCCGCGCATCTGGCCGATGGGATCCTCGCCGTGGAAGCCCTCCAGGTCGACGTCCCGCTCGCTGCCGATAAAATAGGCGGGCACCTGGCTCTGCACGCCCTCGAAGGGCTTGCGCTGGGCCCACTTGAGGTCAAAGGAGCGGTACCAGTTCAGTCCCCCGGTAAAACCCGTGCGGCTGTACTCGCTGACGAAAAATTCGAGTTCCAGCTCGGACAGCCAGGGCCACGGCAGGGGCGGCGGTTCCTCCATCGCATCGATGTAGGTCGTCTCCGGCGGATGGCGGAACATGGCGAAGAAGTCGCAGTCGCCGCTCAGGGTATAAAACACCTTGTGCAGAAACCGCCTCGGCTGCGCCGCCAGGTCCCGGTCGGCGCGCGGTGGCTCGCGAAAGTACTCGATGTGCAGGAAGTGCTGCTCACCCTGCCGGCGATAGGTGGTTAATGGGGGCTCGTCAGGGTCGTGGGGGGCGGCGGGGTTTTCCAGGCCAATGACCGCGATGACCCGCTCCGGGTGGCGCAGGGCGAGGTCGTAGATCGCAAAGGCACCAAAGTCCAGGCCCGCGAAAACCGCGGCTTCTTCCCCCAGGTGGGACAGCAGCCCCAGCAGGTCACCGGTAATATGTTCAATATCGTAGGCGGCGACCGCCGCCGGGGCCTCGGTCTGCCCCATGCCGCGCATGTCCGGCGCAATCACGCGATAGCCGGCAGCGGCCAGGGCAGTGATCTGCCGGTGCCAGCTGAACCACAGGTGGGGAAAACCGTGGCAGAGTATGACCGGTGTACCTTCACCCTGCTCCACGTAATGCATCTGGATGCCGTTAATCGAGGCATGGTGGTGCTGCCACTGCATGGAGCCTCCTGTTGGTAAACCTGCCAGCTGCCATGGTGCCACAGGAAGCGGGGCCAGTACCCCCGTGACAGGCAAGGTTTGGCCTCAGGGTGAAGGATTAAACCGCTGACTGGCCAAACCGGAAAGTCAGTGTTTCACTAGCTGTATCACCCTGGGAGACAACGGAATGCGTTACCGACACCTTATTGCCAGCCTGACGAGCCTGCTCTTTGCGTTCAGTTCAAGCAGCCTCAGCGCCGATCCGGAGACGGCGGAGGCACTGCCCCGCCAGGTCATCCTGATCATCGGTGATGGCATGGATGACCAGCAGATTACCATCGCCCGCAATTACCTGAAGGGGGCCGCAGGGGCCCTGGTCATGGACCAGTTGCCCCTGCGCGCGGCGGTGCAGGTGCTGACGGTCACCGACACCCCGGAGCGGGCCCCGGTCTACGTCGCGGATTCGGCCAATACTGCTACCAGCATGGCCACCGGCGAAATCACCAGCCGCGGGCGTATCGCCACCTCGGCGGGGGATGATCGCGACCTTGAGACCATCGTGGAACTCGCAGAAGCTGCCGGCCTGCGCACCGGCCTGGTAAGCACTGCGAGTGTCACCGATGCGACGCCTGCGGCCTTCGCCGCCCATGTCAGCCTGCGCCTGTGTGAAAACCCGGACGCGATGGTGGATATTACCTACCCGCAACTACCCGACCTGATCCTTGGCAGCTGCCGGGAGGACCTCAAGTCCGCCGGGGGCGATGGCTCCATCGCCGAGCAACTGGCCGGGTCGGGGCTGGATGTCCTGCTCGGCGGCGGCGCCAAACACTTCAGCCCGGCGGTCGAGGGCGGCGGTGAGAGCGTGGCGCGCAGCGCGCAGGTTCAGGGTTTCCGCCTTGTTCGCAGTCGCGAGGAACTGCTGGCGGCGGCGCGGGGAGAGCGTCTGCTGGGGCTGTTTGCGCCCGGCACGATGCCGGTGCGCATGCAGGGCGAGGACGGGCGCGAGGCGGAGGCACCGCAACCGAGCCTGTTGCAGCGGGTGCACCGCTACCTGGGCGATGTCACCCTGCCCGATCCGATGACCTGTGAGGCCAATCCCGCTGCCGAGGGGCTCCCCAATCTGCGGGAGATGACCGACGTCGCCCTGGCGCAACTGGCCGACGCCAACGATCGCGGGTTTTTCCTGATGATCGAGTCAGCCTCGATCGACAAGCAGTCGCACGAGCGCAAAGCCTGCGGCGCCATCGGCGAGGTGCAACAACTGGATGAAGCCCTGCAGAGTGCCCTGGATTTTGCCGCCAGACACCCGCGGACGCTGGTCCTGGTAACCGCCGACCATACCCACGCGGCGCAGCTGGTGCCGGTCGGGACGCTGTTCGACGCCTACCCGATACCGATTTACACCCCGGGGAAGCTCGCCCTGCTGCGCACACCCGAGGGCGCGGTGATGGGGGTAAACTACGCCACCAACAACTTTAACTACGAAGAACACACCGGCGCCAACGTGCCCCTGCTGGCCAATGCCGAGGCCATCGACAGGGTCCCGGCCTTCCTGCGCCAGCCAGACCTCTTCACGATCATGCGCGAGTATCTGGGCCTGTAATCAGAGATTGACCCAGCTGTTCAGGGCCTTGAGCCTGAAGGCCCTGCCGGCGTGCTCCAGCACCACCGAGTCCGGCAGGATCTCGGTCACCTGCACACCCGGTGCCACACGCCCGCCGACCCGGGCCGAATTGCCGTTGATCAGGACCGAACTGGCGCCGCCATCGCCGCGGAAATCATGCGCACTGTAAAGCAGGGTGGGAATCGCATCCTTCTGCTGCTGTGAAAGCTCACCCAGCATGGGCGCCGGATGCGGGGGCAGTGAGCCGGCATCCATCTCTTCCCGGGCGCGGCGCAGGAGGGTTTCGATTGCCACCGGCTCTTCCGTGCGCCCCGCAGCGACCGGCGCCGTGGCAGGTGCGGCGGCGGACGCCACTGGCGCCGGCTCGTCCGCGGTTTCATCAATCGCGGCTTCCGTGCGCGCCGCCTGGCTGTACAAGGCCGCCACTGCGGGGTCTTGTGCCTTGTCCGCTGGCTTTACAGCCCCCTGAGCCCCGCGCTGCTCCTCGCTGGCGGCGGGCCTGTCGCCGGCACTGACTTTGGCCCTTACCGCACCGGAAGACTGCGGCGGCGGTTCGGGCGCCGGCGTTGCCGGCGCGGGCTCAGGGGCGGGGGAGACAAGCTCGTCTGCATCCGGGGCAGGCGCTGCCAGCTGCGGCGCGGGGCGCAGCAACAGCCAGACAATGACCGCCAGGGCCAGCACCAGTGCCAGGAGCAGCAGGGGCAGCCGCCAGGCGCCGCGTGGGGGGCTACTGTCCACGTAGTGCTGGGTGGCGATTCCCGGGACATCGCCGGGATTGGCACGCTCGCGCTGGGAACGGTTGATCGCATCCAGGATCAGGGACACCGGTGTTCACCTCTCGCGCTGATCATTCTGTTCCACCCGGCGCCAGCGAGGGCAGCGCAGCCGCCCCGCTTACAGCCTCGCCAAGCTGCTCCTGCAGCTCCAGCAGGGTACGCACGCCGATGACACCATCCGCCACCAGCCCATGGGCGCGCTGGAACAGCGTTACTCGTTGCTCCAGGGCGGCGTTGAAGCGCGACCCGGCCAGCGGCGCTGACTGGCCGTCGAGGCTCGCCAGCTGGCGCGCCACCGTCGCCACCACGGGCCCGCTGTCGCCCCGGGACAGGGGCCGCTGATAGCCCTGCGGCGGGCGCCAGTACAGGAAAAAATCACCGGTCCACAGCGGCGCCAGTGATCCCAGGGGGACGTCGAGCACCCCGCCGTCGGCCGACGTCAGGGTGGCGGACTCCTCCCCCAGGGCCAGCAGCAGTGCAGCGGCGCCAAAGCGCTCCGGGGTTACCAGCTCCAGCACCACGGGGCGGTCGAAGGCGCGCAGTGCATCCCAGGTCCTGGCGCTGTCGCGATAGCAGCTCAGGCCATTGGGCCAGTCGGGCGCACAGGCATCCCCCGGCGGCGGGTCCGGCGTATGCAGCGCCCACAGGGCGGTGCTGGCCGCGGCCGGGGATAAAATCCAGGTGGACTCTTCGGGAGGCTGGACAGGCGCGGGGGGCGACACCGGCGACGCCGTCACCGGGGCTGCCTCGGCGCTGGCCACTGGCGGCGCGGTCGCGGGCGCCGGTGCCGCGATCGGCATTTCCGGTGCCGGCGTTGCCGGCCACAGCGACCACAGCCCCAGGAGCACAAGCGGCAGCGTTCCTGCCGCGAGCCACCAGGGCCAGCGGCGGGGCTTCACCGCTTGCTCGCCCAGAACCTCGCGCGCGGCTGCCTGTACCGTGGCCCGATCCGCCCGGGGCCGGTTGCGCCCGTAGGCGCCCAGCAGGGCGCGATCGCAGAGCACGTTGATCAGGCGGGGAATGCCCCTGGTGTGCCGGTGAATCAGACGTACCAGGGCATCGCCGAACAGCTCGCGGTCCGGTGCCAGGCCGGCGACCTGCAGGCGGTGGCGGATGTAGGCACGGGTCTCCCCGAGGTCCAGGGCCTCGAGGTTGTAGCGCGCAGTGATCCGCTGGTTGAGCTGGCGCAGTTCGGGGCGCTGCAGCATGGCGGCGAGTTCGGGCTGGCCGATGAGCACAATCTGCAACAGCTTTTCGCTGTGGGTTTCCAGGTTGGTGAGCAGGCGGATCTGTTCCAGCACATCAAAATCCAGGTGCTGGGCCTCGTCGATCAGGAGTACGGTCTTGCGCCCGCGCTCGTGATTCTCGAGCAGGAAGCGATGCAATTCGTCGGTGAGCGACTTGAGGCTGGGACGTTCGCGGTCGTGGGCAATCCCCAGTTCGTCGCAGACGCTGGCCAGCAGCTCCAGCGCATCCAGCGCCGGATTGAGGATGATCGCGACATCCGTATCGTCAGGCAGCTGCTCCAGCAGGCAGCGGTTGATGGTGGTCTTGCCGGTACCCACTTCCCCGGTCAGCAGGATAAAGCCACCGCCTGCGCCGACCCCATATAGCAGGTGCGCAAGGGCATCCCGGTGGCGGGCACTCATGAACAGGTAGCGCGGGTTCACCGCGATAGAGAAAGGTGCCTCGGAGAGTCCGAAGTACTGGTGATACATAGCGAGCCTGTGCTGCCTGCGCGAAGCCTGCATTATGCATAAGGGCGACGCCCCCGGCTACGGCGCCGGCGGTTCTTCCAGACCGGTGAGCATCGCCAGCGCCTCGTCACACCAGGCCAGGAACTGCTCGCCCTGGCGGATGCCCGCCAGCAGCGCGAGGTAGACGCCCTTGCGCCGCAGGGGCAGCGCCTCCGGGTCGGCATAGTGGCGGCGACGGATCTTCTCGTACAGGTAGACACGCTGCATCATCTGCTCGCGACGACTGGCAACCTCGGCGGCCAGGAAGTGGATGTTGCCCGGGTTGAGGTTGTAGAGCTTCACCCACAGGTCATCCTTGCTTTCCTGCAGGCGGGTCTTTTCCAGCACCCAGGCATCCAGCGCCTCGCGCCCCAGCGGTGTCAGCCGGTGCAGGACCTTGTCCGGCTTGCCACGCTGGGGCACGGTCTCGCGCTCCAGCCAGCCGCGCTCTACCAGCTTGCGCAGTTCCTGGTAGATCTGCTGGTGACTGGCGTGCCAGAAAAACCCCAGGGACACATCGAAGGCCTTGGCGAGTTCATAACCGGACATATCATCGTCCAGCAACGCGGTCATAATGGCGTGCGAAAGAGCCATGCGCCCTCCCCTGATCCAGACCTCACGAGGGTAGCGTATATACAAATGTTTGCATAATCATTTAATATGCAATAAATTGCATATATTGACCGACTTCCCAGCCCCAATGGAGATCCGAGATGGCCCTGCCCCAATCCCTGCGCTCAACGCTGCAGCTGCCCGCCGTGGCGGCACCGATGTTTATTGTGTCCAATCCCGAGCTGGTCATTGCCCAGTGCAAGGCGGGCATCGTCGGTTCATTTCCTTCGCTCAATGCACGCCCCGCGGAGAAACTGGAGCGCTGGCTGCAGCAAATCAGCGAGGCCCTCGCCGCTCATGACCGTGAGCACCCCGATTCGCCCGCGGCACCCTACGCCGTCAACCAGATCGTCCACGGCTCCAACGATCGCCTGCAGCATGACCTGGAACTGTGTGTCAAATACAAGGTGCCGATTGTGATCACCTCACTGGGCGCCAAGGAGTTTGTCAACGAGGCGGTGCACTCCTACGGCGGTATCGTGCTGCACGATGTGATCAACAACCGGTTTGCCCGCAAGGCCATCGAAAAGGGTGCCGACGGCCTGATCGCGGTGGCCGCGGGCGCTGGCGGTCATGCCGGTGCCACCTCCCCCTTTGCCCTGGTGCAGGAAATCCGCGAGTGGTTCGACGGTCCCCTGCTGCTGTCGGGATCGATCGCCACCGGGGACGCGATTCTCGCGGCGGAGGCGATGGGCGCAGACCTCGGCTATATCGGGTCCGCCTTTATTGCCACCCGCGAGGCGAATGCCGAAGACGCCTACAAGCAGGCGATTGTCGACCATGCAGCGGCGGACATCGTTTACACCAACCTGTTTACCGGGGTCCACGGCAACTACCTGCGGCCCTCTATCGAGGCGGCCGGGCTGGACCCGGACAACCTGCCCGAGAGCGATCCCTCGGCGATGAACTTCGGCTCCGGCGGAGATTCCGATGCCAAGGCCTGGAAGGACATCTGGGGCTGTGGCCAGGGTATCGGTGCGGTAAAAGAAGTGCCCACGGCCGGCGAGCTGGTGGCACGCCTGAAGCGCGAGTACGCTGCGGCGCGGGCACGGCTGCTGGCGGCCTAGCCGCCCTCAGGTTACCGGGTTGCGGCGCGCGTAGCGCGCCGCGCGCCAGTCCTCACTGCGCAGCAACGACTCGAGCCGGTCGACGGCATCCCAGACCTCGACGTGACTGTTGTACGGCGCGGCAAAACCAAAGCGCAGGATGTCGGGCGCGCGGAAGTCGCCGACCACCCCCGTATCAATCAGCGCCTGCATGACCGCGTAGGCCTGCGGGTGACGCAGGGCGACCTGGCTGCCACGACGCGCCGGCGCCCGCGGTGTCACCAGCTCCAGGCCCAGGCCATCGCAGCGGCCCTCCACCAGTTCCATAAACAGTGACGTCAGCGACAGCGACTTGCGCCTCAGCTGCGCCGGCGTCATCTCCAGCGCCAGGTCGATCCCCGGCTCTGCCAGCGCCAGGCTGACGATCGGCTGGGTGCCGGTGGCAAAGCGGGCCACACCCGCCGCGGGGCGAAAGTCCCGGGCAAAATCAAACGGCGCCTCGTGCCCCCACCAGCCGCGCAGGGGTAGCCCGGAGCGGGCCTGGTGGCGCCGGGCGGCGAACAGGTAACCCGGGCTGCCCGGGCCGCCGTTGAGGTATTTGTAGGTGCAGCCCACCGCAAAGTCTGCGTCACAGGCGTTGAGGTCCACCACCACGGCGCCGGTACTGTGGCTGAGATCCCACACCGTCAGCGCGCCTGCTGCATGGGCCTCGGCGGTCACTGCGCGCATATCCAGCAGGCGGCCGCTGCGGTAGTGGACCTGGGTCAGGCAGACCACCGCCACGTCGGCATCGATGGCGGCATCGAGCCCCTCCTCCTCGGTGAAACGTATCTCATACTCCCGTCCCAGGGTCTCCAGCAGGCCCTGGACCACGTAGTTATCGGTCGGGAAATTGCTCCCTTCCATCACTACCACCCGCCGCTCCGGACGCAGGGACAGGGCTGCTGCCACTGCCTTGAACAGATTGATACCGGTGGCATCGGTCACCAGGACCTCGCCGGGATCTGCACCTACCAGACGTGCCAGCTTGTCTCCCAGGCGCCGGGATAGCTGCCACCAGCCCGCCTCGTTCCAGCTGCCCACCAGGCCCTGGCCCCACTGCCGCGCAACCACGTCCTGCGCCACTTCGCTGGCGACCCTTGGCATGGCCCCCAGGGAGTTTCCGTCCAGGTAGATCCGGTCCTCTGGCAGCGCAAAGCGCGCGCGAAAGCCCGCCAGTTCATCGGCGCGGTCCAGCGCGAGACAGCTGGCGCGGGTTATTGTCGACATATTGTCCTCTTCAATGCATACACCTTTACCAGGCACCCAGCGCGCGGCCGAGCATACGCAGTGCGACCAGGGCTAGAAAAGCGCCAAAAACCAGGGACAGGTAGCGCTGCGGCAGACTGTGCGCGAGGCGTGCGCCGAGCGGCGCCATCAATACTGTCGCGGGGCTGACAAACAGCAGCCCGGCAACGTTAACATAGCCCAGGCTACCGGCGGGCAGGCGCGGATCGCCCCAGCCGGTGATGATAAAGGCAAGGGCCCCAGGCAGGCTGATCAACAGGCCCAGCAGCGCCGACGTACCCACCGCCCGGTGCACCGGGACGCCCGACAGGGTGAGGAAGGGCACGGTCAGCGTCCCGCCGCCGATACCGAGCATGCTCGACAGGGTGCCGATAACCGCCGGCGGCAAGGCCCCGAGAACGCCGCGCGGTGGCTGGTCAGCGATGCGCCAGGCATCCAGCGGCAGCATCATTTTAATCCCCACCAGGATCGCAAGCCCGGCGAACAGCAGGGACAGGGCTGCCGCTGTCACCTGGGTGGCCAGCCAGGCGCCCAGTATGGCACCGGCCAGGATCGCAGCGGACCAGGCGCGGACAATGTTCTCATCGAGCCCCCCTCGCCGCCGGTGCGCGCGCGCCGAGACAATGGAGGTGGGGACGATATTGGCCAGGGAGGTGGCTACCGCGACCTGCATGCGGACAGCCCCGTCGACCCCCAGGGCCTCCAGGGCGGCGTCCAGCACCGGCACGATCACGATCCCGCCACCCACACCGAGCAGACCGGCTACCAGTCCGCCCAGCAGGCCGGCCGCGAGCATCACCGCGGCCAGCGGCAGCAGCGCCTGCCACTCAGGCACGCGAAGGGGGCCCCGGTCGGGCGCCGACTGGCAATGGTGTCGAACTGGGGTACGGACTCATGGTCGCCCTGTGTTGCTGCCACATTGGAGACGCGCAGTCTGTAGCCTGGGCCGTTCCCTGACAAGTCGTGTGCGAGTGAACACCGGGCTGAATTAGTGGTCTACACAGGCAGCGAACTCGCTTCCCGCAATCTGGAGATACCGATGCGATCTGTCACCGCCCTGCTTTGCCTTGCCCTGCTCTATCCGGTCACCACGGGCGCGAACGAACCCGAGGGTGAGAGTGCCGCGACCGCGATATTTGCCGGCGGCTGTTTCTGGTGCATGGAATCAGACTTCCAGGACCGCGACGGCATACTCGACGTCGTCTCCGGCTTCACCGGGGGCAAGATGCAGAACCCCACCTACTCCGGGGACCATCGCGGCCACTACGAAGCCGTCAAAATCACCTACGACCCGACCACCGTCAGCTACGAGGAGCTGCTGCAGCACTACTGGAAAAACGTCGACCCCTTCGACGACGGCGGCCAGTTCTGTGATCGCGGCCCCAGTTACCGCCCGGCGATTTTTGCCCAGGAAGGCGCACAGCGTACGCAGGCGGAGGCCTCCCGGGCGGCCGTGGTGGCGCGCTTCCCGGAGCGCGAGGTGGTAACCCCCGTGCTTCCCGCCCAGCGCTTCTGGCCGGTAGAGGAGTATCACCAGGACTACTACCTGAAGAACCCCGTGCGCTACAAGTACTACCGCTGGAGCTGCGGCCGGGATGACCGGCTCGCGGAAATCTGGGGGAAAAGCTAACTCCCTTTAAGCTCGCTGAATTTGACCACCCGCGCATTCACCGGCGGGTGCTCCTCAGCGCCTATCCAGCGCCAGCACAGCGTGCCGCGGGTGTGACCGGTGGTCTCCACCCAGTTGGCATGGGGTGGCCGCTGGTGTGACACGACAATACGCACAGAGCCGTCGTCTTCATAAGTGGCGGTGTGCTTGTTGAAATGAATGGTGTGATAGCGGAAATCCAGCGACTCCATCCACCAGTTCTGCAGCACGAAGTTCCAGGTCTGGCAGGCGGGTATGCGCGGCGCGTCAACCACCAGTGCCTCGTCTTCCGCCAGCGACCATGCGCTGTGGAAATAGTAGATGTTCGGATCGCCCCCGATGGCCTGGCAAAAGGCCTGGTCCGCGGGCGCCACCTCGTTGGTCGTGGGGATGAAGCTCTCAGCCCAGTCCGCGAACAGCCCCGTGGTGTTGCGCATAAACTGCACGGCACCCTGTAGCGCCCGGTCCAGCTTCTCCGGGGTGAGCGGTGCCGGTCGCTCCTGGTCCATGCCGATGCGCTCCAGCACTATCTCGGCCCGGGTCTCGGTCTTGCGGTCCTGGAAGGTCTGGCGCACATTCAGGGCATTGGTCTCTGGACCCATGCGCAACCAGTTCCCGGGCTGCTCACGCTGGCTGATAATCACCTCGAAATTGCCGTCCTCATCCACGTGCATATCGCGCGAGTCGAGAAAGCCGTCGGTTTTCATGCCGCCGCCACTACTGTAGCGATTGATCACCGTGCCGAAACCGAGGTAGTCGACGGTGCCGCGGCTGCCCCGCAGGCGGTAGTCGTAGTCCGGGCTGAGCGGTGCCGTCTGGTAGTAGTTGTCGGGGTTATCCGCACCCAGCTTGATAGTCTCGTGCGCCGGGCAGCGCAGGACCGGGAAGGCGGCATCCCCGGATTCCATAAAGCTCTCCAGCCCGGCGCGCAGCATTCTGCTCAGGTAGCGATACCCCTCGGCCCGGTCCAGCGGTGTGTCCGGAGCCGCATCACGAAACACCAGTTGCCCGGTTTCCTTGAGTGCGTCACAGAAATCATCCCAGGCCTGACCATTCATGACCCGTTGTGTGCTGTCTTCGTTTTGCATGGCAACTCCCCTTATTCGTCCAGACTGAGGTTGTAACGCTGCAGGTAGTCGCTGAACAGCGCGGCCACCTCCTCTCGCGAGACCCCGTAATCCTCGAGGTGATAATCGTGGCGGCCGTGTTTACCGCGTGGATGCTGATCCAGCCAGGCCTGCATGGACTGCCTGGCGGGAGCGTCCAGCGGTGTACCCCTGGCGGCGTAGATCTGCTCGATCGCCGGCCAGGGGTCGGCGACAAAGGCATCGTGATGGATGTCGATAAACTGCCCCGGATGCTGTGGCTCCAGCGCCGCCCGATCCGCCTCAAAAGTGCGGGTGTACACGCTCAGCATCTCCATCCAGTCGCGACCAATTTCGTGGCGGTCGATCGTGTCCGAGCTGCTGCGGCGCAGGATCTCGTTAAAACTGCAGCCAGAGGCGACGAAGGTCATCGGCGCGCGGTGTGTCTGCACGATGATCGCGTCAGGGTAGTAGTGCAGAATCTGGCGCAGCCCCAGCTGGTGAAACGGCGCCTTGAGCACCCAGTGTCCCGGGTGCCGATACTGCAGCAGCTGCAACTGCTCGCGATGACTGCGGTAGCAGTCGCGGGCACAGAGATTGGCGTACAACCAGTTGGCGTAGCTGGGAATATGAAACATCGCCGAGTACTCCACCGACATGAACTCCCGGTTCAGGAGCATGTAGCACTCGTCCGGCTCCTCGGCGTCGATGAGGTGGGTCTTCCTGAAGCCGGGCAAGAAGGTTTCCGTCAGGGCCACCCCCTCGGCGCGCTCGGCGATACGCGGGTCGCTGTGATAGCTGGCGGTCTCGGGTGGCGGCACCGGCGCCTGCGCTTCCCACAGGCGCAGGGTCCGGTTGCCGGGATCATGGTTCAGCATATGGTGCAGGGCCGTGGTTCCGGTGCGCGGCAGGCCCAGGATAAAGACCGGCCGGGTCACGGGCTGGTCCTTCACATCCGGGTGACGCTGCAGATAATCCAGAATCTGCAGGCGCGTGAGAAGACCTGCGTGAATGGTCATCTCGGCCCGCAGCCGGCCGAAATCGTTCAACCTGGCCTCGTTCTCGAGGGCCCAGAGCAGGCGCTCCAGCGGCTCGTGAAAGGACGGGTCACCAAAGTCATCAAGGCCAGCTTCGGCCGCCGCCGCGGCCATTAAATGTTGCTTGTCGAGAGCCATACTGTAGTCCGCCAATGTCTCGCTGCAGCCTAAAGCGAGGCAACGGGGGCATCAACCGCAACACCGGCCTCGGCCGGCTAAATCCAGCCGCCCGGAGTTCGCGGCGAGCCCTGGTACAACTTCTGATACCCGGCGCCCGCGGCAAGCATGCGCTAAGATAGCGGCTTCATCCTGCACGGAACCGGGAGAGAGGTCGCCATGGGGTCGCTTCCAGCACTACGTCAATCCTGCCTGTATCTCACCCTGCTGTGCCTGTGTTCGCTGCCGGCCCACGCCACTCGCAAGACCGACGTGATCACACTGTACAACGGCGATCGCGTCACCGGGGAAATCAAGTCGATGGCGGGCGGCCTGCTCTCGCTGTCCACGGATGCCATGGACACGATCTCCATACAGTGGCAGGAAATTGCCGATATACAGAGCAAGTACAACTACGAGGTGCGCCTGAGCGATGGCCGACGCTACTACGGGAACGTGACCAGCGGCGAACGGCCGGGCGATCTGACCGTCGCGGATATGAATGGCAGGCAGGAGCTGGACTACCTGGATATCGTTGAGCTGCGCCCCGTGGAAGAGAAGATCTCGGACCGCTTTGACGCCTACCTGTCCGCAGGCTATTCCTACACCAAAGCAAGCTCGGTAGCCCAAACCACCTTCAACACCGACCTCAGCTACGAGGACCGGGTCTCACTCAACGCACTCAAGGCGCGCACCACGATTACCGACACGGACGAGGAGAGCAGCAGAAGCAGCAAGCTCGACCTGTCGCGCCTGACGTGGACGGATCGTGCCCAGTACTTCCGGGCGCTGTACGGAAATTACGAGGACAACGACGAGCTGAACCTTGAATACCGCATCTCCGGGGGCACCGGACTCGGACGATACTTCCTGGATACCCAGCGCAGTCGACTGCTGGCCGCGGCGGGACTGCAGGCGCTCACCGAGCGCGGCGACTCCGGGGACCGGCGGGAAAGCATCGAAGCCTTCGCCACCGGAGAGTACAGTCTTTGGCGCTTCGATTCGCCAGAACTGGATTTGCGCCTGAGCCTTGACCTCTACCCCAGCCTCACGGAATCCGGTCGCTTTCGGGGCAATACCGACCTGCGCCTGCGCTGGGAGCTGATCCACGACCTGTTCTGGGATATCACCGCTTACGGCAGCTATGACAACGAGGCCGACTCCGAGCGGCGCTTCGACTACGGTGTTACCACCGGCGTGGGCTGGGAATACTGATCACTCCGAGCGCTGGTACATATGCACGTCACGCTGCGGAAAGGGAATGGAAATACCTTCGCGGTCGAAGCGCATCTTGACCTCGCGGGTGATATCCCAGTAGACATCCCAGTAGTGTTCTGTACGCACCCAGGGGCGCACCACAAAGTCCACCGAGGAATCACCCAGCTTGTGCACCCGGACCATGGGCTCAGGTGAACGCAGCACGCACTCATGCTGGGCGAGAATCTCGTGCAGCACTTCTTCGGTACGGGGAATATCATCCCGGTAACTGATGCCGAACACCATGTCGACGCGCCGAACCTTCTGCGAAGTCACGTTCTTAATGACATCCCCCCAGATCTTATTGTTCGGCACCACCAGAATCTGGTTGTCCAGGGTGGCGATGGTCGTAGATACCAGGTTCATCTTCTTCACCAGGCCGGTCGCGCCCGACACCTCGACGAAATCGTCCACGTCGTAGGGCCGGTAAAGCAGGATCATTGCCCCGGAGGCAAAATTGGACAGGGTGTCCTGTAAGGCGAAGCCAACGATAAAGCCGGCCACACCGAGACCCGCCAGCATCGGCCCCAGGGAAATACCCAGGGTAGAAAGCGCGACCAGCAGGCCGATAAAGATCACGATGCCCCCGGACATGGACACCAGCAGATTTTTCAGCAGCGTGGAAATGCGTGACGAGGAGCCCTCAAGGGCCCGCCGGGTAATCCGCCGGGACGCGCGCCCCATCCAGTAGAACAGGGCCAGGATCAGAACGAAGAACAGCACCCGCAGAATACCGTCGGGCGCGTGCTCCAGGAAAGCCGTACGAAAATCCTCCCAGGCGCCCCGGAGCATGTTTTTCATGACCTCCGGCTCGAACAGGCTGAAGGAGACCACGCCGCCCTCCTGTAACAGCACGGTACGGTAGGGTGCGCTGTCGAGGTTTAGCCTATTCATCAGGTCAATCGCAATCTGCAGGTCGCCGATATAGCGCTCGCGCTCAATACGCAGGGTCTGCAGCGCCGTGTTCAAATCCTCCTGTCCGGGGCGTGAGGCGAGGCGCTTCTGCAGTTCCTTGATTGCCGCGCTGACAAACTCGACCTGCCCCACCTGGGTTTCCGCGTACTGGAACAGTTCTTTGGGCAGCGGATCCAGTACCTCAAGCTTTGGTAAACCCAGGGATTCACGCCGGTTGGAAAAATTGATCAGGGCCTCATAGTAGCGAAAGCGCAGTTCCTCGAGGCTCTTCAGGTAGGCCTCCCCCCGGATCCGCTCCACGCCAGTCAGTTCCAGCAGTTTTTCGCCCTGGGAGTCGATACGGTCATCGAGGTCGTTAAGGCGGGTGAATACCGTCGGCGTCAGTTCCTCCACGGTATCTTCAAGCTGCTGTGCCAGCTCGGCACGGCGCCCGGAGGCGGGCGGCAGCGACATCACCCGCTCAGTGATCTCTTCCAGCAGGCGTGTCAGATCCAGACTGCGCTGGTCGCGCCGATAAAGGATGGCTTTGCGGTCGTGGCTGCCAGCCTCGTCCAGCCGCTGGTTCAGCGAGCGAATCTGGCCCAGCCTCTGTTCCATGTCCGCCAGCATCGCTTCAATGTCGGCAATTTTTCCCGCCTGTTCTGCGGCAGCTTGTGCAGCCCCCTCCCCGGCGGCCAGGTCAATCACCTCCGGTGGCTCCACGGGGGTTCCTGCCGCCGGGACGCGATCCTCCTCGTCCACGGGCGCCTGCTGGTCAGCTCGGGCAGCGCCACCGGCTGCGAGCAACAGGCACAGACACAGGCGGATCAGCGGAGGGAAAAAGGGATAAATGGAAGAACGCACGCGAACAGGAACCTCGGCTTCAATTGTCGGGCAGGCGGACAACAGTAGCACAACTCGATACGCATTTTTAAAGCGGGCGCGGGCAGACATTCAGCCCCCAGATTGAACAGGGACCGGCCCGCCGCAAGGTCAGAGGCGCCCCACTAGAGTTCCGGAATCAGGCGCGAAAACTCCTCGATCATGGGCATCACCACATCCGGACGGTCCCAGTTTTCCACACCCACCCCAATGTTGCAGCGATGAATGCCCATGTCCCGGTACTGCTTCAGCAAATCCACGGTTACCGGCGCCATCACGACCAGGGTGATCTCCACCGCGTCCGGGTCACGACCGGCCTCGCTCACCTGGCGACGAAAATCCGCAATGCCGGCGGCGACATCGGGCATCGCCACGTCCACCGGCATCCAGCCATCCGCCCACTGGGCCGCATGGCGAACGCCCAGCGGCCCCATGGCACCAAAGATGATCGGCGGCCCGCCGGCCTGCGCTGGCTTGGGTTCGAACCAGACCGGGTCGAAATCGATCAGCTCACCGTGAAATGCCGGCTCCTGGTCGGAAAACAACGCGCGCTGGGCGGCCACCGTCTCCTTGAGTGCCAGGTAGCGCCGCTTCCAGGGCAGGTTCGTGGCATTTTCAAACTCTTCCTCGTTCCAGCCTACCCCGCAGCCAATCAGCAGGCGTCCGCCGCTGAGCCGGTCGAGGGTGCCAATGGTCTTGGCCTGGGAGAAAAGCTCGCGCTCCAGCAGCAGCGCGATACCGGTGCCGATTCGCAGGTCCTGGGTAGCAGCGGCAGCCGCCATCAGGGACACGTAGGGGTCCATCATTTTCTTGTAGGGTGCCGGCAACTCACCGCCGGGGGGATAGGGCGTGCGGCGGGACACCGGGATATGGCTGTGTTCGCCGTACCAGAGCGACTCGAAACCCGCCTCCTCCAGGGTGCGCGCCAGCAGCGCTGGCGGCGGGTCGTCGGCGGTGTTCATGGAGCTGAATCCAAGATGCATGGCATTGCCCTCAAATCGGTGAAGGCACTACCGTAACCGGCCTCCCGGCACGACACCAGCGGCCCGCCCACGGCACTGGTATAGCATACTGAGCCTGGCGCGCCTCAGGCGCCGCGGCGGCTGCGAACCGCGCTCGCCAGCTCCTCCAGCGCGCCCTCGGTGCGCTCCCAGCTAATACAGGGATCGGTGATGCTCTGGCCGTAAGTCAGGGGCTGGCCCGGGACCACATCCTGGCGGCCCTCCACCAGATTACTCTCGATCATAAGGCCGAATATGTTGCGGCTACCCCGCGCAACCTGGGTCGCGATATCACTGATCACGTCGACCTGTCGCGCCGGGATCTTGCGGCTGTTGGCGTGGCTGGCATCAATCATGATGCGCGCGGCCAGGCCCGCCCGGACCAGCATCTCGCTGGCATCATCGACCGAGAACATATCGTAATTCGGATGTTTACCCCCGCGCAGGATGATATGGCAGTCCTCGTTGCCCGCGGTCTGGAAAATCGCCGAGCGCCCCTGTTTGGTCACCGACAGGAAATGGTGCGGCTGGGAGGCGGATTTGATGGCATCAATCGCCACCTGGATGTCACCGTCGGTCGCATTTTTGAAACCCACAGGGCAGGACAGCCCGGAAGCCAGCTCACGGTGGGTCTGGCTCTCGGTAGTGCGGGCACCAATAGCCCCCCATGAGACCAGGTCCGCATAGTACTGCGGGCTGATCAGGTCCAGATACTCGGTACCGGTCGGCAGGCCCATGTCTGCGAGGTCCAGCAGCAGCTGCCGTGCCAGGTGCAGCCCGCGATTAATCTGGAAGGTGTTGTTCAGGTCCGGGTCATTGATCAGGCCCTTCCAGCCCACCGTGGTCCTGGGTTTTTCGAAATAGACCCGCATCACTACGAACAGGTCATCCGCCAGACGTCCGGCCACCTCTCGCAGGCGACCCGCGTATTCGCGGGCTGCCGCCGGGTCGTGAATGGAGCAGGGGCCGACGACCACCAGCAGGCGATCATCCTCGCTCGCCAGGATACGGTGAATAGCACGCCGCGCCTGGTGTACGGTCTCCGCCGCGACCTCGCTGAGTGCGATATCGGTGATCAACTGCTCGGGCGAGACCAGCTCATTGGTCCTGCTGATGCGCAGATCGTCGGTTGTGGTGGTCATGCGTTAACGCCTTGAGTCAATTAGATTCGGTTGGCCACAAGCCAGCCGCCTAATATAACATCGACCGCCTGAAGCCCGCACCTTTGCCCCAGGAGGAATCTTGTCACTGTACCGTGCCCGTGCTCCCCGCCTTACGCCCCGGACCTGCCCATCGCGCAGCAGCAGAGCCTGCCGGATTGGGCTGCTCGCCCTGCTGACTGCGGCGCCTGCCAGCGCCATGCAGCCCACGCTCGAACAGATCATGGCCGATCCGGACTGGATCGGAAATGCACCGGAGTCCCCCTACTTCTCGGACGATGGCGAACATATCTACTACCGCCAGAAGCGAACCGGGGAAACGGTACGCGACCTGTACCGCCTGGGAGCCACAGACGGCACGGCCACGCGCGTGTCCGCCGACGCGGCCCCCGTCGACAGTGGACGCGATCGCGTTTACGACGCGCAGCGCACGGCGGCCGCCTGGATCAACGCCGGTGATGTGTACCTCAAGGAGCTTGGCAGTGGCGAGATTACCCGCCTGAGTGCCACCCCCGAGGATGAAGCGGCACCGCTGTTCAGCGCCGATGGGCGGCGCGTGTATTTTCTGCGGGAGACGCAGTTCTGGATGTACGATCGCGGCAATGGCGAGTTGCTGCAGCACACGGATGTGCGCGCGGAGGATAACCCGGAGCAGGCGCCGGCCTTTGATACCCTGCGCGCACACCAGGCGCGCACCTATCCGACACTGGTAGAGACTGAACGCCGGGAGCAACTCGCGAAGACGCATAGGCGCCAGCAGGCGCGGCGCGCCACGTCCGTTTACCTCGGCGAGGGGCGCGAGGTCGTCAGGCGCGCCCTGTCCCCCAACGGCCAGTACCTGGCCCTGGTGGTGATCGACGCGTCGCATGATGCCGGGCAAGCGGGCACCATGCCGAACTACGTGACCCTGGACGGCTATGTCGCCAACCGCGAGGTGCGCACCCGGGTGGGACGCAATATTCAGGCTGACCAGAGCCTGCTGCTGGTGAAACTCGATGCGGGCGAGGTGATCCCTGTCTCCCTGGAGAAGCTACCCGGTCTCGATACCGATCCGCTGGCCAGCCTGCGCCGAAAGGCGCTGGACTGGCACGTACAGCGGGGCGCGGAGCGCGAGATCGTTGCGGCCGCCCTGGAGGCACCCGATCGGCGGGGCCTTACCCTGCAAGCCCTGCGCTGGAGCCCCGATGGCGCCCACCTCGCGGTACAGGCAATCGCCAATGACTACAAGGACCGCTGGCTCTTTACCCTGACCCCGGACGACAACGAAAGCCCCGAGCCAGCACTGCAGCATCGGCTGACCGATCCCGCCTGGATCAACTGGAAGCACAACGAGTTCGGCTGGCTGCCGCAGAGCGATGGGCTGTGGTACCTGTCCGAGGAGTCGGGCTATTCCCACCTCTACCGACGGAACCTGGGCGCTTCGCGGCCGCGCAGCCTGACCCGGGGCGAATTCGTCGTGAGCAAGCCCGCACTGGGGCCGCGGGGGCAATACATGTACCTGGTTGCGAACCGGGCCCACCCGGGCAATCACCGGGTCTACCGCGTACCGCTGGCGGGTGGCAAACTCAGCCTGATCAGCGACCTGGACGGCGTCAGCGATTTCCGCGTCTCTCCCGACGGCGAGCGCCTCCTGGTCTCACGCTCCTGGATCGACCGCCACGCAGACCTCTACCTGGGCGCCAGCGACGGCAGCGGCGAGATGACACAGGTCACCGATACGGTATCCGAAGCCTACCGCACCATCGACTGGACCGTCCCGGAGATTGTGCAGGTCCCCTCTTCGCATACGGACCGGCCCATCTATGCCAAGCTGTACCTGCCCGCCGATCACGACCCGAAGCAGCACTATCCTGCGGTCATGTTTGTCCACGGTGCCGGCTACACCCAGAACGCCCATATGGGATGGCCCTATTACTTCCGTGAGTTCATGTTCCATACCTTCCTCAACCACGCCGGTTACGTGGTCCTGGACCTGGACTACCGGGGCTCAGAGGGCTACGGGCGGGACTGGCGGACAACCATCTACCGCAACATGGGTCACCCCGAACTGGAGGACTACCTGGACGGGATCGACTACCTGGTACAGGAGCACGGCGTGGCACGGGAGCGGGTCGGCATCTACGGTGGCTCCTACGGCGGCTTTATGACCTTCATGGCGCTGTTCCGCGCACCGGAGGCCTTTGCTGCCGGAGCGGCCCTGCGGCCCGTTGCCGACTGGATGCACTATGAGAACGAGTACACCCGGCGTATTCTCAATACCCCGCTGGTTGACCCGGAAGCCTACCAGCGCAGCTCGCCGATCAATCACGCCGAGGGTCTGCAGAGCCCGCTGTTGATCGCCGCGGGCATGCAGGACAGCAATGTGTTCTTCCAGGACAGCGTGCTGGTGGTGCAGCGCCTGCTGGAGCTGAAAAAGCCGGATTTCGAAATCGCCATCTACCCCCTCGACGGTCACGCCTTCACCCACCCGGAGTCGTGGCTGGACGAGTACCGGCGAATTTTTCGCTTGATGCAAGACAACCTGAAACCCACCCAAGGGGACTGAGCATGGACCAGGACATACCCCGCCTGCTGGCGGCAAAATACGCCCAATTCGTCGACGACCGGACCTACGAACGGATGCGCGAGATCATGGCGCCCGATTTTACCCAGCGGGGGCCCGGCTTCGGGGCTGACAGCCTGGATGAGTTTATCGGCAACCTGTCGCTGCTGGACAACTACCTCTGCACCCTGCACATGGTGGGCAACCAGCTGGGCGAGTGGCACAACGCCATCTACACCGGCGAGACCTGGTGCGTCGCCTCACATATCTATGAACGGGACGAGGTGACGCGCAAGCTGGATATGGGAATTCGCTACCAGGATGTGATCGAGGATGTAGCCGGCGGCTACCGCTATACCTCCCGGGACCTCAAGGTGGTATGGACCCAGGATCTGCCCTGCCAGGGTTAGCGAATGCCGCGCCGGTACCGCGCCAGGTCGCGCGACGTGTCGATATCCCGCAGGATGCCGGCGTCAGCCACCGGGACGCGGCGCACGGCAACGGCGTTGGCCGCAATGACCCCGCGCCCGCCCGCGTCGCCGGACAGCTCGCGGAGTGCAGGATAAAAACTGGCCCCAAACACCACCGGATGCCCGGCCTGCCCCGCGTACTCGGGTACCAGGATGCGCGCTGCGGAGGCCTCGCGCGCCAGGACGCGATAGGTGCCAACCAGCACATCAGGCATGTCTGCGAGGGCGACCAGCACCGCTTCCCAGGCCGGCGGTAGCGCGGCGACACTCTCGGCAAGGGTGGCCCCCATTCCCTCTGCGGCCCTGCTGCAGCACAGCACTTCCACGCCTCGCTGGCGCAGCATCGCGGCGAGGGCGTGATCGTCCTCGCGCAGGCTGACACGCAGGGGCAGACCACTGGCGAGGGCACGTTCTACCGCGTGTTCAAGCAGGGACACCCCGGGGCTGATCATCTGCTGGCGCTTGTCATCGCCAAAGCGGCGGGAAAAACCCGCCGCCAGGAGCACCACCCCCACTGTCATCCCGGGGGCCGGCGGCTCAGCTGGGTCAGCTCCGCGAGTACCGCCACCGCTATCTCCAGCGGTGTCTTGCTGCCAATATCCAGACCCACCGGCGCGTGCAGCCGCGCCAGGGCGGTATCCCCCAAGCCCAGCTGGCGCAGGCGCTGGCGTCGCTTCTCCGAGGTGCGCCGGGAGCCCAGGGCACCGACATACCAGGCGGGTCCCTCCAGCGCCTCCATCAGCGCCATGTCGTCGATGCGCGGGTCATGGGTCAGGGTAATCACCAGGCAGCGGTTATCGGTCACCTCTGCCCTCACCGCGTCATCGGGCATACCCGCGAGTAAGGGCACCGCGGGGCCCTGCCACTGCTCGCGAAGCGTATCCCGAGGGTCCGTCACCAGTACCTCATAATCCATCGCCAGCGCCAGCTCTGCCAGGGACTGGCTGAGCTGGCCGGCGCCGACCAGCAACAGCCGCTGCTTTGGCCCCAGGCTCTGGCGCAGGCATTCGCCGTCCCAGGCGAGTTCCAGGTAGCGTGGCGAATCCTGCAGCCGCGTGCTGCCCGTCGCGATATCCGTTTCCCGCTGCACGGCGCGGCGTTCCGCGAGGGCTGCGAGCACCGTCTCCAGCCAGTCCAGGTCCTTCTTCTCCAGGGCCTGCACGAGGACCGTAAGACGGCCGCCACAGGGCAGGCCCAGGCGCTCGTTCTCTTCGGCACTGACACCGTAATCCACCACCCGGGTCGGGTCTCCCGCGTATTCCCCGGCCACCAGGCGCTGCAGCAGATCCTCCTCCACGCAGCCCCCGGATAATGAACCGCACTGCACCCCGTCGTCGCGGCAGGCGAGCATCGAACCGGGGGGGCGCGGCGAGGAACCGGTGGCAGCGACAATCGTGCACAGCCAGGTGCTGCGTTCGGCCCGCAGCCAATCCCTGGCGCTGGCCAGGACCTCTGCTTCCAGAGAGCGCATAGATGACAATTTTCCTTACGATGATTGCCGTTCGGGGGGCGGGTAATCGCCAGTCAGGCTAGAAATGCCACCACCCCCTGTGATCCGGGCGGTCAGTTGACCACGGTGACGATCGGGTCCAGCGGCTTCGCGGCGCAGCGCGCGCCTGCAATGGTGTATTTGTAGCGCACCCCGCCCTTGGTGGCCGGCGCGCGGTCGCTGATAGGCCCCGAGCGCACCCTGCCAGACTCCTTGGCAAACGCCGTGGAGTGGGTCGTAAATGGATCGAAATAGACATCGAAATCCACGCCGGGGCTGGAGGATTCCCATTCCACCCCTTCCCCGCTGCCGCGCTTGAGGACCACGTTACTGGGTACCGCTTTGGTCGGGCAGCCACTGGCGTCAAATTCCACCTTGACCGGCTTGTACTTGCCCGCGGGCCGAAAACCGGGGTGCGTGCAGGCTGCCAGCGCCAGGAGCACACCCAGCGCTGTCAGCCTGGTGACCACGAGACGCCAGAAGGGCGTTACCGGGTGAATCCTGCTCATGCCAAACTCCTTGCTCTTAATGAGCGTTTTACCTATTCAGCCGCCAGTGCCTGAAACTGTGGCGTGGGGCGCAAACTGCCAAAATTCGGATCCAGTGCCAGCAACCGCCGCGGATAGCCCAGGGACAGGGCCTGCTCCAGGGCCTGCAATGCCGCTGCCGAATCGCCCAGCTCAGTATAGGTCACTGCAGTATAGTACTGCACCTGCAGGCTGTTGCGCGCGCCCTCGGGCAGTGCCGCCAGCAACTCGCGCGCGCGACCCGCGTCCCCCTGTCTCACCAGGTAGCTGGCCAGCATCGCCTGTGCAACCCGGTCAGCGGGATTGATCGCCAGCTGGGATTGGGCGAGGTCGATCGCCCGCTGCAGGGCCTGCTGTTCCTCAGCGTCGCGCTCCGGCACAAAGCGCAATGCCTCCGCGCGGTTGCCCCAGAATACATGGTGCTCCGGGGACAGGTCCGCCGCCTGGCGGTAACGCGCAGCGGCCTCCTCGAAGCGGCCGCTGAAGAACAGGCTGGTGCCAAGATTGGACAGGGTGTCAGCGGAGGGGTTGAGCGCCACCGACTGCTGCCAGGCCTCGGCGGCCTGGCTCACGTCCCCCAACATGTAGTAGGTTGAACCCAGGTTATTGAACGTGGTGTCGCTGCCCGGGTTGAGGCTCGCGACCCGCTGCAGGAAAGGCAGCGCCTGGGCAAAATCGCCCGACTCAAAGTAAAACACCCCCAGCTCGTTATAGGCGCGCCAGAAATTGGGTTGCAGCTCAATCGCCGTCAGGAAATCATCCCGGGCCTGGGCATCCTTGTCCATGGCCACGCGCGTCTTGCCCCGGCCCAGGTAGGCGTCTACCGAGGCGGGGTTGAGATCCAGGGCACGCTCAAACTGGGCCAAGGCCTGCACATGGCGACCCGAGACGCGGTACAGATTACCCAGGGCGGTATACACCGGCCCGGCATCGGGTTCCAGGCCCAGGGCGCGCTGGCACGCGGCCTCCGCCTCCGCAAACTGGTCCGCGGCCAGGTGCTGCTCATACAGCGCAAGCTGGGCGTCACAGACCCCGGCCCAGGCACTGGCAAAATTGGGGCTGATTTCCAGCGCACGGCGAAAGAAAGACAGTCCGGTTTCCAGGTTGAAGGTATCAACCTGTCGCCGCAGGTAATCGCGGCCGCGGAGGTAGTAATCGTAGGCCACCGGCTCTACCGTGGTGTCGTGATCCAGGATCGCACTCGAACGCTCCGACAGTACCACCTGTAGCGCGGTGACCACCTGCCGCGCGATATCATCCTGCAGCTCCAGCAGCCCGCCGAGATCGCGGTCATAAGTCTCGGACCAGACATTGAATCCACTGGCGGCATCTACCAGCTGTGCGCTGATGCGCACGCGTTCACCCTCGCGCCGTACGCTGCCCTCGAGGAGATGTCCCACCCCCAGGCGCTCGGCGATCGTCGCAAGACTGACATCCTTGCCCCGGAAGTAGAAAGACGAGGTCCGCGAGGCGACATTCAATTCGTTCAGGCGCGCCAGCAGGTTCAACACTTCCTCCGCTACCCCGTCACCGATGTAGCGCGCGTCCTCGCTCTCGCCAATACTGATGAAAGGCATGACTGCAATGGAAGGACGGCCATTCGCCGCTGCCTGGGTCAAGCTCGCGCGCTCCGCGGGCGCCGGAGTCAGGCGGTCAAAATAGAGATAACCCACCAGGACGCAGAGCAACAGCATCAGGCTGAGTTCGACCACGTGGGCCGGGGACAGACGCCCCCGGGGTGCGGCGTCACTGGCGGGCGCACTCACCACGCCCTCGGGCGTAAGGTCAAACAGCCAGGCCAGCACCAGGGCCACGGGAAAGCCTGCTGCAGCAGCCGCCAGCACCAGGGTCACCGACCCGTCGGGCAGTCCCAGCATGGGAAACAGCAGGTCGGATACCTGCAGCAGCGCCCAGGCGCCGGCGCAGTAGATCGCGGACACCCGGTAGACACCGCGGGTTTTCATCTCCGCGAGAAACTGCTGCCACTTCACGACATCCGCCCAGGAGGCATCAAGGCGCGCCTCTCCCGGGGGCGCAGACGTCCGCTTCCGCCTGCCAGTGCACATCCAGCAGCCGGCCCACGGTGTTGGGCACCACCAGGTGGGCCGCATACCAGGTATGCAAACAGCGAATGCGGGCGCCATCCTCAATCCCGCCGATACCCCGGCGCCGGAGCACATCGGCGAAACCCAGGGCATCGATCTCGGCGCGCTGGGCCGGACTGATATAACTGTCGCGCAGCTCGACGTGCGCGGCGTGGTCCGCAGCCATGGCGCGGCGTAATTCGGGCTCGGCATCCACGCGCGCCTGCAGGCGTGCAATCAGCCCCCCCGCCTCTGCCTGGTCGATGGCATAGTTGAGCGACGGCTCGACCAGCCAGAACATCGTCGGGAAAGGTTTGCCGCCTACCAGTGAGGCCACACGGATTACGGCGGGCTCGCCAGCGCTCGTAAACACCGCGATCGCTTCCAGGCCACGGGGTTCGCGCCCCAACAGCCGGGCGACTGTAGCGACTTCCTGCGGAGAGGGTTTCACTGGGCGCTCCGTGAGAATGGCTGGAACGCGCATGTTACGCCAGCGACTGGCCGAGGACCAAACACGCTGCGGGCGATTGACAGCGGGCAGCCCAGGGCAGAGAATGCCCCGCGTACCAGGTGCCTGCCGCCGGATTTTATGCAATACGGCTGGGCAGGTTGAATGGGAAGTGTGGATCGCCACCTCAGGTGTACGATGCCACCGCTGCCCCCGCAACGGTCATCAGCCCAGTGCTGTGAGCCCGATACCAGCCTGCTACCAATATCGACACGCACCGAAGGAGCGGAGGGCTCCATGCAAGGTCGCCTGGTACTGCCCCCGTGCGTGCCGAGTTTCCTGAATGCCCCCCTCGCTCGGCCCCTAACCGGACACGGGAAACTTGGATGCAACATACAGTCAAACTGGGCGTACTGAGCGCCTTCCTCGCCAGCCAGGCCTACGCCGCTGCCCAACAGCCCGCCGAGAGTAGCAAGAACAGCCCCGTGCGCGCGCTGGAAGAAATTGTCGTCACCTCCTCGCGGGTGCCCATGCCCCTGCGCCAGGTCGGCACTTCGGTGACCGTGCTCGACGCCGAGGACATTCGTGCTCGCGGCTACCATTCCCTGTTCGACGTGCTGCGCTCCCAGCCCGGCATCGCGGCGAGCAATACCGGCGGTGCGGGCAAACCCACCTCCCTGCGGATTCGCGGCGAGGAGGGCTACCGGACACGGGTTTATCTTGACGGCATTGACCTGTCCGACACCGCTGGCACCCAGACCAGCCCCCGCATCGAAGAAATGCTGAGCGCGGGCATTCAGCGCGTGGAGATCCTGCGCGGGCCCCAGGGGCTGATGTACGGCGCTGATGCCGGCGGCGTGATCAATCTCAGCACGCGGCGCGCGAAGCCGGGTTTTGAGGGCCAAGTCAGTGGTGAGGGAGGCCGCTATAACAGTCGGCAGTGGTCCGCCGACGTCGCCGGCGCCTCCGAGCGGGCGGATTTCGCGGTCTCGGCAACAGATTTCACCACTGATGGATTCAATGCGCGCAGCAGCGATACCTCCCTGCGCGATGCCGATGGCTATGACAACCAGACCCTGCATGGACGGGTAGGCTGGCAGGCCCTGGACGGGCTCGACCTTGAACTGGTAACGCACAGTATCGACAGCGACAGCGATTACGATGCCTGCTTTACCGCCACCACCTTCGCCCCCAGTGATCGCTGCCGCAACCGCTTCGAACAGGACGCATGGCGGGCCGCCGCCAGCCTCGTGCGCGGCGATTTCACGCATCAGCTCGCCTACACCGGCAATGACACCAGTCGCCAGGCGTTCACGGAATCCCAGCCCACCTTCGGCAGCGAGGGCGAACTGCGCAAATGGTCCTACCTGGGCCAGTACCGCGCCAGCGAGACGCAGCGCGTGGTCTTCGGCATCGAACATCTCAATGAAAATCTGGACGATGGCAGCCTCGAGCGCGAACGGGATCAGGAGTCCGTATTTCTCGAGTACCAGGGCAGCCTGGGCGAACAACTGTTCTTCACGCTCGGCACCCGTCGCGACGACAATGACGATTTCGGTACGCACAACAGCCACCGGGCAAGTGCCGCCTGGGTGATGCCCGCCAGCGGCGGCGAATTCAAGCTGCGCGGCGCTTACGGTACCGGCTTCCGCGCCCCGAGCCTGTACGAGATTGCCTACAACAGTGGCAGTTTCGCCTTCCCGCCGGCGTCGCAGGCCAGCCTGGATGCGGAAGAAAGCGACGGCTATGACCTCGGCGCCGTGTGGGCGGGTGACAACGGCCTCTACCTGGAGCTGGTGTACTTCGACCAGCATATCAGCGACGAGATCTACTTTGACCTGCAGGGCTTCTCCGGCTACCTGCAGGACAGCGGCGAGACCAGATCCAGCGGTGTGGAACTCGTCGCCAGCATGCCCCTGCTGCACGGCCTGACGCTGGATAGCAACTACACCTACAACGACACCCGCAATGCCGAAGGCAGTGTGCGCGTGCGGCGTCCCCGCCACCTGGCCAATCTCGGGCTGACCTGGCAGCCGTTGGCGGACAGCCTGAGCCTTGCCCTGAACCTGCGCGCCAGCCGCGACAGCGAGGGCATTGACGGCCGCCCGCTGGATGACTACGCGGTCGCCGACTTTAACGCCCGCTATATGCTGTGGCCCGGCGTGGAAATATTCGGCCGCCTGGAGAACCTGTTCAACCGTGACTACCAGGAAGTCCCCGGATTCAACACCGGCGGACGCGCCCTCTATGCGGGCGCGCGCTACTCGTTCTAGGAGTCTGACCATGAGTAACCAAGACCAAGGCGATCGTCGCGCGCAGAAACACAAGGCGGCGATGCAGAAACAGAAGTCCCGGGTGGACGCCAATATTGAGGCGGCCAGCCTGGAACGCGGCGTTGCCGTCCTGATCACCGGCGACGGCAAGGGCAAATCCAGCTCCGCGTTCGGCATGGTCCTGCGCGCACTGGGGTACGGGCAGAAAGTCGGCGTGGTCCAGTTTATCAAGGGCGAGCAGCTGTCGGGCGAGGAGATTTACCTGCGCGACCACCTGCCGCAGATCGATTTCTACCAGATGGGCACCGGCTTTACCTGGGATACCCAGGACCGCAGCGGCGATATCGCCGCCGCCCGGCGCACCTGGGACCGGGCCCGGGCAATGCTGGAGAACCCCGACTTCGATCTGGTGGTCCTCGACGAGCTGACCTACATGATCGCCTACGATTATTTACCCGAGGCGGAAATCCTCGCCGCGCTGAGTGAGCGACCGCGGGAGCAGAGCGTGGTGGTCACCGGTCGCGGTGGTGGCAGCGCCCTGCAGGAAATCATGGATACTGTCTCCGAGGTCAAGGACGTCAAGCATGCCTTTCGCGCGGGAATCAAGGCCAGGCGCGGCGTGGACTACTAGTGACCGCTGTTGCCCTGATGGTGCAGGGCACCACCTCGGATGCCGGCAAAAGCGTACTGGTGACCGGCCTGTGTCGCCTGCTGCAGCGTCGCGGCATTCAGGTCGCACCGTTCAAGCCACAGAACATGTCCCTTAACAGCGCCGTGACCCCCGAACTGGCAGAGATCGGGCGCGCCCAGGCGCTGCAGGCGCAGGCCGCCGGCGTGCCGCCCCACGCGGACATGAACCCGGTCCTGCTCAAGCCGGGCAGCGACACCCATGCGCAGGTGATTATCCAGGGCCAGGCAGTCATGCAGCTGGGCGCAGGCGCCTACCACGACTACAAGCCCCGCGCGATGGCGGCGGTACTGGACTCCTGGCAACGGCTTGGCGAGCGCTTTGAAGCACTGATCGCGGAGGGCGCCGGCAGTCCCGCTGAAATCAACCTGCGCGATCGCGATATTGCCAACATGGGCTTCGCCGAAGCGGTGGATTGCCCGGTCATCCTGGTCGCGGATATCGACCGTGGCGGTGTGTTCGCCCACCTCGTGGGAACCCTGCAGCTGCTTTCGGACTCGGAGCAGGCGCGCGTTCAGGGTTTTGTGATCAACCGCTTCCGCGGCGACATCAAGTTACTCCAGGGCGGGCTGGACTGGCTGGAAGCGCATACCGGCAAACCGGTACTGGGGGTTGTGCCCTACTTGCACAACCTGCAGCTCGACGCCGAGGACGCCCTCGACCAGCGTGCAGGGGCCACTACCGGCCGGCCTTTCCAGGTCGTGATCCCTGCGCTGCCGCGGATCGCCAACCACACGGACTTTGAAGCCCTGGCCCTGCAGCCAGAAGTTTCGGTGCATTACGTGGCCGAGGGACTGGCGCCACCGCCGGCCGACCTGGTTATCATTCCCGGCAGCAAGAATGTCCGCGCCGACCTCGCCTGGCTGCGCGCACAGGGCTGGGAGCGCTACCTGCAGAGGCACCTGCGCTTTGGCGGCAGGCTGCTGGGCATCTGCGGCGGAATGCAGATGCTCGGCCAGGCAATCGCGGACCCGGAAGGCGTGGAGGGAGAAGCGGGCAGCAGTGCGGGCCTGGACCTGTTGCCGCTGCACACACTATTGCAACCCGCCAAGACCCTGCGCCTGACCCGGGGCCAGCTCCCCTGTGGTGGCACCATCAGCGGCTACGAAATTCACTGCGGCGAGTCCCGGCGCACGGACGCGTCCGCCGCCCCCTTCGCGCGGCTCGAGGACGGCCGCGAAGACGGTGCGCGCAGCGCCGACGGACTGGTCGCCGGCACCTACCTCCACGGGCTCTTCGACGACCCCGAAAGTTGTGCAGCGCTGCTGGCCTGGGCGGGTCTCGGCGAGTGCCAGCCGCTGGATCGCGCAGCCCTGCGTGAACGGGAGATCGACCGGGTGGCAGACTGTCTCGCGGCACACCTGGACCTGCCGCGCCTGTTCCCACGCTGGTGGAGCGGCAATGCATAAACTGCCGCTGCGCCTGTCCGGCCCGCAACTGCTGAGTGGCCTTACCCTCCTGCTCTTGCCGGCCGTGGTGGTCGCCCTGGGCAGCGGGGCGGTCTATCTGACGCCCGCCGAAAGCCTGCAGGGCATGTTCAGGTGGTGGCGCAACGACCCGAGCCAGGCGGGCCTGATCATCATGCAGATCCGGCTACCGCGGGTCCTGCTGGCGGCGCTGGTGGGCGCTGTCCTCGGTTGCAGCGGTGCGGCGATGCAGGGCCTGTTTCGCAACCCCCTCGCGGACCCCTCGTTAATCGGCGTCAGTGCCGGCGCCTCCCTGGGCGCCAGTCTCACCATTGTCGCCGCGGGCGCCGGGTTACAGGGCATCAGCGGACTGACCCTGGTCTCCCTCGGCGCTTTCGCCGGCGGCCTCGCCGCCGTGCTCCTGGTATACCGCCTTGCCTCCCGGGGCGAGGGCACCTCGGTCGCCACGATGCTGTTGGCCGGTATCGCGATTACCGCCCTGGCGGGTGCGGCTGGTAACCTGCTCGCTTTTCATGCCGACAACGCCATGCTGCGCCGCATCAGCCTGTGGCACATGGGGGGTCTCGAAGGGGCCGACCTCGCGCGCACCCTCCTGGCCCTCGGGGTCGCCGCCATCGTGCTGGGCAGCCTGCCCCTGTATGCGCGGCACCTGAATGCCCTGCTCCTTGGCGAATCCGAGGCGCGCTACCTGGGTATCGATGTCGCCCACACCCAGCGCGCCCTGGTAATTATTGTCGCGGTGGGCGTCGGTGCCGCCGTGGCCCTTGCCGGCACCATCGCCTTCGTCGGACTCGTGGTGCCGCACATCGTGCGCCTGCTGGCAGGGCCGGATCACCGCGTCCTGCTGCCTGCCTCCGCCCTGGCGGGGGCCCTGCTGCTGGTCGTGGCCGACACCCTCGCCCGGGTCGTGTTGGCCCCGGCGGAATTGCCGGTAGGCATAGTCACCGCCCTGGTGGGCGTGCCCTTCTTCCTGTCGCTGCTGCGCCAGCGCTCTCGGTACGGCCTGTGAGCGGCGCGGTCCTGAAGGCAACTGACCTCGGCACTTCGCCCTGGGGTTCCCGCTTGCTCGATGGCATTGACCTCAGCCTGGAGGCGGGCACCATCACCGCGATCATCGGCCCCAATGGCGCGGGCAAATCCAGCCTCCTGCATACTCTCGCCGGCGGACTATCCCACGACCGCGGCGAACTCGTGCTTTGGGACCGGCCCCTGGAGGCCTGGCCGCGCCTGGCGCGGGCCCGGGCCATCGGCCTGCTGCCACAGCACTCGACGCTGAACTTTCCCTTCCGCGTGGCGGAGGTGATTCAGCTAGGGCGGACCCCACACGCCTCGGGGGCGGCCCGGGACCGCCAGGTCGTGGACGCGGTGATGGCCGCCACCGACACCGCAAAGCTGCGGGATCGCCCCTACACGGAGCTCTCCGGCGGCGAGCGCCAGCGGGTGCAGTTGGCGCGGGTACTGGCGCAGCTGTGGCGACCCGAGGACAGCCCGGCACGCCTGCTGCTGCTGGACGAGCCCACCGCGGGGCTGGATCTGAAGCACCAGCAGTTGATGCTGCAGGCGGTGCATCAGCTCGCCGCGGCCGGCGTGGCCGTCGCCTGGGTGCTGCACGACTTCAACCTCGCCGCGGCCCACGCCGATCACCTCCTGGTGCTTGCGGGCGGGCGGGCGATATCCCAGGGTCCCCCGGCCGCGGTCCTGACGCCGACCCTGTTCCGCGAGGTGTTCGAGGTGGATATGCGGGTCGATATCGATCCGCGTTCCGGCCTGCCGCTGGTTCTGTCGCGATGAAAGCGTGGCTCCTGGCACTGCTGGCCTGCGCTCTGCCCGCACTGGCAGAGGTTTCGGTGACCGATTTTGCCGGGCGTAGGGTCACCCTCCCCGCCCCCGCCGGACGGATCGTGGCCCTCGCACCGCACGTGGTGGAGAACGCTTTCAGCGCCGGCGCTGGCGAACAGGTGGTCGGTGTCGTGGACTACAGTGATTACCCGCAGGCCGCAACCGCGATACCCCGGGTGGGCAGCGCCTACGCCTGGAGCCTGGAGGCCGTGGTCGCCCTGAAGCCCGACCTGGTACTGATGTGGGGCTCGGGCAACGGGAGCAGCGGGCTCGACAGCCTGCAACGGCTGGGCATACCGGCCTACGTCAGCGAGCCGCGCAAACTGTCCGATATCGGCCGTACCGTGCGCGACATAGGACACCTCGCAGGCACGACGGAGCAGGCGACGGCTGCGGCGGGCGCGTTCCAGCAGTCACTGGATACCCTGGCGGCGCAGTATCGGGGCGCCGAGGTGGTCAGCGTGTTCTATGAGATATGGAACACGCCGCTGCAGACGCTGAACGGCGAGCACATGGTCAGCGATGTGATTCGCCTGTGCGGGGGCCACAATATTTTCGCGGACGCGCCGGTACTGGCACCGCGCATCAGCCTGGAGGCGGTGCTGGAGAGGGATCCCATGGCAATTATCGCCAGCGGCATGGATGCCGCCAGGCCGGAGTGGCTCGATAGCTGGCGTGACTACCCTGCGATGCGCGCGGTGCAGGAGGACGCCCTGTTCTTTATTCACCCGGACCTGTTACAACGGCCAAGCCTGCGGATCCTCCAGGGCGCATCGCGGCTTTGCAGTCAGCTCGATACGCTGCGCGAGGGCTGATCAGTTCCCCTGCTTTTCCTTGTTCGCGGCGTCTTCAAGGCCCTTGAGGAACTCCCCCATCTGACGCCCCGCATCCTCCGGCGACATATTCTCGTAGTTACTGCTGAAGTCGGACATCCGGTCTGCCATCTGCCGGGCGGCATATTCGCTGCTGACATTGGAAAGCGCCGCCAACAGGCCAAGGATACCAAACACGATCATCGCGGTACGTCGCGTGCGCTGGTGCACGGCAACGCTTGCCTCGATCATCAACCAGGTGCCCCAGGCCACGCCGACGAGCGCGCCGAGATACGGTATCAGGGACAGGACCACGGCAATCGGGTACAGCGCCGTGGCCGATGACCAACAGCGGAATGCGGTTTCATAATCCTGCTCGGACCCCATCAGCTTCCAGATGACAAAGAGTACAGCGGCGGCGATGAAGGCCCCGATCACGGCGAAGATCGGGTAAATAATAATGGCCGCCAGACCCACACCCATGGGGCCAACGCCCGAGGAGAAGATTGAGAGCACAGCCGCCAGCACCCCCGTGGCCAGGGCCATCACCGCGACAAATATAGTGGGGTTCGCGAAGCCCCCGGACCGGGGCATCTGCTGATAGAAGCCACTTGGGTTGGTAATCACCATGCGCGCCCGCTCGATGACCTGACCCAGGTCGAAAGTCTTGCTCTCGGCGACAGGGTCGCCAGCGTGCTGCTCCGGCGCCTCGGCGCCTGGCTGAGACTGCTCACCCTCTTGCTTCACGTCCTTATCATCCATCACGGATCCTCCCCTTATTTTGCGCCAGACCATTGGCGCGTGCTCTTACCATAGCACTGATGGCGCTGCCTTCAAGTGGAGGCCGGGTAGCGGTTAGGCGCGCCCGCGGTAGCCTGTTAAGCTGTGGGCTTATGCAGGCGGGATGATTGTGGGGGTATTACGTGGGAAGAAACCTGGTGTGGCTCGCGCTGCTGTTGTTCGTCAGCGGCTGCGCGCAAGCGGAGGATTACCGGATTCTTTACGCTGCCAGCATCGCGCCAGACGGCGAGCGGGCCCGGGTGACCCTGACCCTTGCCGGGGAGCACTTGCCGAGCAAGCTGGTGATACACGCCGACCCGGAGCGACACCTGGATTTCTCCGCGGAGGAAGCGCTGGAACGGAGCGGGGACAAAATCACCTGGCGGCCAGCGGGTGCGCGCACCAGCCTGCGCTACGAATTTGTCGTCAGCGCGAGGAAGGACCGGGACAGCTACGACTCGCTGCTCACAGACAGCTGGGCCATATTGCGCAGCGATATCCTGGTGCCACCGATCGCCGTGACCGCGGCCAAGGGGCTGCAGTCCACCGCCACCCTGACCTTTCAGCTGCCGCCCGGCTGGTCTTCCGCCGCACCCTACGCCAATTGTGACGAGAGCGAACACTGCTATGCACTGGTCGACCCGGGGCGGCGCTTTGTTCGCCCCAAAGGCTGGCTGATTCTGGGCAACATCGCCAGCAGGCAGGACATGATCGCGGGCACCAGCGTGCGGGTGGCAGCGCCCAGCGGCCAGGACGTACGCCTGCAGGACACCCTGGCCTTTATCAACTGGACCCTGCCCTACGTGACCCGGGTGTTCAAGGACCTGCCCCCGCGTATCCTGGTGGTGAGCGGTGATGACCCGCTCTGGCGCGGCGGCCTGTCGGCACCGAACTCCCTGTTTATGCACGCCGACCGGCCCCTGATCAGCGGCAACCGCACCAGCAGTATGATCCACGAGCTGATCCATATCGCGACCTCTATCCACGGCACTGCTCGCAGCGACTGGATCGTCGAGGGCATCGCTGAATACTACGCGGTGGAAATACTGCGCCGCTCGGGCGGCATCAGCGAGCGGCGTTTCCGCGAGACCCTGGAGGAACTGGCCGAGTGGGGTGAGGAATCTGAAGACCTGATGACCGCCGACTCCTCAGGCGCCACCACCGCCCGGGCGGTCGGCGTGATGCATCAACTGGACACCGAACTCCGTGAAGCGACCGATGGCGAGGCGGGCCTTGACCAACTCGCCGCTGCCCTGGCCGAGGACGGCGGCGAGGTCAGCGTGGCCAGGTTTGTCAGCCTGGCGGAGCGAATCGGCGGGAAGCCCTTGCCGGTACTGGCCGCCTTTAAATCGCGGGGGCCGGCAGGTTCATAGTGGGCCAGGCGTCTAACGGATCTCGTGAATCGCGCGCTGCAGCCGGTCCCGCTCACGGTCGGCATCCTCGATGCCCCGGATCTTCTCCAGCTCACTGATGTAATGCGCCGGCAGCGCCGACTCACGGGCGCCAATCAGGACATGGTTGACGTACCAGGTATAGGGCTGCAACCTGGAATCGATCCGCGTGGCATAGTAGGTCAGTGCCTCCACACAAGTGCCGCTATCATCCCACAGGGTCACCCACTTTTCCGCGTAGCCCCAGCCCAGGCCCTCCACCTGGTCGAGGTAGGGCTTGGCGACGGGGTCCAGGGCATAGACTGCACCGTGCACACGTGCCTCCGGACAGCTGGCAAAGGCATCGCACTTGGCCGAGCCATCGTCTCCTTGCTTGTGAAAGCGCAGCTCGTGCCCCGGCAGGTAGTATGTGCCCACGCGTCGGGCGGTGGGCACGCGCTGGCGCAGGCGCGCCAGCGACAGGTTGGAGCCATAGGCGAAGTAATACAGCCAGTCAGCCTGCATCGTCACGACCAAAACGATCAATCGCATAGGTGTAGACCACGTCGGTGCTGGAGTTCAACGCGGTCTCGGCAGAATCCTGGATCACGCTGATAATAAAGCCCACCGCCACCACCTGCATGGCGATATCGACGGGTATGCCAAACAGCGAACAGGCCAGCGGAATCAACAGCAGGCTGCCCGAGGGCACGCCACTGGCGCCGCAGGCAGAAAGGGCCGAAATCACGCACAGCAACAGGGCCGTGCCAAAGGAGACCTCGATACCCAGGGTATGGGTCGCTGCGAGCGTCAGCACCGTAATGGTAATTGCCGCGCCGGACATGTTGATCGTGGCCCCTACCGGAATGGTCACGGAATACAGCTCTTCACTGATACCGAGCTTTTTCGCGAGGGTGAGATTGACCGGGATATTGGCGGCGGAACTGCGGGTGAAGAACGCGGTAATCCCGGACTCCTCCAGACACTGGAACACCACGGGATAGGGATTGCGCCGGGTCAGCAGGAAGACCACCAGCGGGTTCACCACCAGGGCCACCAGCAGCATGCAGGTCACCAGCAGCACGGCCAGGCTGGCGTAACCTGCGAGGGCCTCCAGGCCAATGGTCGCCACGGTGTAGCTCACCAGGCCGAGGATGCCCAGCGGCGCGAGCCGGATCACATAGCGCACGATGTCCGTCACCCCATTCGCCAGGGTCTCCAGGTTTTCCTTGAACACGGGGCTGGCGGCGCGAAAGCTCAGGCCGAGCAGGATCGCCCAGGTCAGACAGCCGAGGAAATTTCCCTCCACCAGGGCATTCACGGGATTGTCGATCAGCTTGAACAGCACGTCGCTGAGCACGGCGCTTACCGCAGCCGGCGGAGAACCCTCGGCCACCTCTGTCAGGACGATGGTCTGCGGAAAGAGCTGGCTCATCAGCAGGGCGACAAAGGCCGCGCTGACCGTCCCCGCCAGGTATAGCAGCAAGGTGAGCACGGATTTGCGTCCGTCGCGCCCGCTCTCGTGCCGATTGGTAATGGCCGACATGACCAGCAGCATCACCAACAGCGGCGCGACCGCCTTGAGCATGCCGACAAACAGCTGCCCCAGCAGACCCAGCGATTCCGCCAGGCCGGGCAACAGCACGCCCAGCAGGGCGCCGATCACGACGCCGAGCATGATCTGCGGCACCAGGCCCAGCTGCAGTGGATTCATAGGAGATTCCCTTGTAGATTCGTTTGCCCCGGAGCCCGCACCGCCACCGCGATGCGGGCAAGACAGACCCCGTCAGACATCAAAGTGGCGTGACAGCGGTAGGCTGCGTACGCGCTGTCCAGTGGCCCGAAACACCGCGTTGCTGATGCTCGGCGGCGTCGGGGGTGTACCGGGCTCCCCCACACCGGCGGGCAGTGCCTCGCTGGGCATAATGTGCGTGCGGATAACCCGCGGCGTCTGCGCCAGACGCACGACGGGGTAGGTATCGAAGTTGGCCTGGTCAGCGACACCGCCGCTAAAGCTGATCTCGCCGTTAAGGGCTGCGCTGAGGCCAAATATCATGCCGCCCTCCAGCTGGGCGTGCACCCGGTCCGGGTTGACCACCAGGCCGGCATCAATCACGCCGTGCATCTCCAGGACCTGCAGCTTGCCACTGCTCACTTCCACCTTGCTGGCCACGGCGACATAGGAGAGGAAACTGCGGGTCACGGCGATACCCCAGCCCTGTCCCTCGGGCAGTTCCTCCTGCAGCGGCACCTCCCCGGCAAGCTTGCGCAATACCCCTTTCAGGCGCGCCGTATCGTAGGGGTACTCGCTCAGCGGGCGGCCGTAGTTGGAAAACTCGAAGCCCTCCGGTGCAAAGTCCAGGTGCCGGTCTTCCCCGATCATCGCCTCCCACTGTGCCACGGGGTCCCGCCCTGCGGCATGGGCGCACTCGTCGACGAAACTGCAGACGCCAAAAGCGAAAGGAATATTGTAGACCGAGCGCAGCCAGCCAATGCGCACGTGCGCCGGCGCCGCGTGGCTCTCTATCCGCAGGTTGGGTGTGGCAAAGGGCACCGATCCAAAAGTCTGGCTGAGACTGCCGTCGCCGAGGTGCGTGGTCTTGCCGTCGAAGGTCGCGGAAATCGACGGCGCAGCCTGCCTCGCCAGCCAGCTGGTCACCTCGCCGGCGTCGTCCAGCGAAGCGCGAAAGTACTGCGCACTACAGGAATGAAAATAATCGTGATGGATATCGTCTTCCCGCGTCCAGGTCACGAGCACGGGCTTGCCGACATGGGCAGCCAGCAGGGCCGCTTCCACCGAGTAATCCGGTTTGGATTTGCGCCCGAAGCCACCGCCCAGCAGGGTGACGTGTACCGTGACTGCCGCGGGCTCCAGGCCCAGCGCCGAAGCAACCGCAGACTGGGTCGCCTGGGGATTCTGGGTGCAGGCCCACAGCTCGCAACCGGCATCGCTGACCCTCGCCAGGGTCGCCGGGGGCTCCATCGGCGCGTGAGCGAGGTAGGGTGTGCGGTAGCTGGCCTCGACCACGCTGGCGGCACCTTCCAGGGCGGCATCCACATCGCCGCGCTCGCGGGCAACCTCGCCCGGGCCGCCACCGACCCGGGCTTCCAGCTCATCCAGGTACGCCGTGGAATCATGCTCACTGTGGGGACTGTCCTGCCACTTCACTGACAGTGAGTCCCGCGCCCTGGCGGCCGCCCAGGTATTGTCGGCGATGACCGCAAGACCCTCGATATTGTTGAATCCGGGGGGACCCTCGGGGGCCTTGAGTTCCACCACGTCCAGCACGCCCGGCTGCGCCAGGGCCTCCTTGGCATCATAGGACGCGATACGGCCACCCATGAAAGGCGTCCGCTCGATGCTGGCGTACACCATGCCGGGGAGATGCATATCGATCCCGTACTGCGCACTGCCCGTGGTCATGTCCTGTAGATCCACCACGGGCATGGACTGGCCGATGTAGCGGAAATCCGCCGGCGACTTGAGTTGCAGGGTGTCGGTTTCCGGCACCGGCTGACGCGCCGCCGCGGCAGCCAGTTCGCCATAATCCAGTTTGCGGCCGTCGGTGTGATGCACCGCATGCGCCTTTGCCGTGCAGGATTCCACCGCAACGCCCCAGCGCTGGGCGGCGGCGCTCTCCAACATCTGCCGAGCGCTGGCACCGAGCTCGCGCATGCCGGCGTAGAAGTTGCGGATGGAGCGGGAGCCATCCGTGTTCTGGCTGCCGTAGGCGGCGTCCCCGGGGGCCTGGATCACGGTCACCCTTTCCCAGTCCGCCTCCATTTCATCGGCCACAACCTGGGGCAGGCTGGTGCGGATACCGGTTCCCATCTCGGAGCGATGGGCAACTATCTCCACGGTACCGTCTTCGCGCAGGCTGACGAACAGGTTCAGGCGCGCGCCTTCGGCGTCCGCGAGAATGTCCGCCGCGTGACTCCGGGAGCCGGCGACCGTGCCCAGCAGCAGACCGCTGGCGGTGATTCCGGTGAGGGCCAGGAAACGCCGCCGGGACAATCGTGTGACCACGCTCATGCGTCACCTCCCGCGCTGTCTGCAGCATCGCGAATCGCAGCGCGAATACGCGGGTAGGTGCCGCAGCGGCAGAGGTTGCCGCTCATCGCCTGGTCGATCTCATCCTCCGTCGGGCTGGCATTGCTCGCCAACAGCGCCGCGGCGGACATGATCTGACCCGATTGGCAGTAGCCACACTGGGGCACGTTGTGCTCTCGCCAGGCCACCTGGACCGGGTGGTCACCGGCCTCGGAGAGTCCCTCGATGGTGGTGATCTCGCCGCCGCTGGCGGCCGACAGCGGCAGCTGGCAGGAGCGCGTGGCGGTACCATTAAGATGCACGGTACAGGCCCCGCAGAGGGCCTTGCCGCAGCCAAACTTGGTGCCTCGCAGCCCCAGCAAATCCCGCAGCGCCCACAGCAGCGGCATTTCCGGCGATGCCTCGACCTCGTGGGTGCGACCATTGATCTTGAGTTTCATGCGATTTCTCCCGGCGGGTACAACCGGGTACGTTGGCCCAAGGCAAGGCGCAGGTCAAGCGACGCCGGGGCCCGACCTGCGCGGCCCGACCTGCGCGGCCCGACCTACGCAGCCCGACCTACAACTGCGGCAGCAAATCCTGCGCCAGCGCTTTCGCCAGTGCCAGGTGACGCGCCTTGTCAGCCCCGGTGTCGACGGTGATATGCAGAATGCGCCGACCGTCGACGATACTCAGCTGGTTTAGACGCGCGGCCCAGCGGGCCTCGTCACCCACACCGCTCACTGTCTCCAGGTCGGCCTGGAAGTTGATCTGGGTATCCGCGACCTGGGAGCGGGTACCCGCTTGCAGCATCCGCATGGCGCTATTGAAGCCGGACTGCGCCGCCTGCTCGCTGTCGAACAGCGGCGTGTACAGGGTCAGGGTGACCTCGTTGCGCGTGCGCATCGCCGGCAGGTCGACCTTTTCGCCCTGCATTTTCCGTTTCATGTAGGCCGTCATTTCTTCGTCGTACTCCGCCTGCAACTCAGCAGCATTCGCTTTTTCCCAGGTGACCATACACAAGGGATGCGGCGAATACCTGGACGGCGAACGGTTGACCTGCCCGGGGTCCGGTACCGGGAAGTGGGCATCCAGCAAACTGTTGCTCAACAACGCGCAGGGGTCCGCGTCACCGCTGGCGGAGGAGGAATCGTCACCACAGGCGACGAGCATCAGGCCGCAAAGCGCGATTGCCGGGAGTCTGGCTAAGGTCTTCATTGTGGTCCCCTGTTCGACGTGGCAGTAGGTGCCCGCGCAGGCACCCCGACTCCAGCGTAGAACAGGGGACGAGAGATTCAAGGCTGCTAGGCGGACTCCCCGGGCATGGAGCGGCGAATAACCTCGGGAATCGGCGGCAACTCACCGTCGGTTTCGGCGATCTGCGTCGCGAAGGGCTGCAATCCAGGGCCGATGCGTGGCTTGACCCCTTCGGGGCGCAGGGGTTCACCGCAATGGCTGCAGGCCAGTACGGGGGCCATCTGTGCCCCGCAGGCCTGGTGCACATATTCCAGGGGCACGCCGGCATCGTCCGCCATCCACTCGTCACCCCAGCGACTGAGGCTCATCAGCACCGGGTACAGGCCCAGGCCCTTGCGGGTGAGGCGATACTCGTAGCGCCGGGGCCGGTCCTGGTAGGGCACCTTGACCAGCACGCCCTGCTCCACCAGCTTGCCCAGGCGCTCGGAAAGCCGGTGCCGGGTGATCCCCAGGTTGCGTTGGAACTGGTCAAAACGCCGAGTGCCCAGGAAGGCGTCACGTAAAATGAGCAGCGTCCAGCGCTCTCCCACCACGGACAGGGCCCTGGCTACCGAACACACCTGCTGATCAATATCTGCCCAACGCATGAAAGCTCCTGCTGTCTTGATTCGACGCTTATTATCGCCGATGCGTTAAGATTCACCAAAACCCCAGACACCTGCCCCCACGGGGGCTGACTCAGGAAGCGATTATGACCACTGGCGCAGGCGGCAAGACCCAGGCCCAGGCCCTGGAGGGCCTCACAGACATGACCGGCGACATCCAGCCCATCAGTGATGCGGAATTTCGCCAGCGCATCCAGGATGCCCAGACCCTGCTACGCAAACAGGGCATGGATGCCCTGTATCTCAATGCTGGCACCAATCTCTACTACTTCACGGGCACGCCCTTCGGCAGCAGTGAGCGGATGGTCGGCGCCCTGTTGCCGGCGCACGGTGATATTCACTACATCGCCCCGGCTTTCGAACGGGGCACGCTGCAGGGCTTCATCCGCATCCCCGGCGAGGTTCATTGCTGGGAAGAGCACGAGAGCCCCTACGCCCTCACCGGCCGCATCCTGGCCTCACTCGACATCAATGGCGGCAGCATCGGGCTGGATGAGTCCACGCCCTATTTTATCGTCGGCGGCCTGGCCCAGGCCAACCCCGGGCAACGTTTCGTCAACGGTACCGCAGTCACCGCTGGCTGCCGGATGCACAAGACCGGCGCGGAGCTGGCCCTGATGCAGCGCGCCAAGGACATGACCCTGCTTGTCCACCGCGCCGCCGCGAGCATCCTGCACAAGGGCATCAGCACTGCCCAGGTCACGGACTTTATCGACCGCGCCCATCGCGCCCTGGGCGCCGGGAATGGCTCCTATTTCTGTATCGTCCTCTTCGGCCCCGATACCGCCTTCCCCCACGGGGTGGCCAGGCCCAAGACCCTGGACGAGGGCGACATGGTGCTGATCGACACCGGCTGCCAGCTTGAGGGCTACCTGTCGGATATCACCCGCAGCTACGTCTTCGGCGAACCCAGTGCGCGCCAGCGCGAAATCTGGAATATCGAACACGCCGCCCAGGCCGCCGCCTTCGCCGCCGCCCAACCCGGTCGCAGTTGCGGCAGCGTCGACGATGCCGCCCGCGAGGTCCTCGTCGCTAACGGCCTGGGGCCCGACTACCAGCTCCCGGGCACCCCCCACCGCACCGGCCACGGCATCGGCCTCGACATCCACGAGTGGCCCTACCTGGTGCGCAACACGGAGCAGCCGCTGGCGCCGGGTATGTGCTTTTCCAATGAGCCGATGATCTGCGTCCCGGGCGAGTTTGGCGTGCGGCTGGAGGATCATTTCTACGTTACCGCGGAGGGGCCACGGTGGTTTACCCAGCCTTCGGCTTCGATTGATGACCCGTTTGGGTTGGGCGCCTGATCTCGTTCGCCACCGACAACTGCGCTATCCGAACTATCCGCGACTTCAGCAATATTCGACTTCTGCGTCTACTCCTGGCTGCGAACATCTGGCACATGGAAACCGCGCGAACGGCGCCCGGAGCCCGCCCGGGACACGCCGTGAATACATCCCTGTAGGCTCGACAGCGGCTTCCATGCCGCTGACGGTCCCGGGAGGGCCCCGGGCGCCTCACGCGCTCGGTCGGTGCCAATTTCATTCCATCGTCTTCGGACCTGAAACAACTGACTCTCGCGTTGGCGCAGGGCGTGAGCTGCGGGCGCACCTTCCCGGACCGTCACCGGCCATGGACGGCCGGTGCCGAGCGCGACATGGAAGTCACGCTTTTAGCGTGTCCGGGGAGGTGTATCCCCAGGTCACAACCGGCACTACGGAGTGCTTGACCCAGCGTGGGACGTCATCGTCTATGCCTTGTTCAATAGCACATAACTGATCGTGGAAATAATCGCGGCAAATCGCTGCCGGCATTGGATTCTTTCAGATTAACGAGTGGTCCAAGGCAACATCCCTGCCGGCATCCATGCCTCTCGGGATGTACCGCCTGCGCGGCCCGGTCCATCCCTGGACATTGATCGCTGCCGGCATTGGATTCTTTCAGGTTGCCGAGTGATCCATGGCAACATCCCTGCCGGCATCCATGCCTCTCGGGATGTACCGTCCATCCTTGGACATAAAAAAGGGCCCTATCGGGCCCTTGGGGTTCAGTCGGTGGGTATCAGCCGAACTGGTTCATGGTGTTGTCCTTGCCGCCGGCCTTGAGTGCGCCTTCACCGGCAAAGTACTCCTTGTGGTCATCGCCGATGTTCGAGCCCGCCATGTCCTGGTGCTTGACGCAGGCGATACCCTCGCGGATTTCCTTGCGCTGGACACCGGCGACATAGGCCAGCATGCCCTCGGCGCCGAAGTAGCCCTTGGCCAGGTTGTCCGTGGACAGGGCCGCGGTGTGGTAGGTGGGCAGCGTGATCAGGTGGTGGAAGATGCCCGCCTCGCGCGAACCGTCCGCCTGGAATGACTGGATCCACTGATCCGCCAGGGCCGCCAGCTCGGTGTCGTCGTAGTCGGCGCTCATCAGCTTGTCGCGGTCGTAGGCGGAAACGTCCTTGCCTTCCTCGCTCCAGGCATCGAATACCTGCTGGCGGAAGTTCAGGGTCCAGTTGAAGGACGGCGAGTTGTTATATACCAGCTTGGCGTTGGGGATTTCCTTGCGAATCTCATCCACCATGGCGCCAATCTGGCCAACGTGGGGCTTCTCGGTCTCGATCCACAGGAGGTCGGCACCGTTCTGCAGGCTGGTAACGCAGTCCATGATGCAGCGGGCTTCGCCGGTGCCGTCCTTGAAGCGGTACAGGCCGTTGGGCAGGCGCACGGGGCGTACCAGCTTGCCGTCCTGCTTGATCACCACGTCGCCCTCGCGCACGTCATCAGCCTGTTCCACGACTTCAGTCTGGAGGAAGGCGTTGTACTTGTGCGCCAGGTCGCCGGCATCCCGGGACACGGGAATCTTTTGGGTCAAGCCGGCACCCAGGGAATCAGTGCGGGCGACAATAACGCCGTCTTCCACGCCCAGTTCCAGGAAGGCGTAGCGCACGGCGTTGATTTTGGCGAGGAAGTCCTCGTGCGGGACGGTCACTTTACCGTCCTGGTGGCCGCACTGCTTGGCGTCCGATACCTGGTTCTCGATCTGGATCGCGCAGGCGCCGGCTTCGATCATTTTCTTGGCCAGCAGATAGGTTGCTTCCTCGTTGCCGAAACCGGCATCGATGTCGGCGATGATCGGTACCACGTGGGTCTCGAAATTGTCGATCGCATTCAGCACCGACTTGACCTTGACCTCGTCACCTGCCTCGCGTGCCGCGTCGAGATCGCGGTAAAGATGGTTCAGCTCACGGGCGTCCGCCTGGCGCAGGAAGGTGTACAGCTCTTCGATCAGGGCCGGGACCGTGGTCTTCTCATGCATGGACTGGTCCGGCAGCGGTCCGAACTCGCTGCGCAGGGCCGCGATCATCCAGCCGGACAGGTACAGGTAGCGCTTGTTGGTAGTGCCGTGATGCTTCTTGATCGCCATCAGCTTCTGCTGGCCAATGAAGCCGTGCCAGCAGCCCAGGGACTGGGTGTACTGGCTGCTGTCCGCGTCGTACTCCGCCATGTCCTTGCGCATAATCGCCGCGGTGTAGCGGGCGATATCCAGGCCGGTGCGGAAACGGTTCTGCAGCTCCATGCGGGCAGCGTACTCGGGATTGATATTATCCCAGGTGCCGCCGCGCGCGCTGCGCAGGGCTGCGTAGGATTCAACGGTCTGTTGGTAATTCGCCATGAGGGGTACCTCGGTTCTTTCAGGTGAAGGGAGGCAACGCGGTCGCTCCCCGGATCGTCAGGGCGAATACTAGACAGCCGAGCCCCATAAATGAAATAAATAGAAAAGATTTTTACTATTCATGGGGCGAATTCAGCAATAGCACTAGATTTCCCAGCGGTGCCTGCGCAGCCACACCGTGGCGAAGGCCAGCAGGGCTGCCACCGCGAGACCTGCGAGGAGGTTCCAGAGACTTGGAACGCCCAAAGCGCCGGGCAGTTCATCCGCGGACAGGCTGATGCCAGGAGTCGAGAAAGGCATATGCGCACCGATTGCGGCAAGCAGGTACTCGGTACCGAACAGGGTCTGCTCCAGGACCATTGCCAGCACTGGTGGCACGACTGCCAGCCAGAAGGGCGAGCGCCGGGCCGCAGCGGAGGCCAGCAAGAGCCACAGGTAGACCGGCGCCACCCAGAGAGCCACTAGCAGCCAGCCGCCGATCTGGCTGAGCCACAGACTGACAAACTCCACATTCCCGAGAATCTGCTGGAAGGGGTCCATATCCATCCGCCAGACCAGCAGCATCGCCAGCAGGGTACAGGCCACCTGCGCGATGACAGACGCCGCCAGGAACACCAGCGGCGCCACTACCAGCGCCACCGCGAGCTTGCTGCCGAGGACCTCCCACTCCGATACCGGCATGGATTTCCAGAACAGGATCGAGCGGTCCTTGCGGTCGTCGAACAGGCTGCCCAGCAGGTAATTCACGGTCACCAGTACCAGCGCCAGCATCAACAGGGCGCTAATGATCTGCAGCATGGGATTAAAGGAATCGCCACCGGACGCGGACGGCTCGATTGGGGCCCGGTCACTGTCGCGGTCACCGTCACTATCTTCGGGCGGGTCAAAGCGCCACTCGCGGGAGAAGTTCCACGCCCCCTCGGGCAGCGGTTCGACATCCTCTTCGATGCGGTAGTTGATCTCAGAATCGGCCGGTGCGTCGTCATCGATCTGGATGCTGATGTTCATGCCGGAGATAGACTCGTCCTGGAGCACCACCTCCAGTACTGCTTCGCCCACCGCGCTGATACGGCCGGCCAGCAACACACTGAGCAGCATCGCGCCGCTTAGCAGCAGGGCGATACACAATGGCGTCCACAGCAGGGACACGCGGTACTCCTGCAGCTCGCGCTGGATCAGCGTAAACCAGCGGGATGAAATGGAATTAGCCATAGACCTGCTCTCCCCCTACCTTGGCCACGAACAGGTCGGACACCGAGGGCGTGCGCAACTCCCCCAATGGCGCCAGCAGTTCGCGGTCCACGTTTTCGTAAATAAATGCCTTGCCACCGAGTATCGTGCGCGCGCCGATGTGCGGGATGGCCTCGGCGCGCGCGGCGGCCTCTCCCACCACGTGCAATTCGACAAAGTCCTCGTCCAGGCTGGACATGGGCTTCTGCATGACCAGGCGCCCACGGTGCATAAACACGACATCGGTCAGGATATTCTGGACCTCCTCGACCTGGTGGGTGGAGATAATAATCGTCCGCTCGTCGTCAAAGTAGTCGTTGAGCAACTGCTCGTAAAAGCGCTTGCGGAACAGGATATCCAGGCCCAGGGTCGGCTCATCCAGGATCAGCACGCGCGCGTCAATGGCCATCACCAGGGCCAGGTGCAACTGCACCGTCATGCCCTTGGAGAGCTCCCGCACCTTGCGCTTGAGTCCCACTTCCGTGGCTGCCAGGAAGCGCTGCGCCTGCTCGCGATCGAATCGCGGGTGTACGCCGCTGACGTAGTCCAGCAGCTGCAGGACCGTCATCCAGCGGGGCAAGACCGCGGTGTCGGCAATAAAACAGACCCGCTCCATCAGCTTGGCGTGCTGGCGCCGGGGGTCCAATCCCAACACTGCCACGTCTCCCTCGCAGTGGGTCAGGCCCAGGAGTGCGCGCAACAGGGTAGTCTTACCCGCGCCGTTGGGGCCGATCAGACCCATTACCGATCCGGCGGCCAGGGAAAGGTCGACGCCGTCCACCGCACGAACCTGGTCGAATTCGCGGCTCAGGCCGCGCGCCTCTATCACCGCGCTCATTCGCCTACCTCCTGCTGCAGTCGCTGTAGCACATCGGACATATCCAGGCCGAGCACCCGCACGCGCTCGGCGAATGCGGGGACTTCCTCGGCCAGGAATCGCTGCTGCTCGTCACTGGTCAGGGCAGCGCGCGCACCTTCGGTCACAAACATGCCCAGCCCGCGGCGCTTTTCCAGCAGGCCGATATCCACCAGCTCCTGGTAGGCCTTGCCCACCGTCAAGTGATTGATCTGGTAATCCGCGGCCACCTGGCGCACTGACGGTACCGCTTCTCCCTCGGCAAAGCTGCCATCCATAATCCGCTCCACTACCTGGTCTCTGAGCTGCCGGTATATCGGCTGTTTATCATTCCATTCGATCGACACGATTTTCTCCCAAGACGCGGCTAGCGCGTGGCCCGGAGGTCACCCGACCCGAGAATGGACTGGGAAATCCGTGGTTCACCCGCGAAGCGAACATCCCCACTGCCCAGGATATTGACGTCCAGATCCTCGACCACGCCGACGCGCGCATCCCCGGACCCCACGATATTGACCTCGGCCGAGCGGGCATGCAGCGAGCTCATTCTGACATCGCCCGAACCGATGATATTGACCTCCAGGGTTTCCAACTGCCCTTCATCGCTCACGCTGATGTCGCCAGAGCCGCGCAATGCCACCTCCATATCGCGCGCATCGATACGGCCCAGCTGGACCTCCCCGGACCCGGAGAGCGATACCTTCACCGTCTCCGCGGTGATACCCGCGGCCTGCAGATCGCCACTGCCGCTGAGTTGCAGAATCATGCTCCCGGCACGCTGCGCAAACAGCCGCACCTGGCCTGAACCCGCCAGCGACACGAACAGGCGCTCACCCTCAAAGGACTGGATGTATACGTCCCCCGAACCCCGGTGCTCGACGTGGCTCAGCGCCGGCGTCCTGAGTTTGAACTGCACATCGCTGAACGCATCCCCGCTCGCGCCGCGGCTGCGCCCCAGGACCAGGTTGTTCCCTTCCACCAGGAAAGGTTGCTGCTCGAGATCGATGGCGCTGCCCCGGAGAAGCAGCTCGACCTCGTCGCCGTGGCTGATCTCGACCTCAACGTCGCCGAAAACCAGCACATTATCGAACTCCAGCCCCGCCACGCGCAGCGTGTCGGCGGCCCTGGCCGGCAGGGCCAGGAGGCAGGCCAGGAACAGGAAGATCGTGGCCGGCAGCAGTGCCCGCCCTTTCCACGCCCGATATTGCCTGACAGAATAAAAGCGCATGTGCGTGCCCTCGTTGATATGGTGTTATATTTAACTATAACACCTGGAGAGCCCGACGCAAACCCCGATAATGCCACCGGTCGCAGCCAGGCCGCGGTTCACCGCAGATCCATGCAAGGGAGACTCTTATGCCCACCGTCAACACCGTTTGCGGTCCCATCGATGTCCATCAGCTCGGTACCACCCTGATGCATGAACACCTGCTCATCGGCTACCCGGGCTGGGAGGCGGACACCCTGCACCCCGGCCCGACGCGGGAACAGATGCTGGCTACCTGCGTCGACAAGGTGCGCGCGATGCAGGAACTCGGGGTGCAGTCGATGCTGGACCCCTGCCCCAACGACCTGGGGCGCGACGTGGCGCTGGCCCGGGAGGTCGCCGAACGCACCGGCTTCAACATCATTTGCGCCACGGGCCTGTACAAGGAGGACGAGGGCGGCTTTGCCTACTGGCACTTTCGGCGGCAGGCAGGCATCGCGGTAGAGGCCATGGCGGAGCTGTTTATCCGCGAACTGACGGAAGGTATCGGCGATACCGGGATCAGGGCGGGGATCATCAAGGTCGCTACGGGCGTGGGCAGGATTAGCGATTACGAGTACCTGGTCCTGGAGGCAGCGGCCAGAGCTGCCCTGGAAACCGGTGCCCCGATCACCACCCATACCGACCAGGGCACCATGGGGGATGCACAGCAGCAGTTTCTCATCGACCAGGGCGTGCCAGCACACCGGATTATTATCGGGCACAGCTGCGGCAGCGCGGATCACGCCTACCACATGAAAATCGTCGAGGGCGGGTCCTACCTGGGCTTCGACCGTTTTGGCCTGGATATTCTGGTACCCGACGCGCAGCGCGTGGAGTCACTTGTGAAGCTATTGCAGCAGGGCAAGGAGCAGCAGGTCGTGGTGTCCCACGACAGCGTCTGGTGCACCCGTGGTGAACCTTTTCCACCTGAGCTACTGGCAGCCGCCAACACCGACAACCTGTTCGACCCGACCCATTTTCACCGCCACATCATTCCGCAGCTTTTGGAGGCGGGCATCACCCAGGGACAGATCGACACCCTGCTACGGGATAACCCGCGACGTTTTTTTGCCGGCGAGCTGCCCGGGGACTAACCCCGGGTACTGCCGCCGCGCGGTCGCGCCACAACTGGCGGCAAGGCTTACAGCGCCCCACTCCCGTTATTCCTGCTACCGCCCCAGTTGCGCCATTGCAGGTAGAGCACGGGCAGGACAAACAGGGTGAGCAGGACCGCGCTGACCATGCCCCCGACCATTGGTGCCGCCAGGCGGCTCATCACCTCAGAGCCGGCCCCGCTGCCGAGGAGCACCGGCAGCAGGCCGACCATGGTCGCGATCGCCGTCATCAACACCGGACGCACCCGCCGGCTGGCACCCGCCAGCACCGCGTCGGCGACCGCGTCCGGATTGTCCGCGGTGCGCTCGCGCCAGGCCTGATCCAGGTAGACCAGCATGATGACCCCGGTCTCCACCGCGATCCCGGCGAGCGCAATCAGGCCCACCGCCACCGCGACCGAGAAGTTGTAGCCCAGCAGGTGCATCAGCCACAGGCTGCCGACCAGTGCCAGGGGCAGGGTCACCACCAGCAGGGCCACGTGGGCCACGCTGCGGAAGTTCGCGTACAGCAGCAGCAGGATAATCGCCAGGGTCATTGGCACCACCCAGGCCATGCGCGCCCGGGCCCGCTCCAGGTACTCGAACTGGCCGGCCCAGCTTACCGAGTAGCCCGGCGGCAATTCGAGGGACCCGGCGACCACTTCCTTGGCCCGCGCCACGTAGGTACCCAGGTCGACCCCGTCGATATCCACCAGGGTCCAGCCATTGATCCTGGCATTTTCGCTCTTGATCGCCGGCGGGCCATCCTCGATGCGCACCGCGGCCACGTCGCCCAGGGCAATGCGCTGCCCCCCGGGGGTGACAATGGGCAGCAGCGCCAGCTGCTCCGGTGAATCCCGGTAGGCCTGGGGATAGCGCAGGTTCACCGGATAGCGTTCCAGCCCCTCCACGGTCTGGGTCACTTCCACCCCGCCGATGGCGGCCGCCACCACCTGTTGCACGTCGGCGATATTGAGGCCATAGCGCGCGGCTCGCCCGCGGTCGATATCCACCACGATGTAGCGACCACCCGTTACCCGCTCGGAATATACCGAGAGGGTACCGGGCAGGTCCTTGAGCAGATCCTCCAGTTGCTTGCCCACATCCTCGATCACGCCCAGCTCGGGACCGGCAATCTTGATCCCCACCGGCGTCTTGATCCCGGTGGCCAGCATGTCGATCCGGGTCTTGATCGGCATCACCCAGGCATTGGTCAGTCCAGGCAGCTTCACCAGCCTGTCCAGTTCCTGTTTCAGGCCGTCGGTAGTCACCCCCTCGCGCCACTCCTCCCGCGGCTTGAGCTGGATAAAGGTTTCAATCATGGTCAGGGGCGCCGGGTCGGTGGCGGTATCGGCACGGCCAATCTTGCCGAACACAGTCGCCACCTCGGGTACGCTGCGAATCAGCTTGTCGGTCTGCTGCAATAGCTGTCGCGCCTCGCCGATGGACAGGCCCGGGTAGGTGGTGGGCATGTACATCAGATCCCCCTCGTCCAGGGGCGGCATAAACTCGCTGCCGATGCGCTGCAGCGGCAACAGCCCGCTCGCGGTGACCAGCAGTGCCACCAGCAACGTGGTCCGTGGCCAGCGCAGCACCCAGGCCAGGGCCGGGCGGTAGGCGGATACCAGCATCCGGTTCACCGGGTTGCGTGCTTCCGGCAGAATCCGGCCGCGCACAAAGTAACCGAGCAGGACCGGCACCAGGGTCACCGCCAGCGCAGCCGCGGCGGCCATGGCGTAGGTTTTGGTGAAGGCCAGCGGCGCGAACATCCGCCCCTCCTGCGCCTCCAGGGCAAAGACCGGCAGAAAACTGACGGTAATAATCAGCAGGCTGAAGAACAGGGCCGGGCCGACCTCGGCCGCAGAATCTGCAACCACCTGCCAGCGATTCTCCGGCGTCGCCGGCGTTCGCTCCAGGTGGCGGTGATAGTTTTCGATCAGCACGATGGCACCGTCAATCATCGCCCCAATGGCAATCGCAATCCCGCCCAGGGACATGATATTGGCGTTCAGTCCCTGCAGGTGCATCACGATAAAGGCGACCAGGATGCCCACCGGAAGGCTGACCACCGCGACCAGGGAGGAGCGCAGGTGGAACAGAAAAACCGCGCACACCAGGGCCACCAGCACCAGTTCCTCCAGCAAGGTGGTCTGCAGGTTGCTGACCGCCGCGGCAATCAGGCCCGAGCGATCGTAGACGGGCACCACCTCGACCCCGGGGGGTAAACTGGCCTGCAGGCTCTGCAGCTTCTCCTTGACCCCGTCGATCACCTCGCGCGCATTCTCGCCGTAGCGCATCACCACGATACCGCCAACGACTTCGCCCTCGCCGTCGAGGTCCGCGACCCCGCGGCGCATCTGCGGCCCGAGCGCGATCTCCGCCACATCGCGCAACAGCAGGGGCGTGCCGTTGGCGCTCACCGCCAGGGGAATCGTCTCCAGGTCCTCCACCCCCTGCAGGTAACCGGAGGCGCGCACCATGTACTCCGCCTCGGCCATTTCAATCACCGAGGCGCCCACCTCCTGGTTAGCGTTGCGAATCGCGGCCTGGATCTGGGCCAGGGTCAGGTTCAGGGCGCGCAACCTCTCGGGGTTCACCCGCACCTGGTACTGGCGCACCATGCCGCCCACCGTGGCCACCTCCGAGACACCGGGGACGGTCTGCAGCTCGTATTTAAGAAACCAGTCCTGGAGACTGCGCAGCTGGCCGATATCGTGTTGACCGCTGCGGTCGGTCAGCGCGTACACGTAGACCCAGCCCACACCCGTGGCATCGGGCCCCAGCTGGGGCCTGGCGCTTTCCGGCAGAGATGCCGTCACCTGGCTGAGGTATTCCAGGACCCGACTCCGCGCCCAGTACAGATCCGTGTCCTCGTCGAACAGGATATATACGTAGGAATCACCAAAAAACGAGTAGCCACGCACGGTCCGGGCGCCGGGCACCGACAGCATCGCGGTGGTCAGGGGGTAGGTGACCTGGTCCTCTACCACCTGGGGCGCCTGGCCGGGGTAGCTTGTCTTGATAATCACCTGCACATCGGACAGGTCGGGGATCGCATCCACCGGGGTCTGGCGCAGGGCGAACACACCCCACAACACCAGGCCCGCGGTAGCGAGCAGGACCAGGCCGCGGTTGCCCACGGCCCAGCGGATAATCGCCTCAATCATGGGACATACCCTCGTGGTTCATCTCCGCATGATCCATCTCCCCATGATCCATACTTCCATGGTCCATGTTCTCGTGGTCTGTAGCGTCCCGGTCCGCGCCGCCGTGATCCATGTCCCCGTGGTCCATGCCCCCGTGGTCCATACCATCGCCGCCACTGTCCAGTCGCTGCAGGTCCATGCGCTTGCTCGACTCCGAGTCGATCAGGAACTGCGCCGAGATCACCACCTCGTCACCCGGGGTGAGCCCGGAGAGGATTTCCACCCGGTCGCCGCTGAACCGCCCGGGCTGCACCGCTACCGAGCGAAAACGGCCCTCACCCAGGGCGCGCACCACCACCTGGCGGTTGCCGGTACGTATCAGGGCCTCCCGTGGCAGCGCGAGCACCTCTTCCCCCTGCCCCGCATGTATCACCACCTGGGCGAACATATTGGGTTTCAACACGCGATCCGGGTTGGCGAAGCGCAGGCGGACACGGGCGGTGCGCAGGTTGGGATCCAGGCTGGGGTAGACATAGTCCACCACACCCTCCCAGCTGCGTCCCGGCAGGTAGTCCAGTGACATCGTCACCGGCAATCCCGCCACCACGGCGGAGACCTGGCGCTCAAACACTTCCGCCTCCACCCAGACCTGGTCCAGCTGGCCAATCGACATCATGGTATTGCCGGGTTCCACGAAAAAGCCCTCGCGTATCGGCAACTCGGTGACCACACCGTCCTCCAACGCGTAGAAGGTGACGGTTTGCACCGCCTGCCGGCGCTGCGCCAGCTTGTCGATGAAGGTCTCGCTCAGGTTAAGTGCGAGCAGGCGCTCCGCGGCGGCCTGTTGCAGGGGCTGGTTCTGGCGCTGCAGCGCCAGCAGGTACTCTTCCTGGGCACTGACCAGCTCCGGTGAGTAGAGGGCGTAAAGGGGCTGCCCCGCGCTCACGGGGTCACCCTCGGATTTGACATGCAGGGCCTCCACCCAGCCCGAGACGCGCGGGTGAATATGCACCAGCCGGTCTTCGTCGTAGCGCACATAGCCCACAGTGCGAATTTCGCTGCGCCAGGGCTCCCTGGTCACGCGCGCGGTGCGCACCCCGAGGTTGTTGACCACGGCGGGGCTGATTTCCACTGTACCCTCCTCAGCCGGCTCCTCGTACACCGGCACCAGGTCCATGCCCATGGGGGACTTGCCCGGTTGGTCACGACGGTAATTGGCATCCATGGGTGCCACCCAGTACAGCGGTTCCCGCGGCTGGTCGGCAGCCGCCTCGCCGCCCGGCGCATCACCACCGCGGTAAAACAGGGCCGCGCCCAGCACGGCGCCCACGACCACGCCCAGGGCGCCCGCAAGCTGAATCTTCATGGTGTCTCTCCTTCATTTGCCGACGCGGTGGAGCCCGCATAGAAGTAATGCAGGTCGGCGATCAGTCTCACTCTCTCGGCGGCGATCTGTAGCGCCTCCAGTTCAAGATCCAGTGCGGTAATGCGCGCGCGCACCACCTCGGTAAAATCGCCCACATCGCTGGTGTAGGCATTCAGGAGCGCGGCAGACTGGTCGTCCGCCTGGGGCAGGAGGCGCTCGCGGTACAGTTTCTCCCGCGCCCGCAACTGCTCAAGTTGCGCCAGGCGTGCCTCCAGGTCTCCCCGCAGGCGGCGCAGGAGCAGGGAGCGGTCGGTGCGCATGGCCTCGGTCCGGGCCTGTGCTGATTGCAGCTGCGGGTCCTGCCGGTTACCGGTAAACAGCGGCAGGTCAAAGGTCACGCCCAGGGAGAAGAAGTCGGCCCGCTCGCGCCCGACGGGGTCGTCCTCGCGGTAACCGTAGCTGGCACGCAGCCCCCACTGCGGCTGGTAGGCCTCGCGCGCCAGGGCCTCACCGACGTCGGCTGCGGCCACCTGCTGGTCCAGGGCACGCACCGCGGGATGTTGCCGCAGGACCTCGCCCATACCCTGCGGGTCCCACCAGCGAGCCGGGTCCTCGGGCAATGCCTCGGGCAGCGCCAGGTCGGGCAACTCCCGCGCCACGGCAGGGGGTGCCGAACCGGGCGCCGCCGGCAGCCACTCCGCCAGGCGCGCCCGGGCCGCACGCTCCTGACCCGACAACACTGCCTGCCGGTCCATCAGGCGACTGAGCTCGAGTTCAGCGCGAATAATGTCCTGCTGCCCGGTGTTGCCGAGGGCGCTGGCATAGCGGCTGTTGACCACACTGCTGAGATAGCGAAACCACTCTCCCGTCTCGGCCACCAGCGCGCTGCTCTCGCGCGCCACGTAGGCCTGCAGCCAGAGACCAGCTACCTGGCGGGCGACCTGTGCCCGACGGTCCGCGCGCTGCCAGGGCTGTTCGGCCTCCAGGGCCGCCAGGCGCGCGCGCGAGAGGTCCAGGGTATCGCCGCGGGGAATCTCCTGGGCAATCCCCACCTGCAGCTGGGTCATGGGCTCCTGGCCGAGGTCGAAGGTGTCCACCGGCAGATTGGCCGCGCCCAGCGAAACCACCGGGTCCGGCAGGGAACCGGCGGCGGTCTTGTCAGCCGCCAGCGCCTGCTCGCGCAGCAGAGACCCCTGCAGCCAGGGATCGGCCTCCTGGGCGAGGGCCACCGCTTCTGGCAGCGAGACCGCGGTCGCCGCCCGGGCGACAGGCAGCGCAGTGATGCAAAGTAGCGCGACGAGGGCCACGGCCCTGGTAGCAAACGGGTACAACATGATGATTCCCCCCCGGGGATGCTCGGACACAACCAGCGCGGGGCGGGCGTGACGCGAGATAACGACTCACAATCCGGGCGTGCCCGAATCGCAGACGGACTTATCCTGGGTCAGGCAGAAATGGGGGGACGGAAAACCGTGTAGCCACGGACCAGGGGCGTGACGATCCCGGCGACAGGGCTGGGGGAGCCAGTGGCGGTAATCAGGGTCTGGCAGGCGGGGGAAGGCAGTACCGCGCCGGCAAGACAAAGACGCATATCGCACCCGGTTTCGCCACAGCAATCCACTGGTGCCTGCGGCGCCTGCAGATCCTGGCCGTGGTCCATATGCATCTCCATCTGGTCGGGGGAAGACCCGCAACCAGACGCTGGCGTCGCCCCGAGGGGGCCGGCCAGTGCGAGGAGCACAATCATGCTGAGGGCGAGAATACGTTGCATCACATTCCCGATTATAGGCCAGAAGCGCCTCCAGGCAAACAACACCGGACAGGCTCATGGAATGGGTCTAAAATGCACGCGGGCGGCCAATCCACCGGGGCTGGGCGCCATGGGTAGCTGTCACCGAATCGACACACCGCGCTGCTAGCCTGACGCAACAGGCCTGATACCGACCGGCAAGGGAGCCAAGAATGCAAAAACCACCCCGTCAATTTACCCGTCGCGCGGTGATCCGCGGCATCACCGCCAGCGCCCTGCTGCCCCTGCTCGGCGGCAACCTGATCGGCTGTTCCGACAGCTCGGACCGGGCGGCCGCAGGCCCCGTGCCGATCGATAGCGTGCCCGCGGACTTCCGTCACGGGGTTGCCTCCGGCGATCCCCTCGACGACCGCGTCATCCTCTGGACCCGGCTTACCCCCGAGCGCGAGGGCACCGTCGTAGTCGACTGGGAAGTCGCCACCGATGCGGACTTCACGACCATCGTCAGCAGCGGCAGTGGCACCACTGACGCGAGTGTCGACTACACGGTTAAAGTCGACGCCGACGGACTTGAGCCCGGGTCGGATTACTTCTACCGCTTTATCAGCGGCGACAACCAGTCCCCCGTGGGGCGCACACGCACAGTCTCCATGGCCGCCCTCGCCAGTGCCGCCTTCGCCGTCGTGTCCTGCTCCAATTACCCGGCCGGATACTTCAATGTCTATCGGGAAATTGCCGGCAGCGACGTGGATGCGGTCATCCACCTGGGTGATTACCTCTACGAATACGGCCCCGAAGGTTACGCCAGCGAACGCGCCGAAGAGTTCGGGCGCGTGGTCGAGCCCGGCAATGAAATTCTCTCTCTGGCGGATTACCGCCAGCGTTACGCCCAGTACCACGGCGATGCGGACCTGCAGGACTGCCACGCGCGCCACCCCTTTATCGTGGTCTGGGATGACCACGAGGTGGCAAACGACGCCTGGCGCGAGGGCGCCGAGAATCACGACCCGGACACCGAGGGCAGCTTCAGCGAGCGCCGTGCGGCGGCGATCCAGGCCTGGTACGAGTGGCTGCCGGTACGCCCGCCCTCGGACGTCGCAGAAATCATTTACCGGCGCTTTCGTTACGGCGACCTCGTCGACCTGCTGATGCTGGACACCCGCAACGTGGGCCGCGATCAGCAGGTCGACTATGCCGACTTTGTCAGCGGTGGCGTGATCGACCCGGTCGCCGCGCGCGCCGCCACCGCGGACAGCGCGAGGACCCTGCTGGGTGGTGAACAACGCGACTGGCTCAAGGGCGCCCTCAGCGACAGCACCGCCCGCTGGCAGGTGCTGGGGCAGCAGGTATTGATGGGGCGCCAGCCATTGCCGGAGCCCGCGGTGCGCGCCCTGAGCCCGGCGCTCGCCGGTGAGAACGCGATTGATGAAGCCTCCGCGGCAATCCTCACCGCGGTGCAGGCCAAGAACAAGCCGCCACAGGAGCGCACGGCAGTGGAGCAGGCCCTGCTGGACTCGGCGATCCCCTTCAACCCCGACGCCTGGGATGGCTACGCCTTCGAGCGGGAAGACATCCTCAACCACGCCCGCCAGGTGCAGTCGCGCCTGGTGGTGCTGGCAGGCGACACCCACAATGCGTGGGCCTCCCAGCTCACTACCGATGCCGGGGAACCCGTGGGCGTCGAGTTTGCCTGCCCCAGCGTCTCCTCCCCCGGCGCGGAAGCCGTGATCGGCGACGACCTGGCAGCGCTGTTCGCGCCCTTTGCGGTGACCCTGATGGATGACCTGAAGTACGCCAACCTGCGGCTGCGGGGTTACGCCCGGGTCACCTTCTCCCCGGATGAAGTAACCTGCCGCTGGGTATTCCTGGACACCGTTGCCAGCACCACCTACGAGGTGGATGCGGAGTCCAGCCGCGAGGCGACTGTGCAGCGGGACGACCTGCTCCTCGCCTGAATATGCGTATCCTGGTAACCGGCGCCACCGGCTTTGTCGGCCTGCACACCACCCGCGCCCTGCTGCAGGCCGGCCACGAGGTCAACGTGCTGGTGCGCAGCGTCGACAAGCTCCTTAACCTCTTTGGTGAGGACCGCTTTGCCCGCGTCGTGCGCGGCGACATCGTCGACCAGGAATCGGTGGCCCGGGCGGTGGCCGACTGCGATGCCGTGGTGCACAGCGCCGCCATGGTCTCCACGGCTGCCAGCGACGCCGAACGCGTCTACCAGACCAATGTCGAAGGCACCCGCATCGTGATTCGCGAGGCACTGGCCGCCGGTGCGCGCCAGGTAATCCACGTCTCCAGCGTCACCGCCCTGTACAACCCCGATGCTACGGTCCTGGACGAGCGCTCACCGCCCGGCCCGGGCCTGGCGAAATCAGGCTACGGGCGTTCCAAAATCACCTGCGAATACCTGGCGCGGGAGTACCAGGCAGCGGGGGAGAACGTGCACATCACCTATCCCGCGTCAGTGATCGGGCCGGATGATCCCGCGTTTACCGAGCCCCACCAGGGCCTGGTGGCCCTCCTGCGGGGCGTGGTGCCGAGAATGTCCGGGGGCAACCAATACGTGGATGTGCGCGATATTGGCGAGGTGCACCGGCGCCTGCTGGAGGCACCACCCGGGGGCGACCGCTTCCCCCTGGGCGGCACCTTTCTGGACTGGCCGGCGCATGCGCGGCAGTTGCGCGCCCTGACCGGCCGCCACCTGCTCTCCCTGCCGGTGCCCGGCGCCCTGACCCGGGCCGCCGGCGCGCTGGTGGACCGCCTCGCTCCGCGGCTACCGCTGATGCCCGACAACCTGCCGATCAGCGCGGAGGGTATGCAGTACGCCACCCGCTGGGTGCCACTGGATAACCGGCATGTGGAGGAAACCCTGGGGTTTCGCTTTCGTCCGATAGAAGAGAGCCTGCACGATGCCCTGGTCTCTCTGTACCGCGCCGGGCACCTCCCGGCGCGACTGGCGGGACGCCTGGCAGAGGAAGCCTGAACGCCGCGCCGCGGGATGACCGCAGCCGCTACAGGTTCTTGCGCATATTATCGGCGATGGTGGCGGCGACCCGTTTCGCGCGCGCGGCCTTCTCGCCGGCGTAAAAATCGTCCACCGTGCGGGTGAACAGCGCCAGCCAGCGCGCGAAGTCCTCGGCCTGCAGCGGGCGCTTGCGATTGAGCTGCCGATGGATATTCATGGTATGCCGCTGGTAGCCGGTATCGCCCAGCAGCAGCTTGCACCAGTAATCCTTGATGTGCGGCAGATGCACCGCGAGGTCGATTTGCGCGACGTCGAGGAAAATGGGCGCCAGGTCCGGGTCGCGCAGCAGGCGGTCATAAAAACGGTCAACGAACTCCTCGACCCGCTCTCTGCGGTCCAGATCCGGTCGCTGATTGCTGTTGCTCGGATTGCTCATGGTCCCTGTTTGACCGCAGGCCGCGCTCAGCGTTTCTTGCTGCTCTTCTTGACGTGCGCCATCATCCGGCGCTTGCGCTGCACCTGGCGCTGGGTCAACTTGTTGCGCCGCTCCGAGTAGGGGTTATCCCCGGTGCGGAACTCCACCCGTACCGGCGTACCCACCAGCTTGAGCTCTCGCCGGTAGATATTTTCCAGGTAGCGCTGGTAGCTGGCGGGCACGTTGCCCGTCTGGTTGCCGTGAATCACGATCAATGGCGGATTCTGGCCGCCCGCGTGGGCATAGCGCAGCTTGATACGCCGGCCATTGACCATCGGCGGCGGATGGTCGAACACCGCTGACTCAAGGATTCGCGTCAACTGGTTGGTGTTGAGCTTGCCGGTGGCACTGCGGTGGGCCGCGGTGATGGACTTGTACAGCAAACCCACGCCGCTGCCGTGCAGGGCGGAAATAAAGTGGGTGTCTGCAAAGCTGGCAAACTGCAGGCGGCGCTGTAATTCGCTCTTGATCCAGTCGCGCTGGTCTGCCTCGATGCCGTCCCACTTGTTGACCGCAATCACCAGGGCCCGGCCCGCCTCGATGCAATGCCCCAGCAGGTGCATATCCTGCTCCACGAGGCCCTCGTGTGCATCCATCACCAGGATCACCACGTGGGCGTCGTCGATCGCCTTGAGGGTTTTGACGATGGAAAACTTCTCCACCACCATGCGCACGTTCTTGCGCCGGCGCACCCCCGCGGTATCGATCAGGGTGTAGCGCTGGCCCTCGCGCTCGTAGTCAACGTAAATGCTGTCGCGGGTGGTACCGGGCTCATCAAACACCACCACGCGTTCCTCACCCAGAAGCCGGTTCACCAGGGTTGATTTGCCCACGTTGGGCCGCCCGACAATCGCGACGCGAATGCTGCCGTAGGGGTCATCCTCCTCCATGGCCTCTTCCTCGGCGGGAAACCGGGCGAGGACATCCTCCATCATTGCGGTCACCCCGCGACCGTGGGAGGCGGCGATCGCGAACATGTGCTCCACACCCAGGGCATAGAAGTCGCTGGTGGCCACCGTCTCGTCGATGCCATCCACCTTGTTCACGACCAGGTAAAATGCCTTGTTGCGCTGCCGCAGGTGACGCGCCAGGGCCTCATCCGTGGCATTCAGGCCCTCCCGTGCATCCACCAGGAAGAGTACCGCGTCGGCCTCCTCGATGGCGTTCATGGACTGCCCGGCCATCATCGAGTCGATGCCCTCCTCCGTGCCACTGATGCCGCCGGTATCAATGACAACGAAGGGGCGCGCACCGAGGCGGCCCTCGCCGTATTTGCGGTCGCGGGTGAGCCCGGCGAAATCGGCGACCAGCGCGTCCCGGCTGCGCGTCAGCTGGTTAAAGAGGGTCGATTTGCCCACGTTGGGGCGGCCGACCAGGGCGATCACCGGGAGCATAGGGATTACTCCTCCAGGGGAGTAATTTCGTAGGCGGCGAGACTGCCACTGTTGCCGTACACGTAGAGAATGTTGCCCACGCTGAGCATGTCCGCACGTACACCGTCGCCGTCCGCCTTGAAGCGGCCGACAAAGGAACCATCCACCTGGGAAACCAGGTGCACGATCCCCTCGAAGTCCGCCACTGCCACGTAGCTACTGACCGGTGTCGGCCGCGACAGGCCACGGTAGCCGAGGGCGCCCTGGGTCCAGCGCACGCCCTGGCCCCCGCGCAGGTAGGCGGTCAGGGTGCCGTCCTCGTCGGTGACATAGACGTTGCCAAAGCCTGTCGACACGCCTGAAAACGAAGACACATTCTGCTGCCAGAGTTTGCGCCCGCTGCCGACGTCAATGGCCGCCACGCGGCCCTGGTAGCTGGCGGCGTACAGTTCGCTGTCCGTCAGCTCCATGCTGCCGTCGATATCCACGATCCGCTCAATCTCGGAACGGCCCTGGGAGATCGCCACGCGAACCTCCCAGCCCACGGCGCCGGTTGTGGCCTGGAATGCCAGCACCCGCCCGTTGGCGAACGCCGCAAACACCACCCCGTCGCGCAGTATCGGTGTGCTGGTGCCGCGCAGGGTCAGCACCGGCACGTTACTGTCGTAGGTCCACAGCTTGCTGCCATCGGCGAAATCCAGCCCGGTGAGCTTACCGTCGTAGGTCTGGGCGACCACCACGCGGCCATCTCCCTGGGGTGCCGCCAGCACCTCACCGCTCACCGGTGCGGTCCAGATCACCTCGCCCGATCCCGCGTCCACGCGAATCACCGAGCCGTCGCTGCCGCCAAGAAACAGGCTGTTCTCGTATGCCCCGACGCCACCGGACAGGGAAGTCTCCAGCTCTGTATCCCAGCGCTTGCGACCACTTTTGCGATCCAGGGCCAGGATCTCGCCGTCAGCGGAGGCGGCATAAATCGTATCCCCATCGATAACCGGGCGAATGCGGTAGAGACCCTCGCCCTGGCCGTCGCCGACACCGGTGGACCACAGGCGGTCGACCTCGACCGACTCCTCGATATCCTCCAGTTCAAACGGCTGGGTGGGGTCCTCGTCGTCGTCCATCTCGAACCAGCCACTCACCGTGGAACAGGCGCCGAGGGACAGGGCCATGCCCGCGGCCGCGAGCCAGTGCAGGAAGCGTGACCTCATGGCTTAGCCTCCGCGGCCCGGTTAAGGTCAGCGGGCAGTTCTACGGGTGCCTTGGGCGTCAGGTGGCGCAGTTTCTGCTGCAGGCTCTGCAGGCCGGCCTGGCCGGGATAGCGCGACGCCAGTGATTGCGCCTCGAGATAAGCCGCACGCGCTTCCTCGCGCCGACCGGCCTCCAGCAGCACGTCGCCGCGGGCCAGGCTGTAGGTGGCCGCCAGCGGGACATCGCCGGGTGAGGCCAGCAGTTCCAGAGCCCGGTCGACATCGCCAGCCGCCGCCAGCACGCGGGCAAGGCGCTGCTGCGCGATCAGCGCCATGTCACTACCGGCATCGGCCTCGGACAGCACCCAGCGCAGCTCCGTCTCGGCGCGCGCCAGATCACCGTCGATCACCGCCAGGCGCGCCAGATGCAGGGCAGCGAAGCGGGCGTAGGTGGTGCCGGGAAAGCTGGCCTTGAGACCTTCGGCGAGGCGCTCTACCTCACCCAGCTGGGCCATGGACTGCTCTTCGCTTGCAGCGGCTTCCAGGAACTGCTGGTACTGATCCGAGGCCTGCTCGCGCTGCCCCTGGCGATGGTCCTGCCAGCCCTGCCAGCCAAAGGCCGCCACCAGGGCCAGCACAATACCGACGATGGTCGAGCGACCGTTCTCGTCCCACCAGCGCCGCAGCGCTTCGACCTGCTCTTCTTCTGTACGATATGTTTCCACGTAACTTCCTTACTGGTTTAAGCCTGCCGCGTCAGGGCGGCGTTAATTGCGGTAACCAACTGGTCTACCGGCACGGTCTCCTGCACAGCCCGTTCGCGCAGGGACTTCAGGGTACAGCCACCGGCACGCAGCTCGTCTTCACCCCAGATCAACGCCAGGCGCGCGCCGCTCTTGTCGGCGCGCTTCATCTGGCTCCTGAAGCTGCCTCCGCCGGCGTGCATCACGATGCGATGGTCGGGGAACTCATCACGCAGCTTTTCTACCACGGAAAGCGCCGTCGCTGCCGGGACATCTCCCACCGCCACCACGTAGATATCGGCATGACCGGCGGGCAGTCGGGACCCCGTTTCTGACAGCAGTAACACCAGGCGTTCCATGCCCATGGCAAAACCGATCCCGGGTGTCGCCTTGCCGCCAAGCTGCTCTACCAGGCCGTCATAGCGACCGCCAGCGCAGAGGGTACCCTGGGCACCGAGGCGCTCGGTGACCCACTCAAACACGGTCTTGTTGTAATAGTCCAGCCCGCGCACCAGCCGCTGGTTGACGCGATAGGGCTGCCCCGCCGTATCCAGCAGCTTGCACAGCCTGGCGAAATCCGCGACCGACTCCTCGTCCAGGTAATCCGCCAGCTCCGGCGCGTCATCCAGCAGGGCCTGGGTCTGTGGGTTCTTGCTGTCCAGGATGCGCAGGGGGTTGCTTTCCAGGCGCCGCTGGCTGTCCTCGTCCAGTTGCTCGCGGCGCTCCCGCAGGTAGGCCACCAGCGCCTCGCGGTAGGCCGCGCGGGAGGCGGTGTTGCCAATGGAATTCAACTCCAGGGTGACATCGTTGGCAATCCCCAGGGCGCGCCACAGGCGGGCGGAAAGCAGGATCAGCTCGGCGTCGATATCCGGAGTGGCAATACCGAACACTTCCACACCCACCTGGTGAAACTGGCGCTGGCGACCCTTCTGCGGACGCTCGTAACGAAACATCGGGCCGCTGTACCACAACCGCTGCACGCTGCTCAGCAGTCCCTGCTGGATCGCTGCGCGCACACAGCCGGCGGTACCCTCCGGGCGCAGGGTCAGGCTCTCGCCGTTGCGGTCATCGAAGCTGTACATTTCTTTCTCGACGATGTCGGTCACCTCGCCGATGGAGCGCTTGAACAACTCCGTGTGCTCCACGACCGGCAGGCGAATCTCCCCATAGCCATAGCTCTCGAGGAGGCGCCGCACGGTGTCCTCCAGGAACTGCCAGGACAGGCTTTCCTCCGGGAGGATGTCGTTCATCCCCCGAATGGCACGTAAGTTAGTCACTGCTTCTCCTGCTGAAAATCGGTGCTCAACCCGGGGTTTTGAGGATCAGGTCGTCTGCCTGCCGGGCGCGCTCACGCTCCAGGTCGTCGGCCCGGGAACGGATCACCTGCTCCAGGTGATCGATAAAGGACAGGTTGCTGACCTTGTGATCGGGCTCGCCGTTGATGTAAATCAGGTTGCTGGGGCTCGCGCCGGTCAGGCCCACATCGGCCTCGCGGGCTTCCCCCGGTCCGTTCACGATGCAGCCGATCACGGCGACATCCATGGGCGTGCGCACATCCTCGAGCCGCTGCTCGAGCTGGTTCATGGTGCCGATGACGTCGAAGTTCTGGCGCGAGCAGCTGGGGCAGGCGATAAAATTAATCCCGTTGGTGCGCAGCTTCAGGCTCTTGAGAATCTCGAAGCCGACCTTGACCTCCTCCACCGGATCCGCCGCCAGTGAGATACGGATGGTGTCGCCGATCCCGTCCATCAGCAGCATGCCCAGACCCACCGCGGACTTGACCGTGCCGCCCCGCAGCCCGCCCGCCTCGGTAATGCCCAGGTGCAGGGGCTGTTCGATCTGGGCCGCCAGCAGGCGGTAGGCCTCTACCGCCATAAAAACCTCGGAGGCCTTCACGCTGACCTTGAAATCCGGGTAGTTGAACTTGTCCAGGATATCCACGTGCCGCAGCGCCGATTCCACCAGCGCGGCCGCGGTTGGCTCGCCGTACTTGCGCTGCAGGTCCTTGCCCAGGGAGCCCGCATTCACCCCGATGCGAATCGGGATGCCCTTGTCCCGGGCGCTGTCGATCACCTCACGCACCTTGTCGTCGCGCCCTATATTGCCGGGATTGATGCGCAGGCAGTCGACACCGTACTCGGCTACCTTGAGGGCAATCTTGTGGTCGAAATGGATGTCTGCCACCAGGGGCACATCGACCTGGGCGCGGATCTGGCGGAAGGCCTCGGCCGCGTCCATGCTCGGCACCGATACGCGCACGATATCGGCGCCGGCGTCCTGGATCGCCTTGACCTGGGCCACCGTGGCGGCGACATCACAGGTCTCGGTATTGGTCATGCTCTGCACGCTGATCGGGGCATCGCCGCCCACGGCAACGTTGCCCACATGAATCTGGCGGCTGACGCGGCGCTGAATCGGGGACTGTTGGTTCATAAAAGCCTCTCTGCCACGGTCGATGCGTGCCCGTGTGGCACGTTAGTCATCCACCAGGCCGTCCTGGTAAGCCTGGTATTCTGCAGAATTCGGGTAGAGGTTGGCCAGGGCCAGGGCGTAGCTGCCCTCGGCATCCCGGTCACCGCTTTGCTGTGCCAGCTGGATACCCAGCCACAGGCCGCGTGGGGACTGCTGGCGTACCACCGCGCGGTAGCCGTCATAGTATTCCCGCGCGGCGGGGTAATCACCGGCCTCGTAGCGCAGGCGCGCGGTCTCAAGCAGCGCCGTGCGGTTGCGCCGCTCCATGGACAGGGCCCGCACGAAGGCCTCCTCCGCGGCACCCGGTTTATCCAGCTGCAGACGGCACAGGCCCAGGTTGACGAAGGCCTGGGGGCGCGCCTCGTAGAGCGGGTCCTTGACCACTGACTCCAGCTGCGCTTCTGCCTCATCGTAACGCGCCTGGGAAAACAGGAAGGCCGCATAGTTGTTGCGCGCCCGGGAGAATCCGCGATCCAGGCGAATGGCCTTCTTGAAGTTTTCCTCGGCGAGTTCCTCCTCGCCGGTACTCTGGTAAACCAGGGCAAAGGCCTCGGCGACCTCGGCGTTGTTGTCGTCGATGCGCGCGGCCTGCTTCAGGTTGCGCTTGGCATCCTCCCAGTTGCCCTCACCGATATACTGGCGAGCCAGGCTCACGCGCTGCTCCAGCGCTTCCTGCGGCGACGGCGGGTCGGTGAACACGGTCTCGGTCTGGGTCACGCAGGCCGACAGCGTCAGCAAGACCAGGGCCAGAGCGCAGCGACTGAAGCCGACCGATTGCCAATTAAGAAGACGCAAAACTGCCTACCCCGCTGTGGTCGCCCGGTCCTGGGCCAGGTTGCGATACCGCTCACTGCGGCGCGTACGATCCACCACCTGGCCAACCAGCTGGCCGCAGGCGGCATCGATGTCGTCGCCCCGCGTGGTTCTGACAGTCACAATATAGCCTGCATCCACCAGCACTTGCCAGAAGCGGGACACCGCGTTACCCGAGGGACGCTGGTAATCCGACTGGGCGAAGGTGTTGAAGGGAATCAGGTTGATCTTGCAGGGGAAGTCCTGCAGCAACACAGCCAGTTCCCGGGCATGCTCGGGCTGGTCGTTGACCCCGGCAATCAGGGTGTACTCCACCGTCACCACCCGCTTGCTGTCGGCCTGGGCGTTAATATAATTGCGGCAGCTCTCCAGCAACCTGGCGATGGGGTACTTGCGATTGATCGGCACCAGCTGGTTGCGCAGCGCATCGTTGGGCGCGTGCAGGGACACCGCCAGCGAAGCCTCGCTGACCTCGGCCAGGCGATCCAGCGCCGGCACCACACCCGAGGTACTGAGGGTCACCCGGCGCTTGGAGATGCCATAGGCGAGGTCGTCCATCATCAGGTCCATGGAGGCAACCACGTTGTCAAAGTTCATCAGCGGCTCGCCCATGCCCATCATCACCACGTTGGTGACCACGCGGCCCTTGCCGGACTGGAAGGCGTCGTAGGATTTGATCGCCAGCCACACCTGGCCAATGATCTCCGCAGCGCTCAGGTCGCTCTGGAAACCCTGCTTGCCGGTAGAGCAGAAGCTGCAGTCGAGGCTGCAACCCACCTGGGAGGACACGCACAGGGTGGCGCGCGTGCCTTCGGGAATCAGCACGGTCTCTACCAGGCCACCGCCATCCACGCGCACCGCCCACTTGCGCGTGCCATCGCTGGAGTCGTGCTGGCTGACCGGCTCGGGCGGCCGCACCTCGGCAATCCGCTGCAACTTCTCGCGCAGTGCCTTGCCCAGGTTCGACATCTGGTCGATGTCGATGACGCCGGCGTGGTGAATCCACTTCATCACCTGCTGCGCGCGGAACTTCTTCTCCCCGTGGTCGAGGAAAAACTGTTCCAGCTGGGCCCGGGTCAGGCCCATCAGGTTCACCCGGGGGGTGTCCTCGCTGCTGGCAATGGTGTTGGTCATGGTTTCTCCGGCAACCTTCTTCAGGCGCGCGCGCAGATGTCGCTGGCAGCGAAGAAGTAGGCGATTTCCCGGGCCGCCGAGGCCTCGGAATCAGAACCGTGTACCGCGTTGGCATCGATCGACTCGGCAAAGTCCGCGCGAATCGTGCCCGCCTCGGCTTCCTTGGGGTTGGTGGCGCCCATCAGCTGGCGGTTCCTGGCGATTGCGTCCTCGCCTTCCAGGACCTGCACCACCACCGGACCGGAAGTCATGAATTCGATCAGGGCGGGGAAAAACGGGCGCTCCCGGTGTTCTGCGTAAAAACCACCGGCGACCTCCTCGCTCAGGTGCAGCATGCGGGCAGCCACGATTTGCAGGCCCGCCTCCTCGAAGCGCGAATAAATCTGTCCAATAACATTCTTGCCGACGGCGTCCGGCTTGACGATGGAAAGCGTGCGTTGAACTGCCATGAAACTATCTCCAGTTACAATCAAAGGGGCGCCGTGGCCTTGCGGGCATGGGATCAAACCCGGGGGTTTTTCCGGGGCGCGGTTAAAGTCGCGCGATTATACGGATTTTGGCCGTCGGTTTCATCCCGGCGCGCCCCCGGGAGAAAGATTCTTTTGCAAGCAAATCAGTGGCTTATGCGCGAGACACCTGAAAAGCGACAATTTCACAGGGTCCGGGGGCCCCGGGGCGGCTAGGCCTGGTTTGAAATCCCGGGAGCCGCGGCCCCGGTGCTGCGCAGTGCGGTGACGCTCCTGACCACTGCCGCCGCTGCAAGGTCGGCGTCTTCGGCGGTGGAAAACCGGCCGAAGCTGAAACGCAGGGAGCTGTGTGCCAGCTCATCGCCGAGACCCAGGGCCCGTAACACGTAGGACGGCTCCACGCTCGCCGAGGTACAGGCCGAACCGCTGGACACCGCCAGCTCGCGCAGGGACATCAGCAGCGATTCACCGTCCACGCCCGCAAAGGCGAGATTGATCGCCCCGGGCAGGCGCGCGTCGGGATGACCGTTGAGCTGCACCCCTTCCAGCACGGCCAGGCCCTGCCAGAAGCGCTCCCGCAGCTCGCGGACGCGGGCGGCTTCCGCGGACATCTCCTCGCGGGCAATCCGCGCCGCCTCGCCCATGGCGACAATCTGGTGGGTGGGCAAGGTACCCGAGCGCATGCCGCGCTCATGACCGCCACCGTGAATCTGCGCCTCCAGGCGAACCCGCGGCATCCGCCGCACATACAGGGCGCCAATGCCCTTGGGCCCGTAAAACTTGTGGGCTGACAGTGACATCAGGTCCACCGGGGCACGCTGCAGGTCGATCGGGATCTTGCCCGCGCTCTGGGCCGCGTCCACGTGCAACAGCACACCGGCCTCCCGGGTCACGGCGGCAATAGCCTCGATATCGTTGATCGTGCCGATCTCGTTGTTGGCATGCATCACGCTGACCAGCACCGTGTCCTCGCGCAGGGCATCCGCCACCGCCGCGGCGGTAATGCTGCCGCGGGCATCCGGGGTCAGGTAGGTTACCTCGAAACCCTGGGTTTCGAGGTGGGCGCAGGTGTCCAGCACGGCCTTGTGCTCGATCGCCGAGGTGACGATGTGACGCCCGCGACCACGATGCCAGTGGGCCACCCCCTTTATCGCCAGGTTGTCCGCTTCCGTGGCACCGGAGGTCCACACAATTTCCCGGGGGTCGGCACCCAACAGGTCCGCCACCTCTCCCCGGGCCTCTTCGACTGCGGCCTCGGCGCGCCAGCCGATCATGTGAGAGCGCGAGGCGGGATTGCCGAAGTTGCCGTCCAGGGTAAGGCACTGCGCCAGTTTTTCTGCCACCCGCGGATCGACCGGCGTAGTGGCCAGGTAATCGAGGTAGATGGGTGTAGACATTGCGTTAAGCTCCCGCGTGCGACATCAGGGGCCGGGCCGGCGGCCGGTCCGACCGGGACTGTGCATAACTGACGAAGTATGAAATACCTGACTAAAGCAGTCAACTATTCCCCGGCAGTGCTTCACTCGCCCCGCCGCGCCCGCTGCACCCACTTTTGAGTTTCCGTGAGAATCCCGCGCAGGATATTCAGCTCCATCTCGTCCAGCCGCACCCGGCTGTACAGGCGGCGCAGACGCGACATGAGCTGCCGTGGTGCCGTCGGGTCAAGGAACTCGATGTCCACCAGGGTCTGCTCCAGGTGGGTATAGAAGCGCTCCATATTCTCACGCGTGCTGAAGGGGGTATCCCACTGGGCCTCCGCTGACTCGGGCAGGCTGTCAGCCTCTACCAGCAGGCGCAGTTCGTAACACACGATCTGCACCGCCATGGCCAGGTTCAGGGAACTGTAGTCCGGCGAAGTGGGAATGTTCAGGTGCAGATTGCAGAGCTTGAGTTCGTCGTTAGTAAGCCCGCGGTCCTCGCGGCCAAAGAGTACTGCGACCTCGCCGCTGCCGGAGGCCGCCGCCATCTGCCCGGCGCAGCGCCGGGGATCCAGCAGCGGCCAGGGAATGCGCCGCCCCCGCGCGCTGGTGCCCACCACGAAGTGACAGTCGGCGATCGCCTCCTCCAGGGCGGCGGTGACTACCGCCGATTCCAGGACGTCGCCGGCAGACGCCGCGCGCCAGGTCGCCTGCTCGTCGGGGTAGGCCCGCGGCGACACCAGGTAGAGCCGTTCCAGGCCCATATTCTTCATCGCCCGGGCGGTGCCCCCGATGTTGCCCGGGTGGGAGGTGTTTACCAGCACGATGCGGATTTGCTTGAGATTCATGGTGCTTGACGTTTTCCTGATCAGGCCTTGCCGAGGCGCGCCAGTCTACCAGACCCCGCACAGGGTGGCCCGCACCCGCCACTTTCCCGGGGCAGTACACGGGAATACGCACGTCCACCGCCTGCAACACCTGCCGGGTTTCCTGTTATAATCCCGCGCCCTCAGCACCCACCCAGGAACACAGAATATGGAACCGATGGTCAACATCGCGCTGCGCGCCGCCCGCAAGGCCGGGGAACAGATCATGCGCGCCTCCGATGACCTGGAACGCATCGAGGTCTCCACCAAGGGTCGCAATGACTTCGTCTCCGAGGTCGACGTGGCAGCCGAGCGGGAGATCATCTATCACCTCAACAAGGCCTATCCGGACCACGCCTTCCTGGGCGAGGAGGGCGGGCTGCAGGGCAATGCCGAGGCCGAATACCGCTGGGTCATCGATCCCCTGGACGGCACGACCAATTTCCTGCGCGGGATTCCTCACTTCGCGGTCTCCATTGCCTGCCTGTACCGGGGCAAGGTGGAACATGCGGTCATCCTGGATCCCGTGCGCCGGGAAGAATTCACCGCCTCTCGCGGTCGCGGCGCCCAGTTCAACGGCCGCCGCATCCGGGTCAGCGACCGCGCGTCCCTGGACGGGGCCCTGCTGGGCACCGGCATCCCCTTTCGCAACCACTGCGACGACATCCTCGGGCCCTACAGCAAGAGTATTGAGATCCTGGCGGGTCAGTGCGCGGGTATCCGCCGCGCGGGCGCCGCGTCGCTGGACCTGGCCTATGTCGCCGCGGGCCGCCTGGACGCGTTCTGGGAGAAGGGCCTGTCCATCTGGGACATCGCCGCGGGGGATCTGCTGGTGCGTGAGGCCGGCGGCCTGGTGTCCGACTTCAATGGTGCCGACAAGCACCTGGACAGTGGCGACATCGTCTGCGGCAACCCCAAGTGCTTCAAGGCCGTGCTGCAGGTCACCCGGCCCCTGCTGGGCTAGCAGCGGAGCCGGGCATCACTCAGGGCGCCAGGTCTTCCTGCTCGGCGCCCTCTTTCACCGGGATCATCAGGTCTTCCTTGTCGACACCCATAATGATCAGGGCGTTGGCCGCCACATAGATCGACGAATAGGTACCGATCAACACGCCCACGATCAGCGCCACGGCGAAGCCGTTGATCATCTCGCCGCCCAGCACGGCCAGGGCGATCAGCACCAGCAGGGTGGTCATCGAGGTCACCAGGGTACGCCCCAGGGTCTCGGACAGGGAAATATTGATCACCTCCACCGGGTCCGAGCGGCGCAGCTTGCGGAAATTCTCGCGAATCCGGTCCGACACGACAATGGTGTCGTTCAGGGAGTAACCGATCACCGCCAGCAGCGCGGCGAGCACCGTCAGGTCAAACTCCAGGCCGATCACCGAGAAGAAGCCCAGGGTGATGATCACGTCGTGGATCAGGGCCACCACCGCCCCCACCGCAAACTTGAACTGGAAGCGGAAGGCGATGTAGAGCATCACCAGGCCGAGGGCCAGTAGCATCGCCAGGCCGCCCTGCTCGCGCAGCTCGTCGCCCACCTGGGGACCGACAAATTCTATCCGGCGCAACTCCACCTCACCCTCGTAGCTGGACTGCAGCAGGCTCACCAGGGCCGTACCTTCCTTGTCGGAATGGCCCTGGGGCAGGCGGATCAGCACATCCTGGTCGGTACCGAAGCTGACCACAATGGCGCCGGCGTAGCCACCACCGTCGAGGGTGTCGCGAATCGCGTTCAGATTCGCGGTTTCGCTGTAGTGCACTTCAACCAGCGTCCCCCCGGTAAAGTCCAGGCCCCAGTTCAACTGCTTGGTCGCCAGGGAGAACATCGCCACCATCAGCAGTAACGCCGACAGCGCCAGGGCCAGCTTGCGCTGCCCCATGAAATTAATCGTCTTCATGCTTGGCTCCCCCCGATTGCCAGGGATTTCACTTTGCGTCCGCCATAGACGAGATTCACCATGGCCCGGGTGCCCACGATGGCGGTAAACATCGAGGTCACAATACCCACCGACAGGGTGACCGCGAAGCCCTTCACCGGCCCGGTGCCTACGGCGTAGAGAATCACCGCCACGATGAGGGTGGTGATATTGGCATCGAGAATGGTCGACAGGGCTGCGTCATAGCCTGAATGGATCGCCATCTGCGGGGATCGCCCGTTGCGGATCTCCTCCCGTATGCGCGAGAAAATCAGCACGTTGGCATCCACCGCCATGCCCACCGTCAACACGATACCCGCGATACCGGGCAGGGTCAGGGTGGCCCCGATCAGGGACATAAAGGCCACCAGCAGCACCAGGTTGAAACTCAGGGCGACAACCGCGAACACGCCGAAGAGCCGGTAGTAGAGAATCATGAACAGCACCACCAGGGCGAGGCCGTACTGCACGGACTTCACCCCCAGGCGGATATTCTCGGCCCCCAGGGAGGGCCCCACCGTGCGTTCCTCGACAAAACTGATCGGCGCCGCCAGGGCACCGGCCCGCAGCATCAGGGCCAGCTCCGAGGCCTCGATCGGGCTGTCCAGGCCGGTGATCTGAAACTGGGCGCCAAGGGCCGACTGGATCACCGGGGCGGTGAGCAGGGTCTTCTCGTCGTAGGGCACCTTCACCGCAACCTCGGTGCCGTCCTCCTGCACCTCGTAGCGGGTCCGGTACTTGCGCTCGATAAACAGCACACCCATGCGACGCTTGATGTTGTTGCGGGTGGCGCGGGACATCAGGGTGCCGCCCTCTGAATCCAGGCTGATCTGTACGTTGGGCCGGCCGTTCTGGTCGAAGCTGGCCTGGGCATTGGCCACCCGCTCACCGGTGATGATCACATCCCGCTCCAGCCACTCGCTCATCCCGGCGCGATCGGCACCACGATACTCAAAGCGCTGCTTTTCCGACGGCGGCGCGTCCATGTTGGCCACCAGGCGGAACTCGAGGTTCGCCACCTTGCCCAGGATCCGCTTGGCCTCGGCCGTGTCCTGGATCCCCGGCAGTTCCACCACGATCCGGTTCTGGCCCTGGCGCTGCACCAGCGGCTCGGAAACACCCAGTTCATTCACCCGGTTGCGCAGGGTGGTGAGGTTCTGGCTCACCGCATAGCTGGCGATCTCATCCCGGGTCTGCTCACTCATCACCGCGCGAATGCTGAATTCGCCCTCCTCGTCGATGCGATCCAGGACCAGCTCCGGGTGGTTTTCGGCGATCAGGTCGCGGGCCTGTTCGCGCTGGGCCTCGGTGCGGAACCGCCCCACCACCGCACCGCTGTCGTCCATGTCGACAAAGCCACGAATGCGGTCCTCGCGCAGGGCGCGCTTGACCGCATTGACGTAGTATTCCTGGCGCCGCTCCACCGCGGCCGCCACATCAACCTCGAGCTTGAAATGCACGCCGCCGCTGAGGTCGAGGCCAAGTTTCATCGGTTGCGCACCGATATTGCTGAGCCAATCGGGCGTCGTGGGGGCCAGGTTCAAGGCCACAATAAAGCCGTCCCCTAGCGCCCGGGACACCCGCGCCTGGGCGGTAAGCTGCTTCTCCGCATCGCGCAGCCGGATCAGGGCGTTGCGGCCGTCGGCATCGATGACTTCACCAAAGTGCTCTATGCCCGATTCTTCCAGGGCACCGGTGGCGCGGGACAGGATGTCGTCATCGATCAGCTGGGCGCTACTCTCGCCGGTGATCTGCAGGGCCGCGTCCGGCGCATAGAGGTTGGGCGCCGCGTATACCAGCCCGGTCACGATCACCGCGATCACCAGCAGGTATTTCCACAGCGGGTACTTGTTTAGCATAGTAGGACTCTGACAGGGAAAAGGGGTCGGGAGCGCCAACCCCCGGTCTCGGAAAGGGCGCCATTATAAATTATCAGCTAGGAGTCACAAGTGACGCGTCGGCCTCAGCCGAGCCACTGCCGGGCATTGCGGAACAGGCGCGACCAGCCACCGTCCTCAGCCCACTCCCGGGGGGCCCAGGAGCACTGCACCGCACGATAGACCCGCTCCGGGTGCGGCATCATGATGGTGACCCGTCCATCATCGCTGCACAAACCGCCGAGGCCACCCGGTGAACCGTTCGGATTGGCGGGATAGCGGCTGGCAACGCTGAGGTCATTTTCCAGGAAACGCAGGGCCACGGTGCCACTGTTCTCGCAGGCCTCGCGGGCCGCCACGTCACTGAATTCCGCCCTGCCCTCGCCGTGGGCGACCGCGATGGGCAGGTGCGACCCCGCCATGTCCGCCAGCAGAACCGATGGCGAAGGCTCCACCCGCACCAGGGAAAACCGGGCCTCAAACTGCTCCGAGCGGTTGCGCACGAAGCGGGGCCAGTGGGCGGCACCGGGTATCAGCTCCTTGAGCGTGGACAGCATCTGGCAGCCGTTGCAAACCCCGAGGCTGAAGCTGTCGTCGCGCTGGAAAAACCGGCTGAAGCTGTCCCGCACCGCCGGGTTGAACAGGATGCTTTTGGCCCAGCCCTCCCCTGCGCCCAGCACATCGCCGTAGGAAAAGCCGCCACAGGCCACCAGGCCCTTGAAGTGTGCAAGGTCGCAGCGCCCGGACAGGATATCGCTCATGTGCACATCCACCGGCGCGAAGCCCGCCCGGTGAAAGGCCGCGGCCATCTCCACGTGGCCATTGACGCCCTGCTCGCGCAGGATCGCCACCCGGGGACGCACGCCGCTGTTAATAAAGGGCGCGGCAATGTCTTCGGCGGGGTCATAGCTCAACTGTACCGAGAGGCCCGGGTCCGGAGTCGCAATCCGGGCAAATTCCTCATCGGCGCACTCGGGATTGTCCCGCAGCGCCTGCAGGGCATGGCTGGTACGCGACCACAGCGCCTGCAGGCGCGGCCGCGAATCTTCCAGCAACTGCTTACCGTTCTCGGCCAGGCGCAGCTCGTCACCGGGGAGCGCGCGCCCCAGCACGTGCAGGCAATCGCCCAGGCCCAGGCTGTCAGCGCGTTCGCGCAGGCTCTCCAGATGCGCGTCCGCCAGCTGCAGTACCGCCCCGGGCTCCTCGGCAAACAGCTTGTCCCGGGGCGTGCCGGGCACCGAGGCCAGGTCGATATCCAGGCCACAGTGGCCGGCAAAGGCCATTTCCAGCAGGGTCACCAGCAGGCCGCCGTCGGAGCGGTCGTGATAGGCGAGCAGCTGGCCCTCCGCAAGACAGCCCTGCACCAGCGTAAACAGGCCCCGCAGGTCCGCGGGGTCGTCGAGGTCCGCGGGGGTCTCCCCCAGCTGGCCGAAAACCTGGGCCAGGGCCGAGCCGCCGAGGCGATTGGCGCCGCGGCCCAGATCCAGCAGCACCAGGCTGGCGTCATCCCGGGGCTGAAGCTGGGGCGTCACCGCCAGGCGCACATCGGTGACCGGCGAGAAGGCCGAAATCACCAGCGACATCGGCGCCGTGACTGCCTTGTGCTCGTCACCCTCCTGCCAGGTGGTGCGCATGGACATGGAATCCTTGCCCACCGGCACCGTAATGCCCAACGCGGGACACAGCTCCATGCCCACCGCGCGCACGGTGTCGAACAGCACCTCGTCCTCGCGGCCGTGACCGGCGGCACACATCCAGTTGGCAGACAGCTTGATGTCCCTGAGGTCGGCGATCGGCGCCGCGCAGATATTGGTAATGGCCTCGGCAATGGCCATGCGCCCCGAGGCGGGACCATCCAGCAGGGCCAGCGGGGTGCGCTCGCCCATGGCCATCGCCTCGCCAGCGTAGCTGTCGTAGGACACGGTGGTCATCGCGCAATCCGCGACCGGCACCTGCCAGGGCCCCACCATCTGGTCCCGGGCGACCATCCCGGTCACAGTGCGATCGCCAATGGTAATCAGGAACTGCTTGCTGGCCACGGTCGGCAGCTGCAGTACCCGCTCCATGCATTCGCGCAGCTCAGCCGACAGCTCCAACGCCTGCCCGGCCACAGCCTGGCGCCGGATTTCCCGGTGCATGCGCGGCGGTTTGCCGAACAACACCGACATCGGCAGATCAACCGGCGTGTCGTCGAGCAGCGGGTCCGTGACCTGCAGCAGCAGTTCCCCGGTAGCCTCGCCGACCACCGCGTAGGGGCAGCGCTCGCGCTCACAAATGGCGGTAAAGCGCTCCAGCTGCGACGGCTCCACCGCGAGCACATAGCGCTCCTGGGATTCATTGCACCAGATCTCCAGGGGCGACATCCCGGGCTCGTCGTTGGGCACCGCGCGCAGGTCGAAGCGCCCGCCCCGGCCGCCATCCTTGACCAGCTCCGGCAGGGCGTTGGACAGCCCCCCGGCACCGACGTCGTGGATGAAGGCGATGGGATTGTCTGCGCCCAGCTGCCAGCAGCGATCGATGACTTCCTGGCAGCGGCGCTCCATTTCCGGGTTCTGGCGCTGCACGGAGGCAAAATCCAGGTCTTCGGCGCTGGCCCCGCTGGCCATGGAGGAGGCGGCGCCACCCCCCAGGCCGATCAGCATCGCCGGGCCACCCAGCACGATCAGCTTCGCGCCGGCGTCGAACTCTCCTTTCTCCACGTGCTCCTCGCGAATATTGCCGTAGCCGCCGGCAATCATCACGGGCTTGTGGTACCCACGGACTTCCGGGCCCTCAAGCCCGGGAACCTCGCACTGGTAGCTGCGGAAATAGCCGCACAGATTGGGGCGACCGAATTCGTTGTTAAAGGCGGCGCCGCCGATCGGGCCCTCGAGCATGATATCCAGGGCGGAGACGATGCGCCCCGGCTTGCCGTAGGGCTGCTCCCAGGGCTGGCCGAGATCGGGGATCTCCAGGTTCGACACCGAAAAGCCGGTGAGGCCCACCTTGGGTTTGGAGCCGCGCCCCACCGCGCCCTCGTCGCGGATTTCACCGCCGGCGCCGGTGCCGGCACCCGGGAAGGGGGCGATCGCGGTGGGATGATTGTGGGTCTCCACCTTCATTAACAGGTGCACGGGTTCCATGGAGAAACTGTATTCACAGCTCCCGGGATCGGGATAGAAGCGACCCGCGCGGGTGCCGGCGACGACCGCGGCGTTGTCCGAGTAAGCCGAGAGTACATTCTCGCCACCCAGTGCATGCGTATTGCGGATCATGGCAAACAGCGAGTGATCCTGGGGCTTACCATCTATGGTCCAGCTGGCATTGAAGATTTTGTGGCGGCAGTGCTCCGAGTTGGCCTGGGCGAACATCATCAGCTCGACGTCGGTGGGGTTGCGGCCCAGGTCCTGGAAACTGTCCACCAGGTAATCCAGCTCGTCGTCCGCCAGGGCAAGGCCCAGGTCGCGATCCGCCGCCACCAGCGCATCGCGGCCACCGCCCAGCAGGTCCACCGCTGCCAGGGGCGCCGGTTGCGCCTCGCGAAACAGCGCCCGGGCATCCTCCAGCGAATCCAGGACGCTCTCGGTCATACGATCGTGCAGCAGGTCCAGGATCCGCCCACGCGCCGCACCGTCGAGGCCGGCGGGCAGGTCGAGGTAAAAGGCGGTGCCACGCTCCAGCCGGCGAATCGAAGTCAGGCCGCAGTTGTGGGCAATGTCGGTGGCCTTGCTGGACCAGGGGGAAATCGTGCCGGGTCGCGGCACTGCCAGGGCCAGCGTGGCCGACGCCGGGAGCGGCGCGCCAGCCTCGGCGTGGGGGCCGTAGGTCAGCAATTGCCGAAGGGTAGCCTCGGTCGCCGCCTCCAGGGGGGCATCGGTCTGGGCGAAATGCACGAACTCGCTGTGCAACAGCCGGACCTCGGGGTGGATGGCCGCAAGTTTGGCCGCCAGCTTGTCCTGCCGGAAAGCAGACAGGGCCGGGGCACCGCGCAAAATCATGGTGAGGCTCCGGGGAAGGTCTTCGGGAAACGCGGCATTGTACTGTATTCATTGCCCGCCGTTAACTGCAAGCCTGCCCGCAAAGCGGGAATTATGCCTGTCGGCAGGCAGCACGTTACCGCTAGAATGCGGGCATGACACTGTATCGCCTGACCCTGTCACTGCTACTGCTTGGGCTGCTCGCCGGCTGCTCCCGCGGCGATCGTCTCAGCGAGATCCTGGAGCAGGGAGAGCTGGTCGTGGTCACCCGGAACAGCCCCAGCACCTACTACCTGGATAAAGCCGGCGCCGCGGGCTTCGAATACGACCTCGCCAGCCTGTTCGCCGCCGAGCTCGGCGTCAGCCTGACCATACAGCCCGCCTTCAGCATCGAGGCGCTGTTCCGGCGCCTGCGGCGCGGGGAGGCGGACATCGCTGCCGCCGGCCTGAGCCTCACCCCGGACCGCGAGGCGGAGTTCGTCCCCACCCGCCCCTACGCCACGATCGCGCCGCTGGTGATTTACCGCACCGGCAATGACCGCCCCCGCAACCTGGGCGATCTCGCCGACCGCGAAGTCCTGGTGCTCAGCAACAGCAGTCACGCCACGACCCTGGAAGCACTGCGCGATAGCGCCCACCCGGCGCTGCGCTGGCAAACCCTGGAGGAGGCGGACTCCATGGAACTGCTGGAGCGTGTGGACAGTGGCGACACGACCCTGGCCGTACTCGACAGCAATGAGTTCCGGATTCAGCAAAGCCTGTATCCGCGGCTGGCCAAGGCCTTTGAGCTGGGACCGGAAGAGCCCATCGTGTGGTATCTCCCCGGCGGCGACCGCAGCAAGTCCCTGGCCCTGGCCATCAATGACTTCTTTACCCGGATCCAGGACAGCGGCCTGCTCGCGCAGCTGCGGGAACAGCATTTCGGGCACGCTTCGGTGGTTACCCGCATCGGCTCCCACACCTTCGCCCGGAACATGCGCGCGATTCTGCCCCAGTACGAGGAGATCATTCGCGAGGCCGCGGAGGAGTACCAGATGGACTGGCATCTGCTCGCCGCCGTAGCCTATCAGGAGTCTCACTGGGACCCGCAGGCCACCTCACCCACCGGCGTGCGCGGCATGATGATGCTGACCAATGCCACCGCCGAGGAACTGGGGGTGGCCAACCGCCTGGACGCCCGCGAGAGCCTGCGCGGTGGCGCCCGCTACCTGAAGAACATCAAACGCCGGCTGCCGGAAGATATCGCCGAACCGGATCGCACCTGGATGGCCCTGGCGGCCTACAACATCGGCATGGCCCACCTGGAAGATGCGCGGGTACTGACAGATCGCCAGGGCGGCGACCCCCATCTCTGGAGTGAGGTGATGCAGCGACTGCCACTGCTGCAGAAGCGTGAGTTTTATCGCACCACGCGCTACGGCTATGCCAGGGGCCAGGAAGCCGTGCGCTACGTGCAGAACATTCGCCACTACTACAGCATCCTGCAGTGGCAGGCGAGCCCTGTGGCCCAGCCGCAGCCGCCCCAGGATGTCGCCCCCCACCTGCCCGAGGCCCTGCGCGGCAGAATACTGCGGGCCCTCTAGCCAGCCTCAGCGCCGGGCGCGGAAAAAATCCCGCAGCAGGCTCCCGCTGGCCTCGGCGAGGACGCCGCCACGCCACTGCACGCGGTGGTTGTACCAGGGCGCATCAAGCTGCGCGCCCCGGCTGCAGATGACCCCGGCACGGGGCTCGGTGGCGCCGAACACCAGCTCCGCGAGCCGCGCATGCACCATGGCCCCCGCACACATCGTGCAGGGCTCCAGGGTCACGTAGAGGCGGGTCCCGGGCAGGCGGTAATTCCCCGCCCGCTGCGCCGCCTGGCGCAGGGCCACGATTTCCGCGTGGGCCGTTGGGTCCGCCGCGGAAATCACCTGGTTGTAGCCCTCCCCCAGGAGCTCGCCGTCACGCACCACCACCGCGCCCACCGGCACTTCGCCAAGTTCACCGGCCTGCGCCGCCAGCGCCAGGGCACGCTGCATCCAGCGCCGGTCTTCGGCATCCCCGTTGGTCATGGCATCCGCTTCAGGCCTGTCGCTCATCGATTTGCTCTCAGCCACGCCGCCAGCTGTGGTAACGCTCGACCCAGGCCAGCAGCCACTCCGGCTTGTGCGCCTTTTTCCACTCGCCGGCGGCAAACTTGTTGGCTTCGGCCATGGTCGGGTAGGTGTGGATAGTACCGAGCAACTTGTTGAGTCCCAGGCCGTGACGCATGGCCAGCACGTATTCCGCGAGCAATTCGGCCGCCCCGCTACCCACGATGGTGACGCCGAGGATACGGTCCTTGCCCGGCGGCGTCAGTACCTTGACGAAACCGGCCGTGGCACTGTCGGCAATGGCCCGGTCCAGGTCATCGAGCGGGTAGCGCGTGACCTCAACCTCAATGCCCTCCTCCCTGGCCTGGGTTTCGTTCAGGCCCACCCGGGCGACCTCGGGGTCGAGGAAGGTCGCCCAGGGAATTACGCTGTAATCCACCTTGAAGCGCTTGAGGTGGCCGAAGAGGGCATTCACCGATGCGTACCAGGCCATGTGCGCGGCGGTGTGGGTAAACTGGTAGGGACCGGCCACATCCCCGGCGGCGTAAATGTTCGGGTACAGGGTTTCCAGGTACTCGTTGGTCCGAATCGTGCGGTCGGTCTCGATCCCCAGGGTTTCCAGCCCGTACCCGCTGAGCCGCGCCGAGCGGCCCACGGCACACACCAGTTCGTCGAAGGGAATCGCCAGCTCTTCGCCCTCCCGTTCCACGACCAGGCGCTTGTCTTCACCGTCCTGTTCACAGCGCAGGGCCTTGTGTCCTGTCAGCACCTCGACGCCGTCGGCGGCCAGGGCCTGCCGCGCAAATTCAGCAACCTCGGCATCTTCGCGACCCAGCAGCTGCGGCATCATCTCCACTAGGCTCACCTCCGCCCCCAGGCGGGCAAAGGCCTGGGCCAGCTCACAGCCGATCGGCCCGCCCCCCAGGACCACCATGCGCCGGGGCACCTCGCTGCGCTCGCGCAGCGCTTCCCACAGGGTATCGCTGGTGAGACAACCCACTTCTTCCAGGCCCGGCAAGGGCGGCACGAAGGGCGCCGCGCCGGCGGCGATGACGATGCTGCGGGTGGTCAGGCGCTGGCTGCCGCCATCGTTCAGGGCAATTTCCACGGTCCACGGATCGACGATGCGCGCATGGCCAGCCAGCACCTCCACCCCGAGACCGGTGTAGCGCTCGACGCTGTCGTGGGGCTCAATGTCCGCAATCACCCGGTGCACCCGCGACATGACCGCGGCAAAGTCCATCCGCGGCTCCGCGGGCTGCAGGCCATAGGCATCCGCGTGCCTTATCTGGTGCGCGATTTTGGCGCTCTTGATCAACGCCTTGCTGGGCACGCAGCCGTAGTTAAGGCAGTCGCCGCCCATCTTGTGGGATTCAACCAGGGTCACCTTGGCCCTGACGGTCGCCGCAATATAGGCACTGACCAGCCCCCCCGCCCCGGCCCCGATGACCACCAGGTTACGGTCGAAGCGCCTGGGACGCTGCCAGCCACGGTAGACCCGCCGGCGATTAACCGCCGCCAGGAGCCAGCGCGCCAGCCAGGGGAACAATCCCAGCAGGGCAAAGGACAGGAGCAGGGTCGGGGACGCCACGTCACCCAGGCGCTCGATTTCGCCGAGCTGGGTACCGGCGTTCACATAGACCACGGTGCCCGCCAGCATGCCGACCTGGCTGACCCAGTAGAAGGTCCAGCTGCGCAGTGCGGTCAGGCCCATCACCAGGTTGATCACGAAAAATGGAAATACGGGCACCAGGCGCAGGGTAAAGAGGTAGAAGGCACCGTCACGCTCAATACCCCGGTTGATCGCCGCCAGGCGCTGCGAGAACTTATCCTGCACGGCATCGCGCAGCAGGAAGCGGGCGACCCAGAAGGCCAGCAGGGCCCCCAGGCTGGAGGCGAAAGACACCAGCAGCAGGCCCTGCCAGAGCCCGAACAGAGCGCCGGCCGCGAGCGTCATAATGGCCGCGCCGGGCAGGGACAGGGCGGTCACCGCCACGTAAAACAGGAAAAACGCCGCCGGCACCATCAGCGGATACTCGCTGCGCCAGGCCGCGAACTGCGCCTGGCTTTGTTTAAGGCTGGCGAGGGTCAGGTACTCGTCAAAGCCCAGCGCGAAGAAACCAACGATCAGCCCGAGGACAGATAACAGCGCGATGCCACGTTTCACGGATGATTCCTTTGTCAGCGGAAAAAGGGGGCGAGCCGCAGACAAACACTAAACGGCCATGCGGGAAAACGCAGGATACAAGAGCGTATCCCCGGGGAACAGTCCGGCCGGGCATTGGTTCAGGCCGGAGGCGACACGGCCCGCGGTGTCAGCCCAGGCCGATGGTCGCGGGATCCCCCGACGCCATCAACCACACGGCGTCGCGGCGCACGATGCGCCAGCCCCCGGGACGCCGCTCCCAGCGATCCCGGTACTCGCCGTTGGTATCGTAGATCGCAGCGGGGTCGTCAGCTCCCTGGTGACGGGCCTGCACGTAGGCAAGGCTCTGGGCCTCATCACCTGCCACGTCGACCAGAATGCTGCCGATCAGGTGCTGGGTATTGCCACAGCGATCAAGATAGCGCGTCATATTGTCACGCAGGGCCTGCATGCCCGAGCGCTCCTCGCCGGTGCCGTAGTCAAAGGTGACATCCGCGGCGAACACCTCTCCCAGGTCATCCCAGCGCTTGGTGTCCAGAATCCGGGCAAAAAGTGACAACCCACGCGTAATCTCGCGCTCATCCCGGAGTGCCTGTATATCCATCTGCACGATCCTCCCGACCGTATGGTGGCGAGTTAAAATGCTTCGACCTTAATTTCCCATCCCGGAGGCCACGATATCGGGATGACAGTAGGCAGGCAGCTCCGGGTCCGCAATCCGCTCACTACCGTCCAGAGTGTAGACCGGAATCCCGTGGTGGAGCGGGAAATGCAGACTGTAGGCGGTCAGGCCGGTACGTTCGCTCGCGGGTCGGTGACAGAGGGCAAGACCGGTCTCGGCGATATACTCGATCCGCTCGGTGGGGTACTCGTCGGGGATATACTCGCTCGCCCCGGGGGTGCGGATCGCCGTGCTCGGCGCCAGGGTGTTAACGGCAATGTTGTCCGCCAGTAACTCCGCCGCCAGGCCCTGGGTCATCCGATGCACCGCGGCCTTGACCGCCGCGTATACCGTGGCCCCGCCGAGGCGGGAAAAATCATCAAAGGGGCGCGGGGGCGGCAGGGACGTGACCGAACCCAGGGTCACAATCCAGCCCCCACCGCGCTCGCGCATCCGGGGAACCGCCTGCTGGTAGAGCGCGAAAGGCGCGCGCAGGTAGTGACCCAGGGTGCGCTCAAAAGTGGCCGGCTCCATGTCCACGACCGGCGCATACTCCGCCTTGCCACCACTGTGTATCAGGATATCCAGGGCACCGGCCGCCTGCACCGCCCTGGGGACCAGTGAATGCAGGTCGGCGTCATTCTCCAGGTCAGCCACCAGGGGTATCGCCCGACCGCCACTGTTTTCAATCAGGGCCGCGGTCTCGCTGAGGGTACCCGGATAGCCTCCCGCGGTATCCAGGCTGCGCGCCGCGATCACCACCGTGGCGCCCTCGGCCGCCAGCCTTTGCGCCAGGGCGCGGCCAATACCGCGGCTGGCGCCCGTGACCAGTGCGACTTTGTCGTTTAGCAGTCCCGCCATTGTGCGCTCCGTTTTGTGTTGAAGTTATGCTTCAGCATCCGGCACAAGTTCTCGCCCCAACACACTTGTCGGCAGCGGGCTGAAGGCGTGCGAAAGCTCGTTATCCACCGCCTGCGCGCCGGATTCCAAATCGAACCAGCGGTCGATATAGGCCCAGTGGTGCGGGTGGGTCATGTAGGGGCCAGTGAGACCTTCCAGGGAGGCAAACTCCTGCTCCCAGACGTAGGTCCAGGGGGCGACGCCTGCAGCATCAAAGGCCGCAGGCTGCGCTCGTGTCAGTCGCCAATTGATAATCTCGGGGATGTGCCGCGGCATCGCCAGCAGGTCGCGCTCGAATTGCGCCGCAGTGTCCGGATCGCAGCCCGGCAAGAGACGGAAAAACGCTGTGCGCTTGATGCCCTCGGCAATCCCGGGATCGCGAATGCCTCCGCCGATAGTTTCCAGGCCCAGGGCATGAACCGCAGTGCAGTGCCTTTCCAGTGCCGGCGCAACCCGAGTTCGCCATACATCACTGTCCTGGGCGCCGGCAGCAGCATCCGCATGCGCAAACAGCAGATCCCAGGTCACGTGGCCCGCCGCATACTCTGGCGCCAGATTCCGCTGCAGGCTGCTGTGCTCAAGCCCGGGTAGTTCCCCCGACAGCGCTTGCAACAGCTGCGCGACCGACTCGCTCTCCGGCGACTTCAGCGCCAGCTGCGCCGTGACCCGATAGCCCCGGGTGGTAACCGCAGCGGTGTCCGCTACCGGCGGCGGTGGCGGCGCGGCGGCGCCAACCGCGGCCAGGTAAGTGCGCTGGCGGGAGTGACACAGGGCATCCACAGCGCCCCAGAACGCAATCACATCAGGCGACGCCGACTGCGCGCGCATCAACCACCAGCACTCCACATCCGGTACTGTCCAACGCACCCACAGGGTGGTCGGCGCCTCCGAGGTCAACACCGGTGGCGACAGTTCACAGCTTTGCCAGCGCAGTCCCCTTTGCGCCGCCCCGGGCTTGTAGGATTCGTCTACCAGCGCCAGCAGCGACCCCAGGTGCTCCGCGTCGACTACTATCTTGTCCTGGACGATGATCAACGGCTTCCTCCCCGAGACCGCAACGGGCATCCGATCTGGTGCCTTTAGGTGCTAGAGTGATGGCCGGTGAAGCGTCCGTCAATCCTCAGCTATGATGGTCGCCGGCAAGCGTCACTTCCGCGGAGATCACAGCCCATGTCAAATGCGAAACTGCGCCAGCAGACCCTGTTTGAAGTATTGCGCCGGACCGCCGCCCGCGAGCCGGAAAAAATGGCGATCCAGCAGGGCGATGTCAGCTGGAGCTACGCCGAATTCATGGAGCGCTGCCTGAGCGTGGCCGGAGGCCTGCAGGCCGGGGGCATTGGTCCCGGCGATCGCGTGGCGATTCTGTCGCGCAACTCCAGTGCCTTTGCCACGGCCAGATTTGCAGCCAGTGCCCTCGGCGCCATCCTGGTGCCGGTCAACTTTATGCTCAATGTCGAGGAGTCCGCGTACATTCTTGAGCACAGCGGGGCAAAAATGCTGCTGATCGGACCGAGCGAGTTGGACAAGGCGAGGGCTGCAGCCAGTCACTGCCCGGCCCTCGCTACCCTCGTATGGCTCGACTGGGGCACGCAAGCGCCCGAGGGGCTGCTGTCCCTGGATAGCCTCGCGGCCAGCCCGCCCCCGCCGACGCTGCCAGCGATTGACAGCGCGGCGCCGTTACAGATCATCTACACCAGCGGCACCGAGTCGGCGCCCAAGGGCGCGGTGTTAAGCCACGCCGCGGTGCTCTGGCAGTACGGCAGCATTATCGCCGACGCCCAGGTCGCGTCACAGGACCGGCTGCTGCACGCCCTGCCCCTGTTTCACTGCGCCCAGCTAGACTGTTTCCTGGGGCCCGGGATACAAGTGGGAACCAGCAATGTGATCTGCGATGACAACAGCCCCGGGAACCTGTTGCGGCTATTGCAGGAACAGGCCATCACTTCGTTCTTTGCACCGCCGACGGTCTGGATCTCACTGTTGCGCGATCCGACCCTCGATCGCACCGACCTCTCCGCCCTGCGCAAGGGTTACTACGGCGCCTCGATCATGCCGGTTGAAGTGCTACGGGAAATCGGCGAGCGCATCCCCGCACTGCAGCTGTGGAACCTCTACGGGCAGACCGAGATCGCACCGGTGGCAACGGTGCTCAAACCCGAAGACCAGCTGCGCAAGGCGGGGTCCGCGGGCAAACCTGTGCTGCACGTGGAAACCCGGGTGGTCGATGACAGTGGCGAGGATGTGGCTGTCGGCGAGATCGGCGAGGTGGTGCATCGCTCTCCGCAATTATTGAGCGAGTACTACCGCAACCCGGAGAAAACCGCCGAGGCCTTCACCGGCGGCTGGTTCCACAGCGGTGACCTGGCGACCCTGGACGAGGAGGGCTACCTCACCATCGTCGATCGCAAAAAGGACATGATCAAGAGTGGCGGCGAGAATGTCAGCAGCCGGGAAGTCGAGGAAACCGTGTACCAGGTGGAGGGTGTCGCCGAGGTCGCCGTCATCGGCCTGCCCCACCCCCGCTGGATTGAAGCCGTCACCGCGGTCGTTGTGAGTCGCGAGGGCGCCTCGCTGTCGGAGGCCGCCATTATCGCGCACTGTGAGTCACGCCTGGCGGGCTTCAAGGTGCCCAAGAAAATCATCTTCGCCGATGACCTGCCGCGCAACCCCTCCGGGAAAATCCTCAAGCGTGAACTGCGTATGGCGCACCAGGCCACATACGGCAAGGCGGGAGAGCGGGCATGAGCGAAACCCCTGGCACGCAAGCCCTCGCGGGCGTTCGGGTCCTGGACCTCAGCCGCGTACTTGCCGGTCCCTGGTCGACGCAGATCCTGGCCGACCTCGGCGCGGAGGTAATCAAGATCGAACGTCCGGGTGCCGGCGACGACACCCGCAGCTGGGGCCCCCCTTTCGTGACGCGGGAAGACGGCAGCAAGGACGCGGCCTATTATTTTACGACCAATCGCAACAAGCGCTCGGTCGCGTTGGATATCAGCACCGCCGAGGGCCAGGCGACGATCCGGCGACTTGCCCGGGACAGCCAGGTACTGGTGGAGAACTTCCGCGTCGGCGGCCTGGCGGCCTACGGCCTGGACTACGCCAGCCTGCAGGCAATCAACCCCGGCCTGGTATATTGCTCGATTACCGGCTTTGGCCAGACCGGCCCCTATGCGCCGCGGGCGGGTTACGATTTCCTGGTTCAGGGCATGAGCGGCCTGATGAGTTTCACCGGACAGCCGGATGGTTCACCGGGCTCGGAACCGATGAAGGTCGGCGTGGCCACCTCCGACCTGTCCGCGGGGCTCTACGCAACCGTGGGCATTCTCGCGGCCCTGCGCCACGCGGAGCGCACCGGGGAAGGCCAGCAGATCGATATCTCGCTGCTGGACTGCCAGGTCAGCCTGCTCGCCAACCAGGCGCAGAATTACCTGGTCAGCGGAAGCGCGCCCCGGCGCCTGGGCAATGCCCATCCGAATATCGTGCCCTACCAGGTCTTCGCCACCGCCGACGGCCACCTGATCCTGGCCATTGGCAGCGAGCGCCAGTTCCGGGATTTCTGCCAGGTGGCAGATCTCGAAGACCTGGCGGCGGATCCGCGCTACGCCAGCAATGCCGCGCGGGTAGAAAACCGGGAAGCCCTGGTGGCGCGACTGCAGACGGTGATGTCAGCGCGCACCAGCGCCGCCTGGCTGGCCCTGCTGGAACCGGCAGGGGTACCCTGCGGCCCGATCAACAGCCTGCACGAAGTATTTACCGATCCGCAAGTCACGGCGCGTGGCATGCGCTTTGACATGCCACTGGGTACCGGCGGGACCACCGTGCCCCAGGTCGCCAATCCCATCCGCCTGTCCCGCACGCCGGCGCGCTACGACTGCATTCCGCCGGCGCTGGGGGAGCACACGGCGAGCGTGCTGGGCGCACTTGATTCGGACCAGGACTAAGCGGGCCCGCGGGAAACGGCGCCAGTGTGCCGCGCCATTACAGGTAGCTCGCCACCCACTCCTCACTGAGATTCCACAGCCGGCCCGCCACCTGCGGGTCCTGCGCCTCATCCGTTTGCTGCGCCCGCTGGCAGTGGGAAAAGTAGCCCCCGGCAAGATCGCTGGCGGGTTCGTGCAGGGCGCAGAAAACCGTGGTCGCCGCGCCCTGGTTGGGGCTCTTGGTGAAGGGGCTGGCAAGCCAGAACGCGAGGCGGAACAGGCGCGATTCACGGCCGAAGTCAGTGGTGACCAGGGCCCCCGGGTGCAGGGAACAGGCAGTGAGGCCCTGCTCCCCGTAGCGCCGCTGCAGTTCAGCGGCCATCAACACGTTGCACAGCTTGGCCTGGCCGTAGGCTCGCATCGACTTGTAGGCGACGTCGGTCCGGCCCAGGGCGTCAAAGTCCAGCTGCTTCGGATAGCGGTGTGACTCACTGGATACCATCACCACCCGCGGCGCGGGGGCCGCCAGCAGCTTCGGCAACAGCAGCCGGGTGAGCAGAAAGTGTCCCACGTGACACACGCCGACTGTGCGCTCAAACCCCTGAACCGTGCTCATCAGCGTGGGCGCAGAGGACCCCGCATTGTTGATCAGCAGATCCAGGGTGTCGGGGCTGAACGCCCGGGCGAAGGCGGCCACGCTGTCGAGATCGCCAAGATCCAGGTGCATGGCCGCAACGGTCGCCTGGGGGTGCTGCCGGCGAATACTCTCGCAGGCGGCAGCGGCCGCTTCCATATTGCGACAGGCGAGGGTGACGGCGGCGCCGATGCTCGCCAGGGCGCGCGCCGTCTGCAGACCGATGCCGGTGTTGGCGCCGGTAACAATCACCTGCTTGCCGCTGAGGTCGTGTCCCTGAGCCACCTCGTCCGCGCTGCTGCGCGCACCATGTGTTGATTTTTTCATAAACTCCCAACCCGTTTTGCGTTCGTTGAGGCCTGGCCTCTGGCCGGACAAATCCGGACACGCAGTCTACACTATCGCTGACTTGATTAAGGGACCGCAAAAAATGCTTAACCACCGCGCACGTGTCACAGTCTCATGGGCTCTGGGCTTTTTCCTCAGCCTCTCGGCCACGCTAGCATCCGCCGCCGACCCGCTACCGTCCTGGCAGCCCGGCGAGGCCAAAGAGCGCATCACCACCTTCGTGGAGCAGGTGACCCACGCGGACAGCCCCCTGTTTGTGCCGGCGGCGCAGCGAATCGCCACCTTCGACAACGATGGCACCCTCTGGAGTGAGCAGCCACTGTATTTCCAGGCTATCTTTGCCCTCGATCGGGTTCGCGACATGGCCGCCGATCACCCGGAATGGAAATCCACAGAGCCCTTTAAGAGCGCCGTGGCCGGGGACATGCAGGGTCTGATGTCCCAGGGCCTGGAAAAGGTACTCCCGGTGTTGCTGGCGCCGCACTCGGGGATGCCGGCAGAGGATTTCGCCCAATCGGTTCGCGACTGGCTGGCCAGCGCGCGTCACCCGACGACCGGCCTGCCCTACACACAGATGGTGTTCCAGCCGATGCTGGAACTGATGGACTACCTCCGCGATAACGACTTCAAGGTGTATATCGTATCTGGCGGTGGTGTCGACTTCCTGCGGGTCTTCGCCGAGGCCGTGTACGGTATTCCCCCTGAGCAGGTGGTTGGCACCACGCTGGGTTCTACCTTTACCATGCGCGAGGGCATCCCGACCATCATCAAGGGTGACGAGGTGGTACTGATTGATGACAAGGCCGGCAAACCGGTCGGCATCTACCGCCACATCGGTCGCCGTCCCTTACTGGCCGCGGGCAACTCCGACGGCGACCTGCAGATGCTGCAGTACACCACCATCCCCCGCAGCCCACAGGACACCGGCGCGCGCCTGGGCCTGATCATCCGCCACACCGATGGCGAACGGGAGTTCGCCTATGACCGGGAGTCGCATATCGGACGCCTGGACACGGCCCTGTCCGAGGCAGACGCACGAGGGTGGCTGGTGGTGGATATGCAGCAGGACTGGAAACGCATCTATCCACCGGCCCCTTAGGCGTATGCTAGCTTCCAGGCGCCGCGGGCCAGGTTTGCAGGGCCTGCCGGCGCCGCTTCTCCCGCGCCGCCCGCCGCTTGTCACGGCGCCGGAACCAGAGGTAAATGCCGGTCACCGACAGCAGTGCCGGGGCCGCGCCGAGCACGCTCCACACCAGCTTGCTGGCGAGGCCGGCGAAGTCGCCGAAGTGCAGGCGGCGGTAGCTATCCAGGATTTTTGCCGCTGCCCCCGCCTCGCGAATATCCAGGCTGGCAAGCTGCTCGCCGTTACGGGCATCATAGGTGACGCTGCTGGCGTATTGACTCAGTAGCGGGTTGCTGGCCCCCACGTCCCCCCAGAAGGTTATGTTGCGTCCCGGCTCCCAGGGGAAGGATATATAGCGGGTCTCGAAGCCTTCAACCTGATTGCCGGCATCCCGCAACATGGCCTGGAGGGGCAGCTGGTCATTGTAGAGACGCCCCGACATCACGTAGTGCCCACCGCCGTCCGCGTGCTCCGCCAGCTCCTGCGCGAAGTGGGTCAGGTTCCACCAGGCCCCGGTGAAGCCCACCACCAGCAACACCGGTGCCGCCAGAATCCCGGTCATCTTGTGCAGGTCGGAAAAGTATACGATGAGTCGCGCGTTCCAGCGCAGGGTGAAGAAACGCTTCCAGAAGCCGCGATAGAGGATGAAGCCGGAGAGACCCAGGAGGCACAGCAGTATCGACACCAGACCGGTGAACAACATCCCCCAGTCCCCCAGCAGGAGCGTGTAGTGCAGCTCCAGCAGCCAGTCGGTCAGGTGGTGGGTCAGGCTCATGGGTGGCCGCAGCGGCTCACCGCTGTACTGGTTGATCAGCGCATAGGTCCACTCGTCCGTACCCTGGCGCATGGTGTAGATGAGATCTGCCCGGCCCCGATCCTCGAACAGCGCCCAGCCGACGATCTCGTGGCGCGGGAAATGCTGTGCCATCGAATCCCGCAGCGTATCCAGGTCCAGGCGCTGACGCCCGTCGGACTCCACCCGCACGGTATCCTCCAGCAGCAGCGCGTCCACTTCATGCTTGAATACCAGCAGGCTGCCGGTCAGGCAGATCACCAGCAGGGGCACAAAGGCCGCCAGGGCCATCCAGCTGTGCAATCGAAACAGGGTCTTGTTCATGGCGGTGAGAACTCCGCAAGCGGTCTAGCAATGACAAGCGGCGAGCACAGGCAATGCGCGCTCGCCGCGGCGAAGGGCGGTCAGTAGTTCCAGGTCACGGAAGCACTGAAGTTACGCGGCGGTGCATAGAAACCCTGGTCCCAGTAGAGACTGCTGATGTACTGCTCGTCGGTCAGGTTGGCCGCGTTCAGGGACAGGTTAAGCTGATCGCTCAGGTCGTAGCTGGCAAACACCTGCACCGTGGCGTAAGCCGCCTGCTCAATGCGGAAGCCCTCGGCATGGATGCGCGCGATATCGTCCTGCCAGTTGATCCCGGCACCGACCTTGAGCTGCGCCAGTGCCGGCGGCCGGTAGCTGGCATACAGGCGCGCCGTCTGCGCCGGAATGTAGTCCCGGTTGAGGTTGTTGTCCGCCCGGTTGCGGATATCCAGGTGGGTGTAGCTGAAGTCCAGCTGCAGTCCCTCACCGAGGAGCCCGCTCACGGTCAGCTCGTAGCCTTCGCTGTCGTAGTCGCGGCCCTCGTAGACATCGATCAATACCTGATCGCTGTCGGGGCTGGCGACCTGGCCTGCGAATTCCGCGACGTTCGCCTGTTCTGACCAGTAGTAGGCCAGTGTGGCGATCAGTTTGCCTTCGAAGAACTGCGCCTTGACCCCCAGCTCATCGGTGTTGCCCTCGGCCGGATCGATAAAGCTAAGGTCGGCGGCAATGTCGTCCTGGGGCAGGAAGGATTCCGTGTGACTGGCGTACAGCGACCAGGCATCACCGAGGCGGTAGACCAGGCCCATGTAAGGCAGGACCTTGCCGCTTTCACGGGTCCGTTTGCTGGTGCCGTAGCCCTCACCATTCGCCTCCCAGTCGACCACCCGGGCGCCGCCGATCAGGCTCAGGGCGTCCGTCAGGTGCAGGCGGGTCGCGGCGTACCAGGCACTCTGGTCCTCACTGAAGTCGCTACCGGTGCGACCATCGGTGAACACGGGCCTGACTGGCGTCCGTCCGGCCCACTGGTCGAGGTCACCGATCCAGGGAAAGCCGTTGGTGTAGTCGTAGAGTGAGACTTCTTCCACGCTCCCCTCTGCCTGGTTGTAGCCCAGCAATACCTCGTGTTCCCGGCCCAGCAATGCCAGCTTGCCCGTCAGGCGCAGGTCAAGCAGCTCGCGCTCCTCGTCCAGGGTGTAGCCACTTCCGTAGCCGATCAGCCCCTCCCCCGTCTGCGCGTCGGGCAGGCTATACATGTAGAACAGCTCACTGTCTCCCTCGATGTCAGCGCGGCTGTAATAGGCTTTTGCCTCCCAGCCACTGGCAAACTCATGTGTAAGTTCGGCAAAAGCCTCAACGCTGGTGTTGTCCCAGTAGGACCAGTCGGCAGAAGTGGAGGTCGAGGCACCGTAACGGGTCGGACTGCCGTCGCTGTACACCAGGGGCAAGGCGCCCCACAGGGGGCTGTCGGCATCGCTGCTCTGGTAGCTGGCGCCGACGGTCAGTGCCGTCGCGTCGCCGATGTCCTGGGTCAATACGCCATAGACCACAGATTTATCCATGGCATAGCGGTCCAGGTAAGACTCCCGGTCCTCCTTCGCCACCGTCAGGCGACCGCGCAGGCCTTCGGCGAGCTTGCCGGAGATGTCGCTCTCCAGGCGCAGACTGTCCCAGGAGCCCGCCGTCGCTTCAACGGAGACCAGCAATTCATCCAGGGGCCGCTTGCGCACCATGTTGATCGTTGCCGAGGGGTTGCCGGCGCCACTCATCAAGCCGCTCGCGCCGCGCACGACTTCAATGCGCTCGTAGATCGCGGTGTCGGTTTCGCCATTGCGGTTGCCGTAGCTGGCTGGCATGCCGACACCGTCGACCTGGAAGTTGGTCACATCAAAGCCGCGAGATGAATAGTAGGTGCGGTCCGTCTCCACGCTTTCCACCTGGATGCCGGGCACCGCCTGCAGGGCCGCATTCAGGCTGTCGAGGTTGAAGTCGCGCATCTGTGCCTGGCTCAGTCCCGACACGGACTGCGGGGTGTCCATAATCGACAGGCCGAGGCCGGTGGCGGTCGCCATCTCGTCGACCAGGTACTCGTCGAGCTGCTGCCCCACCACCTCGACGTGCTCCAGGCGGTCACTGCGGTCAGCTGCGTCCACGAGGCTCGCCTGGGCAACGCAGACGGCGGTGGCAATCAGGGAGCGGGTGAGCAGCGCGGGTCGGGAAAGGCTTTGGCTTGGCATGGTGAGGGTTCCTGCAGTCTTGTGGGTAGAACGCCGGTGTGGGCGCGACAGGCACAGGAGTCTAGCCAAGCATTATTCTTAATGCAAATCATTATCATTTAGATTCATAAACCAATACCCGCGCTTTCCACCTGGCGACCGCCTGGTATTTTTATGTTAGGGTTCCTCTCGTGTTTATCGTCTGACCCGAGCCCGCCGTGCCGCTGCCCGCCACAAACACCCGGTTATTGCGCTACTGCTATTGGCGGTGATGTGCGTGCAGACCCTGGTGTCCTCAGCCGAGGCCGCGCTGGAAGCGAGCTCTGTTCTGACGGAGCCGGCCCACCATAGCGCCGAACGCGACCATGAGGGTCCCGGCGCCGGCGATGCCTCCACTGGACATGCGGCGATCGACGCCGAAGACAACTGTGACCATTGCTGCCAATGCCACGGCCAGTGCTCCCACTCCGCTGCCGCAGCCGTTCCTGCAGGGCTCGTGTGGCCAATCCGGCGCGTCGCCCTTGTCCCCTTCCCTGCTGCACATATCAGCCGCTACAGCTTCGAGATTCACCGCCCTCCCATCGCCTGAACCGGTTCGCTTCAATCGCGTGTAAGCCCCGACTGTCGGGGACAACCGGAACAGGATTCATGACATGTTTATATCTACCAGGCACCGGCGGTGCCCTGGCTGGCGATGCTTGCTGGCGCTGCTGCTTGCGGCCCCGCCTCTGCTCGCCGCCGCCGAACTCCCTGCCCTTTCACTCGCCGAGGCGAGTCGCAGGGCGATCGCCAATAACCCCCAGCTGGAGGCTTTCGAGTGGCGCTTCCAGCGCCTGCAGGCCGCGCAGTTTACTGCGTCGCTGGCACCGGCTACCGAGCTCTCCCTGGAAGCCGAAAACATTCTCGGAGAGGCAAACTACGCAGGCCTCGACAGTGCCGAGACCACCCTCGCAATCTCCTCGGTAGTGGAACTCGGGGGGAAGGCTGCCGCGCGCAGGGGTCTCGCCGACGCCCGCTACGCCCTTGCCGAGACGGAAAGACAGGCCGCAGCGCTTGATCTGCTGGGTGACGTGGCCAGCCAGTATGTCGCTGCCCAGGCGCTGCAGGCGAAGTGCGCCGCTGCCAATGAGGCCATTGAGATTGCCACCCAGTCGCTGGCGCTGGTCAGCCATCGCGTGGATCGTGGCGGGGCCCCGGAGGCCGAGCGCCTGCGCGCCCGCGCCATGCTGACCCAGGCCCGCCTGGCAGGCGCGGAACTCGAGGCCCGGCTGCGCAGTGCCAAAATGGCCCTGGCCACCACCTGGGGTAGCGAGAGCATCGACTTCGGGGAGCTCTCGGGCGACCTGTTCCGCTTCTCCAAACCCGAGTCCTTCGAGACCCTCTTCCAGCGGGTCAGCGAGAGCCCCGCGGTCAGGGTGCTGGGGCGTCAGGAGCGCGTACAGGAGGCGGATGTTGCCCTGGCCCAGGCCAGGTCCAGCGGCGATATCGACTGGAGCCTGGGCTTTCGACACTTCTCCGACAGCAGCGATTCCGCCCTCACCGTGGGCCTGAGCATGCCGCTGGTTGCCGATAAGCGCGGCCGCGGACAGCGCCAGGCAAGCGCCGCCGAGCGGGAAATCTCCCGCTACCAGCGTCAGGACGCGCTGCTCAAGCTGCGCGCACGCCTGTTCTCCGCCTGGCAGACCTATACCCAGCAGAGCCGCGCGGCGCTGGACCTGCGGGCAACCGTAGTCCCGGCGCTGGAAACCGCACTCGAGGAAACCCGGCTGGCCTACGAACGTGGCCGCTACAGCTATCGCGACTGGGTCAGCGCGCAGCAGGACCTACTCGGCGCCAGGCTGGCGGTCATTGACGCGGCCAGCACTGCCCTGCTCAGCCGTGCCGACATAGAACGCATCACCGGCGCTGCAATGACCGCAGCGGCGGTCCCCGACGCAAACAGATAATGGCGGTATACATTATGACTATCCCAAGCAAACGTTTGTTAATGCTGTCCCTCACTCTCCTCGGGGCACTCACCCTCACCAGCTACCTGGCATCCACGGCTTTGGCGAGTGACGATCACGCGCATGAGGCCCACGCCCATGAACCACAGAAGGCGGAGCACAACGCCCACGAGGAAGTCGACCACCCCCATGTCGATGATCACGCCGGTGAGGATGAGCACGAAACACGCATTCATATCAGTCCCGACCTGTTGCGCGAGAGTGGCATCGAGGTCGGCACCGCCGGCCCGGGCGATATCGAGCGGCACATCAAGGTCTACGGGCAGCTGGTAACACCACCCGATCGCTGGGTACAAAGTCGCGCGCGTTTCCCCGGTGTGATTCGCCAGATCAACGTCAACGTGGGCGACCGGGTCACCAGGGACCAGGTCCTGGCGGTGATCGAATCCAACGAGAGCCTGCGCAGCTATGAGCTGACTTCCCCGATTGACGCCGTGGTCCAGAGCCGCAGCGCCAACGTGGGCGAAGTCACCGGTGACGCTCCCCTGTTCACCCTGGTGGACAACAGCACCCTCTGGGCCGAGCTCAAGATATTCCCGAGCCAGCGCTTTGAAGTGGCGCCAGGGCAGGCCGCCCACATCAACCACAACAGCCACATCCATGAAAGCGAGATCGCCAGCATTACCCCCGCCCCCCGCGGCCAGTCCTACGTCCTCGCCCGGGCTGTGCTGCCGGACACCACAGGAGACATGGCCCCCGGCGACATGGTCAGTGCCCAGATCGATGCCGAGAAAGTGAGCGTGGCGCTGGTGGTGGAAAACACGGCCCTGCAGAGACTGGAAGACAGGCCGGTGGTCTTCGTGCACGAAGACGACAGCTTCACGCCACGCCCGCTTGACCTGGGCAGGACCGACGGCCGGGTGACCGAGGTGCTCGATGGACTCGAGCGCGGCGAGCGCTACGTCACCGCCAACAGCTACCTGCTCAAAGCCGACCTGCTGAAGTCCGGCGCCGAGCACCAGCACTAGGAGAACGCAACATGATTGACTCAATCGTTCGCCTCTCGATCGAGCGACGCCACGTGATCCTGTGCCTGATGCTGGTGGTGATCGGCCTGGGCGTCTGGCACTACCAGCGTCTGCCGATCGACGCGGTCCCCGATATCACCAATGTACAGGTGCAAATCAATACCGAGGCGCCGGGCTACTCGCCGCTGGAGTCGGAGCAACTGATCACCTTCCCGGTGGAGACTGCCCTCTACGGCCTGCCGGCGCTGGAATATACCCGCTCGCTGTCGCGCTACGGCCTGTCTCAGGTCACGGTGGTTTTCGAGGAAGGCACCGATATTTACCATGCGCGCAACCTGATCGACGAGCGCCTGTCGACCATCAAGAGCCTGTTGCCGCCGGGACTGGAACCGCGCATGGGCCCGATCGCCACCGGCCTCGGGGAGATTTTCACCTATACCGTGGAGGCCCTACCCGGTGCCACCACGCCGGCGGGGGAAGCCTATACCGCGACCGACCTGCGTGAGATCCAGGACTGGATTATCAAGCCCCAGCTGGCCCAGGTTCCGGGCGTGGTTGAAATCAATACCATCGGCGGTTTCGACAAGCAGTACCACGTGCGCCCGGACCCGAAGAAGATGCTTGAGTTCGGCATTGCCCTGCCGCAGATCATTGAAGCCCTGCAACGCAACAACAACAGCCGCGGCGCGGGCTACATCGACCGCAATGGCCAGCAGTTACTGGTGCGCTCCCCCGGACGCCTGAACGATATCGGTGACATCGAGAACGTGGTAGTCGGCCGCTACGGCACGGTGCCAATCAAGGTCGCCGATCTCGCCGACGTCGCTATCGGCCGGGAACTGCGCACCGGGGCAGCGACCCGGGACGGCCGCGAGACGGTGCTGGGAACCGCGATGATGCTGGTGGGCGAAAACCCGCGCACGGTAGCGCGCAAGCTCGCCGAGCGGCTGGAGGAAACCCGCGCGTCCCTGCCGGCGGGCATTCGCGTGGAGACGGTGTACGACCGCACCACCCTGGTGGACAAAACCATCGCCACCGTGCAGAAGAACCTGCTCGAGGGTGCACTGCTGGTCATTGTCGTGTTGTTCCTGCTGCTCGGGAACATCCGCGCTGCCCTGATCACCGCGGCAGTCATTCCCCTGTCGATGCTGGCGACCTTCACCGGGATGGTCCGCGCGGGCGTATCCGCCAACCTGATGAGCCTGGGAGCGCTGGACTTCGGCCTGATCGTGGACGGCGCCGTGATCATTGTCGAGAACTGTACGCGGCGCCTCGCCCAGGCCAGCGGCGGCACCCTGGTGCTGAGCCTGCGGGAGCGGCTGGAGGTCGTGTTCGACGCGACCCGGGAAGTGGTGCGCCCGAGCCTGTTCGGCGTCGCCATCATTACCGTGGTGTACATCCCGATCTTTACCCTCTCCGGGGTGGAGGGCAAAATGTTCCACCCCATGGCCGCCACCGTGGTGATGGCCCTGCTCGCGGCCATGCTCCTTTCCCTGACCTTCGTCCCTGCCGCGGTCGCCGTGTTTATGCGCGGCCCGGTCTCAGAGAAAGAAAGTCCGGTGATTACCGCCAGCAAGTCCCTCTACCGTCCCGTGCTCCTGCTGGCCCTGCGCCTGCGCTGGCTGGTACTGGGACTCGCCTCACTGCTGGTCGTGGTCTGCAGCTGGCTGCTGACCACCCTGGGCTCGGAGTTTATCCCGCAGCTGGATGAAGGCGATATTGCCCTGCACGCCATGCGCATCCCGGGAACCAGCCTGGAGCAGTCGGTCGCCATGCAGGCGAGCCTCGAATCCCGCCTCAAGGCTTTCCCGGAAGTCGACAAGGTCTTCGCCAAGGTCGGCACCCCGGAAGTTGCCACGGACCCGATGCCACCCAACGTCGCGGACAACTTTGTGATCCTCAAACCCCGCAGCGAATGGCCGGACCCCGGGCGCAGCAAATCCGACCTGGTGGCCGAGATGGAGGCGCAGCTGGGCACCCTGCCGGGCAACAACTACGAGTTCACCCAACCCATCCAGATGCGCTTCAACGAGCTGATATCGGGGGTGCGCTCGGACCTGGGTATCAAGGTCTTTGGCGACGATATGGACACCCTGCGCGAGGTCGCCGACAACATCCTCGACGTGCTGGTCGCGGTCCCCGGGGCCGCCGATGTCAGGGTCGAGCAGGTTTCCGACCTGCCGGTGCTCTCCATTGTGCCCAGGCGGATCGAACTGGCGCGCTATGGCCTGGATCTGGACGACCTGCAGGACCTGGTGGCCGCCGGTATCGGCGGTGAGCAGGCGGGCATGATCTACGAGGGGGACCGGCGCTTCAAGCTGATGGTGCGCCTGCCGGAGGACGTGCGCCGGGACATCGACAGTCTGGCCTACCTGCCCATTCCGCTGGGGAATGGCAGTTTCGTGCCCATCAGCGAGATCGCCACGATCGAAATGCAGCCTGCACCGGCACAGATTAGCCGTGAGAACGGCAAGCGCCGGGTGGTGGTCACCGCCAATGTGCGGGACCGGGACCTGGGCAGCTTTGTCGAAGAGGCGCGCGCCGAGATCGCATCGGCGGTCCAGTTACCGGCAGGTTACTGGCTCAGCTATGGCGGTACCTTCGAGCAGCTGGAGTCGGCCAGCAAGCGTCTGTTTCTGGTAGTGCCCGTGACCCTGGCCATCATTGTAGGCCTGCTGTTGATGGCCCTGGGCTCCTCCCGCGATGCCCTGATTATCTTTACCGGCGTTCCCCTCGCGCTGACCGGCGGTGTGCTCGCCCTGTGGCTGCGGGACATGCCGCTTTCCATCTCCGCCGGCGTCGGCTTTATCGCGCTGTCGGGGGTCGCGGTGCTGAATGGCCTGGTGATGCTCACCTTTATCCGCGACCTGTGGCGGAGCAACGGAGATCTGCGACACGCGGTGGTCCAGGGCGCCCTGACGCGCCTGCGGCCGGTGCTGATGACCGCACTGGTCGCCAGCCTGGGCTTTGTGCCCATGGCCCTGAACACGGGCACCGGCGCCGAGGTGCAGCGCCCCCTGGCCACTGTGGTTATCGGCGGTATCGTGTCGTCAACGATATTGACCCTGCTGGTACTGCCGGTGCTGTATCAGTGGGTGCACGGTAGGGACAGGGCCTGATATGCGTACCGTAGGCGGTATTTCTGGTATCTGGTCGCTCTACGGCGCCGCCTCCTCGCGCCCCTCTCCCCTGGCGAGCTTGACACGCTCGCCATGCTTCTCGTCCATGGAACTGATCGAGGACTCGATCTCCGCAGCCACGTGCCCGAGCCGGGCGAGTACTTCACGGGCCTTGTCGAGGCCTTGCAGGCGCTCGCGAAATTCAGCCATGGCCTCGGCCAGCTGGCGCTGGCGAGTGGCCACGGCGTCGTCCGTGGCCTCGGCAACACCGGACAGGTAGCGCTCTACTTCGGCGCGCGCCTGTTGCCCGACTTTATCCAGGGTCTCGGTCATGGCATCGTTCAGCGTCGTGCGGATGTAGTCGGCGGCGCCCCGCAGGCGCTTTTGTTTGACCGCTGCGGGCACGGCCTCCTCGGCCGGCTCCAGCAGGCGTTGGCGCACAGCGTTCTCGGTGCGAAACAGCATCCTGTCTGCCAGGGAACGGTGTACAGGTATCTCATCCAGCGCCGGCGCATCGGGACCCGCATACGCGTCCAAGGCGGGCGGCTGCGGCCGGCAGGAGGCCGGGTCAATACGCAGGGCTGCCAGTCTTTCAAGCATGACTTCCGGCATCGTGGACGTTTTGTCGACACTGTCGTGGATTTCGGCTGTACTTTTCGCCGCTTGCGTGCGGAACCCGTCGAGGCTCGACTGCAGCAGCGCCTTTCCTTGAGCGCGCAGGGATTCAAGGGACTGGTCAGAACATTCCCATTCCTGTGCGAGCTCTTCGGCGCGTGTATCCAGGCTCGACATCGCCTGTTCGCGGGCCGCATCGAGTTCGCCGTCAAAGCGCTCGGACACGGGCGCCAGCTGCGCCATCCAGTTGGTCATCGCCGTGGTGTCGGCGGTGCTTGCCAGGCGGTCAAGAGAGGACAATTCCTGCTGCAGGCGCTCCTTTTCATCTTCCAGGCCCTGGGCGATGTCGGTCTGGCACAGGCGCGCCACCTCTGCGCTCAACTTGGCGGACTGGCGAATGGAGTCAGACATGAACTCCAGCAGGTAGTCGGTGCTGTTCAGGTAGTTCATCAGGTCCGAGAGAAACTCGTCGAAGCGATCGGACTCGGTATTCCCCTGCTCCACCGCCGGATCCGCGCTCAGGCGCTTGGCCGCGGCGCTGCGCAAATCAATGGGGTAAATATGCAGCCTGCCGGACTCCGCCGCGCGGCGCAGGGGCGCGCTCATGGTCAGCACCTCAAAGGCCTTGACGATCTGGTCCGGGTCCCGGCTCTCCAGGCTGGGCTCCAGGCTGCCATCGGGCTGCAGATCGCTCTTGCTGTGGTCGATATTGACCACCACAAACACCCGGCTGAACTGGTCCAGCAGGTCATTGAAATCGCTGAATACCTGCTCCAGGAAGAGATTGTCGGTCTTGACCACGAAAACCGCACAGGCCGCTGAATCGCGAAACTCCTGTGTCATATAATCGTAACCAAACTTCATCTTGCTGTAGAGCCCGGGGGTATCCACCAGCACCGTGCCCAGCTCGCGCAGGTTTTCCACCGGCATCCCCACCTGGACCCGGCGAATCGCCGAGGGCAGGTGCACCGCGGGGTCGAAGGCCTCACCGAAATCCTCCATCGCGCGAATACGCTCGCTCAGGGTGCGGTGGCTCTGCTCAAGTAGTGACATCAGGCCCTCGGCAGAGTCGATTTGTTCGCGCTTGCCGCTGTAGCGAATCACCGAGTAGGACGACTCGTCTGCGTATTTGAGATACACCATGCAGGGATAGGCCGGCAGGCTCGTGACTTCGCTGACGTAACCGCCGCTGATCGCGTTGATCAATGTCGACTTGCCACTCTTCAGGGGACCGAACAACAGCAGGTAGGCCTCCTGGCCCTGGACCTTGTTGATCAGGGCGTCGAGACGGTGCCTGGCGCTGGCGAGATCCTGGACCACGCCTGCGGCGGAGGTATCTGTCAGGTCGTCAGTGGCCTCAACCGTATCACCCAGGGCCTCCGCCAGCGGGAACAGTGCCTGGCTGAGCTCGGCACAGAATTCGGCAATAGTGGTTTTCATGGGAACCCCGGTTGGGCGCCAGAACGGCACCCGGTTTACTGTGGCTGGTCAGTACCAGACTAATCAGCCGGTGAACCGGGTGCAAGTCAAAGGCATCGAACATCCAAAACGCACAGCTCCTGTCTTGGAGCAAACACTGCGCCGCGCTAAGCGCGCCCTGTTTTAACGTCCGCGGGTACCGCATTTCGCAAAAAATGCTGGTACATTATTCAGCAGCTCAAAGATAGCATGGTGTCAGGGGAGCCCCGTATCGCCGTGCACACGGGAATGCCACCACGGCGGGTTGGCCAACCGGATCAAAGAAGACAAAATACAGGGTTAGGGGATGGCATGGGGAGGCGCGGTGGCAGCATGTCCACATCGGGTGGGATAATTCTACGCGCGCTGGGCGGAGCGCTTGTGGCTGCCACCGTGCTGGCGCCCAGGGCGCTCGCCCAGACCGCAGACATCGCCGTTTCCGGGCTCCCCGCGGAACCGCTCGTGGGGGAGCAATTCTGTTTCACCACGGCTTTTTCCAACACTGACCCAGCGACGGGTTTTGGCCCCTACCTGGTCGCGGTTTTCGACCCGGGGTTTACGGATGCCCAGGTTGATTTTGTCGATGTCGCGCCCGCCATTGAGTTGATCGGGGAGTTCGGGGTCGACGACCCCATCGTCGACCCGGTTTCCGGCACGCCATTGACTGGCGACCCCGGCGCCACCGCCTACGTGGTTCGCTATCCGGTCGGTTCAGTTAACCAGGGAGACCCCGAACTGCCCCTGGACAGCTGCGGGTCACTACAGGCGGGTGTGGACATTGGCGTTCCCCTTGATGTCACCATTATCCCGGGCTTCGAATTCGGCGATACGCCTACCGGAGACAACGGCGCGATACTGAATACCGCGAATACCGTTAACACCACGGTGACCCCCCAGCTGGCGCGCATCGAGAAATCCAACTCCGCTCCGGAGGGCGAGCGCCCGCCAGGCCCGGACTTTCCTTTCCAGTACACCTGGTCCGTGGATATATCCCGCTTGTCCACAATCCGTAACCTGGTGCTCGAGGACACCCTGCCCGCCAGCGTGCAGTGGACCGGCGACCCGATTTCTGTCAATGCGGCAATCGGGGTGAACTGCCAGGTGGCAGTGACGCCCAATGCGCCGCCGACCCCGGGCGGCCAGACGGTGGTGACCTGCGGCGCCGCCACCGGCACCCAGGCCACCGACGACCTGGTGGTGTCCGTGCCGGTGTATATTGTGGACATCCTTGACGAAACCGTGCCCGACAGCGAGCTGATCACCAATACAGTCAATTTCGATTACGAATTCGAAGGCCAGCCCTTCGCCAACTCGGATGACAGTGACGTGCTGGCCGTGCATGCGGCGATTCAGAAATCCGCCAGCGGGGGCAACCTCCCCGGCGACCTGGTGACCTACGCGGTGAACTTCCAGGTGACGGATTACCCCGGTGGCGCCGGCAGCGGCGCCGACAGCTTTATCATCAGCGACATCCTGCCTGATAGCCTGACATTTCTCGACACGGTGGAACTGGTGATCGGTGGCAGCACCGTCCCTATCACCGCGAGTCAGGGCGCCGGCCCCGGCCCTGGCGAGACCAGCCTGATCTGGGATGTGGGTGCCGCCGCTGGCGGTCTGCTGGCCAATGGCGCCGTGGGCGCCCTGCGCTACCAGGCCCGGATCAATGAATTCTACACAACCGGCATTCCGGTATCGGCGAGTGACACCCTGACCAACGCCGCTGATCTGGATTTTGCCCTGGTACAGGGCGGCACCGGTAGCAACGGGTCAACGGCGCCGGTGAACATCACCGACAACACCCCGGATAAAGTCATTCTGGATCCCGGCCCCGGCGTCGAAATCCAGCCCGGCCAGGATGTGACCTTTAGGCTGACGCTGCAGGTACCGGCCGGTAACACCGAGAACGTGGTTTTTGTCGACGTGTTGCCACAGCCCGTATTCGATGTAACCAGCCCGGTCCCGACCGTGACCGTACCGACCGATGCCCAGTTCTTCCAGCCGCCCACGCCGCCCGCAGTCACCACCAACCCGGCCAATAATTCGGTGCGGATTGAATTTGGTGATATCAACACGGACCAGGGGGCCACCATTGCGGTAGATATCACCGCGACGGTGACCGATACGCCCTTTGCCGACAACCTGTTCCTCACCAATATTCTCTCCGCCAGCTACGAGAATGCGACGGGCGTGGTTACCCAGACCGTGCAGGCTGCGGCACTGTTTGTGGGCGCCCCCGAACTTCAGGTCACCAAGGGTGTACTCACCACGGACAACCCCAATGCCAGCCTGAGCCCCACCAACGGGGGAGACCCCACCGCGGAACTGATCGATAGCGACGCCCGGGACGTGGATGCCGCCGACAATGTCACCTATGTCCTGACCGTAGAAAATGTCGGCGGCCAGAGCGCCTACAACGTGACCATCACCGACCCGGCAATTCCCGGACTCAGCTGCAATCCGACGCCGCTGCAGGTCACCAATGGCGTGGGCGCGACCCTGGGGTTCTCGGGTGACCTGCAGGCCGGCCTGGTCCTGGACGCGCCACTGCCAGGGAATGACGACAACCCCTCCGGTGGGGGCGCGCCCTTCAGCACCGACACCGCGCTGGTGCAGGTGAGCTGTACCGTGGATGCATCGGTGGAACCCGGCCAGGTGCTCGACAACACCGCCGCCGCGACCTGGACCGCCACCCCGGGCGCCAGCACTCCCTTCCCAGCGGTCGAGGACAGCGCATCACTGGCGATTGCCCGGCCGCAGATCGCCAAATCCCTCACCGGGATCAGCCCCCAGTACGGCGCCGCCTACAACGCCGCGGGCGTGCATATTGGCGAGATCGTCAGCTACCGGATCGCGATTACCGTACCCGAGGGCGTCACCGAGCAGCTGCAACTCGACGATCTGCTCGATGCCGGGCTGGCGATTGAGGATCTCGATAATGGCGGCACGGTTGATGCCGGTGATGTGAGCATCACCCTGCCGGCCGGTATGACGTCGACCGCCTCCTCGATCCAGGTGCTGGACGAGGGCGGTGGCAACACCGGCGTTAACCGGCGCCTGCAGGTGGACCTGGGCACGGTGACCAACAGCAACAGCAGCAATGGCAGCGCCGAGCAGATCCTGATCGAATACCAGGCCCGGGTGAACAATTCGGCAAACAATGTCGATGGCCAGCAGCGCCGCAACCAGGCAGAGCTGTCCTGGCTGGACGCCCAGGGGGGCACACCGACCACGTCTATCGCGGCACCACCGGTGACCGTGCTGGAGCCGCAGCTCAGTATCACCAAGACCCTGACCCCGGGTACGGGCGATGGTACTTCCGAGCCGGTGGTGGAACTGGTGATCACCCACAGCGGGGCCAGCACCGGCGACGCTTTCGACATCGCCCTCAGTGATGTCATGCCCGACTTCACCGATGGCGGTGGCACTACCTTTGACCTGCTGGATATCCAGACCGGGACCGTGTCTGCGGATAGCGCCTGCCCGGCCTTCTCCCTCGCTCCCACTGCGACCACTGATCGCCTGGACGCAGAGTGGGAGGTATTCCCGCTGGGAGCGACCTGTACCATCACATTCACCACCGATGTGCTGGATATTATTCCCGCCGGCGCGCGCATTACCAACTGTGCAAACATCTTCTGGGAAAGCATGGAAGACAGCAGCCAGCCCGTCGACCAGCTGCCGCTGGGCTTCGAGCGCACCGGCAGCGCAGGAGATCCGGGTGAACTCAATGACTACAGCGCCGAGAGCTGCGCGCCCTTCAAGATCCTGGACGTGGGCATCGCCAAGACGGTGCTTGGCAGCGACCAGCCCCAGACCGACAATATCAGCGGCACACCGCCGGAAACCGAGTCGCTGACCATCGGCGAGACGGTGGTCTTCGAGCTGGTGGTCACCCTGCCGGAGTCACCGGTCTTTGACCTGTCGGTGAGTGACCTGCTGCCCACCACCGGCATGGTACTGGAACTGCTGGATGCGCAGCATATCTCCAATGGCCAGGATATCTTCCCCCAGGGGGGCAGTAACGGCGATTCACTCAACCCGGGGGCACCCACCCTCACAGACACCAACGGCGACGGGGTCAATGACCGGGCTGAACTGGCCTACGGGAATGTAGCCCACAGCCCGCTGGACGGCACGGACGACGACGACCGTATCCGCATCCAGGTCACTGCCAAGGTTCTCGATCTGCCGGTCAATGCCAACGGCGACCTGGATGAAAATACCGCTACCGCAAGCTATCAGATAACCCCTGGCGGCGATCGCGCCAACAAGTCAGATACCTTCGGCATTGAACTGGTCGAGCCACAGCTGCAGGTGGACAAGACCGCCGATGTGAGCGAGATCGAGGCGGGCGACACGGTGACCTACAGCCTGATCGTGTCGCACGCGGCCGCTTCGCGGATTAACGCCGAGGACGTAAGCCTGAGTGACATCCTGCCGCCGGAATTGGCTCTGGTTGCCAGTTCCCTGACCGAGGGCCAGTGCGACGTCTCACCGGACACCCTGACCGAGGGCGCTGATCGCATCGATGCCACCTGGAGCGAATTCCCCCTTGACGCGACCTGTGAACTCCAGTTCCAGGCGGTGGTGGATATCTCGGCGATCACTGGCTCCACCATCACCAACCCGGCCGACATCGCCTGGACCAGCCTCCAGGGGCAGGGCGATGCGGATGATCGCGACTACCAGGCCAGTGACACCTGGGATGTCATCGTCAGCCTGCCGGGGCTGTTCAAGGTGATTGCGGCGACCGACAGCGACGACACCCCTTTCACCCTGGGCGAACCCGTTACCCCCTTGACCATCGGCGAAACCGTCACCTTCCTGGTGAGCGCGAGCATCCCCGACGGCACAACCCGGGAGGTCACGGTCACCGATGTCCTGCCCGCGGACGCGCGCCTGCTGGTGGATACCGCAGCCACCGAACTGCTGCGTATTGGCAGCGATATCTCCCTGCCCACAGGCCCCTCGGCGGGCGACCCGCCTGTGTGCGTGGAGGCGGGCACCGGGGCCGGCACCTACACCGAGCAGTGCGCCTGGACCCTGGGAGACGTGATCAACCAGCCGGATACCCGGGCGGACCCTGACCTCGAAGACCAGATCGTGTTCCGCATCGTCGCCACGGTGATCGATGCGCCGGAAAATTCCGGCGTGCCGGGCGTGGACGACAATGTCGCCAACATCGTGCGCCTGGACAGTCCCGACGCGCAGCTTGCAGCCCAGGCGGTGTTCGATATCGTCGAGCCCCTGCTGAGTCTGGACAAGGTCACCGAAAATGGCGGCAAAGTGCAGGCGGTGGATGCGGGCGATATACATCGCTTCACCCTCACGGTCAGCCATACGCCGGACTCGACGGCAAACGCCCGGGCCCTGTCGATCACCGACACCCTGGACCCCAATATGCTGTGGCAGGGCAATGTCACCACCGCCTGCCCCGGGCTCGTAACCAGCGACCCCGGCGTGGGGAACAGCGGCGTGGTCACCTTTACCTTCGATACCCTGCCCCTGTCGCTCGGCAGCTGCGAAGTCAGTTTCGATGTGCTTATGGACCCGGCCAATACACCGGCGGCGGGCGTGTTCCCGAATACTGCGGCCCTGGCCTGGGAGTCCGACCCCGATTCTATCCTCGCCGCATCGCGGCCCGGCAGCGACGACAGCAGCGCGCGCCTGTTCAACCTCAGCGACGCCTTCCTGGAGAAAGATGTGGTCGCGACTTCCGTGCCCGGCACCACCGATACGGAAGGTGACCCGGCCCTGCAGGATGCGACCATTGGCGAGTTGGTGGAGTACCGGATCACCGTCTACTTTGCCGAGGGCACAAGCACCGATGTAGTGCTCACAGACACCCTGCAAAGCACGGGCGGCCTGCTCGAGTTCGAGGCAGGCGAGGTCCTGTTCATCGGCGACAATATCATGACCGAGGACGGCGCCCCGACCATCAGTAACACCGGCGGCGTGATCACCCTCGACTACGGCGAGGTGGTGAACACGGCGGACTCGGTAGTCGACGAGAACGACACCATCGTCTACCGACTGCAGGCGCGGGTAGCGGATGACGCCGCCAACGTGTCCGGCGGCACCCTCAACAACCAGACATTGCTGGAATTCGACGGTGTTTTAGGGGGCGCTGATACCCGATCTGCCGATGTCGATATCGACATCGTCGAGCCAGAACTTTCCCTCACCAAGGCATTCACCGATCTCACTGCCAGCGTGGCAACCGTAGAGCTGACCCTGACCAACAACGGCATTGCCCCCGCCTACGATATCAGCATAAGCGATGACCTGGACGAGGACGTCTGGGAAGCGGGCAGTGTGACGCCGCTCTCGGTGCCCCCCGGCTTCCTGCTGAGTGAGAGTTCAGACGACCTGATGCTGGTGACGCTGGCATCGGACCCACCTGGCCCGCAGGTGCCCACCCCGGACCAGGTCCTGGTGCCGGGGGAGAGTCTCACCGTCACCTTCGAGGTGACTCTGCGGGAAGATCGGACGCCGGCGGATATTGCGCAGATCCCCAACACGGCCGACGCCCTGGCCAACTCCCTGCCCGGACCGCAAGCGGGGTTCGAGCGCGAGTACGGCGCCCAGTCTGACGACACCCTCGATCTGCCGGTGCTGACGCTGGGCAAGACGGTAGACAGCACAACGGCCGCGCCCGGGGACACCCTCACCTACACCTTGACCCTGGACAATACCGGTGCCGCCGCGGCGACCAACGTGCTGATCACCGACACCCCGGACCCGAACGGGGAATACCAGCCGGGGTCGGTAATGGTCACGGGGCCCACGGCCACGGTGGATATCGGCAATGCCGCCGGTGACACCTCGGTGCAGGTGAGCGTACCCAATGTCCCCGCAGGCAGCACCGTGGAAGTTACTTACGCGGTAAGGATACCCCTGCCCTACCCCGATGGCAGCGATGCCACGGCGGTGCCGCAGCGCCTGGAGAACCAGGCCGAGGCCACCAGCGAGGAATTGCCGCCATTGCTTTCCGACAGTGACCCTGGCACGCCGGATACTGCGGAACCAACCGTGGTCGACATCATCGCCGACCCGGTGATGACCATCGACAAGGATGACCAACTGATCTTTACCGCTCCCGGCGAGACCATTTTTTATAGCATCCAGTTTGGCAATGCCGGTGACCAGGACGCCTCCGGGGTGGTGTTGACGGAGACGGTTCCCACCTACACGCGCTTCAATGCCGCGGCGAGCACGGCGGGCTGGTCCTGTGCCGGCACCGGCCCCGGCGCCCTGTGCTCCTTCACCGTCAGCGGGGGCGTCGCCGGTCAGGACGGCGGGAGCGTGCTGTTCGCGGTCGATGTGGACAACAATATTCCCCCGGGCATCGACACGATTTCCAACCAGGTGTTTGTCACTGAAGACGGGCAGGAATTCGGCAGCCCCGATGACACGCCTTCAACAGATGACGCCACCGAGATTACCCCCCTCGATCCCCTGCGCACAGGCCCGGACCTGATTATCAACAAGGACGACGGTGGTATTTCGGTGGTACCTGGGCAGGTCTTCAGCTACCGCCTGGACTACGTCAACGACGGCAACCAGACGGCCACCGGGGTATTCCTCACTGAGACGGTTCCCCCCCAGACCAGCTTCAACGCGGCCGCCAGCACCCCGGGCTGGAGTTGTGCCGACGGCAGCCCGACTGGCACCGTCTGCACCCTTACGGTTGGCAACCTGCCGCCGGCAGACCCGCGCATTGCCCTGTTTGGCCTGCAGGTCATTGCGCCGCTGCCCGCCGGCATCGACATTACCAGTAACACGGCACGGATAGAGGATGATGGCAATAATTCGCCGCTTCCCCAGGTCGACAACGACAACGATGTCACGCCGATCGTGGCCGCGCCCGAACTGGCGATCACCAAGGCCACCGCAACCGAAACGGCACTCATTGACGAGACAATTCTCTACGATATTGAGTACATCAACCAGGGCAACCAGGACGCCACTGGCGTGGTCATCCGTGAAGTCGTGCCGCCGGGCACAGAGTTCAGTGAGCCCGACAGCGCGCCTACCATCTGGAGCTGCCCGGATCGCGCTCCCGGCGGCACGGTATGCACCATTGATATCGGTACGCTGGCGGCCGGGGATGGCGGCATGCTGACTTTTGCGCTGGAGGTAATCGAAGAACCCGGCACTCACCGGGTGATCAATCTGATCGAGATCAACAATGATGGCAGCAACGGTGTCGACCCTGTGCTGCGCAACAATGCCGATACCGTGATTACCCCATTCCCGGCGAAAAACATCCCTGTGATGGATGCCAGATTGCTTGCACTATTGGCACTTGGCCTGATGCTGTTTGGTCTGCGTGCAGGCGTCCGCCAGCGCGCAGAGACTCGCTGACCCCGGGAACCCGGTAGGTATCTGTCGCCCCTCTGGTGGCGAATGCCTCGCCGGGGTTCCGCCGTCGTTGCCCTGCTCTCGCCTGTGTTTTCTGGCACACTGGTTGCTGCAAACCGGCACGTAAGCACATTCTAATGGAGGGCCTGGAAGATGGAATCCGATACACAACGCGGCACATTCCTTGCGGTTGTCGATATGCTCCATCGGGAGCAGGATCGCTGCCTCAAGGCCCGGGCCGACCTGCAATCCCTGGCAGGTGGCAGCGAGGATCCACAGGCCATGGTTTATGCAAGCCTGGCGGACGTCGAGCAGGAGATCGCGCGGCTGCTCGGGGAGTTTGCTCGCAGCGGACCGGATAACCTGCTGGCGACGCGACTGCAGTACACCCCGGCAGAGTCAGAACTGTCTCCCCCGGATGACCCCGGACAAGCGGTAGCCAATCTCGTGACGCTGAATCGTGAAGTCTGTGAGAACCTGCGGGAGATGGCTGGCAACCTGGCGCCGCCTGGACTTGAGGAGGACCTTGAGGACCTGTGCGTTGAGGTGGAATCCCTGTCCCGAAAACTCTCCATGAAGAGCGTAACCCTGGAGGACGAGTAAGTCGCCCTGCAAATACTGCACGCTCGCCTGCAGCATCTGCACCCCGCGATTCGACACACATGCGATCGCTGCGCCCCTTGAGCGCTCGAGAAGCCGGCAATAAGCGGGTTCCCAACTAGCGGCGCAGTCTGGCACGGACATTGCTTTATCTGAATCGAGACTTCCGTTTCCGGCAAAAATAGAAGCCGGAGACACGGAAACAGAAATCGACAGCAAAGGAGAGCGCAATGCCAAAGGCAACTGCAAAAGACGGTCAGAAAATCGCCAATTTTACCGTACCCGGGATCAAGGACGGCTCCGCAAAGAAGGCGATCGGCATCCTGGATGACCGTATGGTCGCATTGATCGACCTTCAGCTAACCCTCAAGCACGTGCATTGGAACGTGGTAGGGCCCAACTTCATCGGTGTGCACGAGATGCTCGACCCGCAGGTCGAGGCGGTACGCGAGATGACCGACACAGTCGCAGAGCGTATCGCAACGCTGGGCGGCGTGCCCGTGGGCACACCCCGCGCGGTGGCCGAACGCCGCGACTGGGAAGACTATTCCCTGGGCAAAGCCACGGTCGTGGAACATCTGGGCGCGCTGGACGTGGTGTATTCCGGTATTAATGCCGACCACCGCAGCGCCATCGCCGAGCTCTCCAAGCTCGACCCGGTGTCCGAAGATATGCTGACCGGGCATCTGGCTGATTTGGAGCAATTCCAGTGGTTCGTGCGCGCCCACCTGGAATCTTCCCAGGGTGAATTGCCGACCGCAAATAAGGGCACCGAGAAAGGCGCTGCCAAGGCGGCGCGCGGTTAACTCAGCCTCTTACCGCCAGCGCAAGTACCAGCACCGCGCTGGCGGTTCCCCAGGAACCGAGTACCCTCACCGCCACCTTCTGCCAGGGGCGCCTGAGGGCCTCGACAAGTCCCGCCACAATAACCAAGCCGATCGCCGCGCCCAGCCAACACCCGAGTAGCGCGGCGAAGGTCTGTTGACGATTCAAACCATCGACGCCCGAATCAGCGCCGACCAGCAACCCGATCATCGCGCCCGTTGTCGCAACGACAATCACGGGTAATTGCAGATGCAAGGCAACCAACAATCCGCAACCTGCGGTGAGCATCAACAGTGTGCTTTCGCTGGCAATGCCCAGGGGTACGGAAAATCCCGCCAGGCTGAGACCGACGATCATCGACACCAGCAGGGCCGGATAGCTCCAGCGCATGGTGCGCACCCCGCACTGCCCCACCCACAGACTGAAAGCCAGCAGGCACAACCCGTGACTTAGCACCAGGAAAGGGTGCAACATACCGCCATAGAAGTGGCTCATGCCCTCTATGGGACTGTGGGCAACGGCCGGTGCCGATGCGCTGGCCACTGCCAGCGCCGCGAGAAAACGCACGGCGCTTCAGACCGCGCGCAGCAGGAACACGGCGCCGGCGAGGGCGATCACCGCACCACCCGCACGCACCAGGGATTTACCATGGCGCCAGTGGCTCAGCAGACCAAAGGTGATGCCAAACAGGTGCAGCGATCCGGTCGCGAGCACAAAGCCCAGGCTGTAGGCCAGCGGCCCCACAGCGTGGGGCAGTTCCGTGCCGTGGGCATGGCCGTGAAACACGGCAAAGGCGCCCACCACCAGTATCGCGACCCACAGGGGCGGGCGCACCGCCAGCAGTACCATGGCGCCGAGGACAAGCGCCGACAGGGCAATACCGATCTCCACCCCCGGCAGGGCGAGGCCGGCCACACCGAGGGCGCCGCCCATCGCCATCACCAGGGGAAAGACCACGGGCAGCGCCCAGATAGCCGGATTCTTCAGGAATGCGCCCCAGAGCCCTACCGCCACCATCGCAGCCACGTGATCCCAGCCCAGCAGCGGGTGCATAAAGCCGCTGGCAAACCCGCTCGCGGTGCCGGCGGTTTCATGGCCGCTGGCGCCGGCTACATATCCAAGCAGCAGTGCAACAAGGGCGAACAGACGTGGCAGCATGGCGGTTACCTGTTTCCGGGATCGATAAGAATGGGCAGCAGAATATCGAATCCGGGCGCCCGTGGACAGTCACTACCGGCGTTCCGCCGCTCGACACTACTGAGCCCAGTTTCCCCCGGGCAGGTGCGAGCCCATTGGGCTATATTGTGACAACTAACAATAAAAATTGAGCCCCGACATGCCCCATGTGACTTACATCGAGTTCAACGGCACCGCCCACACCGTACTGGCCAGCAGCGGCGACAGCGTGATGCAGGCCGCGGTGGCCAACTTTGTCCCCGGCATTGACGCGGACTGCGGCGGCGCCTGTGCCTGCGCCACCTGCCACGTCTACGTGGAGGCGCCCTGGATGACGCAAGTGGGCCCTCCGGGGGCGATGGAGAGCAGCATGCTGCAACTTGCGGAGCAGGTGGCGGACAACAGCCGCCTGGCCTGCCAGATCACCCTGGATGACAGCCTCGACGGTCTGACCGTACGCATGCCCGAATCCCAGCACTGAGGAAGTAGCCGTGAACGCACCCCTTGCCGACCCTTACAGCATCCCCCTAGCGCAGCTGGACCCCAGCGATGCCCGCCTGTTCCAGAACCAGCAACACTGGGCCTACTTCGAGCGCCTGCGCAATGAAGACCCGGTGCACTTCGTCGACAGCGAGGCCTTCGGGCCCTACTGGTCGATTACCCGCTTCAACGACATCGTTTACGTGGATTCCCACCACGAGCAGTTCTCCTCCGAGCCCAGCATCGTGATCGGGGAACCACAGCTGGATTTCCAGCCGCCCATGTTTATCGCCATGGACCCGCCGCGTCACGATGTGCAACGCGCCGCCGCATCCCCCGCGGTGCGCCCGGCACAGCTGCAGGAGTGGGAAGGCCTGATCCGCGGTCGTATCCAGACCGTGCTTGATAAGCTGCCGCGCGGTGAAGCCTTCAACTGGGTAGAGCACGTGTCGATCGACCTCACGGCGATGATGCTGGCGACCCTGTTCGACATTCCCCAGGAGGACCGCCACAAGCTGATTCACTGGTCCGAGGTGGCAACCAGCGGGCCGGCGGTGGGCAATACCAGTTCCACGGAAGAGGTGCGCATGGCCGAGCTGCAGGAATGCCTGGCCTATTTCACCGAAGTCTGGAACCTGCGCGTCAACGAGCCGGCGAAGATGGACTTTATCTCCCTCCTGGCCCACAACCCCGAGACCCGGGACATGGACCCCCTGGAGTACCTGGGCAACCTGATGCTGCTTATCGTCGGCGGCAACGACACCACCCGCAGCACCATGAGCGGCAGCGTTTACGCCCTGCACAACAACCCGGAGCAATTCGCCAAGCTCAAGGCCAACCACGACCTGATCCCGTCCATGGTGTCGGAGACCATCCGCTGGCAGACCCCCCTCGCCCATATGCGCCGCATCGCCACCGAGGACGTGGAACTGGGCGACAAGACCATCCGCAAGGGCGACAAGGTCGTGATGTGGTACGTGTCCGGCAACCGCGATGCCGGGGTGATCGACAATCCCGACGACTACATCATCGACCGGCCCCGGGCCCGCCACCACGTTGCCTTCGGTTTTGGCATCCACCGCTGCATGGGCAACCGCCTGGCGGAGATGCAGCTGCGCATCCTGTGGGAGGAGCTGCTGGCCAGGTTCGATCGCATCGAGGTGCTGGCGGAGCCCGAGCGGGTGGAATCCAATTTCGTGATGGGTTACCGCGACCTGCAAGTGATGCTGCACCCTAAATGAACAGGCTCAGACACAGCATGATCATCACGCTGCTGACGATCTGGGCGCAGGGTTCGCTGGTGACCGCCGCAGAGAGCGAGGATCATGTTCGGCAGATGTATTTCGGCGAGTTACATGTACATACCCAGTTCTCCCCTGATGCCTTCCTGTTCGGGGTACGCAGCACGCCGAATGACGCCTACCGTTTTGCACAGGGTGAAGCCATCACCCACGCCAGCGGGCAGCGCATTCAGCTACGCCAGCCCCTGGACTTTATTGCCGTTACCGATCATGCGGAATACATGGGCGTGCTGCCCACGTTAACCCGGGAGGACTCCCCCCTGGCGCAATCGGAAATCGCCAGACAAATCAACAGCCAGGATCCAGAGGTCTCGGCCAGTGCCTGGCAACGCGTGCTCATGAGTATGGCAGGCAAGCCCTTCCAGGAGCTGATCGAGCCCCGGCTGCGTCAGTCGCTATGGCAGGAATCGGTCGCCGCCGCCAATCGCCACAACCAGCCCGGCACCTTTACCACGCTGCTCGGCTATGAGTGGACATCCTCAGGCGGCAAGCTGGAGGACGGTGCCACCTCGAACCTGCACAGGAACATCCTGTTTCGTACGGGTGCAGCCCCCGAGTTGCCATTCTCAAGCTTCGACAGCCCTGACCCTTCGGCACTGTGGCGCTGGATGGATCGCCAACGCGCAAGCGGCATCGACCTGATGGCTATTCCCCACAATTCCAACCTCAGCGATGGCTTGATGTTTCCGGAGCAGACATCGTTCGGCGGGCAGGCCCTGGATAGCAGCTACGCCAAGACTCGCGCCCGCAACGAGCCCCTGGTGGAGATCACCCAGATAAAGGGCACCTCGGAAACGCATCCCCTGTTGTCGCCCAACGACGAGTGGGCGGATTTCGAAATCCTGCCAGACAAGCTGGGCGGCACCGGCGAGCTCAGCAGGCCCGGCGGCAGCTACGTGCGCCGGGCCTGGCAAACCGGCCTGAAGCTGCAGGAACGCCTCGGCACCAACCCCTATCGCTTTGGCGTCGTGGGAGCATCCGACGGCCATAACGCCTCTTCGCAGGTAGAAGAAGACAACTATCACGGCAAGATCGGTACTGCCGATGGCACACCCAGCGGCCGGCGTGGCGGCAGTATCGTCAACAAGCATCACGTGCTGTACAGCGCTTCGGGCCTCACCGGCGTCTGGGCAGCATCCAACAGCCGCGAGAGCATCTACGATGCCCTCGCCCGCCGGGAGGTCTTTGCCACCACTGGGCCGCGAATCGGGATTCGCTTCTTCGGCGGCTGGCATATCGATGAATCCTTCTTCACTCACCCTGACTGGACCCGCTCGGCCTATCTCAACAGCGTGCCGATGGGCGCCGAACTAAGAAGCCGAGAACCCGACAGCAATTCACCTTCTTTCGCAACCTGGACCATCAAGGACCCCGCCAGCGCCTGGTTACAGCGGGTACAGATCGTAAAAGGTTGGATTGAAGCCGACGAATTATTCGAGAAGGTATACGATGTGGCCTGCGGTGACGGCAATCAGCCGGATCCCACGACGCATCGCTGCCCGGACAATGGTGCCTCGGTCGACCTGGATACCTGCGACTTCGACAAGCAGCGGGGATCTACGCAGCTTCGCAGCGTATGGACCGACCCGGCGTTCGAGGCCCATCAACCCGCGTTCTACTATGTCCGCGTGCTGGAGAACCCAAGCTGCCGCTGGAGCACCTGGGACAGCCTGCGTCACGGGCTGCCGGTGTCGGACAAGGTGCCAGCCGTGATCCAGGAAAGAGCCTATAGCTCGCCGATCTGGTACAACCCGCCAGACTAACTGAGACCGATGCAGTAGGCGGAAGCGGCTAAAGTCTCGAACGCCACTACATTGTTAAAGAGCAGTTGCAAGACGTTATCACCCGGGTGCAGACAGTAACGTCAGCAGATAAAAAATAACGAGTGCATCAACAGGGAGATGAATCACCTTGTCCGATTCTGAAGTACAGAACGGGATTAGCGCTGCGGTGCAATCGTGGGTCAAGCAGGCGCTGAACGCGGAGGAAATAACACTCACTCGCATGGTGGTGCGACGCGAGGCCTGGCGCATAGACGCAAAACTCCGTAACGGCGGCAATCAGGAAACTTACTTTCTGCGTATCGATCGCGATGCGCTACAGGGCGATGCGGGGCCACGCGGGCTGAAACGGGAAACGGGCCTGATACGCCACCTCAGCGAGCACACGGACATCCCCACCCAGAAGATCAGGGCCTGGAGCGACGAGCACTGCATCGCCATACAGTCCTTCGAGCCCGGGCGCGCAGACCTGCACAACGCCCCCCGTGAGGAACAACACGCGGTGATGTGTGAGTTTATGGACATCATGGCAGATATGCACTGCATCGATATTCACCAGCTCGACCTCGAGGGCTTTGAGATTCCTCCAACCCCGGAAGCCCACTCGCTGATGGAACTGGAGGCCGTCGACAGCCGTATCGACTACAGCCTGCCGCCCGACAGCACCACCCTGCTGGGCAGCTTTGGCAAGCGCTGGCTGCGCAATCACGTCCCCAACGAGGTCGAGCGCAGCGTGTTGCTTCAGGGCGATACCGGCGCCGGGAACTTTATGTTCGCCGACGGCCATGTGACCGCGGTTGTGGACTGGGAGTGGGCGCATTACGGCGACTGCATGGAGGACCTGGGCAACGTCTGGCTGCGCGATTTCTTTACCCCAAGCTGTGGCGGCGACCTGTCAGAGTATTTCCAGCGTTACGCAGCACGGGCAGGGGTGACCCTGGATAGGGAAAAAATCATTTACTACCTTGTACACCAGCTGATGCGCTCAGTGGTGGCCCTGCCGGGCCTGACCCGGCACGCCGACTGGCAGTCCCCGGTGGCGCTGAACCTGGGTTACCAGGCGATTTGCGACCTGACAAGCTGCGAGGCGATAGGCCTGTACTACGGCATAACAGCCCCGGAAATCGAACCCCTGGCATTGACTGAACAAGCCGAGGACGGGGAACTCTATCGCCTGGTTACCCGGCAGCTTGAACATGGTATCGATCCCCAGCTGCAGGATGACTTTGCCCACGCGATGCTCGCTGGGGCAGCAGATATCATGCGCCACCTGGAACGACGCCACGTCGACGGCCACCGCGCCGATGCCATGGAGCTCGAGGGCATCAACCAGCTCCTGGGTGAAAGCCATCAGGATCTCGCTACAGCACGACAGGCTTTCAACACCGAGCTGGCGATACTGACTGAAGCAGACGAGCAAGATGTGCTCGCCCATTGCTGGGGTGTTGCGAGCCGCAATATGGACCTGATGGGCCCGCTGGCCGATCGCTGGCGCGCCTGCCGCCTGGCACGGCTGACCATCTAGCCCGGATTCCTCTACTGCCACGGCTATACCGCAGTGGCGCCATGTCGTTCACTGACTACGCTTGCCCTTTCGCCTGTTCCCTGTACAATCCCCGCCCTTTCGCGTCCCGGGCACGCTGGCTGTTTCATTGGCGTGATGTCCTGCATTGCCACCTGATGAGTTCCCGATAACTCACGAGCGCTTCCCGGCGCCTTTAGGGGCACCCGACCCGGCACTCACCTGTTTTCACCCGCTTTGCACAGGACATGCAAGCGCTTACCGCACCGTAGGTCTAGCATGATTGACACCCTCAAACAGGACTGGCTGTCCAACATACGCGGCGACCTGCTCGCCGGTACCGTGGTAGCGCTGGCGCTGATCCCGGAAGCCATTGCCTTCTCCATCATTGCCGGGGTCGACCCCAAGGTCGGCTTATATGCATCTTTTTGCATAGCCGTGGTTATTGCCTTTGTCGGCGGCCGCCCGGGCATGATCAGCGCGGCGACCGGTGCCATGGCCCTGCTCATGGTGACCCTGGTCAAGGAACACGGGCTGGAATACCTGCTCGCTGCGACCCTGCTGACCGGCGTGCTGCAGATTCTCGCGGGCTTCCTCAAGCTCGGAGACCTGATGCGCTTTGTCTCCCGCTCGGTGGTGACCGGTTTCGTCAACGCCCTGGCGATCCTCATATTCATGGCCCAGCTGCCGGAGCTGACCGGCGTCACCTGGCACGTGTACGCGATGACCGCCGCCGGGCTGGGCATCATCTACCTGCTACCCCTGGTACCCGTGATCGGCAAGTCGGTACCCTCCCCCCTGGTCTGTATCGTCCTGCTCACCGGGGTCGCCATGCTCCTCAATCTGGATATCCGCACGGTCGGTGACATGGGCCAGCTGCCCGATACCCTGCCGGTATTCCTGTGGCCACAGGTGCCATTGAATCTGGAAACCCTGCAGATCATCCTGCCCTACGCCATCGGGCTGGCGGTCGTGGGCCTGCTCGAATCCATGATGACGGCCACCATCGTCGACGACCTGACCGACTCCAAGAGCGACAAGAATCGCGAGTGCAAAGGCCAGGGCATCGCCAATATCGGCTCCGGACTGATGGGCGGCATGGCCGGCTGCGCGATGATCGGCCAGTCGGTCATCAACGTGAAATCCGGTGGCCGGGGTCGCCTTTCCACCCTGGCCGCGGGTGTACTGCTACTGATCATGGTGGTGTTTCTCGACCAGTGGCTGAAACTGATCCCCATGGCGGCCCTGGTGGCGGTAATGATCATGGTGTCCATCGGCACCTTCTCCTGGGAGTCCCTGACCAACCTGAAGAAGCACCCGCTGTCCTCCAATATCGTGATGATTTCCACCGTGATCGTGGTGGTGGCCACCCACAACCTCGCCATCGGCGTGTTCGTGGGCGTACTGCTGGCATCACTGTTCTTTGCAAATAAAATCGGGCGCTTTATGGGCGTCAAGAGCGAACTGACGGAACCGGGCCACCGACGCTACGTGGTAATCGGCCAGGTGTTCTTTGCCTCCTCCGAGCACTTTGCCGAGTCCTTCGACTTCAAGGAGGTCGTTGACCAGGTCACTATCGACTTGAGCCAGGCCCATTTCTGGGATATCACCTCGGTGGCTGCACTGGATAAAACGGTCATCCGCTTCCGTCGAGAAGGCACCCGGGTGGAGGTGATCGGTATGAACGAGGCCACCCAGACCGTGGTCGATAAATTCGGTGTCTATGACAAGCCCGAAGAAGTTGAGAAACTGATGGCCGGCCACTAGCCAGGGGAGCAAAACATGAAGCACCAAGTTACCGCCTGTATCGACGGCTCCGCGATTTCCACAGCCGTCTGCGACGCGGCCGTCTGGGCCGGCACCCTGCTGGGCGCCCCGATCCAGCTCCTGCACGTCCTGGAAAAAACCATCACGCCGCCTACGGATGATTTCTCCGGTGCGATTGGCCTCGGCAGTCGCGAGCATCTACTGGCCGAGCTGACCGAACTGGACGAGCGCCGCAACCGGCTGGCGATCGAGCACGGCAAGCACATTCTAGAGGACGCCAAGCAACGCGCCCACGATCGCGGCGCGTTGGAGGTCCACACCCAGCAACGTCATGACCGCCTGCTGGACGCCCTGCTTGAGCGCGAGTCTGACACACGTCTCTACGTTATCGGCCGCCTGGGCGAGGATCACGACCTCGACAAGCACGTTATTGGCTCGCACATCGAGAACGTGGTCAGGGCGATTCACACTCCGATCCTGATGGCGACCGAGCCCTTCCGGACACCGGCCAGCTACATGCTGGCCTATGACGGCAGTGCCACCGCCGATGCGGCCATTGAACGCATCAGCACCAGCCCCCTGCTGTCAAAGCTGAGCGGCCACGTGGTCATGGTCGGTCCCGACTCTACAGAAAACCGCGAGCGGCTCGACAGCGCCTGCGGCATACTGCGCGACCGCGGCCACGACGTGGCGTCACATCTTTTGCAGGGTCGCGTGATCGAGGAACTGATGCGCTTCCAGGAAGAACACAGTATCGAGATGAAGGTGATGGGCGCCTACGGCCATTCCCGCATCCGTGAATTCTTCGTGGGCAGTAACACCTCGCGCATGCTGGCGACGAGCACAGTACCGGTTCTCATCCTGCGCTGAAATCCGGAAGACCGCGGTGGGCCGGCGCCTGCGGCGCCTTCGCCCACCCAGGGTCCGTCAGTCCAGCAGGTCGGGATGTTCCGCGAGCATCACATCGTAAATCGGCTGGAACTGGAACCAGCCCGCCTCGGTGGAGCCCACGATCTGCCGGCTTTGCAGCGCGACCTCGTGGTCGATCAGCTTGGGCGTGCCCGCCGCCTCCGCCAGTAGCTGTGCCTGGCAGCTGCGTTCCATGGTAATAAACCACCAGGCTGCCTCATCCACCGACTGGCCCACGGTGAGCAGGCCGTGGTTCTGCAGGATGGCTGCCTTATAGTCACCCAGGCCGGCAGCGATGCACTCACCCTCATCCGCATCCAGCACTACGCCGGTAAAGTCGAACAAGCCATGGTCTTCATAGAATGCGCAGGCATCCTGGGTCAGCGGGTCCAGCTTGCGGCCCAGCGAAGACCAGGCCTTGCCGTAAAGCGAATGCGAGTGCGCCGCGGCCACCACCCGCGGATGGGCCATGTGTATCTTGGAATGAATCGTGAACGCCGCGCCGTTCAACAGGCCCTCGCCCTCGACGACCTCGCCCTCGTGGTTCACCAGCAGCAGATCCGACATCCGCATCTGCTTGAAGGAGCGGCCCATCGGATTGACCCAGAAGTGGTCTGTATGCTCCGGATCCCGGGCGGTGATGTGTCCTGCAACCCCCTCGTCAAAGCCGAAGCGGCCGAAGGCACGGAAGGCGGCGGCGAGTTTGCGTTTGCGTTCCTCGCGAACCTGCTCCACCGACTGGTCGGAATCACCCATCAGGCTGGCGGGATCCCGGTTCATGATGATATTGCTCACTTTTTCTGCCATCACAGCTCTCCCTGATCTTATTTAATACGGCGTCCAGTGTGCGCCCCCGGCGCACCGCGTGCAACGCCGTGATCAATTCGGGCGTCTCCGCAAAATTTGCCAATCCAGCCCTGTTGAATCCCATCCCTCATGGCGAACTTGCCTCTTCTAGTGGCGCAGCGCAGTGCGCAGACTGCGCGATACAGGTCACCATTGCATTAGATCCCCCAGCGGCGCAGTGAAATTTCGTGAAGTGACAAGGTCCGGTGTGAGGTTAAGTTCGACGACCACGGGACCCGTGGGAGTAATGCCAATATCGAGACCCGCAAAATGCGCCCCCGGGAATACCCGCAGAGCGTTTCGAGCCAGATCCAGAGTGGGCTCAAAGAAGGGTATTTCCAGGCCCTGGATTGCCAGCCCGGTGTCAGGGTGATGGGTGATATCCTCTGAAAAAAGGGCACCGGTCCGGCCACTGAGCAAGTGCCCGGCATCGAGGTCGACACGCGCCACTATCCCGCCACCGTGTGTATTGTCGACCACCATCCCCACTCGTCCGATACGCAACACGGCACCGAGCACCCGCACGTCCGCGTCACGTTGCAAAACCCATACGCGCAGGGTGTTCAGACTATCGGGGTTCAGCACCGAGAGTACCGGGTGCTGGACGATGAATCGCTCTAACAGTAACCCGCCACCCCCATCATGCATGAGGTTCGCCTCAAAAAACGCCTCCACGCCGAGAGTGCCACCGGTTTCACCAATACGCTGCATGAATACCCGATTCTCCAGCGAACTGATCTCGGCCAGGACAAATCCCTCACCCCCCGAGCCCTGGGACTGCTTGAAACAGACTCGCTCACCGGTATGGTTCTGAAGAAGCGCTTCCAGTTGCTCTGCATTGGTCAAGGGCCCGAACCGCGTATCACAGCCCTCAGAGGGGTGCAGAAAACCAAGCAGTTCAGCCGTTGGCACTCCCAGGCTCTGCAGAATCGACTTCTCTGCGAGCTTGTGCCTGACCAGTTTACGCAGGCTGGGCGGATTCAGTTCCAGCAACAGGCGCCTGTACTCATCATCCCGAAGATAACGCTTCTTTTGCTGAAAACCCAGCTCAGGCCGCCACAGCTCCAGTTCGTAATACAGTAGCGGCCCAAAACGCCTGGTGCAGTAAAGCAGGAGAATTTCGCACCACTGCCGCCACCGGCTGATACCCTCACGCCGGGAAAGGATACTCCCCAGCTGCCGGATATAGCGGATTTTATCAAAGGCTCCGGCGTCGTAATTTACAGGTTCGGGCAGTGACTCCTGCCGGTTATGAGTAAGGGAGTCAGACAAACGCTTACTGCCTCAGGGCTGCAACGTAAAGCAGTTGCCAATCCAGTTCGACTCCTGTGTCATCCCGGCGTGGACGCAGGTAGTCCTCTACGCCGCTCACGATGTCGCGCTTCGTTGCGAGGTCCAGGCCAAACAGCTTCTGGCAGAAATCGGCCAGGTCATTCTCATTATCGAACGCCCAGGTAATCTCGGGTCTTTCAACCTGCTCTATCCTCAGCCCCGAATCCTCCATCGTCTGCAGGTCATCCGGATTGAGAAACAGGCCCTCGTGCCCCATGGAGTTGAAGCGGTCGACAAATTCGTTGAGAAAAGCGCCCGTGGCACTCCCCTCTTCTACATCAGCAACGACTACTCGCCCCTCAGGGCGCATGAGGCGACAAAACTCCTCGAACTGGAGCCGCTTGTCGGGCACATGATGCAGCGCGGCTAACGACAGCAGCCTGTCGATACTGGCGCTGGCAACTGGGAGTGACTCGAGCGCGGCTTCCACCGCGGCATTCCCGGCGTGGGTCGGGCAGTGAGCAGCGAACTCGTGGCTGGTTTCCATGAACAATGTGTGCGCAGGGGCAGGGAGATACCGCGACAGGTAGCCACCTCCTGCGGGAACGTCACAAACCGTATGGGCTGGCAAAATATCAAGCAGGCGTACTGCGTGCTCAAACTCCTGCCGGCGGATATCAGGGTAATCCGCCATTGCGGCATGATACTGGGCAGCGCGTTGCTGAAAAATCTTCTGGTACGTATCAAACATCGACGCGTGTGCGCATCCCGGCCAGGGTCAAATGGGAAGCAGTATAACACTCACGTCAAGATGTTCAGGGGGTAACGTCTCATGAAGCACGGGGGCTCAACTGCGTTTGCGTTTGCGGCTCGCGATAGCAAGGAAGCACAGTGTCAACAATCCACCAAGACACCAGATTAGGGCGAAATTAACAGCCAGGGAGCCACCGGCTTCAATGCCTCCGAGCGGCGCCCAGCGCAGCAGCAGGTACATCGCCAGCAGCAGGGCACCGACCGCGGTCGCCCGAAAATAGCTTTTGCGTACTGCTCCCCCGGTGCCCCCATCCGCAGCGGGCGACCTGGTTGCTAACAATCTCATGATTCTACGCTCCGGGAATATCCGAATAATGCGACTCGGAGATGAAGCATAGACCAATTGCGAGAATGTGAAAGGCGCCACTCGTGAAAATGTGGGCCAGTTCTCAGACTTGTGCGAGAGTCTCGGGTTAGCTGACGCTCAACCCGCATGCAGCCGGCGATCGTACCCCGACCGCCGGTCTGCTTCTATCCATAAGCCATTGATTTTGCATGGAAAGCTGCATGCAGCACCGCTACGGCGGTCGGTCGGGGCGCGACGGGTATAAGGGCCTTGGGACTTACTCGGCTTCTCTGAACCCGGACCGGAACCAGGCTCGGACACATTGGCGCGCGCCGAGACCGCAAAAACGATCACCGCAATGGTGACAGCCGGTATCAACCACACTGCCAGAAGCAGGAGCGTACTATCCATGCATAGATTCCCTGATTATTATGTTTGTATAAACTATCGAAAACCTCATGCAATTATTGGGCCCTTTATTGGTTTTCTGGGCCGGGCGGCGGCGTAGGCTAAAGTAGAACTTATCCAATAACCACTCAATCCGCTCCCCTGTCAAAAATGCTGACAGATCAAGCGGCGCTAGCGAACACCTTCACCAAACAATACCACCTCGGTCGTGCTGAGAATAATCATGAAATCGAGGAACACGCTGTGGTTTTTCAGGTAATACAGTTCGTACTGAAGCTTTCTTCTGGCATCTTCCTCGGACGCACCATACGGGTAGTGCAGTTGCGCCCACCCGGCAATCCCCGGCTTGACCTGGTGCCTCGCGGAATAGTAAGGAATGCGCTGCTGCAATTCCTCAACAAACTCAGGACGCTCCGGGCGGGGTCCCACCAGCGACATGTCACCGTACAGAATATTCAGAATCTGCGGCAGCTCGTCGATGCGTAAACGACGAATGATGCTTCCAACCCGCGTTACGCGACTGTCATTCTCCGCCGCCCAGCGCGCCTTTCCGTCGCCCTCGGCGTCGATGCGCATACTGCGCAACTTCAGCAGGTCAAAATTCTTGCCGTTGCGACCAACACGTGTCTGCCGATAGATCACTGGCGCCGAGATTCCGTCCTCCAGCCAGATTGCGAATAGCGTTAGCAACATGATTGGCCAGGTGACAAACAGCAACAGCAGACAGGTGCCAATATCGAACACACGCTTGCTCGTTTGCCGCCAGGCACTCGACCTGAACCCTTCTGAAAACACCAGCCAGCTCGGACTGATGAAGTCGAGCATGATGTTACCTGTCTCTCGCTCGAAAAACGTTGCCAGATCCATAATCACGATGCCGCGTAAACGACACTGAACCAACTCGTCAACCGGCAGGGTTTTGCGCCTGTCGTCCAGGGCGACTACGATCTGCTCGACAGCGTACTCCTCAACCACCTCAGTCAGGCAACGCCCGGAGTCCACGATAATCTGGTCTTGAACCAGCGGGCTGTCTTCGCCGCCGGCCACAAACCCGACAAACTTGAAACTGTGCCGGTCGCCGTCCTGCCGCAACCACTCCAACGCGGTGGCTGCGCGCTGACCCGCCCCCAGCACGAGCACGCGGGACTTCAACGCATCGTTATCGACAACGCGCGCAAAAACAGCGCGGCTGATAAGGCTCAAAATGAAGGCCACCAACAGCGATTGCGCGAAAACGCCTCGCCACAGGTGAAGATCCGGTAGCAGGTAGAAGACGACTGACATCCCCATCGTGGTCAGCACGAACGCGCTCATAAGTCGCAGGAGAACGCCCGATGAGCCCTCTCGAAGCTGGGGCTTATACAGACCGACAGCCGTCATCGATGCCAGCACCAGGACCAGAAAGATCGCCGCGCGGGGAACCAGGGAGTTCAGATGATCCTGTATCTCCGCAGATTCCTGCAGAAAATAAAGGTGTGCACCCAGGTAAAATGCCAGCAGGAACAGAACCCCCTCCAGCAATCCCAGGAGGAAGTACACGGTGTGCACGTGGTGGTTGAAAAAGCTTACCGTGCGCATGGGCAGGACGGCACAAGTGAAGCAGCGGGACCACGCGGGCGGGCAGGCAGCAGTCCCGTGGCGGCAATGATCTCAAGCGGTGCGCACAATGGACCCAGGATAATCACGGTCTTCAGAGGGCCACCATCAGCCCAACTACCGACATGGACAGAGTAGTATTCGTGGGTCACCTGTCCAGGACTACCAGAAGCCGCGAGCTGACGAATCATGCTTCCACTGGTTGCCTGGCTTGTCTCTCTATTTTTTTGTCTCGCGGCCAACTGACTCCGTCACTCGATCCGTAAGCGGGAAATAAGTAGCAACGCGTATTCAGCGCGGCCGGTGTAAATCGACATGTGCACGCAGTAGAGTATCACGGTTGGCTCCAGTATTCCCCCTTGAAGCTTCCACAACCTCAGCTCCCGTCACTGCTTTTCTCCAGACCTACCCGGGTCAACTCCCCGGGACTGACGGTGGCAAGGCGTTGCTGCCCGCTTCCCCACCGGATCGTATAGTCGCCTGCAGGCAGTGTGATGATTTCGCCCGTGCGGCCTTCAACGACCGGTCTGCCATCGGCATCGAGAATCGAGAGGTCGACACTCGCAACGGCCCGGGTCAGGGCCTCATGCAGGGACTCACGATCAGCCGCGCTGAAATAGGCGCCACCGCCCAGTTCCGCCCAGGCGGCGAATTCAGCCTGCAGCGCCTTGTCCTCGATTGCGAAGCCAACGATATTGACGGTGATGTCCCAGCCGAGATCGCGCAGGGACATAATCGACGCTGCGGGATCACCCTCACAGGTTTCCTCCCCGTCGGTAAGGACCACCAGCAGCCGTGTTCCGGACACGCCCGCCAGGTCGCTGCGCGCCAGTGCTATGGATTGCCCCAGCGGTGTGCGCGCCAGGTTCCGGGCATTCACCGACTGTATGATAGAAGTCGCCGACGCGGGATCAAGCGGCCCGAGAGGAACTTCCAGATCGGTCCGGCAGCTCTCCGCCTCGCGATGGCCAAACACCCGCAAGGCAAAGCCCGTACCCCGCGGGATCGTGTCAATGATGAGCTCCCTGAGGGTCTCGCGCGCAATCTCGATGCGGGGTACGCCCTCGATCCGCTGCAACATTGAGCCCGAGGCATCCAGGATAACCCCGACGGCATCTTCCGGGCCCATGACCGGGGAACGGTTTTCAACCAGCAAGGTGCCGGGAGGCGTGGGTGGAGCGAGCACCCGGATGGGCTGCTCCGCCATTTCACGACCATCACGCGTGACGTACACCAGGCGGTAGTTGCCAGGCGCCGCCGGCGCCACCAGCCGCGTCTCCGGCTCCTCAAGCCGGATGTAACTGTATGCGAGATCCGAGCCACTGCCGTCACGGACGACCACGCGGTCACCGCGATTGCCATCCCCGCGCCAGCTCGCCTGGAAGGGCGCGAGTGCGATGGCTTCTCCGGGCCCTTCAAGCTCAACCCGGGCATCAACCACGGCAACCGGGCTGCGACCGATCACTCGTCCTCCCGAAAGGTAGACAACGTCCAGGGCACCGGCTTCAGCGGGTGCCCGCAACACCACAATACTGTCGTCTGCATTGGCCACGTAGGCGTACGCAGCAACAGGCAGCGGGTCGCCATCAGGCCGGGCAAATGTCACACGGTCCTGCGCGTTTCTGGGGCCCTCCCAGGTCACGCGCAATTCGCCACCAGCGTGCACGCTGGGCTCATGCCGCAGGGTCGCAGAGACGGCGCCGACGGTGATTCTTGTCCGCGCCAGAATAGTCGCACCGCTGACATAGACCACATCGTAGTCACCCGGGTCCATCGGGGCCTTCAGGCGCGCGGGGCCACCGCGGGTATTTCCTACATAGGTATAGCTGGTACCGCGAATCGGCCCACCACCATGCTCGGCTATCGTAATCCGGTCCTGCCGGTTCTCCGGGCCCTCCCAGGCCACATCAAAAGACGAGCCTGCATCGAGGTTCGCGGGCGCCTCCAGTGACGCCTCGGGCATGAAAATCGTTAACGGCTGACTGTCCCGGTCTTCACCTTGGAACACCATTACAAGCACGTAATCGCCCAGCGCCTCTGGTGCAAGGATCGCCTGAGGGTTTTTGGTGATGTAGGCGTAGCTGACCCGCGCCTCGGGGTTGTCGAGCGCACGGATTTCGAGCATGCCGCCCTTCGCTTGCGGGGCAATCCAGCCAACTTCGATCGTCTGCCGTATATGGGCACGCTCTGGCGCGCTCAGAGCGTAATCTGCAGCTTGCAGGTGCAGTGCACACCAAAGGATGGGGAGTGAAAGAAAAAACCTCGGGAGTTTGCAAGTCATCACGATTCCTTTAACAGCCGGCAGCGAACTGGCTGCCAGAGCGCACAGAAACTTTCTTATCGATGCCCCTGAGCATAGCCCAAAAACCATGTGCTGTTACTGCAGGCACCCCTGATCCGGTCGCAACCGTGGCGTCGCCCTTCAAATCGATATCCTATGACGCTGGCACGGAAACCCCTGCTTGTAGCGAGGCACCAACTTATTGCAAATGAGAATTATTCGTATTATCGTGATTGCACCAACAGACAAGGAGAACCCCGATGCATCTGCAATTTCTTTGCCCTGCACTGCGCTCCCTGGTGCAGAACGATCCCGCGTATGCTCGCAACACCTGGCTGATGAGTTATGACAAAGCGCTCGCCTTCGCCGCAGCGGGCCATCTTGAGCAGGCAATCAATGCCGCCGGCAGCGCACTGGATGCGGCGGAAATCCTGATCCGGGAACATGCCCTCTGCGACAATGCAGACCTCAACCGGTTTACCGAATCCGCGATTCTGCTGCGGGGACTATTGAAGCAGCTTGACGACTCGACACTCGTCAGTGGGCTGGTCGGTGGCTGCGTCTCCCGCCTCGACTGGGCGATCGCAAGGGGCGCCTCGCGGCAGTTCGTTTTGCAGTGTTGTCAACGCATCCTGGAATCCAGCGAACAGGAGTACACACGGGTACCCCGGCCGCTGCTTGATCACAAGAGCATATGCCACCGTGATCCAGGCTCCCGGTCACTGCACTGAGGCGGCTTACACAGCGATTGCGCCACCCTGCCCTGGCATGGGTCAAGCAGTACCGCCGTGAAGCCCTCACCTGACAACATTTCGCGCGTTCGAAATCTCATCGGCCGTATGCTAGCTTGAGAAACAAGCAAACAACGGTCAACTGAGAACGTGGCACCCCATGCCAGGAGGTCATGATATGGCAAGAGAGCCCGCCCGAAGCGCAACGCTTTACCGGATGGTGATGGACGACCATCTGTGCCCGTTCGGACTGAAGAGCCGCTGGCTATTGCGGCGCGCTGGATATTCTGTCGACGATCGGCCTCTCCACTCTCGCGGAGAGGTCGAAGCCTTCAAGCAGGAGCAGGGTGTCAAAACAACCCCCCAGGTCTATATCAATGGCGAGCGGGTGGGCGGTTACGAAGAACTCCGGCGTTATCTCGGTAAACGGGTCCCCGGCGACGAAGCGACCAGCTACCGCCCCGTCATCGCACTCTTTGGCATGATGCTGCTCATGGCCCTCGGCGCGGCCCAGGTCGCCGAGCAGCAGTGGCTGAGTGTTCGCAGCCTGGAGTGGTTTGTGGCTTTCAGCATGTGTGGCCTGGCCTACCTCAAACTGCGGGACGTGGAGAGTTTCTCCAGTATGTTCCTGAACTACGACCTGCTGGCAAGACGCTGGGTCGGCTATGGCTACGTCTACCCCTGGGCAGAGGGCCTCGCGGGCGTGCTCATGATAGCCGGGCTGTTCCTGTGGCTGGCAATTCCGCTCGCCCTGTTCATTGGAACCGTGGGCGCTGTATCAGTGTTTAAAGCAGTATACATTGATCGAAGAGAGCTCAAATGTGCCTGCGTTGGTGGGGACAGCAATGTACCGCTTGGCTTCGTATCCCTGACCGAGAACCTGATGATGATCGCGATCGCCCTGTGGATGGCGGCTAAAATGATTGGCTAGAAAAAAGGATGGCGCCCCGAATCGCAGCGAGACAATAAATGCGCGCTCGACGAGATTGGGGCGACACCAGTTCACTACTCCGAGGGATCAGATCAAGCACTGAATCCGCCGGCCTTCAGCAAGCGCAACGCGCAAACAGTGCTTGCGTTGCGCCGCTGCCCGACAGCGGGGCACTTACCACTTGTACGCCGCGGTAAAGACGTAGCTGCGCGGCTCCTGCCAGGCGCCATTGAGGAACATGCTGAAGTCGATCCCCTGCACCTGCTCGTCTTCATCGGTCAGGTTGCGCACGAAGAAAGAGAAGTCCATCGTACCCTGGCCGACTTCCACGTCACTCAACTGCAGGCGCAGATTGAGGTTCTGGACGTCGGGCAGCACGTCGATATCCTTCACGTAGCTGCCCCCGGCATTGGGCGCAGACAGGCTCTCATTCACCGCGTACAGGTACATCTGGTCCGTATAGGTATAGTCGAGCAGCAGGTCCAGGGAACCAAAGTCGAACTGGGCCAAGGCGCCGGTCAGCTGCAGGCTGGCCGTGTTCTCCGGCGCGTAGGGCGGCAGGCGATTGGAGGCGGTATCGATCAGCGGGCGGCCCGGCGCAAAGGAGTTATCGATGTACTTGTCGAAGCTCGCATCGAGGTAGCCGTAGTTACCCGCAATCTGCCAGGTATCGGTGATCTGGTAGGCAAACTCCATCTCAAAGCCCTGGTAGGTCGCCTCCCCCGCGTTGGTCAGCAGCGACTGCGTCGTACCTGGCAGGAGCTGGGTAATCTGCAGGTCATCAATCGCGTTGTGGAAAACCGCGAGGTTTAGGCGCAGGGCGCCATCCAGCCACAGGGACTTCATCCCCACTTCCGTCGACAGTGAGGTTTGCGGCTGGAATGGCGTGGTGACCGCCGGATCCGCCACTTCCGAGCTGAAGCCGCCACTCTTGAAGCCTTCCGCCATCCGCGCATAGAAATTGATATCCGGATTCAGCTCATAGGCCAGCGCCACCATCGGGGTCGTGTCGTCAAAGGACTCGCTGTAGCTGATCCGCGGCAGCAGCCCCGGTCCCTCGTCGGTAATGAACTCGCCACCGAAACCGTCGGTCAGGAAGCGATGGGAAAAGCCGGACCGCTCTTCTTCCGTGTAGCGAATACCGAAGGTCGCGGTCCACTGGTCCGCAAAACGCCAGTCCATCTGGCCAAAGGCGGCCCAGGCTTCGGTATCGGCCGCGTAATCGACGCCCTGGGGCGCATTACCGAACAGGGTAAACAGCTGGCGGCCGTTGGTTTCGCCCTCGTCCTCGAAGTAATACAGGCCGGCAACCCAGTTCACATTGTCGCGCTCGGCGATCCACTGGAACTCGTGGGAGAACTGCTCGTAATCAGTCGAGCGGTTGAAGTTGGCCGACATGCCCCAGGAGAAAGCCCCCGGGACCACCTCGATGCTGTCCAGCGGCATCCCGTCGATATCCTGGCTGTCATTAAACAGCAGGTCACGGTAGGAGCCGATATACTTAAGCTGGTCATTGGCGCTCAGTTCGTACTCCAGGGTCAGGGCATGGGCACGGGTACGGCTGCGCTCATAGAGCCCCTCCTGTCCCGGGACGGCGTTGGTTGACACGTCGTCGGGCCGACTGGTCTCGACATAGGGTCTCGCCGCGTTTTCAATGGCAGTGCCCAGGAAGTCACCAAACACCGAAGGGAAGGTCCCCCCCCAGCCTTCGAGGGATACCAGCGATGAGGGCGTGGGCGTCTGATCGATATCGGAATAGTCAAAGTCATATACCGCCGTCAGCCTGTCACTGGGCTCCATCAAGATCGAGGTGCGGAAAGACTGGCTGTCGATCGAGCCCAGGTCAGGGCCCGTACTGTTGTCTGCCCAGCCATCGGCAGTTTCCTTGCGCGCGCCGAGGCTGGCCGAAAACATGCCCATCTGCGGCAGGTCCACCTGCAGCTTGCCAATCCGGCGATCGAAGTTGCCCGCCTCGACCCGGGCGGCGCCGCTGAATTCACCCGAGGGACGGCGGGTCACAAAGTTAATCGCGCCACCCTCGGTATTACGGCCGAACAGGGTGCCCTGGGGGCCGCGCAGCACCTCGACACGTTCAATATCCACCACATCGAATACCGAGCCCTGGGTCTTGCCCAGGTATATCCCGTTGAGGTATAGCCCTACCGGGGAATCGACCCAGATTGCGGGCTGACCGGTCACGCTACCGCGTATGGCCACCGTGGAAACCAGGCGGGCGCCGGGATTGTCGCGGAACACCACATTCGGTGCGACGGCGTTCATGTCAGCGAGGCTCTCGATATTGCGCATTTCCAGCTCCGCGGAGGAGAGCGCGGAGATCGACAGCGGCACCGACTGCAGGTTCTCTTCCCGCTTCTGCGCGGTGACAATCACCTCTTCCAGCGCGGCACGCTGCTGGGCGCTCACCCCGCCCGCAGTGGTAAGGCCGAGGGCCAGGGAAAGCGCATACAGCGGGTAATGTTGCTTCATCATGGCTTGGGTACTCCTGATTATGTTTATCAATTGGGCCCGCCCGGGTATTCCTTACCTGGCGCGGGCCTCGGGTTTTGTGGGTTTACTGAAATTGGGTTTTGCGGGCCCGTTCCTCCTCGAGCAGACGCCGTTTTGTCTCGGGGTCAACCAGACGCCCGCGATCGCCGATGGCGTCGAAGATGGCACGGGTGAAGGGCAGCTCGTTGCGCCAGGCGTCCTGCAACCCGGAGCTGGGCTGGACTGCGGCGGCCCAGTCGAGCGGCGCGACCCAGCCCGGGTGCGGCACCAGCGTGCTGCGCGTCCCGGCGAGCGGGTGCTGGGCCCGCCACTGGCGCAAGGCTTCGGCAAGCCGCTCAACCTGCTCGGGATGCCCGCTTGCCAGGTCCTGCTGTTCATACGGGTCCTGATCAAGCCGGTAGAGTGCCGTGCGGACATCGGTCCGCGTCTGGCCTTCCCGAATCTGCTGCACGAGCTTCCAGGGGGCATCGATCACCGCCGCACTGATCAGTCCGGGGATCGGGATCTCCGACACGAAGAACAGGGGCTTTTCCCGCGGCACCTGCACGCCACTGCGCAACGCCGCCCAGACATCCTGGCCATCGAGAGCGAGGTCATCGGGTATAGCGATACCGCTCGCCGCCGCCAGCGTGGGCAGGACATCCAGCACCGACACCAGTTGATCGCTGACCTCACCGCCACTCAGTCCGGCCGGCCAGCGCATGACCGCAGGCACGCGGATGCCCCCTTCGTAGGCCTGCCCTTTCTGCCCCTTGAGCGGCAGGTTGTTGCCGCCGAAGGCGTTGAAGCCCCCGTTATCGCTGAAGAACAGGACCAGGGTGTTTTCCGTCAGCCCCTGGGCATCCAGCAGGTCCAGCATTTCACCCATGGCCTGATCCATCTCGTCCACCATCGCTGCATAAATCCGGCGGAAGTTCTCCTGGGGCAGATCACGATACTTGTCGATGGTCTCCTCGGGCGCCTGCATCGGACTGTGAGGGGCAGTAAAGGGCACATACAGGAAGAATGGCGAGTCCGGATCGCGCTCGCGAACAAAACGCAGGGCCTCACGCGCCTGCAGCCGGGTCAGGTATTCCCCCGGCGCGTGGACGCTGGTGCCGTTACGCTGCAGGTCATGCCCGCCCTCGCGCTGGTGGCTGTAGTAATCGGTATTGGTGTGCAGGTGACCGAAAAACTCGTCGAAACCCTGTGCATTGGGCGTCTGGTGCGCCTGGGAGTGTCCCAGATGCCACTTGCCGACCAATCCGGTCTGATACCCTGCCGCACGGAACAGCTCCGCAATCACTACCTCATCGGCCGCAAGCCCCGCGTTATACCAGGGGTGAATCTGGTCGTAGGCGATGCCCAGCACGAGGGGGTCCCTGCCCGTCATCAGGGCAGCGCGCGTCGGGGAGCAGATCGGCATCACGTAGAAGCGCTCGAGCTTTACCCCTTCCTGCGCCAGCCGGTCTATCGAGGGCGTGGCGATGTCGCCGCCGTGATAACCCACGTCCGCCCAGCCGAGGTCGTCGGCCAGGAAAATCACGACATTGGGCTTTTCCGCGGCGCTCACCGCACCGGCCAGGCAGAGCAGCAATGCCGATACCAGGCCCCTGCATCGCCTGCCGAGCAAGCGCCACATCGCAACCACCTCCATCGTTCAGCTCCCCTGAGTGCTGCGCCCTGCCCTGCTTATCGCGGGCTATTCGATCACATGTATGAAACAGTTGATCGAATATAGGTTTCGGCCATAGAATCGCAATACGTAAACGGGAATCGGTATGTCAGAGAGCGAATCGGTACGTGGTGTTAAACCGGCGGGCGTCCGCCGCGGGGAGGCCAGGGAAAAGCTGCTGGCCGCGGCGCAACAGTTGATTGTTGCCCACGGCGTTGAGGGCACCTCCATCCGGGCTATCAACGCCGCCGCCGGCGTCAGCCCGGGCATCCTGCACTACCACTTCGGCTCGCTGGATGCGCTGGTGACCGAGCTGGTAAGCCGGCACATGGAGCACCAGGCGACGATGCGGCGGCGCTTGCTGGAAGAACGCTCGCGCAAGGCGTTGTTAACCGAGAGGGATATCGCGGAAATTATCGCCCTGCCCATGGCCAGCCTGGCGATCGACAAAGGGGAGGCGGGGATCGGCTATGTGCGGCTGATCAGTCGACTCTACAGCGACCGCTCCACCCTGCTGGAAGAGATCGTCGACGCCTGGCTGGGCGACAGTAACTACAGGATTTCGCTGCTGCTGCAGAAGCTCCACCCCGAGGTCAATGATACGACGCTCGCCCTGCGCCTGGGCCTGGCGGGCCAGGTGCTGATGCGCGGGCTGGAGGAAATGCACCTGTCGCCACGCCCCTGGGCCGTGCGGCGCGGCATGACCGCGCCACTTGAACCCTGGGATCATGTGGAGCAGGTGCTGGAGTTCATGGCCGCGGGCCTGGCGGGAGGACCCACCTCAAGCGCTGGTTGAAATGGCCGGCAGGCGCAGGTGCGAGGACGCGCCGCCGATCAACCCAGGCAAGCGCATTAATCGTTCGACACTCAGTGGAAGTCCGCCTGGACCTCAACTATCCGCAACAGGTCACCCATGGCGAAATTGTAGTCCGCCAGGTGCAGCGTTGAATCGCCGAGGACCGACTGGATCAGCTGCGGCGTGAAGGGCGTTGTCCGCCCGGGTGCCACGCCCACGCCCAGAAAGCCATCTGCTTCACAGTTCAGGGAGTAAAGCCCCGGGTAGCCAATCCAGTCGGTTTCCACGCCCTCGGGAAAGGGAATGCCCTCGTCACTGTTGTAGATGATATTGGCTGCGATACCGGGCTCCCCACCGAGAGCGCTCGGATTGGTGCAGGGACGCGGCGTGGAAACCTCTGGTCTCTGCTCTGCATTCCCCGCCGCAATGCTGTCGTAGGCAACGATGCACGAGGTGTCCGTGGCAAACTGGCACAGGGGAATGTTGTTGAAAGTGCCACCGGACAAGGCGCCCGCGGGGACCTCAAGGCGGCCCGTGGGGCCGATCACGAGTGCGGAGATCATGCGCCGCCTGAGGCGCTCATCATTCTCAAAGCGATTCTTCAGCAATTCCAGCAGTACGTGAGAGCCCTGGGAATGCCCCATGAGAACAAAATTCCTCTCCGGGTTTTCCAGCAAGTACTGGTCGAAGGCCTCTTCAATGTCCGAGTACCCGAGCTGGAAAAAATCGCTGTTAAAAACATCCTCCACAGCGTAACTGCCGATGGTCATCTGCCGATACTTGGGCGCGTAGACCTTGCACAGTTCGGTAAATCGGGCCGCCTGATTGTGGAGCGGCCTCAATATGGGCGTGACATCAGAGAGATCGAGCGTGTTTCCAGGCTCTTCCCGAAGATCGACCGTGGGATAGACGTAAAAACAATCGAAAGGCGCATCCGTGGCTGGCTCATGCTCGAATACGGCCATATTGCCATCCTCATAGACCTGGGTGATGGTCAGGTCCACTTCCAGGCAGCGATCCAGCTCGATACCCGGCTTGCACAGCCACAGGTCATCGCTGGCATAGGGCCCCGGTGTCAGCTCGGCGAACGAGTCGCTACCGTCGCTGCAGCCGGACAGTAACACCAGCGATGCGCTGAGACAGGCAGCGCGTAAGCACCAGGTTGCTACGTTGATCATAAACTTCTCCCTTCACTCCCTGAAGATAATAAACCGACAAAGCCAGCCGGGGTATGGATCGTCCAAATTGTGTGTTTATTCGATATTGCCAGGCGTCTCGACAAGCTTTGGCTCAATACACCTCGACACGCTCTGGTGACAGTGTAATCACCCAGATGCCTCGCAGCTCGTTGGCGCCGTAGCCCGTTGCCTGATCATCGGGATAGCGCGCGCCCAGTGCAGACAGTGTTTCCTCAGCCACCTGCTTACCGGGCGTGCCATGGCATTGCAGGCACATACCATCGGTAAGGATCGGGTAGTAGGCCACCCAGCGCCCCTCGAGCTCATGCAGCGCCGGCGCGGGCGCGTCTCCGGCCGCAAGTGACGCCTTCGCGCCCGCAATATAACCACTTTCCTTGCTACTGGCCAGATTGGCCGGATTACGTGGCTGGTCGCTAACGCGCTTGATTGACGCGCCTTGCTCCCGGGAAACCTGTTCCGTAATTGGCAGCGCGCGCACGTTACAAAACTCGATCGCCGAGACGGCACCCCCGTCAGCCAGCGCCTGCATCAGATTTTTGCCCAACTCTGCCTTGGCACGCAGAGCGATCTGCTTACCTTCGGCGAGGATCTCTGCCTCGCGCTGACGGGTAGCGGCGTCATGGCTGGCGACAGCCGGGGAGACATCGTTGGGGGAATTCGCGCTGCCCCCCGCCCACACCAGTGCACCTAAGAACGAGGCGCATATCGGTATACAGCGTACAAATCCTGGCATACTTACCCCCGGGAGGCAGTGAGGGCCGCCCTGGCAAACAGATACGGCTATCTCAGCGGGTTTCGTCGCTCTACTGCGTAAAACTCAGGCCAGCGCCTGGCGTCCACCTACTCCCACTCGATTATCAATGAGCTATTTTTATCTTTTATTATCAATGGCTTAATTTCCTGATAAATGGCGATACCATGAAAAATACCATGCTCAGAAATTTCTTCAAAAATATGCACACCTCTTAACGGCATAGCCCCAGAAGCAGAAGCTCAAATCAACAGTAAGGGCATTGTTGAGAGAAAGATTCCTCGTATGTACCGGCGAGAGCGGAGCTTGTTTCAACAGGCCGCCTAAGCGCGAGATTCTGCCTTTGTGAATCCGAACAGCGAGAAAGACCGAAGACTAATAGCGCAGTTGCAGAATACGCCGGGCGCCATTCAGCACAATCAGACCGATGATCAGACCAATGACCAGGTCGGGATAACGGGAGCCCGTCCAGGCGACCAATACACCGGCAAGGATAACACCCGAATTGGCGATGACATCATTAGCCGAAAAGATCCAACTTGCTTTCATGTGCGCGCCGCTATGCCGGTTTCTTGCGATGAGCACCAGACACCAGACGTTGGCCGCCAGAGCCACAAGACCAAAACCCATCATTAACGCAGATACGGGTTCGCTGCCGAAGACAAATCGCCGCCCAACTTCAGACAGGACTCCCAGCGCCAGAATTAACTGCAGCCAGCCTGACAAATGCGCCGCGCGCAGCTTGGTGCGAAGGCTGTGCCCCACCGCATAGAGAGCGACGCCATAAACCGCGGCATCGGCGAACATATCCAGGGAATCGGCAATCAAGCCGGTGGATTGCGCCAGCCAGCCTACTGTCAGTTCAACCACGAACATAACGCCGTTGATGGCCAGCAGCCACTTCAAAATACCGGCTTCGACCTGGGCGGCTGCCTCTTCGTTCTCCTTGGCCCGGGCAAGATCCTCTTCCCCCACCGGGGTGGTTTTTTCGAGCGTGGCACCCAGTCTCAGGGAGCGCATCCTCTCTTCGATGGTAGCCCCATTGTCGCCATGGAATACCCGCACCTTCCGATTCGGGGTATCGAACTCCAGTAAAACCCGGGGCTCAATACTGTCCAAGGCCATGCGGATCATCCCCTCCTCCGACGGGCAGTCCATTTTTGGTACTCGGTAGTCACTGACATAGCCATGTTGAAAAGCCGTATCAGTATTCGCTATCCCAGAGGTGGGGGCATTGGCAACCTTCGCGCTCTGGCAGCCGTCACTGCACGGGTCAGACATCGAATAAAGCCCTTGTGGATGTACGGACGGTCACTATAAACTCTATAGCAACTATAGAGTCAATCGGAATATTGAGAGATGATGAAAATCGGCGAACTGTCGAAAGTGACTGGCTGCTCCGTGCAAACCATCCGGCATTATGAAAAGGAACATTTGATTGCCTCTGCAGAACGCAGTGAAGGCAATTTTCGCCTGTACGATGAAGCTGCCGTTGAGCAACTGCTGTTTATCAAGCAATGTCGCAGCCTGGATCTCAGTTTGCCGGAGATTCGGCAGTTGTTGGCATTAAACCGTTCGCCCGGTGCGCAATGTGATGACGTGAACCGGATGATGGATAAGCATATCGAGCAGGTGGAGGCGCGTATCCAGGAACTCACCAAACTGAACGAGCAACTGGGAATGCTGCGCCGCAGCTGCTCAAACCGTCGGACAGTGGAGCAGTGCGGCATATTGCGTAATTTATCGGCTACTCCGGCTTCGAGCGGCTGACACGCGCATTCAAAAAATCTCCCGCGCTTCCCGCGACCGGGGAATTTTTTTGTTGCCTTCTCGCCAGGACAGGTTGCCTTTGATAGAGAGGGGAAAATGGCAATTTTGTCTCAAAGCTTCCACACCCAGCATGTATCAATCCATTGATAACGCATGCGAGCCTCTCAACTATAAACATAATTTATTCTTATAAATTGACCACCACGCCCACTCCACTGATTATCAATAAGCCAATTTCCTAATTCTATTTTCAATAGCCTATATTCCTGATAAACGGCGACAACATTAAAAACACCATACTTAGAACATCCTCAACAATGCTCGAAATAATTACCGACTGAGAGCGCGACTTAAATTGCTTCTTCTGTTTGAGGGTGATCGCCATGTTTCTATCCACGCGTCCGCGAAAGTTGCGACGATGAACTTGTAGTACTCTTCCTTGAAAAGATCCCACCAGCCCGGATCAACTTCCACTCGCTGATCTTTCAAAATCTCTTCTACGCAATTAAGGCAGATTCGCGGCGCGCCGTATGCAACGTGAGGCTCGTGGAATTCCGCGTCAAAGCAAGTCTCGACCATCCCATAGATCGCGTCAATTTCCTGAGGCGCCTGTTCAATAGTCGATTTATTGGGCTCGGTCACCTTGAGTCTGCGCTTGACCAGACTAACCTCGTCGACACCGAGCCTGTGGTCCTATTTCGATACTATATATAAATTCCTTCATCTCTAGTCAAGAGGGTCGTACTCCAAAATTCATCAACATAAATCAGGCTAATAGTTTGCAGGAGAGTTAGTTCGAATACGAAGTTCCCAGCTCTTTTAGCGCGTTATCAGCCTCGATAACCGCTCGCTCCACGGCCACCCAGGCTCCTCTCGGGTTATCAATAGCGTACTTCTTGAGATCCGGCATAATATCAACCAACTCGTTGTACATGGGAGCGGTCCAGTCTCTCCCTTTGCCATTTTCTAGCGCCATGGAAAGCTCAGCTGCCACACTTCTGAAGTGCCGAACGTGATACAGGAATCCAAGGTGGGTATTTGATGTATCGACCTCCGAATAATTTGGTGGTCAAGTCCGACACTCCCTGACCAGTTCTTGCGCGGCGTCCAGAAGGTTGTCAGATTGAGCCTGGGCTTGCGCCGCATTCCACGTCACGCTCTTTTCAGCTGAGAAAGCATGCATCGTACCTGTTACTGTTAACAGTGATATTGCGCAGAGTATAAGAAGCTGCTTCATGTCCATTCTCCTTAATAGAAGATATAAGTAGTGTAACCATTAAGATTTTTTCAACTTCCGATCCATGTGCATTTTTTTTCACCCTATAAATAACCTGGTTCGTTTGCTTCAACAATTTATTCATGTGCCTGTTTCTATTTACATATCTGGTAATGTGTCACTTGTGCATCTTCTTATGATCGTGGGCTTTCTTGGAGCTTAGATCGCCCGAGCGCTCAACGACTTCGCCTTCGTCTGGCAGAGAAGAGCCAGCTAATCCCTTCTGCTTGCGGTGGTCGTGCTTGATGCTACCAGTCGAACCGGCCGAGACACCATCAGGCTCCTCGGAGGACGACTTCATCGATTCTGATGCAGCCTGATCGGTCGGTATCCCTTTGCCTGGCAGACCTTTACGCTTGCGGTGATCGTGTGTGCCTTGATATGTACCCTCTGACTCCGTCGAATCAACTGACGAATGCCCGCCCGGCAAGCCTTTGTGCTCACGATGATTATGTTTCGAGCCACTCTCATGGGCCACTCCTAGCGTTGCAAAACCAAGAGCTCCGAACAACGTTATGGTGAGATATAACTTTTTCATGACAATCCTCCGGTATTTTCATTTCTGTTCACAAACAACGAAAGAACCACCGACAAACTCATTTACTCATAGGGAGAGCTGTGTTCTTTGTCGCTGGCGTAGCCTTCAATATTCTGTAGGTCTACGTTGCTATCGTTCTACACATCGCTAATTATCTATTCGCGAAATTCCTCAACCAGGTGACAGATCTTGTGTTCATTGGGCATGCCATCGGACTCACTCACCAGTCGTGAGAGGCCCGGCGCATTCTATTTTTCATTAATGTCATATCCTGGAATAACTGCTCTATCTCATCCAGACGCTATTTGATCATTACTCGGCACAGAGGGGGTATTGCGTTTCACCCTTTTCAGCCCTTCAAAGATCTGGGCAACCTCTCCGAGGTAAAAACTAAGTAGTTTCACACCAGTATGAATCGCAGCTGGCTTTCTTTTCATCGCGCGGTATTCCCGATACCCATTCGTCGGGCATCGTTCGGGCCGCAGCAGACCCTTACGTGTGCAGAATCTTATCGTGTGCGCAAAAACTCCAATACTGCCTGCAAATTCATTCACGCGCATCACCTAACTCCTAGCTTCGAGTGCCTTTCCCAATCATTACCCTAGACGCATACTGGCCCGAGCGTCTATAAGCTTTACAGCTGTCTATAACTTACACCTCTGTCCTACTCACAGGCCAATCTCTAAATCTCGGTAACAGCAGTGGAAGTAGCAGGGCCATCATTAGGGTCATGATCTTCAGGGCCACCATGCCGTGGTGAGAAATGTTCTGCTTTGAAAGCCCAATACTGGCAACGATGAGGCCGAGCTCGCCACGAAGGAGCAGGGCGAGCCCAAGTATCCAGCGCTCCTTCCTGTATAACGGGGAAGCTATGAACAATAGAACGACCGTCTTGCCGAATATCGCCGCCACTATTACTGAAAGCACCCAAAAGACTAGTTTCGCGTCCACAAGGCCCAAATCGAATAGCTGCAAACCTAACGCTAGAAAAAAGAGGAGGACGGCACAGGAAACAAGCTTTGAAAAGAATGCCTGATCGTAAAAATATGTCATACATACCCAATGTCAGTGGATTACCATGCTCATCAGCGTATCCGTAATTTAACTATGATGCTGCCTATTTCATGTTGCATACTGCGATGCTCTTGCGGCGTTTTTGACTTATCGCAAGACACCGGTGAAAATAATACGTCGTGCCAAATCGGAAAATCACTTTAGTGTCACTTCTCTAGCCGTTTTCTCTTTGCCATTACTAGCTAGACTCTGGTCCACCTAGTCCCGACCATCAACATGGGAAAATATTTCGCTGGTCCCGTCGCTTTTCAGCAACAGCACATCGTAGCTATCGAATCGCTCACCCATTTCCATACCAGGGCTTCCTATGGGCATGCCTGGTACCGCTAATCCGAGTGCGCCTTCCGGTATGTCGTCTAGGAATTGCCTAATCAATCTCGCGGGAATATGGCCTTCAAAGACATACCCATCTACTAAACCCGTATGGCAAGACTGGTAGTGAGGATCTATGTTGTACCCCTCTTTTATTGCATCAAGACTCACCCGGTCTTTCGTGATCACTTCGAACCCTTCGTTCTTTAGATGGTCTACCCATTTATTGCAACAACCACAAGTTGGGGTCTTCAACACCTCCATCTTGATGCTGTTGACCTCGCTTTGCTGACCGGGAACAGGTTGCGTTTCCGAGCACGCCACAACTAGAAACATCGCAAACATTGCCGCTACCGCGCCCCTAGCAGCACATAATCTCCTCATTCTAATCATTCCTACTTCCCCTCTCGTTGACAAGTGTCGTGTCCACATGCGTAATCGGCATGCCGCATCTATTTTCCCATGGCCAAAAACGGCCCATCGCTATAAAAGTGAATGACGCAGACCATGTAATAAGTAGAAAACCGTTGAGTGCTTCAATGGCAGTGATAAAGCGGATGTGGCCCTGAGGCTCAATGTCACCCAGACCAAGCGTTGTATAAATCACGCCCGAATAGTAGAGATAGCTCATCGCATCCGTGATCAAGGCACCTTGAAAAACTCCAAGCTCCAGAACGGACACAGAGACACCGTAGGTGATCGCATACATTCCGATCTCTGCTATATGTACCAGAAAGAGCGTCACAACGATAAATAGCACTTTTGCCTGTGTAGAAATTCTAAACCGGGTAGCTCTTGATCCCAGCCAAAGTAACGCCCGGTAATGAAACATAAACGTCAAGGCGACCAGCCCGAACGCTAACGCGATCGCAATAATCATGAAACCGCACCTGCTGGCCCGTCTTCGGACTGTACTTCAGAGCTATCGGCCACAACGCGTCGCTTTTCCTGCAACTGGAGAACAAAGCTATAAATCACCGGCAGCACCAGCAGATTGAGTATCATCACGGTCAGCATTCCGCCGAGCATGGGCGCGGCGATTCGATGGGTGACATCCGATCCTGTGCCACTACTCAACATGATTGGTATCAAACCCGCCATCGTGGAGATGGCGGTCATTGCTACCGGCCTTACTCGTTTAGATGTTGCGTTCAGTACAGCATCCCGAAGCTCTTCCAATGTAAGACGCCTATCGCTTTCACTTCTGCGCTCGGCAATTTCTGTATCGATAAAGCTCAACACAAGCACGCCAATCTCTGCCGCCATGCCCGCCAACGCGATGAACCCAACCGCTACCGCAACCGACACGTTGTAGTCGTTAAAATAGATGAGCCAGATTCCTCCTATCAGGCCAAAGGGGATCGATATCATCACTACAACCGGCTCAATAACATTCCGGAAATTGAAGTAAAGTAGCAGGAAGATAATGAAGAGGGTTGCAGGCGCAACGATACCAAGCCGCTTCGCTGCTCGTTCCATATACTCGAACTGGCCCGACCATGTCAGCGTATAGCCAGCCGGTATATCGACTTGCTGGTTAATCACCTCTTTAGCCTTGTTCACAAATCCGCCAATATCCGAAGTCGATATATCTACATAGATCCATGCATTGGGCCTCGCATCCTCACTCTTGATGACCGGCGGCCCTCGTGTGTAGTTGATGTCAGCCACCAGCGCGAGAGGGATTTGTGCACCTGTTGGCGTGGGTATGATCACGCGTTTGAGGGATTCCAGATCACCCCGAAGCTCTCTGGGATAGCGTAAGTTCACCGGGTAACGCTCCAGCCCCTCCACGGTTTCGGTGATATTCATACCCCCGATAGCGCTTTGAATGACGTCCTGTACTGCGCCAACCGTGAGTCCATAGCGCGCAGCACTTTCCCGATTGATGTCAAAATCGAGGTAGTAGCCACCGACTGCGCGGTCACCAAACGCGGAGGTCGTCTCGGGGAGTGTTTTCATGGCCTGCTCAATGTCCTGAGAGACTTCCTGCAGGACATTGAGATCAGGCCCCGATACTTTGATACCGATAGGCGTCTTGATGCCGGTAGAAAGCATGTCGATGCGCGTCTTGATCGGCATGGTCCATGCGTTGGCAAGCCCAGGAAACTGGATCGCGGCGTCCATCTCGCTCATCAGCTCTTTCGTTGTTTTGCCCGGATCGGGCCACTCCTCTTTTGGCTTCAACCGCACAGTGGTTTCGATCATTGCCAGTGGCGCGGAGTCAGTCGCGGTTTCTGCACGGCCCACCTTGCCAAACACATGATGTACCTCGGGGAACGTGGCGAGTATTTTGTCCGTTTGTTGCAACAGTTCCCTTGCCTTGGTGATCGATATTCCGGGGAACGTTGTGGGCATATACAGTATGTCGCCTTCATCCAGCGGCGGCATGAACTCGCTGCCCAGTTTGGAATAGGGGTAGTAGGTAGCGCCTAGAAGCGCTATCGCACACACGACAGTCACTACCCTCCAGCGCATCGCCGTTTTCAAAGCAGGCCGATGGAGTGTGTGAAGCGCGCGATTCAGTGGGTTTCTGTGCTCGGCAATGATCCTGCCTCGCAGAAGGTAGCCCATCATTACCGGGACCAGTGTAATCGCCAGTATTGCTGAAGCGGCCATTGCATAGGTTGCGGTGAAAGCCAGAGGACTGAAAAGCCTCCCTTCTTGCGCCTGCATGGTAAAAATGGGTAGGAACGATACGGTAATCACAAGAAGGGAGAAAAACAGAGCAGGGCCTACTTCCTGGCAAGACTCGCCGATCGTTTTCCAACGCTCCTCGATCGTGAGCTCACTGCCCTTGGAGTCGCGAGCCATTGCAAGTCGGCTATGCGCGTTCTCCACCATCACAATGGCACCGTCCACCATGGTCCCGATGGTGATTGCGATCCCACCTAATGACATGATGTTGGCGTTAAGGCCTTGGATACGCATTACGATAAAGGCCATCAGAACGCCCAAGGGCAGAGTGATAATCACTACAAACGCAGAGCGCGCGTGTAGCAAGAATAAAATCACCACAATGCTTACGATAACCAGTTCCTGGGCGAGCGATGTGTTGAGGCTGTCAACCGCTCGCTCAATCAAATCACCACGGTCGTAGACCGGGACGATCTCAACGCCCTCGGGCAGCCCTGCTTTCAGCTCTTCCAGTTTTTCCCGCACGGCCTGAATTGTTGCCAACGCATTCTCGCCAAAGCGCATAATGACAACGCCGCCTGCAACCTCGCCCTCCCCATTGAGATCCACGAGCCCGCGCCGCAGTTCGGGGCCGATCTGCACATTCGCGACATCTCGCAGACGGATTGGCGTACCATTTTCATCAACCGACACAGGGATGGAGTTCAGGTCATCAATAGACTGTATATAGCCCAGTCCGCGCACCATGTATTCGGTCTCAGCCATTTCAACCAGACGACCACCGACATCCTTGTTGGACATCTTGATTGCCATCCTGACCTTGTCGAGGGGAATGTTGTAGCGAAGCAGCGCATTGGGATCGACTTCAACCTGATACTGCTTGACAAAGCCACCAACAGACGCGACTTCCGAAACGCCATTGACGGTTTGTAGGGGATATCGAAGATACCAATCCTGCAAAGAGCGAAGCTCCGCCAGGTCGTGTTTACCGCTTCGATCGACGAGCGCGTACTCGTAGACCCAACCCACGCCGGTTGCATCGGGCCCCAACGTGGGCGTAACGCCCTGGGGCAATCGCCCGCTGACGTAGTTGATTGATTCGAGCACGCGCGAGCGTGCCCAATACATGTCAGTGCCATCTTCAAAAATGATGTAGACAAACGACAGTCCAAAAAACGAGTAGCCCCGCACAACTTTCGTATCGGGAACAGCCAACATCGAGGTTGTCAGCGGATAGGTCACCTGGTCTTCCACAACCTGCGGCGACTGCCCCGGGTACTTGGTAAAGATGATGACCTGGACATCCGACAAATCGGGAATTGCGTCCAGCGGAACGTTCTTATAAGAGAAAATGCCGACCACGCCTACAATGAAGGTCGCCACCAGAACCATAAATCGATCACGCAGGGACGCATTGATGATCGCCTCAATCATGAACCATGCCTCCGTGAGCGTCTTCGCCCATCTCATGGTCTGGTTCATCGCTTGGCTCATGCCCCGTATCGCTGCGAGAGTCGCCCTGCGCCGCAGACCTTTCAGAATCGTTGCCATCCATGTTCTTGCGACCACCTGAGTGCGCGGAGTGATCAGCCTCGGCTTGAACATCCTCGCCTTTAAGTGCGTCCATCATTTTGGCGGTTGCCTCGCGCAGCTTTGATTCCGAGTCAACCAAGAACTGCGCCGATGTCACAACCTCTTCTCCATCACGAACACCGTCGAGAACCTCGATGCGACCGCCTGATTCCACGCCTAGCCTGACAGTCCTGGGCTCGAACTTTCCGGGCTCCCTCACGACAAATATCTGCGGATTGCCTCCAGAGCGCACGACTGCCTCGGATGGCACTACAACGGACTTCTTGCGCGTGTCAGATAGAATTTTCACTTCAGCGAACATATCGGGCCGGAGCAGGAGGTCAGGATTGTCGAACACCAATCTGGCTTTGGTGGTCCGGGTCTTTGCCTCCGAATAGGGGTAGATGTAAGCCACTTCACCCGTAAAGGTCTTACCGGGTACGGATGTGAGTGTCATTTCCACCTCGTCGCCGACATTTACCCAAGGAATCTCGTTTTCATAGATGTCGGCCAATACCCACACTTCACTCAGGTCGGCCAGCATGTAAAGCTCTTGCTGGGGCGTTACATGCTGCCCTTGACGAACCCAAATTCGCACCACCGTGCCATCCACAGGCGAGTGAATGTGAATGCTCTTCTTTATCTCCCGACTTGTCTCTAATTCCTCTATCTGGTGTTCGGGTACATCCAGAAACTGCAACCGTTCACGCGAGCTCTTCACCAGATTTCTGGCACCCTCGCGAATCTCTTCAAAGGGGCTCTCGCCAAGCGCAGCCAGATTGTTTAGTGCCAGCAGGTATTCCTGCTGAGTGGAAACCAACTGGGGGGAGTAGATGCTCAGGAGCATGTCGTCGGATGCGACAGTTTCACCAGTCTTGTCAACGTGCAGCTCCTCTATCCAGCCCTGTACTTTTGGATGGAGCCGCGCCATGCGCTCCTCATTGAAGTCAACGCGGCCAACGGTTCTAATCGTCCGGCTTATGGATTCAGATTTCGCTATCGCGGTGCGAACCCCGATATTCTGGACGACCACAGGATCGATCTTTACTGTGCCGACGACATCGCTACTCTCGCCTTCGGCATACACGGGTACATAGTCCATACCCATGGAATCCTTCATGGGAGTGGGCGAAGTGACCGACGGGTTCATTGGGTTTCGGTAGTACAAGATTTCTGGCTCGGTCGTTGAGCCCGCTTCGTCTGCATAGACCGGGATATAATCCATGCCCATCGAGTCTTGCGCCGGGACGGGCGAGGTTACACTGGGGTCCATTGGATTACGGTAGTAAAGTGGCTCGGACTCACCGACTTCAGCGACAGTGGTGCCTCCGGTGTCCCGAGACAGCCAATAGCCGCCTGCCAGCCCGAGGCCAAGCATGATGACCCCTGTCATAATTGTTGCTTTACTCATAGATGGACCCCTTTCCTACTGCGGCCTCCAGGCGCGACAAGGCCTGGTTGGCTTCACTGACTGACTTCCAGTACAGAAGCTCATAGTTGAACAATGTCATCTGACTTCGTACCAAATTGAGAAAGTCGACCTCACTCACCTGATAGGCAGCGAGCATCGATTGCACCGTTTGCTCGGCTTGTGGAATGATCCCTGTACTGAACAACTCACTCTGGTCTTTCGATTTTTGATAGTCGGTGACAGCGGTTGCAATGGCAGATCTCACGGCACTTTTCTCATCAATAAGCGCGTAGCGATTTTTCGCGACTTCCGCGGTTTGTTGAGAGATGGCTCGTGACTGCTTGCGGCCCGCATAAAGCGGTATCTTGACGCCCAGCATTACCGAGAAGAGATCCGCTCGTGATCCACCCATGAAAGGCGGGTTGTCGCCAGCGCGCTCTCCATACATAACACCCAGCTTGAAATCCGGATACCTGTCTTTCTTTGCAAGCTCGAGCCGCGTTAGAGCCGCTTCTACCTGAGTCTCCTTCTCTTTTAAAGTTGGCCTGGATTCGTCCGCGATCGCAAAGAGCTCGGTTTCGCTGAGGATGCCCGGCATCGAGCTGGGGTCAACGTCAGCGAGCGCTACACGAGTGCTGGCCGGTCTATCCATGAGCGTATTGAGCTGGATCGACTGGTGTTTTCTCAATGCCACCAGACTTATGCCCTGATCAATCAGCTTGGAAAGTTCCAGCTGCGCGAGCAAAATATCCTGCTGTAGCCCCCTGCCCGTTTCATATTTCGTTTCGGCCACTGCAATAAACTGACGCAGTAGCTCCTTGTTTTTCTCCAGCGTCTCCAACGCGCGATCGAGATAGTGTATCTGCCACCAGGTTGTCTTTACGGAGTTCGCTAGCCGCACTCTCATTTCGTCTACAGAGTAGCCAGCGGCGATCGCATCAAACGTCGCAGCTTCTTCTTTGAGATCCAGTTTCCCGGGGAAGGGAAACTCCTGGCTAAACCCGAACTGCAGTTGCGTCATGCCCTCCTGATCGCGATCAAAACTGTCGGTTGGGAAGTTCATCGCGTTGATGTTGATCATCGGGTCCGGCAAGCTACCGACCTGGCTAGGCAATTCCTGCAGCGCCTCGTAGCGATTTTGCATAGCTGCCAGGCCAGGATTGTCTTCAAGCGCTACCAGCACCGCTTTTCGCGCCGTAAGAAGTGATTCCGTTGCGCTGCCATCCGAAGCAAAAGCATTCATCGGTAGCTTCACTACGAGGCACAACATCAGCAATCGGAATATCGCTCGGCCTCGAAAAGTTCGCACCCGATTGCGGCTGGAGAATCTAGCGAGTTTGTTGGATAAATAGCAGGCCATGCTAGTTGTTCCTTTCTTGTTTGCCTTCGTGCGATTCGATCTCTTCACCCGGTGATGGCGATATTTCTAACGGTGAGCCATTGCTTTGCTTCATTCTCGGCAATCCTCATATCAAACCTCCTTCACTGCTAAACCACCCCGATACATCTGCATCTGGTGCGCAAACACATATTTTTCCGGTGGGAGAGCAGGTAAAGCGACTTCAGACACTTCATCCACTATTAGGTCTTGGCTAATACTTAGATCAGCGAACACAACTACCGCTGAGCAAGGGGATTCACCAACTCTCAAAAATAGCAGCATTGATGACTGACCGGAAGTGATGGAACCGTATCACCGGCCACTTGAGTATCTGTTTCGTCTTTGTACAGCCAGAACCCCCATACCATGAGCGCGATCAGCGTGAGTCCAGCTATGTTAATTGCAACCATTCAGGTTACTCCCCAGTTCCACCCGCTTCGTCCAGTATTTAGATAATCGTTGCAGATATAATGGGATCACACCATTCGGTAACGAAAAAAACAGGTACCCATTTGCCGCCCTAGTCTTGTTTAAGGAAGCCACGCACGATCCCATAATAGAATTTACGGACCAACAGAAAGATTACCCCCACATTACATTGTTGTAATTTTTGCGTCATGCGACTGACAGGCATTTCCCTCTACCCTACTAATACCGTTTTCATGTTTCTTAACATGCGATGAGTAGCGGAATCTGTAGCTCACGTGGTTGCGGGTCATGACCAAGCAAATAGCGAGAGTCTTTGCGCCATGCACCGCCATTTAGCTTTACAAAGTTGCCCGGCAGGAGAGTGTAATCAGCAATTACAAGCGACGATATCTCGAGGCCGATCTTGGCCCGAGCGCTCAGAGAACGACGACCATCTGGATAATGTGGCATCCGAATTCGAGCGCCACTTGACCTGTGTTCATGACACAGGTTTATCGTGGCGATAGTTACAGTAAAACCTAGGTCTAGAGCCCGGCAGCTAAACATAGAACATTGGTGAAACTCATTAGGAGGTCTAGCCTGATCGCTAATGGCGGGTAAAGAGGATACGGATCAAATGCGAGTCAACCAAATAGCCAAGGAGATTGGGGTAACCGCGGATACAGTGCGCTTCTACACGCGCGTCGGCTACCTCAACCCGAGCAAGAACCCTACCAATGAATATAAAGAGTATGGCAACAAGGAAAGGCGCCTGCTGCGTTTTATTCTGAGCGCTAGACAACTGGGGTTTTCGGTGGAGAATATTGGTCAAATTCTCAGTACCGCCGAACGGGGTCGCTCCCCCTGCCCACTGGTCCGGGAGCTAATCCGGCAGCGTTTGATCGAAACTGAAAAGAGCTTTCAGGACAGCGTGCAACTTCGCCAACGCATGATGACGGCGATTGAAACCTGGAGCCAGAAGCCGGACCGAGCACCGACAGGTGACATGATCTGCCACTTGATCGAAGAATTTGACCACACCGTGGCAGCTGTCGACATCGGCGCATAAGCAATCGGAGAGATCTCATGGACACCCCCAGCTCGACCTCACAATCACAAACAGTCAATGATCGCGATAACCAGCAATTCATCCAATTCGTAGTACCGGGTATGGGCAGCAACCACTGCGCCGGCCTGATTACCGAGTCCATTGAGCGCTTGCCGGGCATTCTTACCGTGAATACCAATATCGGTAATCATCGCGTCGGTGTTGAATTCGACGCATCCCAAACCAGTGGCGACGTTATCCAGAGTGCCATTGAAAAAGCCGGCTACGACGTGGCCAGCACGACATCCTCACCACCGGAGACCGGCGGTGAGTCCACTTTCACTGTCCCCGGCATGGGCAGCGATCACTGTGCCGGACTGGTTTCCAGCTCCATCAAGCGTCTCGCCGGCATCACTGACATTTCCACCAACATTGCCAATCACAAGGTGACGGTTCGCTTTGATCCGGCAACGGCGGATGCAGAAACTATCAAAAACGCCATTGAACGCGCGGGATACGAGGTGGCCGGCGTCAGCGAAAACCGAGAGCAGACGGATACGGAGGCGGATGAAGCCGTCGAGGAACGCTACCTCGACCAGGCATGGAAGCGCCTGTGGTTCGCCGCTATACCCACCACCCTGATCATGGTACTGATGATGGTACACATGCTATTGGTGCCGGTGCCAGGTTATCTGGCCTGGGTGGTCCTGCTCGGCTTTCCCGTGGTGTTCCTCCGGGGTGGTTGGGCCACCCACCGCTCGTCCTGGCGCTCCCTCACCAACCGTACCGCCAACATGGATGTGCTCATCTCCATGGGCAGCCTGCCCCCCTACCTGATTGGGCTGGTGGGCTTTGTCTATCCCATGACCTCTTTTATTGAGATGGCCGCCACCATCATGACTTTTCACATGCTCGGCCGCTACCTTGACACCCGGGCCAAGGGGCGAGCCTCCCAAGCGATCAAGAAGCTGCTCAAGCTGGGCGCCAAGACCGCTGCCGTGTTGCGTGAAGGGCAGGAAGTAGAAGTGCCGGTGCCGGAACTCCAGGTGGGAGACATCATGGTGGTCCGCCCCGGCGCCAAAGTGCCCACCGACGGCGAGATCGTCGAGGGCAACAGCCACCTGGATGAATCCATCGCCACCGGCGAGTCCGTGCCGGTGGAGAAAGGGCCCGGCGACGGGGTGATTGGTGCCACCATCAATAAGGAAGGCATGCTCCAGGTGCGCGCCACCCGGGTGGGCGCCGATACTTTCCTGTCACAGGTCGTCCGGCTGGTGGAACAGGCGCAGGGTTCCAGGGTGCCGATCCAGGAATTCGCCGACAAGGTAACCGCAAAATTCGTCCCGGCAGTTATTGTCATCAGTTTGGCGAGCCTGGTGGTCTGGCTGCTGTTCGCCGAGCCGCTGCGACCGATTCTTTACTGGGGTGCCGAATTCCTGCCTTGGGTTAACCCGGAACTTTCACCCTTAATGTTGGGGATTCTAGCGGCCATTTCCGTCCTGGTCATCGCCTGCCCCTGTGCTCTGGGACTGGCCACTCCCACCGCCATTATGGTGGGCTCGGGCCTGGGCGCCGAATCCGGCGTACTGATCCGTTCCGGCGAAGCCATTCAGTCCCTCAAGGATATCAAGGCCGTGGTCCTCGACAAGACCGGTACGATCACCAAAGGCGAGCCCGCCCTGACCGACGTGATTGCCACCACCGACTTCAATGCGAGCGACGTGCTTCGATTCGCGGCGTCGGTGGAAGCGGGTTCCGAGCACCCCCTGGGGCAAGCCATCGTAGCCGGTGCCCGGGAAAAAGGCTTGAATGTTCCGACCGTCGCCGACTTCCGCGCAATTACCGCCCGCGGAGTGGAGGGCCGGGTGGACGACCAACATATTCGCGTCGGTAGCCGCCGGCTTCTCAATGAAGCAAACATAGAACTGGGCAACCTAGAAGAGGCGCTGGTCCGACTGGAAAATGAGGGCAAGACCGCCATGCTGGTGGCCGCTGGAGACCGCGCCGCTGGCATTGTCGCCGTGGCCGATACCATCAAGGAGGACTCGAAAGCTGCCATTACCGCTCTCCATGAACTGGGGATTCACACCGTCATGATAACCGGCGACAACGAGCGTACTGCCCGCCATGTGGCGAACCAAGTAGGCATCGACGAGGTGCTGGCGGGTGTTCTACCGGAAGGCAAGGTGGACGCCATTAGAAAACTGCAGGCAAAGTATGGTCAGCAGGTGGCCATGGTGGGCGACGGCATCAACGACGCCCCGGCACTGAAACAGGCTAATGTGGGCATTGCCATCGGCGCTGGTGCCGACGTCGCCATCGAGGCGGCGGATGTCACTCTGGTAAAGGGCGAACTGTCCAAGGTGGTGGAAGCTATTCGCCTGTCACGGGCCACCTTCCGCAAGATCGTGGAAAACCTGTTCTGGGCCTGGTTCTACAATCTGGCGGCCATTCCCATTGCCGCGGTGGGCCTGCTCCATCCCATGATCGGGGTGATCGCCATGACCACCAGCTCCCTGTCGGTGATCGGCAACTCCCTACGCCTCAAGCGGGTGAAACTGAATGCGGACAAATAATCCGATTCCAAATTAACAGCGCTGCCTGACAGGCGGCGAAGGAGAAACCCAATGACAAGCAAACCCGGATACTGGACCAGCCTTCACGGCTTGGCAACGCTCACACTGATTAGCGCCGCACTCTATTTCCTCCTTGTAGAACACGGCGCTCACCTCCTTCCGTATCTGCCCTTTCTGATTATCCTGTTGTGTCCGCTGATGCATGTCTTTATGCACAAGGGGCACGGCGGGCACGGCGGCGCAGAGCACGGTCACGGCCAACATCAACAACCGGATGCGGACGAAGCTTATCGCCGAGGCTTGGAAGAAGGCCGAAAAGAGGCTGCGAAACGACCATAGAAATTATATACAACCGGTGAGCTCACCCCTCACCAACCGAAGTTGGCTTTTAAAATTTATCTATCGGGAGAGCAACACGAAAACTACCCAAAGCAATCGCTCTCGTTATATTTATTCCAACCCCTGTCTTCGCTCCGGAGGGCCATCAACGGGTGACAAAACAAGGTGCAAGAGAAATATCAGCGCAAACATATTCACAAAGAATAACTGTTCTAACGGAAACTGTTCACCCTAAACCCAGACGCTGAATATACAACCAGCACAGCGATACGGAGCCCCGTTAATGAAACACAAAGAACACCGATTGGGCGTTTCAGAGGTCAACGTGGTAAATCGTCATCTCAAACTTGTGACGCCCATTGATAGCACGAAACTGAATGAAGCCATTGCAGAGATTGACCTGCTCTACGGCCTGGATGAAGTCACTTTCAATGAGAAATCCACCAAACTTAATTTCTCCTATGACGCATCCCGGTTATGTATCGACTGCGTGGAGGAAATTCTGACGAAGCACGCTATTCAACCCAGAGATGACTGGTGGACGCATTTTAAAGAAGAGTACTACCGGTTCACCGATCAGAACGTCAAAGAGAATGCGCAACATGAACCCTGGAGCTGTCACAACATACCCCCGCATAACCGGAAATAGGGGCTGAAACGTCATGCCATTTGCTCCCGCATATCCAAGACAGGTGCAAAAATGAACCAGCAATCACAAAAGAGCGATAGTTCCCAAGGAGAAAAGCCGAACAGACCCGTCAATTGGCGATACTGGTGTATTCTCTGCGGTTTCACCGCGTTTGCCGAACTACTTCTCCTGAAGGAGCACAGAGACCATTTGTGGACCACCTCGTGCAGGTGTTGCCGCAGAGAGTGGAGTCCCTCAGCGGCTGGCTGGTGGCCTGTGTCCTTGTGGAGGAGCTGCTGTTTGCCGGCACTCTCGGCCTGATGTGGTGCTCTCTCTACGAACACCTTTATTGGCGCCGGTACTTCCCCGAGACGTCAACATGAGCGGGCACCCCCGACGCACCGATATTGCGTGGATGGTAATGGTGGCCCTGCTCTGGGCCATTTGCTTCCCGTTTATTGTGATTGGCTTACCGGACGCGCCACCTCTGCTATTTGCCGCCCTGCGTGCCTTTCTTGCCGGTGGGCTGCTAATCTTCGTGTGCATGGCGCAGCGGCATCGGGGGACTTGTCAGCTTAATCCACGAAACCTGCGACAGCTGGGACTGATCGGCTTATCGTACACGGCTTTGGGCTTTGGCGGCATGTTCCTGGGCGCCGGGCACTTGTCACCGGGCCTGGCAACCGTGCTGGCGGGCACCCAGCCCCTCATTGCCGCCGCTATTGCCGCCATCTGGCTCGGTGAGACCCTAAAAGCCAAGGGTATAGCCGGGTTGGTCACCGGTTTTCTAGGTGTAGCCTTATTGTCGTGGCCGGGATACGACGGGAACAACGACGGCTATCTCCGAGGAATTACCTGGGTACTGATGGCGGCTATCGGAACGGCGGTAGGCAATATTCTGCTGAAAAAGGAAGCGGGCGGCTCCATTGCTGCACCCATGGCGATCCAACTTCTGTTCGGTGGCGGAATGCTGTTGCTCGCCTCAGCGATGGCCGGTGAGCACTGGAACGTTAACTGGACAGCCCGGTTCACTGGTTCCCTGCTCATTCTCTCCGCGCTGGCAACAGCAGCCATGATATTCCTCTGGTTTGGGCTACTTGCCCGCGCGCCCTTGAACCAACTGAACATCTTCAGCTTTCTGACCCCGGTGTTTGGGCTTCTGATTGGATTTCTTTTCTTTGATGAAAGGCTGCAATTTGTCCAGGCGCTGGGCATCCTGATCATCTTATACGGTATAGCCCTCATGCAAGGGGGAGGTGCCGTTCAGGTTAGCGTCGACGAGACAAGCGATGAGCGATGAGCGATGAATCTTCACCAACTGTCCATCTTGGTCCTCACCGCGAGCGTAATAGGGCCTGTTCACCAATGACCTACGGTGGAATATCGCTACTTTTTGGGAATAAACGATAGCCGCTATTTGAAATGGGATTTAAGAATCATGGACGACAGATGTTAGTTTGCACTAAAAGCATTTTTAGCGTGAACGGAAACATTAATTAATTTTGACTTGAGCTTTTCATTGAGGGTACTGATATGCATGTAGGAATGTGGGGCTTGGCAGTCATCGTCACCGTTATCGTTTCCTGGTTAATGTATCGTTATCTCGCCCCGGATAGCTGGAAGGAGTGGGCACGCGCCGGTGTGCTGCAGGCTTTCATCATCGCCTTTTACGCAGAAATGTACGGTTTCCCCCTCACTATCTATTTTCTGGCCCGCTTTTTTGGACTGGATCTCGAATGGGGCGAAGGTGGAAATCTCTGGGCCCAACTTTTTGACTCGCCAATGGCGCACATCGTGGCCATGGTTCTGGGATATGGCATAGTCTTTATCGGTGCATCACTCGTAGCCGAAGGCTGGCGACGGATCCACGCGGCAAGACGCGAAAACGTGCTTATGACCGATGGAATTTACGCTCACCTACGCCACCCCCAATATACAGGCCTTTTCCTGATAATCTTCGGGGAAGGTGTCGTACACTGGCCGACGATTCTCTCGGTACTGGCATTCCCCATCATTGTCGCCGCCTATACGTACCTCGCAAAAAAAGAAGAGCGTCAAATGCTTGAGCAATTCGGCGATGAATACCGGGCGTACCAGCGTAGAGTACCGATGTTTATTCCATCCAGCGATATGAGCAGGAGGTCCACATGAACCCGCAAGCCGTTACAATCGCCAGCGGCATTATCTTCATTGTCGTTATTATTCTGGTTGGATTACACCAACGAAAACGTCGCAGACAACAGAATGCGGACATTAAGAGCAACCCCGACAGCGATCAGTAAAGATCCAATCCGGATGTAAATGTCCCGTATTCTACTTTAACCCTTGGAGAATTCGGACTAAGAGAGGACGTTAACTATGAGCAATTCAAGCACACCTGTCACCCAGTTACGTGTCGCCCCGTTAGGCAATACCCTGTCGCTGTTGTTGGTAATCAGCTATCTGCTGTGCGTGGGTTTTGGCCTGCTTGCCCCGGCACAGATGCGCATGTACGAGGCGTGGGCACCGCTACTGCCCGGCTTCGAATGGCTTACGTGGACAGGCTTCTTCATTGGCTTAGTCGAAGTCTATCTGTACGGCTGGTATATCGCGGTTTTGTTCGTACCCTTGTACCGGCTGTTCTCCAGAAGCGAGCTATAGTGGCATCATACTCATCATAGGTCGAACGAACCCGCTTCGAATCTTTGACCAACACTCGAAGGCTGTGGGGGCATTTTTCTATCTCGTCATTCATTCATTACATAAGACTTACCGTGAACAGCTTAAAGTGAGCCGTTTATGAACAGGTTAACAATATTTCTTAGGGAATATCTGGGCGATGTGGGACTGGTGTTTTACACCTCGGTAGTGATCATAACTGCATTCGTCACCTCCTCCGTCCTGTATCCCGACGCGGTGGAATCCACAGCCCTGAAGATTCTCGATATCACCGCCCGAAAACTCGGCTGGATGTATCTGATGGCAACCACCGGCTTTGTGTTGTTTGTCCTGTTTCTCGCCTTCTCCAAATTTGGAAGCATTCGCCTGGGAGCAGAGGGTGAACCACCGGAGTTCTCGTTCAACAGCTGGCTGGCGATGATATTCTCGGGCGGGATGGGTGTCGGTCTGGTTTTCTGGGGCGTGGCCGAACCGATGATGCATTTCAACGATCCGCCCCTTGGCCTTGCCGAACCCCGCACCTCAGAGGCAGCGCAGCTGGGAATGCGCTACGCGTTTTTTCACTGGGGATTCCACCAATGGGCCAATTTCACACTGGTAGGGCTGGCCATTGCCTATGTGCGTTTTCGTCACAGCAGTCGCGGCCTGATCAGCGAAAGCTTCCGCCCGTTACTGGGCGATCGGGTGGACCGCGGCTGGGGCAATATCGTCGATATCCTGGCCGTGGTCTCCACCGTATTCGGCGTCGCAACGACTCTCGGCCTTGGAGCGTTACAGGTCAACAGCGGACTGGCCAATCTGGGAGTGGCTGCCTACTCGACGACATCACAACTCTACATTCTCTCGGGACTCGCAACCTTGTTCATCATTTCGGCAATGACGCCCCTCAACATGGGGATCCGCTACCTCAGCAATGCCAATATGGTGCTCGCCGCTGGACTGCTGTTTTTTGTGCTCGTCACGGGACCGAGCGGTTTTATCTTCAGCGAACTCACCCAGACAGCAGGTGAGTACCTCGGCAATATCATAGAGATGAGCCTAGTAACCACTCCCTATTCCCACGAACACTGGGTGGAGCAGTGGACCATGTTCTACTGGGCCTGGGGATTGAGCTGGGCGCCGTTCGTGGGCAGTTTCATAGCGAGGATCTCGAGGGGAAGAACTGTCCGCGAGTTTGTCCTGGGCGTAATGATCGTCCCGGTGGCTTTAAGCATGTTGTGGTTTGCCACTTTCGGTGGCTCCGCAATCTACTTCGATTTGTTCGATGGCGTCGCGATTGCAGATGCCGTATCGGAGGAAGTGCCGGCCGGACTTTACGTTCTTCTCGATCAGTTACCCTGGGGTGAGTTCGCCTCCATACTGACCGTGGCACTGGTCTCCATGTTCGTGGTGACGTCGGCGGATTCCGCCACCTTTGTGCTGGGCATGTTCACCTCCAAGGGTGTTCTTACTCCAACACGGTTTGTTCGTATCCTCTGGGGGGGACTTCAGCTACTGATGGCTTCCGTCCTGTTACTAAGTGGTGGCCTGAACGGGCTGCGAACCGTATCCATTATCGCCGCTTTCCCCTTCATGTTACTGATGGTGCTGATGGCATTCTCCCTTTACAAAGATCTCGCGGCGGAGATCAGACGGCGGGAGGAAAAAGAACAATTGCTCCGCACCCGGCTTGAGAAATTGCTAATGCGGGAACCCGAGCGTGACGCGGAGCGCCGGGAAGAGGAAGAAATTCACCCAACCGCTCCAGAGGAATGTCCCGCGCAGAAGTGCGACAATCAGCCGATCTGAGCCGTATTCATTGCGGATTGTGACTGTGACTAAAGGTTGCTTCCACAACCTCGCGCCCCTCCTTGCGCGCTTGTACGGGATCCGCCAAACCATCGTATTCGTCCTTGTCAGCGTTGCTCGCCTTGTCGTGCGCGACTCGCGCGGCGTTTAACCAACACCGCACCATCTAATTATTAGAAAGCTGGCGCTGACGGCAACAAAGCCCGCATTGAGAAAAAAACGTGCGGTCAACAATTCTTGAAAATGGACTGAGCACACCTCGAGGTGTAAGGCTTACCGTTTTTTTGTAGGTTTTATCGGGTGGCGGGCCTACTACTAAGCGATTCACCCGACAGCGAATGTCAGCCTGCAAGTTCCCAACGGGACAGGCCATCTGCCATCATGGAGATACCTTTCCGCATTCAGATACATACAAGCGCACGAACTCGACTTGGCACGTATTTTGCTCAATGAAGTAGGTGACCTCGAATTTACAAGCTCGCGAATCAGCTTCACACAAAGTATGGGGCGAAATCGCTGCTACTGTCGGCGGCAGTATTCGAAGTCCACTCTGTCCGAAAGCAAAAGGTGTCGCGTTTGTGTTCTTCGCCTGAGAGGTTAGCGGTATTCGCAGTCTCTTAACCTCCTGCCCCACATCTGACGCCAACTTGACAAGGTTATCGTGACTTGACCTAGGCTGCGCATGGCAACACCGAACAATTCAACGTTCAGGGAGCAATCTGTTATGTCCTACATTCGATTCGGTCTGATGATTCTCACTTCAACGGTGGTCATGTTCATTCTCATGTATCTGAACACCTATGCTTGGGGGCACGTCTTTTTCTCTGAAACACGCTTTTATATGGCAATTGTGATGGGCGCAACGATGGCGGTCATCATGCTTGGTTTCATGCTGGGTATGTATTCTAACGCAAAACTCAACGCTGCAATCTTTGCCGGGTCGATAGTTGTTTTCATCCTGGCACTCTGGTTGGTCCGCAGCCAGATCACAGTTTCTGGGCCCAGCTACATGCGCGCGATGATCCCGCATCACTCGATCGCGGTGCTCACCTCGGAGCGCGCGCAAATCCGCGACCCCCGCGTGCGCAAGCTCGCCGACAACATCATTGCGGCGCAAAGACGCGAGATCGCCGAGATGCGTTATCTGATTGCTGACGTTTCGGCGGGGAATATCGTGGAGGATATCTATGAAGACCCACCGGCCAAACTGGGGACGCTGGAGCAGGCACTGAATAACACGCTGATCTCCACTCTTGATCTGGCGCCGATGCCCCGGAACGAGGCTACCCAGGTACTTGAATCTGGATTTGGCTGCACCTTCAATCGCAGTCCGGGAGATGATCCGATCCTGTGGACATCTCAGGACGAGGCGGCAGCTGCGATGAAACTGAACGGCGTACTTATGCCGTTGGAAAAGAGCAGTAAGGCTAACTCTGGTGGCTTTGCTTTTACGGCGCCGGGGATAACGGTGATAATCAACTCGCTTGGTGACAAGTCGGACTGGCGCTCAAACGCACAGCTGGTCTTCACTCTCGATACGGGACTAACGGCGGGCTATCGGGGATTGTGGACCTGCCAGACATAGGCAGCTTGCGATGTGAAAGTTTCGAGAACTACTCATCATTCAAAGCTAAAGGATTAAAGTAATGTCGAGCGATACGAACACAAAGAAGGCAACTATTTACCGCATGGTGATGCCCGACCATCTCTGTCCCTACGGATTAAAGGCGGTCGATCTGCTGGAGCGCAAAGGATTTCAAGTAGAGGACCACCACCTCGAATCTCGCGAGGAGACCGATGCGTTTCAGGAAAAGCACGGTGTTGATACAACGCCCCAAACCTGGATCGGCGATGAGCGTATTGGCGGTTACGACGCTCTGCGTGAACACTTTGGGGAGAATGTACCCGACGAGGACGAAACCAGCTACAAACCGGTAATAGCAATCTTCGCTGTCGGCTTTCTGATGGCGCTGGCCGTCAGTTGGCTCGTGTTTGGCACAATTTTCACGGTGCGCGCAGTTGAATGGTTTATCGCCATCTCGATGACGCTGCTGGCATTGCAGAAGTTGCAGGACGTGGAGAGCTTCTCAACCATGTTTCTGAACTACGATCTGCTGGCGCGTCGTTGGGTACGCTACGGCTACATCTATCCTTTTGGCGAGGCGTTAGCGGGTATCCTGATGATGGCCGGCGTGCTGATGTGGATCGCGGCACCAGTCGCACTGTTCATAGGCACAGTCGGCGCGGTGTCGGTATTCAAGGCAGTCTATATCGACAAGCGCGAACTGAAGTGTGCGTGCGTAGGTGGCGGCTCGAACGTTCCTCTGGGTTTCGTATCGCTGACGGAAAATCTGATGATGGTAGCGATGGCGATCTGGATGCCGGTTAGGATGTGCGTGCTCGGCTGGTAAGGTCCGCGCTATGGTGGGAGTGAATTAGCTCGGAGTAATTGTTAGATTGGCTAAACATGAAAACATATTCCGGCGTAAAGTCGCGTACATGCCGCAGACCACAGGTGCGAGCAATAAATACTGTTTCCTCACGCACGCGGTTCACATAGTTACAGGCACCATGTTTCTTTTCCTCCAGCTTTAGAGCCTTCTGCAAATCTGGATCAAAAGTGGCTACACCGCTGGGGCAAGTGTTGGTATGGCAGCGCGTGGCTTGTATACAGCCAATGGCAAGTATAAAGCCCGCGCTGAAACCACGTAATCAGCTCCTGCTGCTAATGCCCACGCTACATCACCTGACGTAACCAGTTGGCCAGAGGCGATAAGGCGTATACGTTTTTTTAGGCTATATTTTTTTAAGGGCCTTTACGGTGGCTGGCAGGGCAATGCGGATGGATAAAGCCGCCCAATCCATAAGCATCATCAGTGCCGCGCCACTGCCACCTTCAGAACGATCCATGGTGAGAAAACCCGGGGCAGCACGTTCGTCACGTTCTGTGACTTCCTCACAAAACTCTTCCACCCATGCCGGATCACCTAATGTAGTTTTTATCACGATAGGCTTGCCGATAATCTTCCGTAGCTCTGCAATGAAATCGAGTAGCTCCGAAGTGTTGGCTGCTTCCTTGTTACGATTAAGAAAGATGGAATCTTCATCTTCGGGAATATTACGAGCTTCAGCAATTTCTTTGGTGACTTTACAGGCGGGAAGAATACCGCCTTCGCCGGGCTTCGACCCTCGCCCGCACATCCAGACCACACCGGCTGCAATCACTTATAACCTCCACGAATACCTGCCCTATGGCGTCGTCGGCAGAAATATAGGATTCCAGCCAGATCCTCCGTTTAGCGGCGGCAAAATCAGACAGCATCGCGTCGAACAGCGCACCCCCCGCCACAAAAATCCGGATGTCGTTGCCGGCGCACTTTGGTGGTGAAGGTTTCAGTGTCGTGCTTACTGTCCGCTGTCATGGCATACAGTTCGGTTTGATGTGGGGACTCCATAACGGTAGCCTCATTGTGCCGCAATTGAGTTCCGACCGGACTACAATGCAGCGGTAGGTAATCGCGAAATGAACCAGAGAACCGCTCTTGCAACCACCCGATGACACACCAGAACAGACGGAAGCCGAAAGGTTGAACCAGCACTGCGCCTGCGCTACTCTCGATCGGGCGTCAATCGCTATCAATCTCGCCAGTCAATTGGGCGACGACACCCATGATGTCCTGTCCAGCACCGCCTGGCAGCAATTCTTCTCCGATGCCGCCATTTTTGTTCCTGGCCGGGATCTGGACCACATGCAGGCCATCGTCCAGGCCCTTGAGGCCGCTGCCGCGCTCCCCGGCTACCAGCGACGAGTGCTGTCCTGGGCCCCGCAGAATGCACAGATCAACCGCGGGCCTCTGGGCGCATTTATGGGCTATGATTTCCACCTCGGCGAGGAGGGGCCTCGCCTCATCGAAGTCAATACCAACGCCGGGGGCGCGTTCCTCAATGCCGTGCTGGCACGAGCCCAACTGCGATGCTGCGGCGGTTCTACGAATGCATCCTGGGCGGAGGACTTCGACGCCGCGGTGATCGCCCAGTTCGAGAGTGAATGGCGCACCCAGCGGGGCAGCGGACGCCCCGAGCGCATAGCGATCGTCGATGATCAGCCTTTCGGGCAATACCTCTACCCCGAATTCCGGCTGGCGCAGCAGCTATTGCGAAACAATGGTATTGATGCCGTCATATTCTCTCCCTCCGATTTCAGGTATGAGTCAGGCGCGTTATACGGTGGCGACAAGCGAATCGACCTGGTTTACAACCGTCTGGTGGACTTCGGGCTGGAAATGCCCGAACACGCAGCCTTGCGCTCCGCGTGGCTCGGCGGAGGGGCTGTCATAACCCCCAACCCCTATACTCACGCACTGTTCGCGGATAAACGCAATCTGACAGTTTTATCGGATCGCGCGACTCTTCTGGATTGGGGCTTAAGCCCTGAATACGTCGAATTGCTCCGCCGTGGTATTCCGCGTACCGTAACAGTCACCGCCAGTAACGGGGAGGATCTTTGGCAGCAGCGACGCCAGTGGTTCTTCAAACCCGTGGCGGGCCACGGCAGCAAGGGCGTGTACCGGGGCAGCAAACTCACCAAAAGCACCTTTGCCCGGATTCTCGATAGTGACTATGTCGCTCAGGCCTATGTGCCCCCCTCCGAGCGTCTGGTGCTGGTAGATGACGAGCGGGAAATGCTCAAGGTTGACGTGCGCCTGTACACCTATCGCGGTGCCCTGCTCCTGGCCGCGGCGAGGCTTTATCGGGGACAGACCACCAATTTTCGCACCCCAGGCGGGGGCTTTGCGCCTTTACTGCTTATGGAATGACCGCAGCCAACCGCAAACCGATACATGACTAAACGGGCGACCCGGCTGTTTACAAATCGTCCATTCGCTCTACCTGCCGGACCAACCGCTTGGTTTCGTGCTCCTCCATTTCCAGCAGCGATTGCATAAGCTCTGCAGCTTCCTGAATTTCAGCCTTGCCCTTAAGGGTTCGGTAAAGGTTGATGATTTGCTCGTGGAAATCAAAGACTTCAGCACTAATCGTATCGGCATCCAGTTTTGCGTAGTGATCATCGCAAACCAAATGTGTCGTAATCGGATTATGCGGCATGTAATCGTAGACATAAGTGCGCGCCGCCTTGGGGTCGGCCTGCCGTTCAAAGGCCGCAACCATTTTCTCCATTTCGGTTTCGTGAGACGCCAGATACTCGAGCAGCAAGGAGGCCTGCTCCTCACCGTGACGCGAAGCGCAGTGACCCAGGCACTCTGCCAGTTTGGCATGGAGTTCTCGGGTCCATTCGATCAGGTCATAAAATGTTCTAACTTCCATACTCGATCATTCTTCCATCGCTAAAAATGGCCTCATCGGCCAGCGGTAATCTACCTGCGTGCTGATGTTCAGTCATGGCGATCTCCCACTTTATTGGCCGGCCAGTCTGCAAACGCCAGGAAATAAAGGAAAATGAGATTGACGACAGGAATCAGCATCAGGGATCCCAGCCAGCCCGGATAGCCCGTGGCCGGCAGATACGCCATACCGGGAGTACGACGATAACGGCGATAATCAGCATCCACAGCCAGTGGCCGGCCCACATTGTGTGACCCAACATATGATTTTCCATTATCGTCTGACCCTCCGATTCAATAAATGATTTCAGTGGTGGTGTGTATGCGATTCCTCCAGAGCCTTTTGTCTGGCCCGCGCCGAGCTTTTCAGGAAGATCTGCTCGGCAATTGCAATGATTATCATGGTGACCACGGCAACGCCAATTACAAAGGGGTCAGAATTCACCTTAACCCAGACAAAACCTCCAAGTGCAAGAAGGTCGAGAAAAATGGCTATGACGGGTATCCATGCCCTGGCTTTGATGTCCTCCCGAAGATAACGAATAACGCCCCAGTGAATAGCAATGTCCATAATCAGATAGAACACGATTCCCAGCGCCGCAATCCGGGAGAGGTCAAAGAACGCGGTCAGGACCAGGCCCAGAACCACGGTGTAGACAAGCGTGTGCTTCTGGATACTGCCCGGCATGCCGAAATGGCGGTGGGGAACCAGTTTCATTTCCGTCAGCATTGCGAGCATGCGCGAGACCGCAAAAATGCTGGCCAAAATGCCGCCGGCGGTGGCCATGATCGCAATGGCCACCGTGAACCAAACGCCATAATCGCCCAACGCCGGCCGGGCGGCGGCAGCGAGGGAGTAATCCCGTGTTTCTATGATTTCGGCAAGCGAAAGATTGCTCGCAACCGCAAAGCCGACCAGAGTGTAGATCACCACACACGCCGCGATAGAAATGACAATGGCCCGGCCAACGTTGCGATGCGGGTCCTTCACCTCCGTACCACTGTTGGTGATCGTTGTGAAGCCCTTGAACGCCAGTATCCCCAGTGCGGTCGCACCAAGGAAGTTGCCAACGGTTCCGGCCTCTCCAGTGCTGGAGAAGTCCACGGAAATGCTATCGGCAATCCAGACACCCACGAGCCCGAAAACCAGAATGCCCCCGATTTTCAAAATGCCGATAAACGAAGCCACGTTCTCGATAAGGCGGTTGCCCATTAGATTGATCAGAAAAGCCGCGAGGATAAGTGACACCCCGAGAATGGGCACCATACGACCACTCTCGTCTCCGCCGAGTAGCTGCATCGTATAGGCACCGAACGTGCGGGCAAGAAAGCTTTGGGCGATCACCATCGAGAAATACATCAGCAGCGCATTGAAAGCCGTCGGCAAACGGTCGCCGTAGGCCTTGTGCAGGTACATGCCAATGCCTCCGGCGGAAGGATAGGCATTGGAAATCTTGATGTAGGAATATGCACTGAATGAGACGATGACAGCCGCCGCAAGGAACGCCAGGGGAAACAGCACACCGGTCATTTGTGCCATTTGTCCGGTCAGCGCAAAGATACCGGCGCCGATCATGACGCCGGTTCCCAACATCACGGTACCCGCTAAGGTCAGGCTACCTTCTCGGTAATGCGTTGTTCTGTCTTTCTCCTCAGCCATGAACCCTCCGGTTGATTGCTCAATGTATCGGCCTAGAACCACATACGAACGCCGACGACGACGCCAATTTCGGACTCATCGCCACCTTGAGCGCGAATCTGGTCGGCCTTGTCACTCAAGGCGCGGCTCCAATAGACACCAATATAAGGGGCAAACTCTCTGGACAGTTCGTAGCGATAGCGTAATCCCACACGCACATTATTGAATCCACTTGGGCGATCATACTCTTCAGCGTCAGTGAATGCCGCTTCCACCTCCAGACGTGGCTGTAAATACGACACCTGAGACAGACGAATATCGTATTCGGCTTCGATGCTCGCGGCGATATCTCCGTCTTCGTTGACCGTAATGGAGTTATCCATTTCAAACCGATAGGGAGCCATACCAAACAGGCTGAACACCAGGTAGTTTTCCCGCTCTGCTCCAGACGCCACCGAACCCCGTGTACCAGCGCCTCCCTGTATTTCCCAGAATGGTGCAATCAGACGACTGGCCAGTAACTCCACACTCTCGAGTTCGGTAGGCTCGCCGTCATCTGACCTGTTCTCTCCTTCGCTTTTGAAATAGATTCGGTTTCTATCTCCACCGTACCAGGCGAGCATATCCCAGACGATCAAGTTCTCATCATTCTCCGTGCGTGTGATTTCCAGTCGGTCAAACAATACCTGACCGGTGCGATACGGCTTGATGGGTTCCGGCCAGTGATCTTCAGCGTGGCCGGCGAACAACGGACCGCTTATTCCTGCCAAGGATAAAGACATCACAATTTTCAGTGTCCTCATGGATCCCCCTTTAACTGACATTGACTACGCGGAACATTCCCGCCTTCATGTGATAGAGGAGATGGCAGTGGAAGGCCCAGCTACCGGGCGCATCAGCGCTGATTTGCAGCGAGACCACTTCGCTTGGCTTGAGACTAATAGTGTGTTTTCGAGGCCGGGGGTACTGACCGTTCTCAAGCTCCATCCACATGCCATGCAAATGAATGGGGTGATCCATCATGGTGTCGTTCACCATAATCAAACGCAGACGCTCGCCGTAGCGGAACTCCACCGGCCCATCGACTTCGGTAAACTTCAAACCGTCAAAAGACCACATGTATTTTTCCATATTGCCGGTGAGATGGAGCTCGATGTCCCGCTCCGGCTTCCTCTCGTCCGGCCAGGGATGGGCGCCGATGAGATCACCATAGACCAGGACACGATGAGTGGCATCGTCAAGGCCAACGCCGGCTTCGTTCAGCCGGCTGACCGGTTTTCGGGCAATCATGGCCGCGCCGGGCCCATGTCCACCCGGTGCATGCTCAATACCAAGATCTGGCGCTGAGGGCCGCGGCGGCCCCATGCCCATTTTTGCACTCTGACCCGCGTGCATGTCGTGGTGCCCATCCATGCCGGATTTATCCCTGCCAGAGGACTCCGTATCCACGCCACTCATCTCATGGGACATACCCATGGCCGCCATACCCCGTTCGGGCACCGGTCGCAATTCAGGTACTGCTGCTTCCTGTCCCAATTCCGTCGCCAACGTGGCCCGCACGTAGCCGCTGCGATCCATGCTTTCCGCAAACAGCGTATAGGGTCGACCGCCCTTCGGGGTAACGATGACATCGTAGGTCTCCGCCACCCCGATGCGGAATTCATCTACTGTCACGGGTTTGACCGGCTGGCCGTCTGCCGAGACCACGGTCATCTCAACGCCGGGGATGCGGAAATCAAAGAACGACATGGCCGAACCGTTAATGATTCTCAAGCGGATTGTTTCCCCGGGTTTGTATAGCGCTGTCCAGTTGGTTGCGTTGTCGCGCCCATTGATCAGATAGGTATACGTGGATCCGGTCACATCCAGCAGATCCCGGGCACTCATGCGCATTCGATTCCACATAGCGCGTTCTTCCCAGGTTTTGGCCAGCCCCTGGTTGCGGATATCGGCCAGAGTGTCACCCAGTGTTCGCTGCTGATAGTTGTAATATCCCTCCGCTACTGTGAGGTTGCGCAACACTTCGTAGGGATCTTCAAAGGTCCAATCACTCAGAATAACGACGTGCTCACGATCCGCACCAATATCACCGTCCGCCGGCTCGATGACAAGAGGTCCAAGATGACCTAACTGTTCCTGGAGCCCCGAGTGACTGTGATACCAGTAGGTCCCACTTTGCTGAACATCGTACTCGTAATGAAATGTCTCTCCGGTCTTGATACCAGGAAAACTGACGCCGGGCACACCGTCCATGTTCTCGGGCAGAATAATCCCGTGCCAATGTATGGACGTGTCTTCATCCAGCGCATTGGTGACGTTCAGTCGGGCTCGCTGCCCTTCTTTCAGCCTGATCAGTGGCCCGGGCATGCTACCGTTGATGGTAATCGGCCTGCCGATTTGCCCGCCGATACCCAGGTTCTCCCGGCGAATATGCAGATCGACTGCACTGCCGGCTTTGATGACGTCGCCATAGCTTCGGCCCATTGGATAGGCCCAGGCCGGGGCGATTTTGGCCAGGGCCAAGGCTGATGCCGTCCCTATAGCCGATTTGATAAACCGTCTACGACCCTCTTCTATTGGTTTTTCCATCGCATAACCTCGTATATTGTTTGCAATACTGATGCCGGCTACGAGCCGCCTGACACTGCACGATATTTTCTCATCAATGGTGACCCGAATCAGTGGAACCACGGGCGGTCAAAATCTGGTATTGCTCGGACGACAAATCAGGAAGTCGTCGCAGGAAAGCCACCATGTTCCAGATACGTTCATCGTCGTGCCCCGGCCCCCAGGCCGGCATGCCGGATGCCTTGATACCATGCTTGATGGTCCAGAATCGCTGCCGGGCCTGGGCCTCCAGGTCGCCATGGCCCGGTGCCACCTGAGTTAGATTCGGCGGCGCCGGATAGAGGCCCAGGGTGAAATCGCTCTCGGTCCTGCCGGGCTTGAGGTGGCAGCCGGCACACATGTCATTGTAGTCGGCGCCACCCGCCAACAGGCGCTCGGGCGTACCCATGTTCGCCGGCACCTCGATACCGGCCGACGCCCTGGCGATGGAGCGCTCCCGCAGCGTTTCCAGCGCCCAAAAGGTCAGCGCGGTATGGCGGTCATCAGCGCCCACAGGATAGAAGCCCGAGTAGATGAACGCCACGCCCGCCGCGACGGCCACGCCGGAAGCCACCGCGAGACATTTGATGCACGACAGGAACTTGGTTAATGGCATACTCCCCCCTAAAAAGGCAAATTCTCGCTTTGGTTTATTGCTCGTGCTTGGCAGGACTATTGGCATCGCCGTTATCGTTCTGCCGCGAGTGGTCGGCAGGGGAGTCCTCCGGCCCGGCCTGGTCCCGATGCATTTCGTCCATACATTTCTGCATCATGGCCTGCATGACCGCATCATCACTGTCCAGCCTGGAACGATCCATGTGCTGCATCGCCGCACAATCCGGTTTTTCGCCCCCTTTCATGTGCTCCGCGGGGTCATGCGCCTGAGCAGAGAAGGCCAGAAAAAATGCCGGCAAGGCGGCCAGCCATGTAAGAGTTTCGCGTGTCATGGTCTACACCTCGGTTGTGATGAATGACGTGAGGAGAGAAACTTACCTTCCTCAGAAGCACGGTCAGCGTAGCGAACAGGCCCTGTCTGCCAGATGACTCTTTCATTACAATTTTGTAATCACCATGTAACCTTGTCGTTGGGCACAGCTGGCTAGACTGGAGCGATACCAAGCTGGGGTGATAGCAAACTGGAGCGATACAGCATGCGACTATTGGTCGTGGAAGACGAACTAAAAACAGGCGACTATCTCAGACAGGGATTGGCCGAGGCGGGCTTTATTGTCGCGTTGGCACGCAATGGACTCGACGGCCATCACCTTGCCATGACGGAGTCTTTTGACCTGATTATCCTGGATGTCATGTTGCCGGATGTGGACGGATGGCGCATTATGCAGTCGTTACGCGAAGCCGGCCGCCAGACCCCGGTGCTGTTCCTTACCGCTCGCGACACGGTGGATGACCGCGTCAAGGGCCTGGAGCTGGGCGCCGACGACTATCTGGTCAAACCCTTTGCCTTTGCCGAACTGTTGGCCCGGGTACGCACGTTACTGCGCCGGAGCTCGACACCCACCCTGTCGGACCAGCTCCAGGTGGCCGATCTCACCCTGGACCTGCCCAAACACCGAGTCATGCGCGCCGGCAGAAAAATCAATCTCAGCCATAAGGAGTTTTGTCTTCTGGAGCTGTTGGCCCGGCGCCGCGGTGAGGTATTACCACGCTCCCTGATTGCTTCCCAGGTATGGGACATGAACTTTGAATCCGACACCAACGTGATCGATGTAGCGATTCGCCGACTGCGGGCCAAAATTGACGACGATTTCGAACCCAAACTGATCCACACGGTTCGCGGCATGGGATACAAGCTTGACGTGGAAACCGACGATGAAGCTCACTGATCGGCAACCACTGTCACTGGCCACCCGGGTAATGATATTCGTCGGGCTGGCCATCGGGCTCAGCCTCATCCTGATCGGAAGCCTGGTGCTTAATGCCGTCGAGCGCCACTTCGCCGAACAGGATGCTGGCGAACTGGCGGTGATGACCGAAGCCGTGGTCAAAGCCCTCCGAAATAGTAGCAACGATACAGCGCGACGGCGCGAAGCACTATCCAATGCCATATCGGGACATCACGGTGTTTACTTTCAGGTGCGGAATCGGCAAGGCGAAGTTGTCTATGCCACACCAGGGGCCGAACTGTCAGGGACGACCGCTATGCTCACCCCAGCGCCCGCGATTCACGCAGCCAACCTGCAAACCTGGCATGAGGATGACAAGACCTTCCGAGGCGTGCTCACGCAGAATAACATCATGGGCCAGAGCTACTCCGTCACTACTGCCATCGATATAGGCTTTCACCTGCAGTTTTTGGACAGGTTCCAGCAAACTCTGTGGTTAATCATGAGCCTTGCTGGCATGGTTACGCTGCTGGCTGCCTGGTATGGCGTACATCAAGCGCATGCTCCCTTGCGCGGGCTCTCCGATAGAATGGGAGACATTCAGGCCGATCGGCTGCATGTGCGCCTAGATGCTTCCTCGGTTCCATCGGAATTACAAGGCTTGGTCACCGCGTTCAACCACATGATTGGCCGACTGGAAGAGAGTTTTACTCGCCTGTCACACTTTTCCGCTGATATTGCCCACGAGCTGCGCACACCGCTGACCAATCTCATCACCCAGACTCAGGTGGGGCTGGGCAAGGCCAGAGCCCCCGAGCAATACCGTGAACTCCTGTACTCTAATCTGGAGGAACAGGAGCGTCTGGCCAAGATGGTCAATGAAATGCTGTGGCTGGCCAAGGGTGACCATGGCCTGCTCAAACCGGTTCAGGTGCCGCTGGATCTAACCAGAGAGGTCAATGAACTGTTTGATTTTTTCGAAGCGCTGGCGGAAGAGAGACAAATCCACTTGGCATTGGAGGGTCAGGCGCCGAGCATCCAAGGGGATCGCGCCATGCTGCGTCGGGCGATTTCCAACCTGCTGTCCAATGCCATCCGTCACACGCCCTCGGGTAATAAGGTGCTGGTAAGGCTGGCCAATCCCTCGAACCACGAAATATCGCTGAGCGTACAAAACCCGGGGCCAGCGATACCCGCGGAACACCTGCGTAACATTTTCGACCGCTTTTACCGTATCGATCCGTCTAGGACACGACAAAGCGAAGGCGCTGGACTTGGGCTGGCCATTGTGCGCTCCATAGTCGAGGCTCACGGTGGCCGCGTGGAGGCGGCCTCAGCCCAGAATAAAACCACGTTTACGCTCTTTTTTCCCGACACGACCTGAACCCTTCTCCCAAGCGACTGACAAGATCAAGGCCGGTATTAGGGCATCTCTGATTTATTCCAATTTTGAGTGATAACACCGGCATCGCTCAACACATCCTTGGATACAATGGCAAAATGCAACAGGCCTGAACTCGGAACGTGCCCGAGTCCAAGCCTGGATAGGAAAAGGTTTAGATCCGCAGACGCTGTGTTATGAGATAGGTATCAGAGCCAGACTTGAACGGGGCTGGCGGGGAGAAATCAAGCAGATGTGCCACACGTCTTGGCAGCAAATTACGGTCAGGTAGAGTTGCGACAATGCCTGTGGGCGGATCCACATCGGAACGAACCTCAACCGGCTTGACGATCCGCGCATCCTGCCTGGCCTCTTCGTCGATACTGATGGTTACCGAACGCTCACAGCATGGATCCGTATTGGCCTCGACCGCGCCAGCAAAATCGGCGTTAACGCAGTCTTCGTCGGCCTTGTGCCCGACACAACAGCACTCGCCGTGCATGACTTCATCCATCATCGGGCACGCGAACACACTCTGCACCTGCAATGGCCCAACTACCAAGACGAACAGGAGCAGCACTACCCGCGATGACGATAATTTTTTGCTTTTCATTGAATCAGCATAGTCCATTCTAGCCAGTGACACAATTCACTGCCACCACGTAAGTGGTTGCCCCTCAACCCGTACCATTAACGATCGGCGGACCGCCAATTTACCTCGTATAGCCGAGGCTTCGCCTTCAAAATACACCCGTTGTACTTTCCGAGGCGGATCACACGTGCGACAACCGAATTCGTCCTTAAAAAATAATTTCATTTTTTTACTGATAGCCCCGCTCAACAGGGTCAGATGCAGCCAAACCGGGTAAAAAAACCACCAAGCCTGTGGAGACGCCCATCCACTCTACTGCCGGCAAAAGGGTCAAGTACTGGCACTGACTATTTTACCGTGTCTCTCCCGACACCGCCTAAAGAGATTCCATTCCTCCTCGATAAGCCTGCCGAAACCCTTAGGGCGTGTCCCGGGAGCTCATTGCGCACCAGTGATATTATAGTGCCCTCGAAAAACAGCAGGAAAAGACTTGAATGCGCGAACAACTGGAGCGATATCAGGTCTGGCTTTATCTGGTTGCCATCTTGGCCGGCATAGCCACCGGCCGGATGTCACCAGAGCAGACTCGTCATTGGGAACTATTGCTGTGGCCAGCTCTGGGCGTTCTCCTGTATACCACCTTTACCCAGGTGCCACTGATACATCTCAGGGCAGCGTTTCGTGATCGCCGCTTCCTAGCCGCTTTGCTGACGGGCAATTTTATTCTGGTACCGGTGGTCGTTGGTCTTCTGTTGTGCCTGTTACCGGATGATCCCGCTATTCGGCTCGGCGTGCTGCTGGTACTGCTGGTACCCTGTACGGACTGGTTTATCAGTTTTACCCATCTTGGCGGCGGGGACGGGGCCCGGGCCATCGCGGCCGCACCGATCCTACTGATTGTGCAGCTCATTTTGCTGCCCGTTTATATGTGGCTTTTTATGGGCAATATCGCCATTGAGCTGGCGGTTGGCAGCCACTTGCTACCAGCATTCTTCGGATTGATTGTCACCCCGCTGATCCTGGCTTGGTTAACCGAACGGTTAACGGAGAAGCATCCGCGAGTACAAACACTGGTGGACTGGCTCGGGTGGCTGCCCGTGCCACTGCTGGCCCTGGTGGTGTTTCTGATTGCCGGCTCCCAAGTCAGCCTGGTGATCGACAATGGCGCACTTCTGTGGTCAGCGCTCGTGGTCTTTGTACTTTATCTGGCTGCCGCCGCCATTATCGGCAAGGGACTCAGTGAGCTGCTCGGATTCTCGCCCACTATCGGCCGCACCCTCACCTTCAGCTTTGGTACCCGCAATTCCTTCGTCATGCTGCCGCTGGCGCTGTCACTGCCAGAGCCCTGGCGTGCCGCCGTCGTTGTCATTGTGTTCCAATCCTTGGTCGAGTTATTCGGCATGGTGGCGTATCTGCGCTGGCTGCCGCGCCTGATCAGGTATGCCGACTGAGCCGGGAACGCAGCCCTACCCGGCGCAACAGGACAATTGAGCCACATCTCGGGTAAAGGTCTGGGCGCAGAGCTTGAGCCCTTCCACCATAGTCAGGTAGGGGAAAAGTTCGTCAGCCATTTCCTGCACGGTCATATTGGCCCGCATCGCCATCACTACCGTCTGGATTAGTTCTCCAGCCTCAGCGGCAACTGCCTGCACTCCCAGCAGACGACCTGAATCCTGTTCGGCCACCATTTTGATAAAGCCATGGGTGTCGAAATTCACCAAGGCGCGCGGCACGCTGTTCAAACTGAGCGCGCGAGTATCGACCCGCAAGCCCTGCGTGGTCGCCAGCTCCTCAGTCAGACCAACGGTCGCCACCTGCGGATCGGTAAAAATCACCGCCGGCATGGCACTGAGATCGAGCATGGCCTCGCCACCGGTCATGTTGACCCCGGCCCGGCTGCCTCCGGCGGCGGCCACATAGACGAACTGCGGCTGGTCGGTGCAATCGCCGGCCGAATAGATACCCGGCACGTTCGTTTGCATGCGCTCATCCACCTGAATCGCGCCACGCACTGTCTTTACGCCGATCTGTTCCAGGTTCAGCTGTTCGGTATTGGGTGTGCGCCCGGTGGCGATCAACAACTGCTCTGCGCGCAATTCCCCAACTTTGGTGTTCAGTACGAACTCGCCATCGGCGTAATCGACCCGGCTGGCCTGAGTCTGCAGCAATACCCGAATGCCTTCCCGCTCAACGGCCTTCCAAATGGCATCGCCAACTGCCGGATCGTCTCGGGAAAGCAGTCGGCTGCGCGCCAGGAGCGTTACCTGGCTGCCCAGCCTCGCAAAGGCCTGGGCAAGCTCCAATGCCACCGATGATCCCCCGATCACCAACAAGCGTTTAGGGATAAAGGGAAGCGACAAGGCGGAGGTGGAAGTCAGGTACGGCATGTCAGCCAACCCCGGAATGGGTGGGATCGCCGGCCGCGCACCCGTGCCGATAAATGCCCGATCAAATTCGATTCGCCGCACTCCGCCCTCCGGGGTAGTGACGTCGAGCGCATTGGCCGTCACGAATTGCGCTGTTCCCTGGATCAGGGTAATGGCCGGGTTGTCATGTAGAATACGGGCATATTTAGCCTCGCGCAGTGCTTCTACCAGGCCCCGTTGTTGTTCCAGCAGTCTGGCGCGATCTACGAGCGGTGCCCGGGCGCCGAGTCCATCGTCAAAGGGGCTACTGCGCCGAAGGTGAGCGATATGCGCCGCTCGGATCATGGTCTTCGACGGTACGCATCCGGTATTCACGCAGGTGCCACCGATGGTCGCTCGCTCGATCACGGTTACCCGGGCGCCGCGTTCCGCCGCTTTCAGTGCCGCGGCCATAGCGGCACCGCCGGTACCAATGACAGCAATGTGTATCGCTTGCGCTTCACTCATGAGAGCTCCTTGTCTGAAGGTCGCCCAGATGTTCAATTACTCCTGGTCCGTCGCGCCCTGCTTGAGGGTAGACGGATAACCGGCGTTGGCCGTGGCTTCCGTTAATGCTGCGACAGAGGTTTGCGTGTCCTCGAAGGTGACCCTGGCTTCGCGCCGCTCGAAGCTGATATTGACGTCCCTGACACCTTCAACCCGGTTGAGTGCGGTCTTGACGGTGATCGGACAGACGGCGCAGGTCATACCGGGCACATCCAGTGTGACGGTCTGCTCAGCACCCCAGAGGGGCAGACTGAACAGGGCAAACAGTGAACTTACAAGCAAGAACTTTTTCATTTCTGGCCTCTCAATAAAACAGGGGTATGACATAGGGAAATACCGCGGCGACGGCAATCAACAACGCCACCAACCAGAAGGCGACTTTGTAAGCACCACGCACCCTGGGTTCGGCGCAGACATCGCCGGATTCACAAGCTCTGGCCGGCCGGTATAGCTGGCGCCAGGCCAACACCATGGCCACCAAGGCGGCGCCAAGAAACCAGGGGCGATAGGGTTCCAGGGCGGTCAAATTGCCGATCCAGGCGCCGGAAAAACCCAGCGCCACCAACACCAGCGGCCCAAGGCAACAGGCAGAGGCCAGCAGGGCGGCAATACCCCCGGCAAGCAACGAACCACCTCCCGTTTTGGATTCGGGCATGGGCAAGCCTCCTGTATTTTCAGTCACCACTGTGGCAAGCTTATCTCCGTAGTTAACTACGGAGTCAAGCAAGGTGTCCGGTTCTCAGCACACATCAATGACCATCGGCAGTCTGGCCAAGGCCGCAGGGATAAACGTCGAAACCATTCGCTACTACCAGCGGCTGGGGCTGATGACGGAGCCAGAGAAGCCCTTAGGCGGGATTCGCCGCTACGACGACGTGGCGCTGGCGCGACTTCGATTCATCCGCAGGGCGCGATGGCTGGGATTCAGCCTGGAGGAAATCGGAGAACTGCTGAAACTCGAAGACGGCACCCATTGCGACGAGGCCAAAGCACTGGGCGAACGCAAGCTGGGCAACGTGCGAGACAAGATCCGCAGCCTTCAGCAAATTGAAGGCGTGCTCGACCAACTCGTCGAGGAATGTTGTACGCAGAAGGACAATGTCACCTGTCCGCTGATCGGCTCCCTCCACGAGGGGTTTGGAACAGTCACCAGGTGAGGGAAAAGCCTGGCAAAAAGATCGCCGCAACCACTCGGATGCGATGTGCAAGGTCCAAACCAAAAAAATGAGATCAGGCTTTGAGCAACCTACCCCCCAGCTGGCGCAACTCTATTTCGGTCAATGGCATGAGTTGATCGAACCTTGACTTATGTTAGACTTCGAATCTCTTTGTACCCGAGTCGCTTGATAATCGAATGGCAAAAAACTGGACGCTAATACTGTTTGCGGTATTGATGGTAGTGCAATCACTATCCATCGCCGCTGATGTATTGCCTATCCATTCGGATCACCAACCCCATGAGTTGGCGGATATGTCCGGGGGCGACGGTTCAACCCAAGCGACAGACCCGTCACCGGGATCAGACCACAACACACCGCCCGGCCATTGCCACTCCTGTCATTGCCATGGCTCTCATATGCTGCTGTCCATGCAGCTGCCCACGCTGCCGACTGCCTCTTCCAACCAGGTCGCACTACTCTATACCGTCGACCACCCGTCTCCCCCCATCGCTGCGATACTCCGACCGCCCATAGCCTAACCTCACTTTCCGGTCATCGACCGGCACCAGGATTTTTCAAAAATCTTTACGTGAGGTAATTCATGTCCATGCTATTCCGTTTGCGTCCGGATTCAGGCCGGAGCCTGATAATCCGGACAACGCGCCTGCTGATTTGCGGCGCGCTGCTAAGCCTGTCCGGGCTTATCCAGGCCGCCGACCGCGACCCGGCAACACTGACCCTATCCGAGGCCTTCGCCCGGGTGCTCAGTGACAATCCCGAATTGGCAATGTATCCCTACGATATTCGCGCGGCCGAGGCGCGGGCCCTCCAAGCCGGGTTTCGACCCAACCCCCAGGTCTCCCTCGAGGTCGAGAATATTGCCGGCAATGGCGAGTTCTCGGGCACCGACGCCATGGAAACCACCCTGGCGCTCAGCCAAATCATCGAGATGGGCGGCAAGCGCCCTCTGCGCCGGGATGTTGGCCAATGGCGCCGTCAAACCCTTGAGCGCGACTATGAACTGGCCCGCCTCGACGCACTATCTGCGGCGGCCAGCCGTTACCTGGAAGTGGCGCAAACCCAGCGCCTGCTGGCTTTTGCCCGGCAAGTCGTGGACTTTACCAGCGCGGCAGAAAAGGTCGCCCAAAGGCGGTTTGACGCTGGCAGCGCCAGCCGGGCCGAACTCAGCCGTGCCCGCACGGATCTGATGCAGGCCAAGCTGGCGGTGAGCAATCTCACCGTGCGCCTGGGCAATGCCAAGCGGCGCCTGGCGAGCCTGTGGGGGGAAACCTCGGCGGATTTTAGCGGCGTCGAGGCCGAACTCTTTGCCCTGGCGCCAACGCCTGAGTTTGCCAGCGTCCAGCGACAGTTGGAACAGGCGCCGCAGCTGCAACAGTTTATGACCCTGGAAAGACTGCGCCAAGCCGAACTGGACCTGGCCATTGCCCGGGGCCGGCAGGACATTGAAGTCGGCGCGGGTATCAGACGTGTCGAGGGAACCGGCGATACCGGTCTGGTTTTTTCGTTTTCCATGCCCCTTGGCGTCTCTAACCGCAACCAGGGCAACATCAGGGCCGCGCGGGAAAACCTGACAAAACTGGATCTCGAACAGAAGGCTACCCGGACAAAGGTTTTCACGGAACTGCGCAATGCCTTCGCCCAACTGGAACAGGCCCGCGAGCGAGTTACCCTGTTGCGTAAGCAGATACTGCCCGAGGCCCAACAGGCACTGATGCTGATTCAGGAAGGCTACGGCGACGGGCGATTTTCCTATCTGGAACTGGTGGAAGCCCGGCGTCAGCTGCTGTCCTTCGAAACCGAGGCCGTTGCCGCCGCCACCGATTTTCACCAGACCCTTATCACCCTGGAGACCTTGACCGGCCAGCCGCTTACGGGGGAGCGCCAGTCACTCTACCCCACTGAAGCAATCAATGATTTCCGGTCCGATCTGCGCCTACCCACGCTGGGCAGCATCGATGATGAAGGGTCTCTTTCGCCACAGGATGAATCACAATGAACAAGTTACTGAATTATTTAATGGGCGGCCTCCTGCTAGCCGCCATGGTATCTCAAAGCACAATCGCCGCCCCATCAGATCAAGCCGCTCACACCGAAGAAGGCGCTCAGCACGCAGATGAAAAGCAACACTCGGAAGAGGAACATGCCGGGGAAGATCACGCTGAGGATGAAGGCGACCTTGCCAAAGAAGACGCGCATGAAGGTCATGAGGAGGAAGAGCCCGAACTGACCTTTAGCGCCGAGCTGCTACGCGATTTTGGCGGTGAAATCGCCACCGCTGAAGCCGGTGTGATTCGCCAACAGGTTTCGCTGCCCGGCGAGGTGAAGCTCAACGAGGAGGCTGTGGCCCATATCACACCCCGGTTTTCAGCCAAGATCGTCGAGGTACAAGCCAAAACCGGTGACCGGGTCAAGGCCGGTGATGTCCTTGCCGTGGCCGAAAGTTCCGAAACTCTGTCCCGCTTTCAGCTGAAATCCTTGATCGACGGCGTGGTCATCAAACGCCACGTCACCCTGGGAGAACACCTGGCGCCCGACGATACCGCTTTTGTCGTCGCGAACCTGTCCACCCTGTGGGTGGATATCGCCCTCTATCCCAAGCAGGTACCGCTGGTAAATACAGGGCAGCCGGTGCGAATCACCACCAGCCATGGCCCCACACCCGTGGAGACCAGCCTGGACTATGTGGCGCCGCTGGTAGACGAGGCCACCCGCACAGGCTTGGCGCGGGTCTTCCTGGCCAATCCTGACAATGATTGGAAGCCGGGCATGTTCATTGAAGGCCAGATTACACTGGGAGAGTTTCCTGCAGAGGTGGTGGCACCCAGAACCGCCGTTATCGACCTGGAGGGCCAACCCACGATATTCGTTCAGCACGACGGCAGCTGGGAACCCCGCCCGGTTACGCTGGGTCGCGGGGACAGCGACGCGGTGGAGATCCTGACGGGCCTCGACGCGGGTGAACGCTATGTGGCCAAAGGTGGATTCGTGCTCAAGGCCCAGCTGCAAAAAAGCGAATTCGAATCCGGTCACAACCACTAATCGCGGGAGAACAGTATGCAAACTCTTATTCGTTTTGCGCTGGAGAACCGACTGTTAGTGGTCGTGATCTCTCTGGCGATGCTTATCGGCGGTTACTTCGCCTATCGCACCCTGCCGGTCGACGCCTACCCGGATATTTCACCGGCGTTGGTACAGGTTTTTGTGGAAACCGAAGGCCTGGCACCGGAGGAGGTGGAGAAATACGTCACCTATCCCATCGAAAGCGCCATGAACGGCCTGCCGCAACTGGATCATGTGCGGTCGATCTCCAACTTCGGCTTGTCGGTGGTCAATATCTACTTCGAGGATGGCACTGATATTTACTTCGCCCGCCAGTTGGTGGGGGAACGGCTGCAGGTGGCCCGGGAGGCGATTCCCGACGGCTTCGGCGAACCGGTGATGGGCCCCATCACGACAGGACTCGGCCAGATTCTGTTCTACGTACTGGAGGATACCAGTGGGCAATACAGCAACACCGAGCTGCGGGAAATTCAGGACTGGATCGTCAAGTTCAACCTGCAGACGGTGAAAGGCGTTACGGAAGTTCTTTCCATCGGCGGTGAGGTCAAGCAGTTTCAGGTGCGTATCGACCCCGACGCGCTGATCCGCTACGACGTATCGCTGCCCGACATCAAGGAGCGCATCGAGGCCAACAATGCCAACGCCGGGGCGCAGTTCATCGTCAAAAACGACGAGGAGTACATCGTCCGCTCCGTAGGGCTCGCAACCGATCTTGAAGCGCTGCGCAATATCGTGGTGAAAACCATCGACGGCACCCCCGTCTACCTGCACCAGTTGGGCGAGCTGGACATCGGCGGCGAAATCCGCCGCGGACTCACCACCAAGGACGGAGAAGGCGAAGTGGTCGTGGGCATGGTATTGAAGCTGATCGGCAGCAATACCTCCCAGGTGATCGGCGCCGTCAAGGAGGAGCTGGCCACCATCAACGCCAACCTGCCCGAAGGCGTCGAGGTGCAGCCCTATTACGACCAGGCGACACTGGTCAAGGCGGCGGTGAGCACGGTGATCAACGCCCTGTTGCAGGGGATTATTCTGGTGGCCCTGGTGCTGTTGGCCTTTATGGGCGGCCTGCGGCCCAGCCTGGTGGTGGCGCTGTCGATTCCGTTCTCCGTCGGCTTCACCTTCCTCGCCATGAAATTCTTCGATATCTCCGCCAACCTGATGTCGCTGGGCGGGATTGCCATCGCCATCGGCATGATGGTGGATGGCGCGGTGGTTGTGGTGGAGAATATCGACCGGATGTTGCGGGAATCCTCCCCGGACGAATCACGCCTGCATCTGGTGGCGCGGGCCTGCCAGTCAGTAGCGCGCCCGATTCTGTTTGCTATCAGTATCATCATCATTGTGTTCCTGCCGCTGTTCACCTTGCAGGGCGTGGAAGGGGCGACCTTCCGGCCACTGGCCTATACCGTAGCCGTGGCTATGCTCGGCTCGCTGTTTTTTGCCCTGATCGTGGCGCCGGTGGTCTCGTCCCTACTGATGAAGCGCCCCAAGACAGACCCTGACAAACCTCGCAAGGACATTGTCAGCCTGCTGCTGAAAGGCTACCAACCCTTGGTCCAGGCCATAGTGGCGCGCCGCTGGATTGCCGTGACCCTGGCGGCAGTGGTCCTGCTCATTGGCGTTGCCGTCGCCCCGCGGCTGGGCTCAGAATTTGTGCCCCGCTTTAATGAAGGGGATTTGCTGATCCGCGCCACCATGGCGCCGTCCATCTCGCTGGAAAAAGCCGAGACCACCATTGGCGTATTCGAGCGGCAATTGAAGGCTGCGTTTCCGGAGGTCACCCAGGTGGTGTCGCGCATTGGCCGGGGCGAAGTCGGCGCCCACGCCGATCCGGTGAACAACGCCGAGATTTTCGTCGCCCTCAAGCCCCAGGATCAATGGCAAAGCGCGGAGACGCTGGATGGCTTGTATGCGGCCATGAGCGAAAAATTCGCGGATTTCCCCGGCGCGCAATTCAACTTCACCCAACCGATCGCCGCGGCGGTGGATGAACTGCTGACCGGTACCAAGGCCGAACTGGCCGCCAAGCTGTTTGGCGATGACCTGGATGTGCTGGTGGAAAAGGCACAGGCCATCGAGCAGGTAATGCGCACCGTGCAGGGCGCCCAGGACGTTCAGCGCGATCAAATCGGCGGTACGCCGCAACTGCGCATTTCATTGAACCGGGAGGCCATTGCCCGTTATGGCCTCAATGTCAGCGACGTGCAACGTACCCTGAGCGTGGCCGTGGGCGGCAGTGAGGCCGGTCAGGTATTCGAGGGTATCCGCCGCTTTGATATCTATGTACGGCTTGAGGAGCCCGCGCGCAACCGGGCCGATGTCATCGAGCAGCTCATTATCAAGAACGCCGCCGGCCAGCGCATTCCCCTGGAGGAGCTGGCTGCCATCGAGGAAGTGGTGGGGCCGCGCCAGATCACCCGGGAAAACAATCAGCGCTTTATCACCATCCAGACCAATGTCCGCGACCGGGACATCGGTTCCTTCGTGGCCGAGGCCGATACCGCTATCAAGCAGCAAGTGGATTTGCCGCCGGGCTATTTTCTCAAATGGGGTGGGCAGTTCGAACTCCAGCAACAGGCCAACAAGCGCCTGATGATCGTCGTGCCAATCACCCTGGCGCTGGTGTTTTTGATGCTGTTTGTCAATTTCCGATCCCTGCGCAACGCCCTGTTGATCATGCTAAATATCCCGCTGGCGCTGGTGGGCGGTATCGTCGCCCTGTGGCTGAGCGGCCAGAGCCTCTCGGTACCCGCCTCGGTAGGTTTTATCGCCCTGTTTGGCATCGCCCTGGAAAATGGTCTGGTGCTGGTCAGTTACCTGAATGAACTGGTCAAGGACGGGGTGTCCATTGCCGAAGCCAGTGTGCGGGCGGCCTGCGCAAGGCTCCGGGCGGTGATCATGACCGCCGTCACTACTGCCCTAGGGCTGTTTCCGTTGCTGTTCGCCACCGGCACCGGCAGCGAGGTGCAGCGGCCACTGGCCACCGTCGTGGTCGGCGGTCTGGTGACCGCCACCATCCTGACCCTATTGGTTATACCCGCACTGTATCACTGGTTTGCCGACAAGCCCGCTGATATGAGCGAATCCCACTAACCCGGAGTGACAGTCATGCAAGAGATCAAAGCCTATATCAAACACCACAAACTGGAAGCCGTGACCCTGGCCCTGCACCGCGTGCAGGGCGTCACCGGCATGAGTGTCGCCCACGTTGTCGGCTTCGGTCGCAGCAAAGCCAACACCAGCGCCACCAACCCGATCGATGGCGCGGGGGATTTTGTCAAGCACGTGAAGGTGGAAATCGTGTGTCACGATCAGTACGTGGACGAGGTCGTCCGGGTACTGAAGACCGGAGCACACACCGGACTGCGCGGCGATGGCCGCATTTTTGTCAGCGACGTACGACGAGCGATCCGGATCGAGGACGGTGCCGAGGACAGTACGGTTGTCTGAGAAAAGAACCCGCCCTCTTCATGCTGGAGGGTTCCTTCTCAGCTTTCTCTTCCTCTACACCTGATGATTCATCCTCAACAGGAGCTGTGGCTCATGACCTTGTACAGTTATTTCAAGCCGTTTTGGATGGCTTTACTGGGCAAGGTCATGACAGCAGGACAAGATTATGAGTGATTCATCCAAGCATCGAAAAACTGACTCGAAAGAAGCTCCATCCTTTCGAACACATCGCATCCACGCCATTAACAGTGACTGGTATTTTTTAACCCGTGAAGGTCAAAATATCGGGCCATTCCCGGACAAAAAAGCGGCCGAAGACAGCCTTGCAGAATTCCTGAAAACTGTCAAAAAGGATGAGTAGCCAATGGCCCAAAATCCACAAAGTCGAAAAGGCAAAAGCGACCAAGCGACCAAGCGACCAAGCACAGAGTAAGTTGAATACAGCAGATGCATCTTTATACATAGACACCAAGCGAGGTAAGCCCAATGAGTCACGACCATGTGCATATGCCCCCCGAGTCCAAGGACAAGCGTGTTGCTATCGCCATCTGGGCGAACGGGATCCTGACCCTGGCTCAGATTGGGGGAGGCATCTTTGCCGGCAGTCTCGCCCTTATCGCCGACGCCCTGCATAACTTTTCTGACATGGCCTCACTCGTCATCGCGTTCGCGGCGCAAAAAATTGCACGCCGCCCGGCTGACGCAAAAATGACCTTTGGCTACGGACGCATTGAAATCGTTGCAGCCCTCATCAACTACACTACCTTGATCATTATCGGGGTCTACCTGATTTACGAAGGTGGCATACGGATCATTGATCCTCCGGAGGTAAAGGGCTGGTGGGTCGTTTGGCTTGGTGGTATCGCCCTGGCCGTGGACGCATTGACAGCCTTGCTCACCTATTCGATGCAGAAAGACAGCGTCAACATCCGCGCACTGTTTCTCCACAATCTGTCGGATGCACTCGCGTCGGTCGCCGTGGTCATTGGTGGGACCCTTATTTTACTCTACGACATGCGGTGGGTTGATCCTGCCATCACCATCGGCATCGCGGGCTACATTCTCTACCTGGGTCTGACAGAAATCGGCGGCACCATCAGGACACTCATGCTGGGCAGCCCGGTGGATATCGATACCGATGCCGTCATCGTTGCCCTGTCCAACATTGAAGGCGTTGTCGACCTTCACCATGTGCATTTTTGGCAGATGGGCGAACACGATGCCTCGCTGGAGGCCCATGTAATTATCGAGGAAAGTGCATGGGATCAGCTTGAGAGCATCAAGTACAGGATAAAGCAGGCTCTGGCGCAGGAATTCAACATCAGTCATTCAACACTGGAATTCGAGCACCCGGACCATATGCACAAAGATGCCCACACCTATGGGCATGGTTAAGAGAGAAATTCTCCGTAAGCACCGGCAAGAACGGAGACTATTTCAACAGGCCGCCAAGGCGCATAATCAGGTTCGGAGCACACTGCCGAACAGTGACGACAACAGGTGCTTTCGCCCGTCAACGGGAGGTGTTGCTCTGACCGCCCTTGGGCTTTCTCCTGTACACCACCCCTTCCAGTCCCAGGTTGAGTTATTCGGAATGGTCGCGTACTCGCGCTGTCCGCCGCCCCTGATCAGGAGTGCCAACTGACCGCAGCCCGGTTCCATCTGTCGAAATACGATGCATGATCTTGGTTAGCTTCTTCCTGGTGGTTGCAATGTACTTGCCCTCCGGCTAAACTCGCCATCGAATTTTGGGGCCATCTATATGGTTAAACGCTGTTTCGTAGTGGTATTCACGCTCATGATTGCTTTGCAGTCAGTGCTGGCTATTGCCGATATGGAGCAGTTTTTCCAGCCGGGGGCGGGTCATCAAAATACTGGGCACCTCGCCGACTTTCCGGATATTGAAGCCGACAACTCAACAAGCAGCCAATCTCCAGAGGCACCGGACATCTCCATCGAACAGTGTGAGCTGTGCCATGGACACTGCCATATGTTATCGATGAGTTACCTGCCAGGCACTTTAAGCTTTCTGCCTGGCAAAAGCCTGACGCACTATCAGGCCAATATTTCCTCTATCGCTCCCTCCTCTCCTTTTCGCCCTCCTATCGCCTGATCCTGCGAACCCCTTCCCCCTTCGGGGGGTAGCTGTCATTTAGATTTTCGTAGGAGCAGTCCCATGCTTTTTGGAACGCCCATAAAAAATGAGCGGTGCGCTGTGCCGCGCCACTTTTTTATCCAAGTGTTTTGCCTTCTTGCACTGGCATCGAGTGCATCCCTTGCTTATGCCGGGAATAAGCCGCTAACCCTGCCCGAGGCCCTCTCGCGGGCTATGGCGCAAAACCCCAGCCTCCAGGTCTTCGACCTTCGCCTTAATGGGCTCGAGGGCCGCCGCATTACGGCAGATCAAAACCCTGCCCTGGACGCCGGCCTGGAAGTGGAAAATTTCCTCGGCAGCGACGATCTGCAAGGGGTCGACGGGGCGGAGTACACCCTGTCTTTGTCATCGGTCCTCGAGTTTGGCGGCAAGCGTCAGGCCCGCGTCAACCTGGTTGACTCACGGTACGGGCGGGTCGAGGCCGAGCGCCGGGCCGAAACGCTGGATGTGCTGGGCAAGGTGACCCAGCGCTTTGTCGCCACCCTGGCCCTGCAGGAAAAACTCGCACTGGCCGCTGAAGCTGTGGCGCTGGCCGGGGCCACTCACGAGATCGTCGCCCGTCGCGCCGGCCGCGGCGCAGCGCCCCAGGCCGAGGTCATGCGCGCCAGGGCCGCGCTCACCCGGAGTCGAATTGAGCAGTCCCGTCTGCGAGCCGCATACGAGAGCCGGAAAATGGCTCTGGCTTCGCTGTGGGGTGATACCGGCCCGGACTTTCAGATTCTGGAAGGCGATCTGTTCCAGTTCGGTTCCTCCGCCAACTTTGATGCCCTGTACCAGCGGGTCAGCGACAGCCCAGCCATTCAAATCTATGCCAGCGAACAGCGTATCCGTGAAGCGGAGATTCAGCTGACGCGCAGCCAGTCCGAGAGCGACATCCGTTGGCAGGTCGGCATCCGGCGTTTCGAGGAGACGGATGACTCGGCGCTGGTCGCCGGGTTTTCCGTACCACTGTTTTCCGGACGGCGCAATCGCGGCGAGGTGCAGGCCGCCCTGGCGGCGCGGGATGAAGTCCGCTTTCGCCGGGAGGACACGCTGCTGCGTCTCCATGTCCGCCTGTATGACGCCTACCACCTACGGCAACAAAGCATTGAGGCGGTGGCGCAAATCCGCAGCCAAATGCTCCCCGACTTGACCGAGGCACTCAACCAGACCCGCGAGGCCTACGAACGCGGCCGCTACAGCTATGTGGAGTGGACCGCCGCCCAACGGGAATTGCTCTCCGCCCGGCAGGCGCTGGTCGATACCGCCACCACGGCGCTGCTCAACCAGGCTCTGATCGAACAACTGACGGCGCAGCCTCTGGCTGACCGCTGAACAACAGGATTACTACCATGAAAGTCGTTTATTATTTACTCATACTCGCCAGCGTCTATGTGCTGACGGTCGGACCGACTCATGCCGCGGAAGATGACCACGGTGAAAATGCGCATGGTGGCGTAAACGAGGCGCACGAGGAGTCGGAGAGCACCTACGTGGAAATCTCCGCCGATGTGGCGGAGCAAGCCGGTATCCGAAGCAAGGCCGCAGGCGCCGGCATTCTGGAGCGCACGATCACCAGCTATGGCCGCCTTGTGCCCAACCCCGACGGGATTGCCCTGATCAGGGCACGCTTCCCGGGTCAGGTTATGAAAATCAATGCCAGTCTTGGTGACTCGGTCAAGGCTGGCAACCCATTGGCCACCATCGAATCCAACGACAGCCTCCAACCCTACACCTTGCGTGCGCCTTTGGCCGGTACCGTTATCCAGCGCAATATCAACGTCGGCGAGCTGGCCGGGCAACAGACACTGTTCACCATCGCCAAGCTCGACCCGCTATGGGTGGAATTGAAAATCTTCCCGGGGCAGCGCCGCGAAATCGCGCCCGGACAGCTGGTGCGAATTGACGCAGGAGATGCACAGTACGATTCCAGGATCGATCATATCGTGCCCCAGAACAGCGACTCGCCCTACGTCATTGCCCGCGCGGAAATTGCCAACGCAGAGGATCTGCTTTCTCCGGGCCGGCTGGTTTCGGCGAGCATCGTGGTAGAGCGTATCGAAGTGCCGCTGGTGATAGAAAATCGGGCCCTGCAGTTGCTCGACGAATCCCAGGTCGTGTTTGTGCAAGAAGGCAATAGCTTTGAGCCCCGGCCTGTCGAGTTGGGCCGCACGGATGGCCAGTTCACCGAAATACTTTCTGGCCTGAAGCCCGGCGAACGCTACGTGGTGGAGAACAGCTATCTCATCAAGGCGGATATCGAAAAATCCAGCGTGTCAGACGACGATTAACAGGAGGCCACTATGATCGACGCTATCGTGCGCCTCTCTGTAGAACGGCGCTATCTCATGCTTTCGCTGATTCTGGTGCTGATCGGTGTCGGTGTCTGGAGTTTCCAGCGCCTGCCCATCGACGCGGTACCTGATATCACCAATGTCCAGGTGCAGATCAACACCGAGGCACCCGGTTATTCACCCCTGGAGACAGAGCAGCGCATCACGTTCCCGGTGGAGACGGCGCTGTACGGCCTGCCCAGCCTGTCCTACACCCGATCCCTGTCTCGTTACGGCCTGTCCCAGGTGACCGTGGTGTTCGAAGAAGGCACGGACATCTATTTCGCCCGCAACTTGATCAACGAGCGCCTTGGCGCCATCAAAAGCGTCCTACCGCCTGGGCTGGAGCCGGAGATGGGCCCCATCGCCACCGGGTTGGGCGAGATTTTCATGTACACCGTGGATGCGGCGCCCGGCGCCACCCGGGAAAATGGTGAGCCCTGGGATGCCACTGCCCTGCGGGAAGTGCAGGACTGGATCATCAAACCTCAACTGGCCCAGGTGCCCGGGGTGATCGAAATCAATTCCATCGGCGGCTACGACAAGCAGTATCACGTCACGCCCTCCCCGAAAAAATTGTTGGAGCTCGGCGTCAGCCTCGAGGACTTGGTGGCGGCACTGAGGGCCAACAACGCCAACCGTGGCGCTGGCTATATCGAACGCAATGGCCAGCAGCTGCTGGTGCGCTCCCCCGGCCAACTGAAGACCATCGGCGACATCGAACAAGTAGTGATCGCCAACCGCGATGGCGTGCCCCTCCGGGTGAAGGATGTCGCGGAAGTGGCCATTGGCAAGGAGCTGCGCACCGGGGCTGCCACCCGCGACGGCGTGGAAACGGTGATCGGCACCGCCATGATGTTGATGGGAGAAAATTCCCGTAGTGTCGCCCGGGCCGTTAGCGAGCGGCTGGAGGATATCCGGCCATCCCTGCCCGAGGGCATTCGCGTGGAACCCGTCTATGACCGCACCACTCTGGTGGACAAGGCCATCGCCACGGTGGAGAAGAATCTGCTTGAGGGTGCGCTGCTGGTGATCGTGGTGCTGTTCCTGCTGCTGGGCAACCTGCGGGCCGCCCTTATTACCGCGGCGGTGATCCCCCTGTCGATGCTCGCCACCATCACTGGCATGGTGAGGACCGGCGTTTCCGCCAACCTGATGAGCCTGGGGGCACTCGACTTCGGACTGATTGTCGATGGCGCGGTGATTATCGTGGAGAACTGCATCCGGCGCCTGGCCGGGTCTCAGCAGGCTACGGGTGCGCGCCTGCCGCTCAAGGAACGGCTGCAGGTCGTCTATGAAGCCACGACCGAGGTGATACGTCCGAGCCTGTTCGGGGTGGCGATCATTACCGTAGTTTACATCCCCATCTTCTCCCTCACAGGGGTAGAGGGCAAAATGTTCCATCCCATGGCCGCCACCGTGGTCATGGCCCTGGTGTCAGCCATGGTGTTTTCGCTCACCATCGTCCCCGCCGCCGTTGCGGTGTTCCTCACAGGCAGGATCCGCGAAAAGGAAAGTGCCGCCATCAGTGCGGCCAAAGGGATCTATCGCCCGGCGCTGGAGCTGGCCCTGAAATTCCGCTGGCCGGTACTGGGGGGCGCCGGCGCCTTGCTGGCGGTCTGTATCTGGTTAGCAACCACCCTGGGGTCGGAATTCATACCCCAGCTCAGCGAGGGTGATATGACCGTGCAAGCCCTGCGCATTCCCGGGACCGGTCTGGAGCAATCCATTGCGATGCAGAAACCTTTAGAGCGGCGCATCAAGGCCTTACCCGAGGTAGACAAGGTATTCTCGCGAATCGGGACACCGGAGGTGGCCACCGACCCCATGCCACCAAATATCGCGGACAGTTTCGTGATTCTCAAGCCCCAGGAACAGTGGCCCGATCCGGATAAATCCCGGGATGAACTGATTGCGGAGCTCCAGGCGGCGGTCAAGGATTTGCCCGGCAACAACTATGAGTTCACCCAACCCATCGAGATGCGCTTCAACGAACTGATCTCCGGTGTGCGGGCGGACCTGGGCATCAAAGTATTCGGAGACGACCTGGAGCAGCTGCTCAATGCCGCCAATGCGGTGCTCGAAGTCGTGGAGTCAGTGGAAGGGGCCACCGATACCCGAGTGGAGCAGATCACCGGGTTGCCCATGCTGTCGGTGCACCCCAAACGCATGGCGCTATCCCGCTACGGCCTGACCGTGGATGATCTTCAGGATCTGGTGGCAGCGGGAGTGGGTGGCGAAAATACCGGCCTGATCTACGAAGGGGATCGCCGTTTCCAGCTGGTAGTGCGCCTGCCCGAGGCCATCCGCCGGGATGTGGACAGCCTGGCGGATCTGCCGGTGCCCCTGCCGGGAGGCGACTATGTGCCCCTGTCAGAAGTCGCGGCGCTGGAGCTGGCCCCGGCCCCCAACCAGATCAGCCGGGAGAATGGCAAACGGCGGGTGGTGGTCACCGCCAATGTCCGGGATCGCGATCTGGGCGGTTTTGTGCAGGAAATCAAAAGCAGAGTGCGGCAGGAAGTGGATCTGCCCGCCGGCTACTGGCTGAATTACGGCGGCACCTTCGAGCAACTGGAATCCGCCAGCCAACGCCTTGCCATTGTCGTGCCCGTGACGCTGGCGATCATCATTGCCCTGCTGGTAATGGCATTCGGATCGCTGAAAGATGCGCTGATCATCTTCAGCGGCGTCCCCCTGGCCCTGACCGGTGGCGTGCTGCTGCTGTGGCTGCGGGACATGCCGCTGTCGATCTCCGCCGGTGTGGGCTTTATCGCCCTGTCGGGGGTGGCGGTACTCAATGGTCTGGTGATGGTGGCGTTTATTCGGGATCTTTGGCACAACCAGGGTGATCTGGTTTCCGCCGTGGTGGAAGGCGCCCTGATACGCCTGCGTCCGGTCCTGATGACGGCACTGGTCGCCAGCCTCGGCTTCGTGCCCATGGCCCTCAATACGGGCACCGGCGCTGAGGTCCAAAGGCCGCTGGCCACAGTGGTGATTGGCGGGATTATCTCATCGACGCTACTGACGCTGTTTGTATTGCCAATTCTGTACACATTGCTGCACCGCCAGGACGAAAAGGTGTAATTGCATCCCGGTAGCCCGCTCTTGGCCGCCATTTGGCCGGGAGCGGGTCGTTTTCGAGAAACAAATTTCGGCTTTGATTAGCGGCCAGGAAGTGCAGCCTTACCGACTGGCAAGCACGGTCAAACCGAGCGCATTTTTAAGGGATTTTCCTCTTAGGTTTCTGGAAGATCCATCCAACTCGGTATTGGGATTTTCTTTTCGCAGCAAGCTTGCGAAAACGAGAAGCAACGCACCGAGGACAATTGCAATATCGGCAAGGTTGAAAGCTGGCCAATGCCAGTCTCGCCAATAGAAGTCAAAGGAATCTACAACATAGCCGCCGGGTATGGAAAACAGGACATATCGCAAGAGATTGTTGCCAATAATGGGCATGATTTAACCCTTGAGCGCCAAAATGCGCCTGGCACCGTTAAGCACGACGAGCCCCGCGATGGTGCCGATAATCAGATCCGGATAATTGGAGCCGGTCCACGCGACCAGAGCGCCGGCGGTGATAACCCCCAGGTTGATGACCACGTCGTTGGCCGAGAATATCCAGCTGGCCTTCATGTGCGCGCCACCCTCCCGGTGTTTGGCTATCAGCAGCAGACAACTGGTATTGGCAATCAACGCGACGAATGCGATAGCCACCATTACCATCGATTCAGGCTCACTACCGAATACAAAGCGTCTCACCACCTCTATGAGTACGCCAACAGCCAAGATCAGTTGCAGTACACCCGCAAGATGCGCGGCACGTAGCTGCATTTTCACGCTGTGGCCAACCGCATAAAGGGCAAGCCCGTACACGGCCGCATCGGCAAAATTATCCAGGGACTCTCCGATCAGGCCGGTGGACTGGGCAATCAGGCCGGCTGTCATTTCCACCACGAACAGGACTGCATTGATGCCGAGCAACCAGCGCAGGGTCCCGGATTCTTGCGTAGCAGAGGCTGCCGAGAACTCGGCGGCCTTGATGGTCTCCGGATCGGCAGCGACGCTTTCCTGAAGCGAGGCGCCTAGCTCCAAGGTCTTCAGTTTCGCGGTGACGAGCTCGACCGCGCCGTCATGCACGACCTTCAACCGGCGGTTCGACAAGTCGAAGGACAGCGCCCGAATCCCCTCAACGCCGCTTAGGGCCAGGCGAATCATGCGCTCTTCTGATGGACAGTCCATCTTCGGCACGGCATAAACGCTGACCCATTCCCCCGACGCGTTGGAGGAGGCCTGCATATCGGTATCCGCTGCGGGCTTTACATCGTCGCCACAGGGGTCTCCGCAGTTTTTGCTCATGATATGACTCCACTTGAATGTGATCGGGCTTTCATTTAAAACTATATAGTCGCTATAAGGTCAATAGCGTATAGAATTCGTTGCGGAGGAACCCATGCGTATTGGTCAATTGGCACGGTCGGTAGGGGTCGATACACAGACGATCCGCTTCTATGAACGGCAGGGCTTGTTGCCGCCCCCTGATCGGCAGGAGAACGGTTACCGTGTCTATAACGAGAAGCATGGTGAGCGGTTGGCCTTTATTCGTCGCTGCCGGATCCTGGACCTCTCACTGGCAGAAATTCACGAACTGCAGCGCCATCAGGACGACCCTCATCAGTCCTGTACCGCCGTCAATGCCTTGCTCGATGATCACATCTCTCATGTGCGCTCGCAGATAGCCGCTCTACAGGCGCTTGAAAAACAGCTCGTTTCACTGAGAGCTAGCTGCAACGATGACCGGGAAGTTGAAGCTTGTGGGGTTCTTGCCGGCATCAGCGAGGGAAGTATCCACCCGCAGCAGGCTGAAGCATCGACTCGATAAGGCTTGGCCATTCGCAAAGCCGGCCGCGTTTCACTGGCTGGGGCGGAATGGCTCGGCCAGCTGGGCCCAATAGTTTACAGGGTAAGGCTGTTCGCCCGCGATGCCGATCTGCCGACTCTCCCGGGGCGCTGCGTCGGGCTCATACCGGAAGGTTCCCATCATACGGTCGTACAGGACTGTGAACAGCCCGAAGTTGACGTCGCCGTCCGCCGAGTTGGCATGGTGGAAGCGGTGCACCTCGGCATTGGCGAAGACGTACTTGAACCAGCCCGTGCGGTAATCGGCATTGCTGTGCTGGCACAACAGCGCAATGGTCACCAGGAACGGCAGCGTGATGGCGACCTCGAAGGGGATGCCCAGCAACAGGAGCGGCAGCACGCCTGAGCTCGTCTCGATCGCCTGGTGGACCGGATGCTTCATCAAGCCATTAAAACCGTACAGCCGCTTCGGGCTGTGGTGCACCGCGTGAAAGCGCCACAAGAGAGCAAAGCGATGACTTGCGTGATGTGCCATTGCGATACCGAGGTCGAGAATCAGCGCGGCGAACACGACCTGCAACGCGAATGGCCAGGTGTGCGGCCAGAAGCCCCCGCCGAGCGCCGTCCAGGTGAGCCACGGCAGCAACCACAGCGCCGCCCGATTGAGAGTCGTGTTGACCAGGGCGTGCAGCCAGTCGCGCGCCACATCGCCGTGGGTGCGGTTCCAGTCGGGCTGATAGGGGATCACCCGCTCGGCGAAGAAGGAAAAAGCAACGGCGCCCGCGAGCACGGCGAACATCGGCCAGACTCCGACGTTCGCTGACGCCAGCCAGACGACCGCGCCGCCGAAGCCAAAAAACAGCATGGGCCACGTCCCGTAGCGAAACAGTACTTTTGTGAAACTCATGGCAGTGCATTCTCCTTTCCGTGATGACAGCTTTTGTGAAGACACGGATAGAATGCTCTTGGCGGGCTCCCGAAGCTTGAATAAACTGGCAGCCATGCACCCGCCAACTTTTCATCTGTTTCTCTGGCCCCATCGACTGCTTTTCCTGGGTCCGGCGTTCGATGCCCAACCCCATCGCCACCACGCGGCGCAACTCGCCCTGGGCCTGCACGACCGGTTGCGGGTCCGCGGCGGGCAGGACCAGCCGTGGCAGGAGGCGGCGGCCTTTTATGTACCTCCCGACGTGCCGCACGAGTTCGACGCCGGCGATACGCCCTGCGCGCTGCTGTACCTGGACCCCGAAGGCCGGGAGTGCGAGGACGCATGCCACCGATTCGGCGGTGGCCGAATCCGGCTGCTCGACAATCGCGAGCTACCCCTTGCGACGCTGCGACGCCTTGCCAACGGCGGTGGCAGTCCCGCCGATGCCGAACAGGCCTGCCGCGAGCTGCTGGGTCAGGGGGTATCCACGCTGCGGCGCAACCTGGACCCGCGCCTGCAGCGCGCGCTGACGTGGCTGGACGAACATCTCGACGACGAGCTGGGAAACCGCGCCGTGGCCAGCGCCGCCCGCGTGTCCGAAAGCTGGCTGTCTCACCATTTCGGGGACCGGGTCGGCGTGCCCATTCGCCGCTATGTGCTCTGGCGCCGATTGCGCCTGGCCATCAAGGCCGCCCTGGACGGCGACTCGCTGACGGACGCCGCCCATGCCGCCGGTTTCTCGGACTCGGCCCACCTGACCCGAACATTCCGCGAAACTTTCGGCGTTGCCCCCTCGTTCTTGTTCGGAGACCGTCAGGCAATCCGGGTCCACTTTATAAGCTAAACAAGCTAACCCAAAACTTCTGCCGACTGATGAAATTTTCGGGCCAGCCCATGACATTGCAAATCGAGGCCGGGGAGCACTGCAAGGCGCGGTTGCAGGGCTGGTGAACAGTGCATATCAGCTTGAGTAACACGCTCTTGATGTCACGCGGGCGCGGCTTTTTGCAGTGCTACCCGTTTTCACCGGACCTACCCTCGAGTCGCGGCTCGTGCCGCCACGCCCCGGCGGCATCGCGCAGTACCTGGTAGGCGGTGTGCAGGAACACGGCAGACACGGCGCTGGCGACGACGATATCCGGCCAGAAGGAATCGAGCGCGATGACCAGTCCCCCGGCGACTATGACCCCCAGGTTGCCGAGCACATCGTTGCGTGAGCACAGCCAGACCGAGCGCATATTCACATCTTCGCCCCGGTGCTTCATCAGCAGGGCGAAACAGATCAGGTTGCCGATAAGAGCCGCGCCGGCGACCGCCATCATCGCCGGGCCGACGGGCCGCGGCTCCCCCAGCAAGCTGGCGACGATAGAGGCCACAATGCCGATGCCGAAGGCCAGCTGAATCAGCCCCTTCGCGAACGCGGCGCCGGCCCTCCAGCGTAGGCTGCGGGCGACAACAAACAGGCTTATGACGTACACCAACGTATCGCCGAGATTGTCGGCGGAGTCTGCGATCAGCGCCTTGGAGTCCACCAATACCCCGGCCGTCAGTTCCCCGGCGAACATCAGGGCATTGATCCACAGAACGGCGTACAGGGTTTTTCGCCGCTCGCCAGCGGCCAGGTTATTCGCGGTTTCGTCGTCACAGCAGCCGCTGCTCATCGTTTTACCTCTTGATCATCCGAGCGTGGAGGATAACGATGGAGTCCGTAGTGATTTCAGTCAAGAAGCTTGAGCCAGGTTGAGTTAGCCAGGATGGTTCGGCTGGCGCGGGCTTTTCCTGGCCGTCAGCGCAACCGGAGGGATAGTTCTGCTGCTGTTTTTACCCTATCGCCGCCTGATCGCCGGCGCGATACGGTCGGTAGGCGGCACACTCGGCGACCTGATGCGCGGCTATTTGGGCTTGCTGGGCACCGCACGCGGCCAGCGCACCTATGGCTATATTTTTGTGAACTCGATGTTTCATTCCGGCGTGTTCACCTGGTTGGGCGTCTACCTCGAACAACGCTACAGTCTCGGGCCGGTCGGCATCGGTCTGGCATTGCTCGGCTACGCGGTGCCCGGTTTGTTGTTTGGTCCGCTGATCGGCCGCGCTGCAGACCGATGGGGTCGCGCGCGATTGCTGCCGATCGGGCTCGGCTTGAGTGCGTTGGCCGCAGCGGGTTTGCTGTTCGATTTTCCGGTACTCCTCGCGCCGGTCGTCGCGATGCTGCTATCGCTGGGCTATGACGCGACACAGCCTTTGTTTGCCGGCATCGTTACGTCGCTCGGCGGCAAACGGCCCGGCCAGGCGATGGATTTGAACGTGTTTACCCTGTTCGTGGGTTTTGGCCTGGGCAGCCTGATTTTCGGCGAAGTCCTACGCTTTGGCTTCGGGACCGCATTGGCACTGTTTGCAGCTATTGAATTGATACTCGCCCTAGGTTCGATCCGGTTGTTTCGTTACGAAATGCCGGGCGAAGCAAAAACACGGCGCTGACTAAATATCTATCTGGCACAGATCGGGCATTGACCTGGAGCGGACTCCAGGCTCCAGGATTTTAGCGGGATGTTCCATGCGGCTATTCTGGCTTGTTATACACCTCATGTGGCAGCGCACCGGTAGCAAGCGGTGCGACGCAGGTCGTGAGGACCGAATTTCCCAAGCGGTTCATCATCCTTTTGTGCCGCCTGGTAGGTCAATGCTAGAACGCGATTCATCGTTGGCGCACTCATAGGTATATCCGAATCATACCGAGAGGGAAGTACGAATTCAGAACCGCCGGCAAAGGTCTTGAGTGCGATAAAAATATCCAACGCCTGGCGAGACAGAAACACCAAGTGCGGATTGCGTCGTTTCATACGCTCTTTTGGAATCGTCCAAAGCGCTTCGCTGAAACTGATCTCCGACCAGGTAGCGTTGGACAGCTCGGACTTCCTCACCATGGTCAGCAACAGCAACTTGATAGCAGCTCTATATTGGGGCGACGTTCCAACTCGGTCCATGTACCGATACATCAGACCAATCTCTGGAGGACTCAAAGCCCGATCGCGAGGTTCAAACCTGGCGATACTGGTAGGCCGAACCAGCTCCGCAGGATTCTCTACTTTCTGTCCGCGCTCGATCGCCCAACGATAGACCTGCATTACCTCCTCTCGGGCGTGAACTGCTGTTGCTGGCGCCCCTCTTTCTACTATGGCATCGGTTACAGCCCGAAGATCCTCATGCGTGATCTCAGACAATTTCTGATTACCAAAGCGCTTCTTCAATTCACGGTTGTAGACTGACTTACGCATGTCACGCGTCGAATCAGCCATCTGATAACCACGCATCCATTTCTCGGCCCATGCACCAAACGTTTCGGCATCTTTTACGCGCGTCTTGTCGCGTGCTTTTTCTCTGGCCGGTGACTTCCCTGCAACGATCATCTTTTTTGCTTCGCTGAGTCGCTCTCGTGCTTCTGACAACGTGACACCGCGCTTGCCATACCGGCCTATCGTCAAGGTCTCCTGTCGACCGCTGATCGAGTAGTTGTATCTGAAGGAAATGCCGCCCGCTGGTGTCACAGCCACGTAGAGCCCATCGCGGTCATTGACCTTGTAGATATTGTCCTTTGGCTTCAAGTTGCGCAGCTTGGTATCTGTCAGCATCACAAGTCCTCCCGTAGGAAAAATACCATGATCCAATATGGTATATTTATCTCGTATATTTTCTTTGATATCAGTGAGTTAACTGACTTTAATACCATGGGTTAACTTGAAAAAGTAGCATGGTATTTTTTCTTGGCCCTGACATTCCAAAGAACAGTACCATGTTTTATACCATTGAAAAAGTTTGCTTGGAGGTGCCAGAGAGTGCCAGTCGTTGCCAGACGAAAAGGAGAATAACTCTATTTTTATAGTGTTTTTACGAGATTTCTTGCTTGCAGGTGCCAGCCAGTGCCAGACGTGAAATCATTCCCACTCAATCGTCGCCGGCGGCTTGCTGCTCACGTCGTAGGTGACGCGGGAAACACCGGATATCTCGTTGATAATCCGGTTGGACACCTTCTCCAGTAGCTCGTAGGGCAGGTGCGCCCAGCGGGCGGTCATAAAGTCCACGGTCTCCACGGCGCGAATGGCGATCACGTACTCGTAGCGGCGGCCGTCGCCCACCACGCCCACGGACTTGACCGGCAGGAACACGGCGAAGGCCTGGCTGGTCTTGTGGTACCAGTCGGCGGCGCGCAGTTCCTCGATAAAGATCGCATCGGCCCGGCGCAGCAGGTCGGCGTATTCTTTTTTGACTTCACCCAGGATGCGCACGCCCAGCCCGGGTCCCGGGAAGGGATGACGGTAGACCATGTCGTAGGGCAGGCCCAGTTCCAGGCCGATGCGGCGCACCTCGTCCTTGAACAGCTCCCGCAGTGGCTCCACCAGCTCCATGGCCATGTCTTCCGGCAGCCCGCCGACATTGTGGTGGGACTTGATCACGTGGGCCTTGCCGGTCTTGGCACCGGCGGATTCGATCACGTCGGGGTAAATCGTACCCTGGGCCAGCCAGCTCACGTCCTTGATCCGGGAGGCTTCCTCGTCGAAGACCTCGATAAAGGTATTGCCGATAATCTTGCGCTTGCGCTCCGGGTCTGCCTCTCCCGCCAGCTTGCCGAGAAACAGGTCTTCCCGGTCCGCACGGATCACCTTTACGCCCATGTTGTCGGCGAACATCTTCATCACCTGGTCGCCCTCGTGCAGGCGCAGCAGGCCGTTGTCCACGAATACGCAGGTGAGCTGGTCACCGATCGCCTTGTGCAGCAGGGCGGCCACGACCGAGGAATCGACGCCGCCGGACAGGCCGAGCAGCACCTTGTCCGAGCCCACCTGCTCGCGCACGCGGGCAATGGCGTCATCGACGATGTTGGCGGGGGTCCACAACGCCTCGCAGGCACACTGCTCGAGTACGAAGTGCTCGAAGATGCGCTTGCCCTGCAGGGTGTGGGTCACTTCCGGGTGAAACTGGATGCCGAACCAGGGCTTTTCCCGGTGGGCCATGCCGGCAATGGGGCAGCTGTCGGTCTCGGCGATCACTTCGAAATCAGGCGGCAGCTCCACGACCTTGTCGCCGTGGCTCATCCACACATCCAGCAGCGGAGTGCCGTTGTCGGCGATATGGTCGCGGATATCGTGCAGCAAACCGCCGTTGCCGACCTGGCGGATCTGGGCGTAGCCGAATTCACTGGTCGGCGAGGCGGAAACGGCACCGCCAAACTGGGCGGCCATGGTCTGCATGCCGTAGCAGATGCCCAGCACCGGTACGCCCAGGTCGAACACCGCCTGCGCCGCGCGCGGGGAGTTTTCTGCAGCCACGGACTCGGGCCCGCCGGAGAGGATAATCCCCGCCGGGGCGAAGTCGCGAATCTCCGCGTCGCTCATGTCCCAGGCGCGAATCTCGCTGTAGACGCCGACTTCCCGCACCCGGCGCGCAATCAGCTGGGTGTACTGGGAACCAAAATCGAGGATCAGGATCCTGCTGGCGTGGATGTCCTTGTTCATCTGGGGGTCCTGGGTAGGGCCGAATTCATTCGGCCAAAGCCATGTGAATGGCCGAATGAATTCGGCCCTACAGGGGGTTCAGCCGCGTGGCTAGCGCACCGGGTAGTTCGGGGCCTCCTTGGTAATCGACACGTCGTGCACGTGGCTCTCGGACATGCCCGCCGAGGTCACCCGCACGAATTCGGGCCGGGTCCGCATATGATCGATCGTCATGCTGCCGGTGTAGCCCATGGCGGAACGCACGCCACCCATCAGCTGGTGGATAATTGCCGATACCGGACCCTTGTAGGGTACCCGGCCCTCGATGCCCTCGGGCACCAGCTTCTCCGCGCCCTTGCTGGCGTCCTGGAAGTAGCGGTCCGAGGAACCCTGGGTCTGGGACATGGCCCCCATGGAGCCCATGCCGCGGTAGGCCTTGTAGGTCCGGCCCTGGTACAGCTCGACTTCACCGGGGGCTTCCTCGGTACCGGCGAACATGCTGCCCATCATCACGCAGTGGGCGCCGGCGACGATGGCCTTGGCGATGTCCCCGGAAAAGCGGATACCGCCGTCGGCGATGACCGGGACGTCGCTGTCACCGAGGGCAGTGATCACATTGGCAATGGCCGTGATCTGCGGCACGCCGGTGCCGGTGACAATGCGGGTGGTGCAGATCGAGCCCGGGCCGATACCCACTTTCACCGCGTCCGCGCCCGCTTCTACCAGCGCGATGGCCGCATCCGCGGTGGCGATATTGCCGCCGATCACCTGGATTGACGGGAATTCAGACTTGATCTTGCGCACCCGCTCAATCACGTTGCGCGAGTGCCCGTGGGCGGTATCGACCACCAGCACATCCACCCCGGCACGCACCAGTGCCGCCACGCGGTCATCGGTGTCCGGGCTGGTACCCACCGAGGCGCCCACCCGCAGCTGTCCGTAGGAGTCCTTACAGGCGAAAGGAAAGCTCTCGGCCTTGTCGAAGTCCTTCACGGTGATCATGCCGCGCAGCTCGAACTCGTCGTTGACCACCAGGATTTTCTCGATCCGGTGCTGGTGCAGCAGGCGCTGGACTACTTCCGCGCTCGCACCCTCTTTCACCGTCACCAGCTTGTCCTTGGGGGTCATGATCGCGGACACCAGCTTGGTCGGGTCCGATTCGAAACGCACGTCGCGGCGGGTGACAATCCCCACCAGGTCCGGGCCGTCCAGTACCGGCACGCCGGAAATGCCGTGGGCGCCGGTCAGTTCGCTCAGTTCGGCAATCGTCGCATTCTGCTGGATCGTGATCGGGTCCTTGACCACCCCGCTTTCAAACTTCTTGACCCGGCGTACCTGCTCCGCCTGCTCGGCGATGCTCATACTCTTGTGGATGATGCCGATACCCCCTTCCTGGGCCATCGCGATCGCCAGGCGCGCCTCGGTGACCGTGTCCATGGCAGAAGAGATCAGCGGGATGTTAAGCTCGATGTTCCGGGTCAGGCGCGTCTTCAGGGAGACATCTGTCGCCACGACCTCGGAATAGCCCGGCAGGAGCAGGACATCATCGAAGGTGAGAGCTTCCTGGGCGATACGCAACATGTGGGTCGGCCTCCGGCTGGCGGCTTGCAGGTAAACATGCAATTATAATTGTTACACCCGCCCAAGGTAAACAAAAGTCGCAATCACCGACCCCGTGCCCAGCCCTTTCAACACACCCGCACCCGACACACTCACCGTCACCCAGCTCAACCGCCAGGTGCGTGCCCTGCTGGAGTCCAATTTTGACTTCCTGTGGGTGGAGGGTGAGGTAAGCAATTTCGCCGCGCCCTCCTCCGGGCACTGGTACTTCTCCCTCAAGGACGGCAGCGCCCAGGTGCGCTGCGCCATGTTCCGCAACCGCAACCAGCGCATGCGCTTTACCCCCGCCAACGGCGACCATATCCGCCTGCGGGCGCGGGTCTCACTGTACGAGGGCCGGGGGGAGTTCCAACTGCTCGTGGAACACGTGGAACCCGCCGGTGCCGGCGCCCTGCAGGCGGCCTTCGAGCAGCTCAAGCAGAAGCTCCTGGCCGAGGGCCTGTTCGACCCGGCGCGCAAGCGCCCCCTGCCCGCCCACATCGCCAGGCTCGGGGTGATCACCTCGCCCACCGGGGCCGCCATCCAGGACGTCCTGACCGTGCTCCAGCGACGCTGGCCGGCGATGGAGGTCTTCATCCTGCCGGTGCCCGTGCAGGGGGAAGCCGCGGGCGGTGAGATCGCCGCCGCCATTGCCCGGGCCAACCGTTGGCAGGCAGGGGGGCAGATCAATCTGGACGCGCTGCTCGTGACCCGCGGCGGCGGCTCGCTGGAAGATCTGTGGGCCTTCAACGAGGAAGTGGTCGCGCGGGCCATCGTGGCCAGCGAGCTGCCCGTGGTCAGTGCCGTGGGACACGAGGTGGATTTCACCATCGCCGACATGGCTGCGGATGCCCGCGCCGCCACCCCCTCGGCCGCCGCGGAAATGCTGAGCCCCGACCGGGCCGAGTGGCAGACGCGGCTGCGCGAGCTGGAACAGCAGCTGCGCCGGCAGATCAGCCGCCGCCTCGCGGACGCGCGCCGCGAACTGGACCAGCTCCGTGCCCGCCTGCGCCACCCCGGCCAGCAGCTGCGGGAGCAGTCCCAACGCCTGGATGAACTGGAACAGCGCCTGGTGCGCGCCCAGCGGCAGGCGCTGCAGCGCCGGCAAAGCGAGCTGGCACTGCTACAGAGCCGGCTGCAGGCACGCTCCCCCCTGGGGCGCATCCAGCGCCTGCAGAGCGATCTCGCGGCCCGGCAGCAGCGGCTGGAGTCAGGCATGCAACGGCAACTGCAGCGCGCGAGTGAGCGCCTGGCCCACCTGTCGCAGTTGCTGCATTCAGTCAGTCCGCTGGCGACCCTGGAGCGGGGCTACGTGATCCTCACCACCGACGCCGGCCAGGTCGTTCGGGACGCCGCCGAGGTCAAACCCGGACAACACCTGGACGCCCGCCTGGCGCGGGGTTCACTCTCGATACGGGTAGAGGACAGTAATCCGGGCAGTGCGTCAGATACCGATGAAGGCCACCACGATCAGGGCAAAAGTCACTGAGGCCGTGCCCAGTAGCACCGTTTCCGCCGCGTCGTATTTCTGTGCCATTGCGTCACCTCCCGGACCCTTGCGGCCCCACTGAAAAGCCTAGCAGCGCTGGCGGCGCCTGCCGGGAGAAAATTCGGGAGAAGTTTACGCAGGCCACCCTTGACAGGGGCGCCGGCGGATAAGAATCAGTACTTAGCGGGTAAGCGGGTATTAATTATGATATGCCGGCCCTCAAAGCGGATATATTCACCGATGGTGAGGTCCTTGAGGATGCGGGCGACCATCTCGCGGGAGGCGCCCACGCGGTCGGCGATGTCCTGCTGGGTCAGTTTTTCCGGGATGTAGAGGGTGCCGTCCCCGCGCTCCTCGGACAGGTCCATGAGCACATTGGCTACCCGCCCGTAAACATCCTGCAGGGCCAGGCTCTTGACGTCCGCGGTGAGCTTGCGCACCCGCTGGGCGAGGTTGCGGATGAGCTGGCGGGAGATATTCGGGTACTGGTCCAGGACCCGGCTGAAGTCCTCCTTGTAGATAATGCAGAAGGTGGATTTCTCCACCGTGCGCACGGAGGCGGAACGCACGGAATCGTCGAGCAGGGCAAGCTCGCCGAAATAGTCCCCGGCGTTCTGGGTGTTCATGATGAACTCTTTGCCGTTCTTGTCGCTGCAGTACACCTTCACCCGGCCGCTCTCGATGATGAAGAGCGAATCGGCGGGGTCGTTTTCATGGATAACTACCGTGTTCTTCGGAAACGACCGGCTGGTGCTGCTGGATACCAGGGCATCCAATTCTTCCCGGGACAGACCCTGGAAGATTTCTACTTGCTGCAACATGCGTTCTCTACCTGCCCGTGATTAGCCTAGTCCCTGAGCTATGCCCGCAATAGTACCCCAAACTCGCGACCTTGCGCACCCGCAGGGGCCGAAAACCGGGCCTTTCTACCCATAGAACGAATGAAAACGGCGTTTCCACAGGCCCGCGGCCATCGCTATACTCTAAACTCCGTTCACCAACAGGCTTGATCCGCACCTTGTCCAGTTTTCCCGCACAGGCCACCCCCTTCTGGAGCGATGCGCTGCGACGCAATCTGCTTAACCTGAGGACCCTGCTGACAGAGCATACCGATGGCCTCAGCGACCTGGCCCGGGAAGACTTCGTCAAGCTGCTGGAGGCCGGAGACAGGCTCGAAAGCAGGCTGGGCGCTGAAGACGATAGCCGCGAGGCCCGCCACGACCTGATGAACGTGCTCGCAGGCATTCGCGGCTACGCCGAGATGCTGCAGGAGGATCTCGCCGGGGACTACCCCGCTATCGGCGACTGCCTGTCCCGGCTGTTGCTGGCGATCCAGACCGCGGACTCCGGCAACAGCGGCGCAACAGCCGGCAACGGTCGCGAGCCGATTGCCAGCGAGGCGGGCTTTATCCTCGCCGTGGACGACCGGCAGGAGAACCGGGAGCTGCTCGCCCGCTACCTGTCGCGGGCGGGGCATTTTGTGGTCACCGCAGCCACCGGCGAGGAGGCCCTGACCACCCTGTCCCAGGCCGACGTGGACGTGGTCCTGCTGGACCTGGTGATGCCCGGCATGGATGGCCGCGAAGTACTGCGCCGGATCAAGGAGCACGACGACTGGCGCGCCACCCCGGTGATCGTGATCTCCGGCCACCAGGACATGGAGGACATCATCGAGTGCATCGAGGCCGGTGCCGACGACTACCTGTTCAAGCCCTTCAACCCGGTGCTGTTGCAGGCCCGCATCAAGGCGGGCATTGAGCGCAAGCGCTGGCACGACCGCGAGGAGCTGTACCGCCAGCAGCTGGAGCGCAGCGAGAAGTTTATTCGCGCCACCTTCGGCCGCTATCTCTCGGACGAGATCGTCACCGACATCCTGGAGCGTCCGGAGGGCCTGGACCTGGGTGGCGATCTGCGCGAGGTCACCATCATGATGTCTGACATCCGCGGCTTCACCACCCTCAGTGAGCACCTCGCGCCGGCCCAGGTGGTGACCATACTCAATCGCTACCTGGGGGCGATGACCGATATCATCATGGCCCACCAGGGCACCATCGACGAATTCCTGGGCGACGCCATTCTCGCGGTCTTTGGCGCCCCCCTGCAGCGGGATGACGATGCCGAACGTGCGGTGCGCTGCGCACGGGCCATGCAGCTGGCCATGGCCGAGGTCAACGCCGCCAACCTGGCCGAGGGCCTGCCCGAGGTGCAGACCGGCATCGCCCTCAATACGGGCCAGGTCATCGCCGGCAATATCGGCTCCGAGCGGCGCAGCAAGTATGGCTTCGTGGGCCACGCAATGAACGTGACCTCGCGCATCGAAGACCACTGCGCCGGCGGCGAGATCCTGGTGTCCCAGAGTACCCGGCACAAACTCCCGGGCAGCTACCGCTTTGGCGACCGGCGCGCGCTCAAGGTCAAGGGCATCGACAAACCCGTCATCGTGCACCGCCTGGAGGAGGACTCCGCGTGACCGGTCCGGTGCTGCTGGTGGAAGATAACGTCCTCAACCGGGACATGCTGACCCGGCGCCTGAACCGCGCGGGCATCGAGGTGATCGTCGCCGGCGACGGCGAGGAGGCCCTGCGCCTGATGGCCAGCAAGCAGCCGGCCCTGGTGCTGATGGACATGAACCTGCCGGTCAAGAACGGCTGGACCGCCTGTCGCGAGGCGCGTCAGGATGCAACGATCCGCCATATTCCGATCATTGCCCTCACCGCCCACGCCATGGAGAGCGATCGCCAGAGCGCACTCCGGGCCGGCTGCGATGACTACGCCACCAAGCCGATCGACTTTCCCGATTTGCTGCGCAAGATAGAGCAGCTGTCCCGCGCATGAGCTTACGCCGCCGACTGACGCTCTCGCTGTTTACGATCCTGATCCTGTTCGCGGGGAACGTGGGCACCCACTTCTGGGGCAGCTATGCCCGGAACGAGAGCATGATCGCCTACCGGGACGCGGTCAGCGCGGCACAACTGTCCACCGAGATAGAGCAGCAACTGGGCGACCAGCGCCAGCAGATACTGGTCCTTGCCACCCTGCGCGAGTCCACCGAGGACCAGCTGGAGCCCGGGGAACTGGCGCAGGCGGAGGCGGACATCGCCGCCATCCGCGACAAGATCCGCAAGCTGGGAGACGTGAGCCACGAAGTCACCCAGTTGCACTACCAGAAGCTGGCCCAGGCCAGCGACAGGCTGCTGCAGGAATGGCTGGCGTTCTATCGCAACTACAATGACCCCGGCTATCGCTCCGATGTCGAGGACCCCATCCCCTTCCTTGAGGCCAACCAGCGCCTGAAGGAGCTGGAACAGCGCCAGGCCTTTATCGCGGTGCAGCGGGCCACGATTATCGACCGCACCATCGCCCTTACCGACCGCATCACCGTGATTGGCTTTCTGGCGTCAATATTCCTCACCGCCACCCTGGGCTTTTTCCTGGTGCGCTATACCAACCGTTCGCTCAAGCGGCTGAAAACCGGGACCCAGCGCATCGGCAGTGGCGATTTGAATTACCGCATCAACAACATTGACGACAGCGGCGAGCTGGGCGACCTGGCACAGGCCTTCAACGACATGTCAGACAAGCTGCGCAACGCCATCCTGGATGTGCGCCAGGCCAAGGATGATGCCGACGAGGCCAACGCCGCCAAGAGCATCTTCCTTGCCAATGTCAGCCACGAGCTGCGCACGCCACTGAATGCGATCATCGGCTACAGCGAAATGCTGCACGACGAGTTGGGTGACCGCGCCGACATCGACCGCGAGCAATTCCAGTCCGACCTCGACAAGATCGTGCTCTCGGGTCGGCAACTGCTGTCCCTGATCAACAACATCCTCGACCTGTCCAAGATCGAGACCGGCAAGATGTCCCTGCACTGTGAGGACTTCGAACCGGGGGAAGTCCTGCAGCAGGCCTGCGAGGCCATCGAGCCGCTGCTCGCGGAGCGCAATAACCGCCTGCGCCTGGAAGGGGTCGAGGCACTTGCCGCCATGCACAGCGACGCCACCAAGTTCCGGCAGGTGCTGCTCAACCTGCTGAGCAACGCCTGCAAGTTCACCGAGCAGGGTGAGATCATCGTGCGCGGCGAGGCGCTCACGGACAGTCCGGGCTGGTACCGCTTCTCGGTCAGCGACACCGGTATCGGGATGACCGCGGAGCAACAGGCCAGGGTGTTCGAGGCCTTCGTGCAGGCGGACGGTGCCACCAGCGCCACCTACGGCGGCACGGGGCTGGGGCTGGCAATCTGCCGGGAGTATACGGAAATGATGGGCGGGCGAATCGAGGTTAAAAGCCAGGTCGACAAGGGTTCGACGTTTACTGTCTACCTGCCTTCTGACCCAAAGTTAACTCGCGCAGTCGCCTGAGGGCTTCTTCACGCTTCTGCAGGTCCTCCTTGAGCGTGTCGTTATTGCTCTCGAGGTCGGCAATATGCCGATCCATCACCACGAAGGTTTCCAGCGAGTCGCGCATCAGCAGGCTCTGCTGATGCACCTGCATCCCGGGCTCGAGTAGTTTGTTCAGTTCCTTGTAACTCTTGCGCGCCGCCTCCGGGTCGAAGAAGGGGCTGCGCGGCAGCATGCTCACGTAAGCGATGGCAATGCGCGCTTCCCAGTCTGCAGCGGGTGAGGATTCCAGGCGCTGGTAGCGCTGGAAATACTGCACCGCCTCGATGTCCTCGCCCCGGGACAGGGCGTCATAGCCCCGTTCCAGAAAGGTGTAATCCGTTTCCCCGGCCGGGGCCGGGCAGTTACAGCGCTCACCCTTGGGCAGGTTCAGGGTCAACTCGGGAACCGGCTCGGGGGACGTGTCGGGCGCATTGGGCGCATCGGTCACCGGCGTCGGTTCGTTGCTGACGGGCTGCTGCACGCAGGCCTGCAGCAGGCCGGAAAAGGCCAGTGCGATTAGCGACTGCCGAACTGTTAACGCCATATCAGATACCCGATCAAACCAGTGGCCAGTGTAGCATTATTCGCTGACGCCGCCCTGTGGCGCCTACTCCGGGCGCATGTGCGGGAACAGCAATACATCCCGGATGGACGGAGAATCCGTGAGCAGCATCACCAGCCGGTCGATGCCGATACCCTCCCCCGCTGTCGGCGGCATACCGTATTCAAGGGCGCGCACATAGTCATGATCGTAGTGCATCGCCTCCTCGTCGCCGGCATCTTTTTCTGCCACCTGGGCACGAAAACGCTCGGCCTGGTCCTCGGCGTCATTGAGCTCGGAAAAGCCGTTGGCCAGCTCCCGGCCACCGACAAAAAACTCGAAGCGGTCGGTCACGTGCGGGTCGTCGTCGCTGCGCCGGGCCAGGGGTGACACCTCGGTGGGATAGGCCGTGATAAAGGTGGGCTGGTCCAGGCGATGCTCCACGGTCTTCTCGAAGATCTCGATCTGCAACTTGCCAAGGCCCCAGCTGTCCTTCAGCGCGATACCCAGACGGGCGGCAATTTCCCGCGCGCCGCGCTCCTCACCCAGCTGATCCGCGCTGATCTCCGGATTGAAGTGCAGGATGCTGTCGAACACCGTCATGCGGGCAAAGGGCGTGGCAAAGTCGTAGTCGCTGCCCTGGTAATGGACCGTGGTACTGCCCAGCACCGTCGCGGTGAGTTCCCGCAGCATGTCCTCGGTGAGATCCATGGCGTCCTCGAAATCCGCGTAGGCCCAGTAGTACTCGAGCATGGTGAATTCGGGGTTGTGGCGCGTCGACAGGCCCTCGTTGCGGAAATTGCGGTTGATCTCGTACACGCGCTCGAAACCACCGACCACCAGGCGCTTTAAATAAAGCTCCGGGGCAATGCGCAGGTACATATCCAGGTCCAGCGCATTGTGGTGGGTCACGAAGGGCCGTGCCGCGGCACCCCCCGGGATCACCTGCATCATCGGCGTCTCCACCTCCATGAAGTCGCGGCGATTCATGTAGTCGCGGATAAAGCCGATGATGCGCGAGCGGGTGCGAAATACCTGGCAGGCCTCGGGATTGACGATCAGGTCGACGTAGCGCTGGCGGTAGCGCAGCTCCTGGTCCGCCAGCCCGTGATACTTGTCCGGCAGTGGCCGCAGGGCCTTGGTCAGCAGGCGCGCCTCCTGCATGTTGATGTAGAGGTCACCCTTGCCCGATTTGTGGATCGGCCCGCGCGCGGCAACGATATCGCCGAGATCCCAGCCCTTGATCGCCGCCAGGGTGTCCTCGTCCAGGGCCTTGCGATTGACATACAGCTGGATTTGCCCGGCGTCATCCTGGATCAGCAGAAAGGCCCCGCGATTGCGGATCAGGCGCCCGGCCACGGCGTAGTGCGCGTCGAGTTCTTCCAGCGCCGCCTTGTCCCGATCTGCATATTCTGCCTGCAGCTCGGCCGCCCCGGCACTGCGGCGGAAATCGTTGGGGAAGGGATTGCCCTTTTCCCGCAGGGCCGCCAGCTTGCCACGGCGCTCGGCAATCAGTTTGTTTTCCTCTTCCTCGGCCAGCGGCGCGGGCTGCTCATCACTCATGGGACACTCCGTTGTTTACAGGCCGCTCTTCAGGGAGGCTTCGATAAATTCATCCAGGTCACCGTCCAGCACCGCCTGGGTGTTGCTGGTCTCGACACCGGTGCGCAGGTCCTTGATCCGCGAGGCATCCAGCACGTAGGAGCGAATCTGGCTGCCCCAGCCGATATCGGCCTTGTTGTCTTCCATCTTCTGCTTCTGCTCGCTGCGCTTGAGCACTTCCATCTCGTAGAGCTTGGCGCGCAGCAGTTTCATCGCGCGGTCCTTGTTCTGGTGCTGCGAGCGCTCGGTCTGGCACTGCACCACGATACCGCTGGGGCCGTGGGTCAGGCGTACCGCCGAATCGGTTTTATTCACGTGCTGGCCACCGGCACCGCTGGCGCGGTAGGTATCCACCCGCAGGTCGGCGGGGTTGATCTCGATATCGATATTGTCATCGACCTCCGGGGACACAAATACCGAGGCGAAAGACGTATGGCGACGATTGCCGCTGTCAAAGGGCGACTTGCGCACCAGGCGGTGGACGCCGGTCTCGGTGCGCAGCCAGCCAAAAGCGTATTCCCCCTCGAACTGGATCGTCGCGCTCTTGATCCCGGCGACGTCACCGGCAGACACCTCGATCAGGCTGGTGGTGAAGCCGCGGGCCTCGCCCCAGCGCAGGTACATGCGCAGCAGCATCTCCGACCAGTCCTGGGCCTCGGTGCCCCCGGAGCCAGCCTGGATGTCGAGGAAGGCATTGCTGGCATCCATCTCGCCGTCGAACATGCGCCTGAATTCGAGCTGCTCCAGCATGCGGTTGAGCCCGTCGATATCCCGGGTAATCTCCGCCAGTGTGCCCTCGTCATCCTCGGCCGCCGCCATTTCCAGCAGGTCACCGGCATCCCCGGCGCCGGTGTCCAGCTGCTCGATGGTGTGCACAATGGCTTCGAGGGAGGCACGTTCCCGGCCCAGGGCCTGGGCGCGCTCGGGGTCCTCCCACACGCTGGGTTCAGCCAGCTCGAGCTCTACTTCCGCCAGGCGCTCCTTGCGATTGGCGAAGTCAAAGATACCCCCTGAGCACGTCGACGCGCGCCTCGATGTCCTTGAGGGCCTGGAGCAATGGAGCGATCTCGAGCATGGGAAACGGATTCCTGTTAAAAGGCGCGCAGTTTACCTGAAAATACGGCCCCGCTGCACCCGCCGGGGGCCGACAGGCATCCGCGCTAGCCGCCGAACTGGTTCAGCACAAAACCGATCAGCACGACCTGGGGCACGGTCACCAGCGGCAGGCACAGGGCAATCCGCCAGGATTTCGTGGTGTCGCGGATCGACATCAGCTCGGTGTAGTCCGTGGCCACCCCGGCCATCAGGAAGGTAAAACTGTTGCCCGGTGCCGCGGCGCGGTTCATCAGGTCGGCCGCAATCGGTGTCGCGCCCTCGGAGCAGACCTCGATAATGGTCGCCGCCAACAGGGTCAGCCAGAGGCCGGCGAAGGTGGCACCAAACCAGGTGGTATAGGCATCGGTGGGCACCAGGGCCCGGATCAGGGCCGCCAGAATCAGGCCAAACAGGGCCCAGCGAATCACCACGCGGGAGCCGCGCGCGCCGTCCACGAGGATGTCCCGGGTCCCCGACCAGTTAACGCTGAGCCCGGCGCGGAACTCCGCCCACTGTTGCCGCAGCGGCCGCTCTTCACCGAGGGTTTCCCGCCAGGGGTTGGCCGGCAGGCGACCGCGCCCGACCAGGGCGTCGAAGATCAGGCCGCTGATCACGCCAATCACCAGCGACAACAGGATAAACAGCAGGGTCCAGCCGACCCCGATCAGGCCAAACAGGATCAGGGTGAGGGAGAGGGAATTCCAGGGGCTGGCGAGAAGAAAGGCAACCACCTGCCCCACCGTGGCGCCACGCTCGTAGAGCTTCATCCCCACGGCGAGAATGCCATGGCTACAGAGATCCAGGAACACACCCGCCAGGGTCGCCCGCAGCATGCCCACGAAGCCACCGTGGCGACCCAGCAGGCCCATCACCAGGTCCCGGGGAATCTTGCCCAGCAGGCCGACGAACAGGATGCCCAGGGCCAGGCCCCACCACATGCGGTTAAACAGCTCAAAGATGCCGCCGGTGAACACACCCAGCCAGCTCTGGTGGTCATGTGCGCCCATCAGGGCTGCCCAGGTGTAGGCAAGCGTGACGATCAGCAGGCAACTCCACAGAAACCAGTCGACCCGCGCGGGCGGCGCGCAGGCGCCGGAAGGCGCATCGTGGCACCCGCCCTGCTGACTCCTGGCGGGAGTCTCTTCGTGGCAGCTAGTCATGGTCCACCTCCGCGCCGGCAAGGTCGTCAAGGATGGCGCAATCCGGCCCTTCATCACCGCTACAGCGTCGCGCCATGTCGTCCAGGATCCGCTGCATCGCCCGCAACTCGGCGATGCGCGCGCGTAGCTGGCGGTTTTTCTCCAGCACCAGGGCGCGGGCGTGGGCACTCTGGCGTCCCTTGTCCCGGTAGAGCTCCAGCAGCTGCCGGCACTCCTCCAGGTCGAAACCGACACCACGGGCCCGCGCCAGGAAGTGTAATTCGTCCAGCGCGACCTCGTCGTACTGGCGATAGCCGTTGGCGGCTCGCGCGGGGGGCGCAACCAGGCCAATGTCTTCGTAGTAACGGATGGTCTTGGTGCTCAGCCCGCTTTGCCGGGCCGCTTGCGATATATTCATGGGCTTCTCCCATCAGTCTGGGTAGAAGCATAAACCTTCCAGTAACTGTAAGGTCAAGAGGCGCTTTGCAGCCACTCCACGACCAGTTGCAGGCTCTGGCGACCGCGAAACTCGTTGACGTCCAGGCGATAGGCGGCGTCGACCCGGGTCACGCCCTCATCCGGCCAGCGCTGGAGATCGACATTGAAGGCAATGGCATCGACGCAGTAGTGCGGCGCCTCCTCCGGGGCAAGCACCAGCTTGAGGTGACGTTCGCCGACCAGGCGCTGGCTCACCACCCGGAAGCGATTGTCGAACACCGGCTCCGGGAACTGCTGTCCCCAGGGACCGCCAAAGCGCAAACGGGTGGCGATCTCCAGGTCGAAATCCGGTGGTGTCAGGGCGCCGTCGGACTCCACGACCGCCTGCAGATCGACCGCCTCCGCCTGCCGCCCGACCTCTTCGACGAAGGCCGCGGCGAAGGTCTCGTAGGCCCCCCGCGGCAGGCTGAGCCCCGCGGCCATGGCGTGACCGCCGAACTTGCTGATCAGGCCCGGGTGGCGTGCGGCGACCGCATCCAGCACGTCGCGCACATGGATACCCTGGATCGAGCGGGCAGAGCCCTTGATCTCATCCCCGGCATCGTCCGCATTGGCAAACACGATAGTCGGCCGGTGCAGGCGATCCTTGACCCGGGACGCCAGGATACCGATCACCCCCTGGTGCCAGTCCGGCCGGTACAGCGTGACCGCCGGCGGCAGCCCCTCCCCCGTCTCGGCGTCGAGCTCGAGATTATCGAGCATCCCCGTTGCCTCGCCCTGCATGCTGCGTTCTATTGTCCGGCGGTCTTCATTGAGCTGGTGCAATTCGCCGGCGATGCGCCTCGCCTGGGCCATGTCCCCGGCCAGCAGGCATTCAATGCCCACGCTCATGTCATCCAGGCGGCCGGCGGCATTGAGCCTGGGCCCGGCGGCGAAACCCAGATCCGAGGCCACCACCGTGTGCCGGTTGCGCCCGGCGACTTCGAGCAGGGCCTGGATGCCGGGCCGCGCCCGCCCACCGCGGATGCGTCGCAGGCCCGCGTCCACGAGGATGCGGTTGTTGCGATCCAGCGGCACCACGTCGGCCACCGTGCCCAGGGCCACGAGGTCCAGCCAGTCAGCGAGCCGCGGCGGCGACAGCCCCTGCTGCTCGAACCAGCCCCGATCCCGCAACTCTGCCCGCAGGGCCAGCATCACGTAAAAGATCACCCCCACACCCGCCAGGGCCTTGCTCGCAAACTCGCAGCCGGGCTGGTTGGGATTGACGATGACATCCGCCGCGGGGAGCGTTGACGCGGCGAGGTGGTGATCCGTGACCAGGGTGGCGATACCCTGCGCCCGGGCGGCGGCCACGCCCTCGATACTGGAAATCCCGTTATCCACGGTGATGATTACATCGGGCTTGCGCGTTGCCGCCAGGGCGACAATCTCCGGGGTCAGGCCGTAGCCGTAATCGAAACGGTTGGGGACGAGGTAATCCACGTGCCGGGCACCGCAGGCACGCAGTACCGACACCGCCAGCGCGGTGCTGGTCGCGCCGTCGGCATCGAAATCCCCCACGATCAGCAGGCGCTGCTGGCAATCCAGGGCATCGGCCAGCAGCCGCGCGGCGGCGCCGACTCCCGTCAGGGTCGCAGGGGGAAGAAGATGTTGCAGGTCGAGCTGCAGCTCCCGGGGGTCGCGGACGCCGCGGTTGGCATAGACCCGGCCCAGCAGCGCGGGCAGGCCCTCGACCGCCAGGGGCGCCCCATCCGGGGCCTGGCGCCGGCGTATCTCGCGACGGTTAATCAAGCTGCCACCCGGCGAGCCTCGGCATCAGGCGCCCAGGTTGGACGCCATAAAGCGATTGACCGCGGCCAGTTCACCCGGGAGGACCTCGAAGCGCTCCGGGCGCTCGAACAGGTCCGCCAGGTGCAGGGGCAGGGTCGGGGCCCTGGCAACGCCTGCCCGCGCCACCGCATCCGGGAATTTCGCGGGGTGCGCGGTGGCCAGGGTAATCACCGGTACGTCCGCCGGCAGCGATGCCGCCTGTGCCGCGCGCACGCCGATGGCGCTGTGGGGGTCGAGCAGGTATTCACAGCGCTCGAAGGTCTCCGCGATCTGGGCGCAGGTCTCGTCGTCACCGACCCGATGACTGCTGAACAGGCTCGCGGCCCGGGCCATGGCGGCCTCCGAGAAGGTCACGTCCTCGTGTTCGAAGCGCGCCATCAGGTCGGCAATGGCAGCGCCGTCACGATCGTAGAGGTCAAACAGGAGGCGCTCGAAGTTACTGGAGACGGTGATATCCATGCTCGGTGACAGTGTGTGTTCGAGGGGCTGGCGACCATAGCGATGACTGGTCATGATCCGATGCAGCACGTCGTTGCTGTTGGTGGCAATGATCAGCTGCGCCACGGGCAGGCCCATCCCCCGGGCGAGATAGCCGGCAAAGATGTCGCCGAAATTGCCGGTGGGCACCGAGAAGGCCACCCGACGTTCGGGTGCACCGAGGGCGACGCCGGCGTAGAAGTAGTAAACGATCTGGGCCATGATCCGCGCCCAGTTGATGGAGTTGACCGCGACCAGGCCCCGGTCCTCGGGCAGGAAGCTGCGGTCGGCGAAGCTGGCCTTGACCATGGCCTGGCAGTCATCGAAGTTACCCTTGACCGCGAGGTTGTGGATGTTGTCCCCCACCACCGTGGTCATCTGCCGCCGCTGCACCTCGGACACCCGCTGGTGCGGGTGGAGGATGAAGATGTCGATATTCTTGCAGCGCTTGCAACCCTCGATCGCCGCGGACCCGGTGTCGCCGGAGGTGGCGCCCATGATCACCACTTTCTGCTGGCGCCGCTCCAGCACGTAGTCCAGCAGGCGGCCGAGCAGCTGCAGCGCAAAGTCCTTGAACGCCAGCGTGGGGCCGTGGAACAGCTCCAGCAGCCACTGCTGGTGATCGAGCTGCACCAGCGGCGCGACCGCTGGGTGGCGGAACTCGGTGTAGGTCTCGTCGATAATCCGGGCCAGGTCAGCCGCGGGAATGCTGTCGGCCACGAAAGGCGCGATAATGCGCTTGGCCAGTGCCGGATAGCTGAGCCCGGCCATCTCCCGCACTTCCTCGGCGGTGAACACCGGCAGGGTCTCCGGGACGTAGAGGCCGCCGTCGGGTGCCAAGCCCGTCAGCAACACCTGCTCAAAGTCCAGCGCCGGTGCCTGGCCCCGGGTACTGATGTATTTCACGCCTGCCACCCCGCCTTAGTCATCGAGGATCTCCACACGGATTCGCGAGATACTGTTGTTGATACTGTCCAGTGCTTCCATCCGCGTCACCGCCTCATCCATCTTGCCCTGGGGCGCGCGGTTGGTCAGCACGATCACCGGCACACGGGTGGCCCCCGGCGCCGGCGCCTTCTGGATCAGGGCCTCGATGCTGATGCCCAGGTCACTGAGAACGCTTGCCACCTTGGACAGTACGCCAGGCTTGTCTTCCACTTCCATGCGCAGGTACCACGGCGTTACCACGTCAGCCATGGGCACGATGGGCAGGTCCCGCAGCGAGGTGCCCACCACGGACAGCGAAGGCACCCGGCTGACCTGTCCGGCGCTGATATCCCGCGCCAGGTCGACCAGGTCCGCCACCACCGCCGAAGCGGTGGGGGCCGCACCGGCGCCGGCACCGTAGTAAAGGGTGGCACCCACGGCGCTGCCCTCAACCAGGACCGCGTTCTTGACCCCGTTCACGTTGGCCAGCAGGCGCTCCCGCGGAATCAGCGTCGGGTGTACCCGCAGCTCCACTCCCGCCTCGCTCTGCTTGGCCACGCCCAGGTGCTTGACCCGGTAGCCCAGCTCCTCGGCGTAATCCATGTCCTGCGGCGTCAGGCGGGTAATCCCCTCGGTGTAGACGGAGGCAAACTGCAGGGGAATCCCGAAGGCCAGCGAGGCCAGGATCACCAGCTTGTGCGCGGCATCGACACCCTCGACGTCAAAGGTCGGATCGGCCTCGGCGTAGCCCAGGGCCTGGGCCTCGGCCAACACGTCGGCAAACTCGCGGCCGTGCTCGCGCATCTCGCTGAGGATAAAGTTGCCGGTGCCGTTGATGATTCCCGCCAGCCACTCGATGCGGTTGCCCGCGAGACCCTCGCGCAGGGCCTTGATGATGGGGATACCCCCGGCGACGGCCGCCTCGTAGCGCACGGCCACGCCATGTTCCGCGGCGAGGTCAAAAATCTCGTTGCCATACTCTGCGATCAGGGCCTTGTTGGCGGTGACCACGTGCTTGCCGGCGCGGATCGCCGCCTCCACCAGCTCCCGGGCCACGGTGGTGCCGCCGATCAACTCCACCAGGATATCCACCTCGGGGTCCCGGGCGACGTCGAAGATATCCCGGGTCACCCGGGTCCCGGACAGGTCGCACAGCGGGTTGTCCCGCCGCGCGCCGACCAGGGTCACTTCCAGGGGGCTCTGCGCGCGCGCCGCGATCTCCCCGGCGTTCTCGCGCAGGACATTGAAAGTCCCGGCACCGACGGTGCCCAGGCCACAAATGCCGACTCTGACTGACTTCAAACTACACCTGCTTCTGTTGTTCTGTGTTGGATTGCCCGGGCGCGGATGTGAGCGCGCCATCGCGCTTGAACATCCGCCGGATATTGCGCACGGCCTGTCGCGTGCGATGCTCGTTTTCGATCAGGCCGAAGCGGACGAAACCCTCGCCGTACTCGCCGAAGCCCACCCCGGGGGACACGGCCACCTGCGCTTCCTGCAGGAGCTTCTTGCTGAACTCCAGGGAGCCCATGTCGCGGTAGAAGGCGGGAATCTCCGCCCACAGGAACATGGTGGCCCGGGGCGGCTGCACCGGCCAGCCCGCGGCATTAAGGCCATTGCACAGCACGTCCCGGCGCGAGCGATACATCGCGTTGATCTCCGCGACACAGCTCTGGTCGCCCTCCAGGGCGCTGATCGCCGCGACCTGGATGGGGGTGAACATACCGTAATCGAGGTAAGACTTCATCCGCGCCAGGGCACCGACAAGCTCCCGGTTGCCACAGCAGAAGCCCACCCGCCAGCCGGGCATGTTGTAGCTCTTGGACATGCTGAAAAATTCGACCGCTACCTCCCGCGCGCCCTCGACCTGCAAAATGGAGGGCGCCTCGTAGCCGTCAAAGCAGAGGTCGGCATAGGCCAGGTCCTGGACCACCCAGATACCGTGTTCGCGCGCCACCGCGATGACCTTCTCGAAGAACGGCAGGTCGACGCAGTGGGTGGTGGGGTTGGAGGGAAAATTCAGCACCAGCATCTTGGGCCGCGGCCAGCTGTTGCGGATCGCGTTTTCCAGCTCGTCGAAAAAGGTCTGCTCATCGGCCATCGGCACGTGGCGGATATCGGCACCGGAAATCACGAAGCCGTAGGGGTGAATCGGGTAGGACGGGTTGGGGACCAGAATCGCATCGCCGGGACCGGTGGTGGCCAGGGCCAGGTGCGCCAGCCCCTCCTTGGAACCCAGGGTGACGATGGCCTCGGTCTCCGGGTCCAGGGTGACGTCGTAGCGGCGCTGGTACCAGTCGCAGATCGCCCTGCGCAGGCGGGGTATGCCCTTGGACTGGGAGTAACGGTGGGTGTCGCCTCTTCGCGCGGTCTCCACCAGCTTGTCCACGATATGCGCCGGCGTGGGCTGGTCCGGGTTGCCCATGCCGAAATCGATCACGTCCTCGCCCGCCGCGCGCGCCTGCTGCTTCAGGTCTCCAATGATGTTGAAAACATAGGGGGGCAGGCGCTGGATGCGCTGAAACTGGTTCTCCACGGCGTTGGAACTCGGCTGCGAGGGCCCACAGGGGCCCGGGTTATCGGAAAAGGTGGGAAACAGTACTGAGTCAGCCGGATGCTGTCAACGCGTCCGGCGCTGCGGGAAGGCCCGAGGGCGCCTCGCCCTGTATGCTAGTGCTTATTCCAGCCCGATGGTCGCCATCAGTTCGTCCACGGCCTGGTAGCCGGGGATCATCTGTCCGCTCTCGGTGACGATCGCGGGGGTGCCGCGCACGCCCATTTCCTGACCGAGCTGGTACTGGTCCGCCACCGGGTTGCCGGGGCAGACGTTGTCGGGTACTGACTCGCGGTTTTTCAGCCGCGTCAGGGTGTCCTGGGGGTCGTCGGCACACCAGGCGCTGGCCAGGTGGCGGAAGCCTTCAGACCCTACGCCCGCGCGCGGGTAGGCGAGGTAGCGCACCTCCACCCCGCGACGATTCAGCTCGGGCACCTCCCGGTGCAGCTTCTGGCAGTAGAAACAGGTGACATCGGTGAATACGGTGATGTGGGCGCGCGCTTCGCCCTCCGGGGCGAATACGATCATGTCCGCAGTATCGACGTCTTCCAGCAGCGCCGCGCGCATGCCGTCCCGGCGCTTCTCCGCCAGGTTGACGAAGCCCTCGGGGCCCACCTGGAACAGGTCGCCGACCACGAAGTATTCGCCGCTTTCGGTGGCATAGACCAGGGGACCGTTCTTGAACTGCACCTCGAACATGCCGGGCAGGTCGCTGGTCTCAACCGACTCCACGGTGAGACCGTTCCCGGGGACCTCCAGCTGGGCGCGGAGTTTGTCCGCCACCGGCTTGCTGACCGGATCGCCGGCAAGGCTGGCCGGGGCGATAAGGGCGGCGGCCAGGGCGAGGCCGGTTGCGATCTGTCGAATGGTCATGAAGTGTCCTCGGTCAGCCCGCGCCGGGCGGGTGCATGAATCGATTTTGTTGTGCGGGCTTGGAGCCTGTCGCCCCGCTTTAGTTCCCACGCGCTCACTCAGCCGCGCGGATGGTGCATGGCGTGCAGCTCCTGCATGCGCGCCCTGGCCACGTGGGTGTAGATCTGGGTCGTGGTGAGGTCGCTGTGGCCCAGCAGCATCTGCACCACACGCAGGTCGGCACCGTGATTCAGCAGGTGCGTAGCAAAGGCGTGTCGCAGGGTGTGCGGCGACAGGGATTGCTTGATCTCCGCGCGCTGCGCATACAGTTTAATACGATACCAGAAGGCCTGGCGAGTCATCTCGGTGCCGCGGCGGCTGGGAAATACCGTCTCGCTGGGCAGGTTGCGCAACAGCTCGGGGCGCGCGCCGCGCATGTAGCGTTGCAGCCAGGCCTGGGCCTCTTCCCCCATGGGCACCAGCCGTTCCTTGCTGCCCTTGCCAAACACCCGCACTACGCCCTGGTTGATGCTTACCTGCACCAGTCGCAGGGAGGTCAGTTCACTCACCCGCAGACCGCAGGCGTACAGCAGTTCCAGCATGGTGCGGTCGCGGAATTCAAGCGCGTCCTCCAGATTCGGTGCCGCCAGCAGGCGCTCTACTTCGGCCTCGGAAAGGGACTTTGGCAGCGGCCGGCCCAGGCGGGGACTGTCGATATCCAGGGTCGGGTCCACCTGCAGCCGGCCCTCGCGCAGCAGGTAGCGATAGAACCCGCGCACGCAGGAGAGAAAACGCGAGGTCGAGCGGGGCGAGCGCCCCAGCGCCAGGCGGGCGCCCAGGTACTGCTCCAGATCCGCCCGACTTGCCGCCAGCAGGCTGGTGCCAAGGCTGCGGGACAACCACTCATCAAACTGGCGCAGATCCCGCCGGTAGGAAGACAGGGTGTTGTCACTAAGCCCCTTCTCCATCCACAGCGCATCGAGAAAGCGCTCGATTTCGGGATGTTCCTGGACGACAACACTACGCACCCCTTCACTCTACCAAAAAAAAAGGGGACGGATACCTATTTTAAATGGGGACGGATACCAATTAAACGCTACTCAAGCGACTGTTTTTCATCTCAATTTTCCGTCTATCCGCTCGTTCCCAAGCACAGCAATTGGTATCCGTCCCCATTTTTCCTTCCACAGGTCGGGAATTGGTATCCGTCCCCAATTTTTCTAAATGGTATCCGTCCCTAATTTATCCCGGCCCGGTCCATCCATGGACATACATCGCTACCGAATCGTCGGACCGCGGCATCCATGCCTCTCGCGATGTGCCGCACTTCCTGTGGCATTGATCGCTGCCGAATCATCGGACCGCGGCATCCATGCCTCTCGCGATCTACCGCACTTCCTGTGGCATTGATCGCTGCCGGCATCCATGCCTCTCGCGATCTACCGTCCATCCTTGGACATAAAAAAAGCGGCCGCTGGGGCCGCTTTGGAGAAGTGCTGCTGTGGCTTAGCTGGACAGCTTTTCCTTGATCCGGGCTGCCTTGCCGCTGAGTTCGCGCAGGTAGTAGAGCTTGGCCTGGCGGACGTCGCCGCGACGCTTGACGCTGATGCTGTCGACCAGCGGGCTGTAGGTCTGGAAGGTACGCTCCACACCCACGCCGTGGGACACCTTGCGCACGGTGAAGGCGGAGTTCAGACCGCGGTTGCGCTTGCCAATCACCACGCCTTCGAAGGCCTGCAGACGCTCGCGGTTGCCTTCCTTCACTTTAACCTGCACAACCACGGTGTCACCGGGGCTGAACTCAGGCAGTTCTTTTTCCATCTGTTCAGCGTCGAGCTGAGAGATAATTTTGTTGGTGCTCATGGTGCGCTCCTGTCGTTTACAAGTCGTAGCTTCACAGCTAGCGATTATCAGATTCCCTGTTCCTGGCGATACTCCGCCAGCAATGTCTGTTCCTCGGGCGTCAACGCCCTGCCCTCCAGCAGATCGGGGCGCCGCTCCAGCGTGCGTCCCAGCGCCTGCTTAAGGCGCCAGCGGCGGATCCGTGCGTGATCCCCGCTGAGTAATACTTCCGGCACCGCGCGCCCCTCGTAGACCTCTGGCCGCGTGTAGTGCGGGCAATCCAGCAGGCCGTTGGCGAAGGAGTCTTCCTCCGCGGAGGCCTCGTGGCCCAGCACCCCCGGCAGCTGCCGCGTCACCGCATCGATGACCACCATCGCCGCCAGCTCACCTCCGGTGAGTACATAATCGCCGATGGACAATTCCTCGTCCGCCTCGGCTTCCAGCAGCCGCTCGTCCACGCCCTCGTAGCGCCCGGCCACCAGGATCAGGGCCTCGCGCCGGGACAGCTCCACCGCCTTGCGGTGATCGAAGCGCTGCCCCTGGGGTGAAAGGTAGACCACGTGGCCATCGCCCTTCACTGCCTCGCGCGCGGCGGCAATCGCCTGGCGCAGGGGGTCGATCTTCATCAACATCCCGGGACCGCCACCGTAGGGCCTGTCATCCACCGTACGGTGCCTGTCCTGGGTGTAATCCCGGGGGTTGCTGTGCGCGATGCTCACCAGCCCCTGGCTTACCGCCCGCCCGGTCACGCCATGGGCGGTGACCGCGGCAAACATTTCCGGAAACAGGCTCACCAGTGCAATCTGCATTGTGCCCGCTCCCTGTCGTTCTCTGGCTGGCTCCTACTCGTCGGGGAACCAGTCCACATCCATTCTGCCGGCGGCCAGATCGACCCTGGTCACCACATCATCCGGCACGTAGGGAATCAGCCGCTCCCGCTGGTCGATGCTGCCCTCGCTGGGCCTGACCACCAGGACGTCATTGGCCCCGGTCTCGATCAGGTGGTCCACCTCGCCCAGCAGCACCGCCGCCGACCCGGGGTCCGACCCGTCCCGGCACCAGACCGCCAAACCCTGCAACTGGTGCCAGTAAAACTCATCCTCTTCCAGCGCCGGCAGGCTGTCCGGGGGGACTGCCACCTCCAGGCCCTGGAAGGCCTCGGCCGCGGTGCGATCATCCACACCCTTGATATGCGCGACCAGACCCTTGCCCTGGCGCCGGCCCGCATCGAACTCGATCGCTTCGCTGCCACCGCGCCGGCGCACCACCCACTTCCCGAACTGCAGGAAGTTTTCCTGCGGCTCGGTGAACGCGTGTACCTTGACCCAGCCCTTGATCCCGTAGCAGCCGGTAATCTTACCGACGGTCAACCAGTCACTGTCACTGGCGGCACGCGCTCCCATGCAAGCGGAAACCGCTTACGCAGCAGGCGCTTCTGCGCCAGGAGCTTCCTTAAGCAGCTTGGCCACGCGCTCGGACAGCTGCGCGCCCTGGCCCTGCCAGTACTCGATACGATCCGTGTCGATACGCAGGCGCTCTTCCTGGCCGCGAGCGACCGGGTTAAAGAAACCAACGCGCTCGATAAAACGGCCATCGCGCGATTTGCGGCTGTCGGTCACGGTCAGGTGATAAAACGGGCGCTTCTTGGCACCACCGCGAGATAAACGAATTGTTACCATATTCCGTAAATTCCTAGTAAAAACTGGGGAACAGCGGCGAACTCACCACGACTCCACGACAAATACCGGCACCGTGGCCGGAAAGGTGGCGTATCATACGGAAATTCCACTCCCAGGGGAACCCCTCGGAATGGGATTTTTGCCGTAGAATCGGTAGCTTAGGCGCGGCCCGCAAGGCTCGCGGCCGGGGGCCTCAGCGGAAGGGGAAACCGCCGCCAGCGCCGCCGCCCGGCGGCATCATGCCACCCATGCCGCGCATCATCTTCTCCATGCCGCCACCCTTCATCTTCTTCATCATCTTCTGCATCTGCTTGTGCTGCTTCAGCAGGCGATTGAGGTCCTGGACCTGGGTCCCGGAGCCCTGGGTGATGCGGCGCTTGCGCGAGCCGGAGATCAGTTCCGGCTTGCGCCGCTCCAGCGGGGTCATGGAGTTGATCATCGCCTCCATGCGGGCGAACAGCTTGGTGTCCATATTCTGCTGCGCAGCCTGGGCCATATTGCCCATGCCCGGCAGCTTGTCCAGCATGCCGGTGATCCCGCCCATGCTGTTCATCTGCTGCAGCTGGTCGCGGAAATCCTCCAGGTCAAAGCGCTGGCCCTTCTTGACCTTGCGCGCCAGCCGCTCGGCCTTCTTGCGATCGACCTTCTGCTCCGCCTCCTCGATCAGCGACAGCATGTCGCCCATGCCGAGGATGCGCGAGGCCAGGCGGTCCGGGTGGAAGGGGTCCAGGGCGGCCGTTTTCTCACCCACCCCCAGGAACTTGATCGGCTTGCCGGTAACACTGCGCACCGACAGCGCCGCGCCGCCGCGGGAGTCGGCATCCACCTTGGTCAGGATCACCCCGGTCAGGGGCAGGGCCTCGCCAAAGGCCTTGGCCGTGGTGGCCGCATCCTGGCCGGTCATGGCGTCGACCACGAACAGGGTTTCCGCCGGGTTCAGCGCCCGGTTCAGTTCGGCGATTTCCGCCATCATCGCCTCGTCGATCGCCAGGCGGCCGGCGGTGTCCACAATCAGCACATCAGAAAACTTGACCTTCGCGTGCTCAAGCGCGGCGCGAGCGATGTCGACCGGCTTTTGCCCGGCGTCGCTGGGAAAGAAATCCGCCCCGACCTCGCCCGCCAGGGTCTCCAGCTGCTTGATCGCGGCGGGGCGGTAGACGTCGGCACTGACCACGGTCACCGACTTCTTGTCCCGCTCCTTGAGCAGCTTTGCCAGCTTGGCCACCGAGGTGGTCTTACCCGCACCCTGCAGGCCCGCCATCAGGATTACCGCCGGGGGCTGGACCGCGAGATCCAGGCCTTCGTTGGCGCTGCCCATGACCGCTTCCAGCTCACCCTGGACGATCTTGAGGAAGGCCTGCCCCGGGCTGAGGCTCTTCATCACCTCCTGCCCGAGGGCGCGCTGCTTGACCGACTCGACAAAATCCTTGACCACGGGCAGGGCCACGTCGGCCTCCAGCAGGGCCATGCGCACCTCGCGCAGGGTGCCCTGGATGTTGTCCTCGGTGAGCCGCGCCTTACCGCTGACGCTGCGCAGGCTCTGGGACAGGCGATCTGACAAACTCTCAAACATGCTGAAACTCTTGCTGACTGGCGTTGGCAGGAGACAGGCGGGGCCGCGCTATTGATTCCCGCGGGCCAACCCGGTACAAAGGGCCGCAGTATACGTCACCCGGGCCCTACCCCCAAACCCATGCCGCTTGCATTTATCGCTACTCTGGTCGCCCTGCTCTACCTCGTGGCAACCGGGCTGCAGGCCTTGCGCCTGCTGCAGCGCCGCGAGGCGGTGAGCCGCACGCTGCTGCTGATCACCAGTATCGCCCTGCTGGGTCATGCTGTGGTCGCCTGGCGCAGTATCACCGGCGATGCGGGTCTGTATTTCGGCGTGGTCAAGATAGCCGCCCCGGTCTTCCTCGTGACCAACCTGGCCTGCCTGTTCTGGCTGGTACTGCGCGGCCCCCTGCAGAATCTGCTGCTGGTGCTGTTCCCGCTTTCGGCCATCGCGGTGATGGTGTCATCCCTGGGCCCGGCGACCGATGCCGGCAACCCGCAGATGGCCCCGGGCCTGCTGATGCATATCGGCAGCTCCATCCTGGCCTACGCGGTCCTGACCCTGGCTGCCGTGCAGGCGGCGCTGGTGTCACTGCAGGATCACCAGCTACGCCACCGCCAGCCCGGGGGGCTGGTGCGCCTGCTGCCACCGCTGCAACTGATGGAAACCATGCTGTTCGAGCTGTTGTGGGCAGGGGTGATCCTGCTGACGCTGGCCATCGGCTCCGGCTTCCTGTTCCTGGACGACATCTTCGCCCAGCACCTGGTGCACAAGACAGTGCTGACCATCGTCGCCTGGCTGACCTTTTCCACCCTGCTCTGGGGCCACTACCAGCTGGGCTGGCGCAGCCAGACCGCGGTGCGCTTCACCCTCGCGGGATTTCTGGCCCTGATGCTGGCATTTTTTGGCTCCAAACTGGTCCTGGAGCTGATTCTCTAGCGGGTATTTGTGCCGCTTAGCGGGGTTGCCCCCCCTCGGCTTTTTCTTCAAGATACGCGGTTCCATCTCACCAAGGGTTTTTTCCTGATTTGAACGAAGCACCGCTGGGTCTTTTAAGCTCAGTCCTGGTAGTCCTCATTCTGCTTTCCGGTTTCTTCTCGAGTTCCGAAACCGGCATGATGTCTCTGAACCGCTACCGGCTGAAACACCTCAGGAAAAACAAGCATCGTGGTGCGAAACGGGCAAGCAAGCTCCTGGATCGCCCCGATCGTTTGATTGGCCTGATTCTCATCGGGAACAACCTGGTGAACATCTCCGCCTCGGCGATCGCCACGGTGATTGCAATACGCCTGTGGGGGGATGCGGGTATCGCCATTGCCACCGTCAGCCTGACCCTGGTGATCCTGATCTTTGCCGAAATCACGCCGAAGACGATTGCCGCCCTGCACCCCGAGGCGGTTGCCTTCCCCGCGAGCGTGATCCTGCTGCCGCTGATGCGCATCATGTACCCGCTGGTGTGGATGGTAAACACCGTGACCAACGGCCTCCTGCGCCTGCTCGGGGTGGACCCCGCCCGGGCCGGGGACGAACATGTCTCCACCGAGGAACTGCGCACCATCGTGACCGAGGCGGGCCAGCTGATTCCCACCCGTCACCGGGGCATGCTGCTCAACATCCTCGATCTGGAAGAGGTGTCGGTGAATGACATCATGGTTCCGCGCAACGATGTCTACGGCATCGACCTGGACGACTCCGACGAGGAAATCCTGAAGGTCATCCAGTCCAGCTCACACACGCGCCTGCCCGTGTGGCGCGACGACATCAACGACATCGTCGGCGTCCTGCACATGCGCAACATTTCCCGGGTACTGGACGCCCAGGGCCTGGACCGTGCCGCCCTCGAACGCGAAATGGATACCCCCTATTTCATCCCGGAAAGCACACCGCTGCACACCCAGCTGTTCAACTTCCAGCAGAACAAGCTGCGCCTGGCATTGGTGGTGGACGAATACGGTGACGTGATGGGGCTGGTGGCCCTGGAGGACATCCTGGAAGAAATCGTGGGTGAATTCACCTCGAACCTGGTGAACACCGACGATGTGATTTTTCCCCAGCGGGATGGCAGCTTCATTATTACCGGCAACGCCAACATCCGGGAAATCAACAAGTCACTGGAGTGGCAGTTGCCCACTGATGGGCCCAAGACCCTGAGTGGCCTGATCCTGGAGTACCTGGAGTCCTTCCCCGACGCCAATGCGGGCCTGAAGATCGACACCTACCGACTGGAAATTCTGGAGCTGCAGGGCAACGTGGTGCAGGCGGTGCGCGCCAGCACCACTACTTGAGGCGCGGCCCCTCGACGGCCGCGCGGCGCTCCCGCGCTCGTTCCAGGATCGCCCTTTTATCTGCCGGTGCAGCCATAAACCAGTCGGTGATTTCCTCGGCACTGCGAAAGCAGCCGATACAGATATCGTCCTCACCCAGCGCACAGATAGAGATGCAGGGCGAGCGTGGCTCGGATTCACTCACGCGCGCACCTCAATCCTGCGGCTGCAGTTCAGCGCTGAAATGTTGCGCATTCTGCACGTAATGATCCGCGTTGAGGCGCAGCATCTCCTGCTCTTCATCGCTCAGGGTTTTCTTGATCTTCGCCGGCGCCCCCAACACCAGGCTGCCATCCGGGACCTCGGTGCCCTCGGTGACCAGGGCATTGGCGCCCACCAGGCAGTTGCGGCCGATCCTGGCGCCGTTCAGCACCACCGCGCCGATGCCGATCAGACTGCCGTCGCCAACTGTGCAGCCGTGCAGCATGGCGTTGTGTCCCACGGTCACGTTGTCACCGACCACCGCCGGGAAGCCCGGGTCCGCGTGGATCACGGTGCCGTCCTGGATGTTCGTGTTGGTGCCGATTTCAATGCGCTCCACATCCCCACGCAGCACGCAGCTGAACCAGACGCTGGCGCCGGCGTGCAGGGTGACGTCGCCAATCACGGCGGCATTGGGTGCAATGAAATGCCCCTCCCCCTCCAGCTGCACCTGCTTGTCGCCGAGACGATACTTCATGCTTATTCCTTCCAGTCGCGCTTGAGATCCAACCCGGCATCGTAAACCACGTTGACGACCTGGGCCAACACCGTGGCCGTGACACCCCAGACCATACCCTCCTGCAGCGAGTAATGTGGCACCGCCCGCCGCTCGTCGCGGAGCCGCATCCACTGCAGCTCAAAACGACCGGCTTCCGCAAACAGCGCCAGGGGTGGCATGAGCAACAGGTCGAACTCCTCCGGGTCAGCGCGCAACGCACTGTGCGCAGGAATCATGCCGACGCAGGGGTGGACCGAAAAGCCCGTTCGCGTCACCAGTGCGGGCATTTCCGCCAGGGGGGTCACCGTGGCCGGCGGCAGCGCAGCCTCTTCCTCGGACTCCCGCAGCGCGGTATCCCAGGGCCCATGGTCCTCGTCCTCGCGCTTGCCACCGGGAAAGGCGATCTCCCCGGGATGCAGGGGCAGATGTTCCGCGCGCCGCCCCAGCACGACCCGGGGTTCGGCTTCATCGGTCAGTGCCACCAGCACACCGGCCTGGCGACCGCTGCCCCGCCAGGCTTCGAATTGTGGCGGGTAGTGTCGTCCCAGGGATGCCAGCCGCTGCTTGATCGTGTTCATTCAGGCGCTGAACTCGGCGCTCAGCTGCACCACGTCAAAGGCCGGGGTTTCGTAGGGATGTGCGGTTTTGAGCGCCGCCACCGTAGCCGCGATATGCTCGGCGCTGCAGACCAGCTCCACGCGCACTTCCTCAACCTGCTCCAGCTCGCCCACCTCGCCGAGGAAAGGGTCACTACCCGCCAGGGGACGGAACTGGCCCTGGCCACGCAGCTGGAAGCAACAGCTGTCGTAGTCGCCAATGCGGCCGCCGCCGGCGGCGAATACCGCGGCTTTCACCGGCTCGAGGTGGGATTCGGGGACATAAAAACAGAGCTTGTACACTCTCAGACTCCCTGCGCCTGCTGCGCATAAAACTGATCGGCAAAGGCCTGCAGGGTACCGGACTCGATCGCCCGGCGGATGCCGGCCATGTGCCGCTGATAGTAGTAAAGATTGTGCAGGGTGTTCAGTTGGGAGCCGAGGATTTCATTGCACTTTTCCAGGTGATGCAGGTAGGCGCGGCTGAAATTGCTGCAGGTGTAGCAGTCGCAGGCCTCGTCCAGCGGCAGGGTACTGGTCTTGTGGCGGGCGTTGCGCAGCTTCAGTACGCCCCGGGAAGTGAAGATGTTGCCGTTGCGGGCATTGCGGGTGGGCATGACACAGTCGAACATGTCCACCCCGCGGCGCACACCCTCCAACAGATCGGCCGGCGTACCCACCCCCATCAGGTAGCGGGGCCGGTCTTCGGGCAGCAGAGGCTGCATCGTATCCAGCACCGCCAGCATCTCGTCCTTGGGCTCACCAACGGACAGGCCGCCGATGGCGTAACCGTCGAAGCCAATGGCCTCCAGCCCCGCCAGGGACTCCGCCCGCAGCGCCGGGTACATACCCCCCTGGACGATGCCGAACAGGGCACTGGGGCTCTGGCCATGGGCCGCCTTGCTGCGCGCGGCCCAGCGCATCGATAGCTCCATGGAGGCCCGCGCCTCGGCCTCGGTTGCCGGGTACGGCGTGCACTCGTCGAAAATCATCACGATATCCGACCCCAGGCTGCGCTGGATCGCCATGGACTTCTCGGGATCCAGGAACACCTGGTCACCGTCCACCGGTGACTGGAAGCGCACACCTTCTTCGGAAATCTTGCGCATCTTGCCCAGGCTGAATACCTGGAAGCCGCCGGAGTCGGTCAGGATGGGACCCTCCCAGCCCATAAAGTCGTGCAGATCGCCGTGGGCCTCGATCACCTCGGTGCCCGGGCGCAGCCAGAGATGGAAGGTATTACCGAGGATGATTTCGGCGCCAATCCCCACGATATCCCGCGGCAGCATGCCCTTGACCGTGCCGTACGTGCCCACCGGCATAAACGCGGGCGTCTCCACCGTGCCGCGGGGAAAGCTGAGGCGGCCACGCCGGGCCGCGCCGTCCTGGGCCGAGCGGGAAAACTGCATGTGGCACTGGCGGCTCACAACTGCGCCAGCGCCGAGGGCTGGGGCGTGAGGAACATCGCATCGCCGTAACTGAAAAAGCGGTAGCCCGCTTCGATGGCTGCCTCATAGGCAGCCATGACCGCCTCGCGCCCGGAAAACGCGCTGACCAGCATCAGCAGGGTCGACTCCGGCAAATGGAAGTTGGTGATCATGGCATCGACGCTGTGGAAGCGATATCCGGGATAGATAAAGATATCGGTGTCGCCACAAAAGGGCTTTGGCAGACCATTGCCCTCACTGGCCGCCTCCAGGGAGCGCACCGCGGTGGTACCCACGGCGATGACCCGCCCGCCGGCGGCGCGGGTGCGGGCCACCGCCTCGCAGGTCTCAGGACCCACTTCCAGGTACTCCGCGTGCATTTCGTGGTCTTCGATATCGTCTGCCCGCACCGGCTGGAAGGTGCCGGCGGCCACGTGCAGTGTCACGAAGGTGCGCCCCACCCCGCGCTGATCGAGGGCCTCCAGCATCGATTCGGTGAAGTGCAGGGATGCCGTGGGGGCCGCCACCGCGCCCTCGCGCTCGGCGAATACGGTCTGGTAGCGGGACTGGTCCAGGGCGTCGTCGGCGCGATCGATATAGGGCGGCAGGGGCATATGCCCAATCACCTGCAGGATCTCGCTCAGGGGCTGGCCCTCGGGCGAGCGGATGGCAAACAGGCTGCCGACCCGGTCGGTGACAAATACACTGAAGGGACCCGGCACCTCACCCTCGGTTGCCGCGAGCAGGATCTTGCTGCCCGGCCGGGGTGATTTACTGCAGCGGATGTGCGCCAGGGCGCTGTCGATGCCGGTCAGGCGCTCAATCAGGATTTCCAGGCGGCCGCCGGTTTCCTTCTGCCCGAAAACGCGGGCGGGGATGACCCGGGTGTTGTTTAACACCATGAGGTCGCCCGGCTGCACCAGTTCCAGCAGGTCGCTGAACCGGCGATGACTGATCGCGCCCGACGCACCATCGAGGCACATCAGGCGGCTGTCACCGCGCTCTGCCGGCGGATGCTGCGCGATCAGCGCCGCGGGCAGCTCATAGGAAAAATCGCTGAGTTTCATGTTCACCACACAGAAGAAAGCCGGCCCGGGGCCGGCTTAATATAGTACCGCGATTGACGCCTCAGGAGGTGGTCTCTTCCTCGCCGGCGTCATCAGCCGCGGCTTCGGGTGCTTCCTCGGCAGCGGGCTCCTCGCTAGCGGGTTCCTCGGCGACCGGCTCCTCAGCGGCCGCTTCTTCTTCTGCTGCCTCTTCAACCGGTTCCTCGGCAGCAGGTGCCTTGGGCGCAGGGGCCTTGATCAGGCCTTCCTGGAGCAGGATCCGCACTTTTTCCTCGCCATTAACCGGCTTGCGCTCGGCGTCCTTGACCGCATAGCGATCATCACCGCGCTGCAGGATCACGTACTCCGCGGTTTTCTTGACTGTCTTCATACCCATCTCTTTTCTCCCTGTCGATACTCAGAAGTGTCAGCGGGCGAAGTCACATAAAGTGCACCACCCGCCCCTGTCGAAACGGCGGCCAGTCTACAGGGAAACCGGGGCCAGGTTAAGCCACCGCGATTGCAGTTTACCCGGTGGTTGCTATAATCCGCGCCGTCCATCGGGGAGCCAAACCCCGCGTCCCTCTTGCCGGAGTGGTGAAATTGGTAGACACGTCGGATTCAAAATCCGATGCCCTAACAGGCGTGCCGGTTCAAGTCCGGCCTCCGGTACCAGCATCAATCTTGAGTAATTAACGGCCAATCGCAACGTGCCGCCCGCAGCGGCGGACCGTCAAGTCCGGCTTCCGGTACCAGCATTACTCTTGGGTAATTAACGGCCAATCCCAACGTGCCGCCCGCAGCGGCGGACCGTCAAGTCCGGCCTCCGGTACCAGCATCAATCTTGAGTAATTAACGGCTAATCCCAACGTGCCGCCGGCAGCGGCGGACCGTCAAGTCCGGCCTCTGGCCGGTGGAATTCCGATATCGTGACTTTTTCTATGCTTACGTGCTCGAAGCAAACTGCAGTGTTTTTATGGGGCAGGTCAGTCGACGCTCGTGTTAGGTTCTAGACCTAAGATCTAGCAAAGTCGCTACTAAATGTGATGGACTCTATTCTCTCAGGTTTCTTTCTCAGTCTATCGCTGATCATAGCGATTGGCGCCCAGAATGCCTTCGTGCTAAAGCAGGGCCTCAAAATGCATCACGTATTTTGGGTCTGCATGGTCTGTGCCGTGTCTGATGCGATACTTATTCTCGTCGGCGTCACAGGATTCGGCGCCGCAGTAGAGGCATTTCCCGAGATTGAGTCTGCTGCTCGTTACGGTGGCGCGCTGTTTTTGGTAGCTTATGGTGGCAAGAGTTTTCTGTCGGCAGCAGGCACCAGTCACGCACTAGAGCCGGAGGGAGAAATACCTAATGCTCTCTGGCAAACGATACTTACATGCCTGGCCTTTACTTGGCTGAATCCTCATGTGTATCTAGATACTGTTGTGTTACTGGGAGCGATTTCAGTCCAGTATGAGGGCGCCGCCCGCGTGTACTTCGGGACAGGAGCGATCACGGCCTCGTTTATATTCTTTTTCAGCCTCGGTTACGGAGCAAGATTTCTCACGCCGCTTTTTCAGCGGCCACTCTCTTGGAGAATCTTAGATTTTTCTATCGGCCTGGTGATGTTCTCCATCGCGATTTCGCTGGTATTTGCTTAGCTGAAGTCACGCCGGATTATAATCTGATGGCTTGCGTGCCGCCTGCGGTTACCCGCTAGCTCCCTGCATATTCTGCAAATTCGTCACCACCGAGGTGGAAGCGGACATCGCCCTTGCGCAATCCCTCGCCGGTTAATATTTGGGCAGAATGTCCGCTTTCGCCTAATAAGCGGCATTTGGTCTAAACTTACTCGAGTGTCCGCTCTCGACCCAACTGAGCCGGTCAGCTGGGGGTAACTGGCGGTTGGCGTTCGGCCAATTCCAGACACCTGTCTATCCTTGTCGGACGTCTGATAAGTTCGGAGCTGAACTATGACCGAGGCTGAAGCACTGGAAGTGGCTGGTATTTGGGGAGGGCACACCCTTACAGCGTTCACAGTCTTTATATCTTTTACGTTTGCCTATTTAGTAACAGTATTCTATGTCGGTGCCCGCCTCGACGCTTTTCAGGCAATTGCCGCAAGCGCACTATATGTGTTTGCTGCTACGTCTGCGATTCTCGCCCAAATTGGCTATATGCAGTCGCAGTTCAAGATTCTGGCGGAAGTGCCCAATACACTCGATGATCTTTTCCTAGTTACAGCAGGAGAGTTCTGGATTCCATACATGGCATTCATGCAGTTCGCCGGTGTTGTTATGGGCGTCTATTTCATGTGGAGCGTTCGCCGACACTCAGCTTCAAAATGATCGCTTCCGGTTGAAGGTGCGCCTTCTGGCGAATGCTCAACCTTTCGACACTGGCCGATATGAGGTGACAGCCGTAGCCAACTTGTAGAGCCTTAAACTTCCGCTCCTGGCCGAAAGCGGACATGAAATCGGTCGAAATTGCTGCCTGATTTAGTTCGCTATGAGGTGAAAGCGGACTTTGGCACTCACCCTCAAATAGGAACTCATGTAAACTCTGGCCGAAGCAGGTTGCAAACAGCGAAAGCCAAGCCCACTGCGCTTGTCAGTACAGTAGTTTTTCGGCAAGCAGAATAACCACTTATCAGGTGACCGATGGAAGAACTTACCGTCGCAGAAATTCTGGAGCTGATTCGAGTCAACGAAGAAGCCATGGTCATCCAGTTTCAAACCTGGCTGACAATCACGTTTGCTACGATTGTGGCCGTGTTTGCTGGCAGAAATCTCCTCACGGGTTTGATGCGCTGGCTGGTGACGATGTTGTATTTACTCGCCTCTCTGGCCGTAACGGCATTAAGCATCTATCTGGCGGAAAATAACGCCCTGTTAGTGACGATTCTGGCCTCCCGTGACGTTGCCGTGGCTGCGCCGGTGTTTGCCGGGACCACATCGTTCGTTCTGTTTTTGGCCGGTGTCGGCACAACCGTGTACTTTATTCATATGAAAACGAATCACGAGCCCGGCTGACAGGCCGTTAAAGTCGATCGTGGCATGTGCCCGGCATAAAATCGCCTGGCTCCTCAGTCGGCCAGCTGGCGTCGCATCAACGGGCTGGCCAACATATCCCATAACAGCCGCAGATTGGCTCTCACGCTTGAAGCCTGCGCGCCCGCAAATTGCCGCAGCGCCTGCAGTGACTGTGCGTCGTGGTGGTGGCCGGCGACAAACACCCCGGCGATTCGCCTCGTATGCGCGATGTCGGCCAGGGGGTCAGCATCCAACAGCACCAGGTCCGCAACCTTGCCGGGTGCAATGCTGCCCTGTGTGGCTCGCGCGCCGGCGAACTCCGCCGCTGAGATAGTTGCAGTGCGGAGCGCCTGCGCCGGCGTGAGCCCGGCATCAACCAGCATTTGCAGTTCGTCGTGCAGGCTGGAACCAGGGAACACCAGGGTGTCGGTTGTGTCGGTGCCTGCCAGAATACGCACGCCGGCCGTATTGGCCTCGTGAACGTCTTGTGAAGCGAGGGCAAACAGGCGGGCATGGACGCTGCGCCCGTCACTCGCCAGCGGTTCGGCGGCGGCGCGGCGTGCATCAGGCTCCCACAGCAGCTTGCGCCGCAGCCACGGCACGTCTGCCAGGCGCGGGTCTTTATGTGCGGCGGGCTGGGCGGCAGTCACAGCCATGCGCAAGGTCGTCAGTGTTGGCACCCACCAGGCGCCAGCTTCCGCCATATTTCCCATGTGTTGCGCACAGGCAGCTTCGTCACGCTCAGTCAGCAGTCGTTTCCTTAACGTGGCATCGTAGGCTGCGAGTGGGTCTGGGGCCGTGCGGAAAGCCTGCGCGCCGCCGAAGCACTCGAACAGGAATAAGCGGCCATGTTCAAAGGAGCGTTGCCCCATGGCGAGCGCAGCGGCCAGGGAGACCTTGATAGGACGGTGGCCGGCAATGCTTAGCCCTTGCTCACGCGCACTCCGGGCGATCCAGGCGAACTGCTGCGGTGTGAGTTCGGTATAGGTTTTGATGAAGTCCACGCCCTGGTCACGGTAAAATGCCACCAGCTCATCTGCGTGTGCCGGGCTCTCGGGGCGGAAGAATGCCGGCAGGCCTTCAGGCACTTCGTTACCACCATTGGTCTGGTAGCTGCTTTGCAGCGGGTAACGCGGCGAGACACGCTCCCCGCGCACTGCCTCATTGGTCCAACGGCGGCGGTCCTGCGGGCAGGCCCAGTAGGCATCGTCCTCGGAGAGGCAACCGGACATGTCACGCACACTGGTCACCCCGTTGGCAATATACAGTGCATGGTGGAATTGTGGCGAGCGCTTGATCGAATGGGTGTGCATATCCCACAGGCCGGGCATCAGGAACTGTCCCCGCGCATCCAGGCTGCGAATGCCTGCTGGCAACGCTACCTTCGATACCGGCCCGACGCGCTCGATGTGACCGTCGCGCACAACCACGGTCTGTCCCGACAATGCCGCGCCCTGCTCCACATCGATGATCGTGACGTCCACCAGCGCGACCGGGCCCGAATGGGCCAGCTGTGGCGGATCCGCCATCGGCCACAACAGCGCCACTACTAGCGCCGCTGCAACCACGAGCAGCGCGGCACCCAGGGTCTTAAGGAATATTTTCACACCGTGAACCTTCATCAATTGTGACCGGCGGGTGCCAGTGCAGGCTCCAGAACTCATAGTAGCAACAGATAGAGGCAAGCAGTATCGGCCAGGGTGTCAGATCACGTCACGGATACCCCTTCGCTTTCGCCTAACTCCTTCCCATTGGGTTATTATCAAAGATGGTATGCACATAAGCTGAGGCGAAAAATCGCGTGATTGGTGCAAGGCACGAGCGGTATCACAGCCTGGATTTTCTGCGTGCGGTGATGATGGCGCTCGGCATCGTTTTTCATGGCGTGCAGATGTACTACGTCATGCTTGGTGCGGATGATTATTACCGCGACCCGTCGCGTTCTTATTCCATGGACGCGATCCTGATCCTCACCAATACCTTTCGCATGCCCGTTTTTTATATGCTGTCGGGCTTTTTCGCGGCGCTCCTGATGGAGCGACGAGGAAGGCAGGGGATGCTGAAGAACCGGTATGACCGGATCGTTATACCCTTCCTGGTTTTTCTGCCCGTCAGTGCCATCGTCATGACACCGCTCACCGTGCTGGGCCAGAATGTACTGGCGACCGGCACATGGGGTTTCGATATGTCTCATGCCGCGCACAAGGAGTTGTGGAACAAGACCCATAATCTTTGGTTCTTATATTACCTGGCGATGTTTATCGGCGTGTCCGCGATGATGGCACCCTGGCTTGCCAAGATCAGTAGTCGGCTGAAGCGAGGTACCATGTCGTCGCTGTGGACAGTTAGCCTGTTTGCGCTGGTGCTGGGCTTGTTGGGCAGCACGTCTGACGCTGGCCGAATTGGCGCGGACACCAGCTTTATTCCGGACCCTGGCACTTTCAGCTACTTTTTTGTCTGCTATCTGTTTGGCTGGCTGCTTTATAGCGACCGCTCCAGCATAGATTGCATGGCTGCGCGCACTTGGCCTTGGTTATCCGTGGCCGTGGTTGCCTTTATTGTTTCACTGGCTGGGTTTGCACTGCGCGGCGATGCAGACAGTGATCTGTGGGTTCCGATGCATATGCTCCTGTCCATTGGGACAGGGGTTTCTACCTTTGCCTTTATCTGCTTTTTCACTGGCCTGTTTGAGCGCTATTTTGCGGGGCATAGCGAGCTCAGACGATATTTCTCAGACAGCGCATACTGGGTCTTCCTGTCTCATTCCGCCTTCCTCGTCGCCTTTGCCATCCCCCTGGCCCACCTTCCCTGGCCCGCTGAGGTCAAATTCCTGATCGTGTCCGTCGCCACCGCCATTTGCTGCTGGCTTACCTACGACTGGTGGGTTAGACCGACATGGGTTGGCAAGATGCTCAATGGCAAGCGACATGAAAGGATGCTGCAGCACCGGGGGTAATCCCCACGCGCCGCCCGAGGCGGCGAGCCGTCAAGTCGGTACTCCGGCACCAGCAGCCTCATGCTGACCGGCATCGCCAGGAGTGCTGACGAAGTCTGCAAGCTCCGCCAGCAGGAAACGCTTTAGCGCTTCCACCGGTGGTGACATGCCCGTTCGGCTGGGCTGCAGCAGGCTCAGTTGAGCTACCCCTGCATGCCAGTCGCTCAGCAGTCTTTGCAGTTGACCCTCGTTTAGCTCCTGCCGACAGGTATAGGCGGGCAGTGCCACGACCCCCAGCCCTTGAATCGCGGCCTCTTTGAGAGTGGACATATCTTCACTCTTGAGACGCGGCGTTATGGCTACCTCGACTTTCTCGCCGGAGTGCTTCTCCAGGGACCAACTACCTTTCGGCGATTGCCACCCCAGGGCAAGCGTATTGTGACCTGCCAGATCCCCCGGGTTATTGATGGCGCCGTGCTGATTCTCGTAGCCCGTTGCGCAGAACAGATGCCACTCCACCGTCGCGAGTTTCTGCTGAATCAGGGAGGAGTCAGGTAAGGGCCCGGTATGTCCTCGAATTGACAGGTCGACGCCGGACCCGACAAGGTCAATATTCTGATTGGTGACCTGCTGAGCGACCGAGACGAGCGGATTGTCGACGAGAAAGCGGGCCAGGATTTCCTTGAGCGCAAATTGGGCAACGCCAACTGAACAGCTCAGGACGACGTTGCCCGACAACGCGTTCATTTTCCGCTTTACCGCTGCTTCAGCGGTCTCCATCTCATCGAGCAACGCGCGGGCATGCTGATACAACACCTCACCGATCTCGGTAACCTTGAATTGCCTGGTTGTCCGCTGAATCAGGCGCGCGTCCAGGCGCCTCTCAAGAGCGGCGATATGTCGGCTCAATCTCGATTTGGGCATTCCCAGGGCTCGAGCGGCCGCTGAGAACCCCCGCTTTTCCACAACGTGCACGAAGTAGAAGTAGTCGTTCAGATCAACGGCGTTCATGATTTAGGGCTTTTCCACAGTAGCGCTTTTTATTGTTGCATATATAGAACTGTCATTTCAATTTATGGATCTTCTGGCAGCCATTGTTCCACATATATATTTAAGGAGCGTAACAACTACCCTTCGGAGGGCGCAATAATGAACGCAAACATCAACGCAAACAGTGCAGCAATTGATCACCGTTTCGGTCACACAACTCCCGCAGTTCCCCGGGTGAGTTCGCCTCTCTCTGGCGCGGCGCTTTTCGTTGGTAGTGGTTTTGAGGCTCGCAGCTTTCGCGCCAAGGAGCTTGAGGCTACGATGGATCCGCTTGTGATGGTAGACCATTATGTGATGACAGAGCCGACCTTCGGCATTCACCCCCACGCCGGCATGTCTGCCGTTTCACTGCTATTCGAGGATGGGCGGGGGCGCTTTCACAATCGGGACTCCCTGGGGAACGATTTTGATCTGCAACCGGGTGATCTCTACTGGCTGAAGGCCGGAAGCGGCGCCTTGCATGATGAAGCACCGCGGCCGGGGTCCAGAATTCATGGCCTTCAGGTCTTCGTCAACTTGCCGCAGCGGCAACGATACGACTCCCCGGCGTCTCTCCTGGTACGCGGCAGCGAGATGCCGGTTCTCTCCGGCGAAAACTATCGCGTTCGTATTGCGCTTGGTCGCTCAAACGACGTTGTTGGCTCCCATGCGCTGGGGTCGTCGATGACTATACTGGACGGCTATGTCAGTGGACGATGTGGTTTCGTGCACCGCCTGGGTGCACATCGAAACGCCTGGATACACGCCATTGAAGGCGAGCTGGCAGTGTCGGTAGCGGGTGTGCTTCACACGCTCAAGCGAGGAGAAGCGCTCACGATCAATAACCCTGAAGCAGGTGAGACGGTAGACCTTCACCTGCAGAGCACTGGGGAAAAGACGGCCCACTTCGCGCTTTTTGAAGCAGAGCCGCTCCAGGAGCCCTACGTGCAGCAAGGGCCCCTCGTTATGGGCTCGACGTCGGCAATCGCAGTTGCTCAGGCTGCCTATGAGGCGGGTGAGTTCGGCCAGGTCAGCGGAGCGCCATAAATATGACCACACTGGTAGTCGGAGCGAGCGGAGCTACCGGACGGCTGTTGGTGCAGCAGCTACTTGAACGTGGGGAGGACGTACGAGTAATCGTTCGATCAAAGGAGGCCCTTCCAGAGGAAATCGCAAATAGCGATGCTCTGTCGATAACTCAAGCCAGCGTACTGGATCTCCCGGATGACGAACTGATCCGGCAGGTTAGCGGCTGTGACGCTATAGCGTCCTGCCTGGGCCACAATCTCAGCTTCAAGGGCATGTTCCTTCCCCCGCGAAGACTTGTCACCGATGTCACCAGGCGGCTGTGTAATGCCGTCAGGAAGACCGAGGCTTTGTATCCAGTCAAGTTCGTGCTCATGAATACAACGGGGAACCGCAACCGCGATCTCGAAGAGCAGATATCCACCAAACAGAAGTTCGTGATGACGCTCATTCGGCTATTGCTACCCCCACATGCTGACAACGAAGACGCAGCGGATTATCTACGTACCCTGATTGGCCAAAACGACGGCACCATTCAATGGGCGGTCGTTCGCCCGGATTCCCTGATTGATGAAGCTGGGGCGACGGAATATACGGTTCACCCTTCACCAACCAGAAGCGCAATCTTCGACGCGGGGCAGACCAGCAGAATCAACGTAGCTTGCTTCATGGCTGATCTTATCTGTGATGAAGAGGCCTGGAGACAGTGGGTGGGTAAGATGCCGGTTATCTATAACAAGGTGGCGTGATGGGCTGTCGCGGATAGCAATTCAGCGGCCGCTTTCAGCCCAGGACGAGGCATGGAACCTCCCACTCATTCATAACATCAACCTGCCCTCCTCCATTTCGCTAACGAAAAGCAATTGCTGAGGGGGGAAAGGGATCTGACCCCTTCGACCACTTTACGTGACTGCACCCCTTTTATCGGCCCCCATATCAGTGTGATGGCCAATGCAACAACGTCAGCAACTGTAGACACAAGATCGACAAGGGATAGTTGCCGATAAACCAGCTCGCGCATGTAACCGTATCCGAGTTAAACACCTAGAGAGCGACAGCCGTGAAAGAATTCATCATTTCAGCCTGGGAGACTGTCATGGACAGTCAGCAGAACCCTTTAAGATACCTGGACCTCGCGTCCCAGCACCACATCATGCAGGCGCTGGGGTGGATGTGGAGTATGATATTCAGTCTCTCGTTTCTCTCTATCTTCCATTTCAGCTATGTCTGGATGGCGCATCTGCTGATGATAGGAGGCGTGGCGTTCACGGTCTCCGTGTTCAGGGAAGCAGAGGCAAACGCTGCAGCAGCCCGGCCCGCGCCGGCGGAATTGAGCTCAGCCTCCCGCTGCATATGGAAGCGCGACAGCGAGGCGTGAAAAGGGGTCTGACCCCTTAACTACTCGTGAAATCCAGGGGGCCACGCCAACTCGTCCAGATCACGAGACCAGCAATGGTGAGAGCGAATAAACCCGCGAGGGCCCACGGGGTGCGCCGATGTGGGGCCTGGGCGGGCTCGGATATCCATGGTTTCTGCAGATCGTAGAAAATTCTGACCCTTGCGCCTGCGCCGTATGCATCGACCGTTGCACGGTTCACCTGCTCCCATTGGTCAGCGCAGGTTTCCATTAGCTGGCTGTTGGATTGCTCGGCCACTCCGCGTCCGCCAGAGCAGTACGCTTTGCCGTCCACCCGGTAAAAATAGGAGATCCGGTTTGGCTTATTGCCTGTGGCACTACTACTGTTGACGCTCTCAACGACGCGAATCACCTGCCCTTCCACTACAGACTCGCCGGGCCTCGGCTCACCCTGCAGAAAGAGGCTATCCAGCACGCGGGGAACGAAGAAGAGCGCAATGCCGACTACCAGCAGGCCGGCTCCACGATAGAGCGACCGCATCGCAGTGGCACGAGGTGGCGCTTGCTCAGACTGGTTCATCTATGTGCCTCCGGATCGACTGACAGGTAAAGCGTTCTGCTATCTAAGCACAGCGGAAACGTCGCGGTCCAACTGCTGCAAAGCGCCAGAACAACATTGGGATTCGCCTGTTTGCGTGGCCCGGTCCATTCTAAAAAAATGTCTCGCTTTACCACCGTGGAAACCCATCACATGAAAATACTGCGCACACCTGAGTCATGCTTTGACGGCTTGCACGACTTCCCGTATTCGCCGCACTACCATGAGTTATCCGACCCGGATGCCCCCGGGCTTCGCCTGGCCTATATCGACGAGGGCGAGGGCCCCATCATTCTCTGCATGCACGGTGAGCCCAGCTGGAGCTATCTGTACCGCAAGATGATTCCCGTATTCCTGGACGCGGGCTACCGGGTGCTGGCGCCTGACCTGATCGGGTTCGGACGCTCGGACAAACCTGCTGATCGCGACTTCTACACCTACCAGCGCCACGTGAACTGGATCGAGGACTGGGTATCCGCGCTGGACCTTCAGGGCATCACTTTGGTGTGTCAGGACTGGGGTGGGCTGATAGGCCTGCGCGTACTGACAGATATGCCCGAGCGCTTCGCGCGCATGTCTCCAGGCAATACCGGCCTGCCCACTGGCGACCAGCCACTGGGCGATGCCTTTTCAGCCTGGCGCCAGTTCAGCCAGACGGACCCTGGATTCGACACCGGGTTTATCTGCAATGACTTCGGCCAGGGCTCCCTGTCCGAGGCCGAGCAGCAGGCGTTCCGCGCGCCCTTCCCTTCTGAAGAGTATAAAGCTGGGGCACGGGCCTTCCCCGCGCTGGTGCCTGACCGGCCGGACGACCCAGCGTCCGAGGCCAATCGCACCGCCTGGCGGGTGCTGGGCGAATGGAATGAACCGGTGCTCTTGTGCTTCTCCGACGGCGACCCGATCACTGGTGGAATGCGGCCCGTATTCGAGCAGGCCATTCCCGGGTGCGCTGGCCAGCCTCACGTCACGCTACGGGGCGGACACTTTGTGCAGAACCAGGATGGGGAGCGCTGGGCACGAGCTGTCGTTGACTGGATGGCAGGGCAAGATCATGCCTGACTTTGTCGTAATAAGCCTGATCTCTACTGGCGCCTTTATCATTTTCGCCACGGGAGTCTGGTTTTTTGTGGCTAAAGAGGGGGCAGATAAGCAGCCGGGTGTCGGCGGGGATAAGCAGGCAAGCGCGACACCGGGCCAAAGGCGCAGCATGCGCGCGGGCGACTGGTTCCACGCCGCGGTCAACCTGGCGATAGGCACCTTGCTGGGGTCAGCAGCTCACGGGCTGCTGCAACTGGTCGTCTCTGGCGCCTGGGTCATGGCCGCGATCGGCGTCACTCTGGCAGTCGTTCTTTATCTGATCGTAATCGCAGTCGACAGGCTTTCTGATCGGCTGTTCACCCTAGGGGTCAGACCCCCGCACCCTGCGCTCGCCAGCGGCAAGAAACCGCTGCCCCGGGTACTCAGTCTGCCGGCGGGCTTAGTTGTTGGCCTTTTGCTGGCGGTGCTCAATCTCGACGCGACCTTATTGGCCATGCTGCCCTGAACCCAGCTGCGAAGGGTCCTGGCGTCAATTTGACTATCATTGCCCCGCCCGACCAGCGAAAGAGCAGTGAAGGATGCCCACGGCGCCACAAGTCGCTATTGACACAGATACCCTGAACTTTGCGGACGACCTGCCACCCTGCCCCGGCATCTATCGCTTCCTGGGCCAGGGGGGCGAGGTGCTCTACGTCGGCAAGAGCGTCAATATTCGCAGCCGTGTGCGCAGCCACTTCGCCGAATCCAGCAGCACCAGCCGTCAGCGTCGCTTACTACACGCCACCGGCACCATTGATTGCCGCCCCACAGCCGGCGAGGCCGGCGCGCTACTGCTGGAGAATCTCGCCATCAAGCAGCAGATGCCAATGTTCAATCGTCGCCAGCGCGCCCTGCGGCGGATGTGGTCCATCATTTTGGAGGCGGACGATAGCGGTCTCCTCAGGCCACAGCTGACCTGCTTTTCGCGGGATAACCCCGATGTGCGCGCGGCCTACGGCTCGTTCGCGAACCGCTACCAGGCTCGACGGGCACTGGAGGTGGTCGCCCGGACCGAATCACTCTGCCCCCGGGTCCTGGAGCTGGAGCGCGGGCGCGGGCCCTGCTTCCAGCACCAGATCCGGCGCTGCCTGGGTGCCTGTACCGGCGAGGAAACCCCGGCACAGCACAATGCCCGCCTCCTGGACGCGCTGGCTGTGCGGCGCCTGACCGCCTGGCCCAGCACCGCCCCGCTGTTGCTGCATGAGCGCAGCGAGGCGCCGCTTTCCTGCCAGCCTGCGGAGGAATGGCACCTGCTGCACAACTGGATGTACATGGGCACCTTTGCCTCCCCGGAAATCGCCAGGGCCGCACCAACCGATGGCGGATTTCTGTTTGATCGCGACACCCACCGCATACTGCACAGCGTGTTGCGCAAAGGTGGTGTCCAGCTGCAGCGCCTGGACAGCGGCGAGCCGGTGGTCTGGCCACGGCGCGAGCAAGCGGGATGAGCATTTCCCTGGTGTGGTTCAAGCGCGACCTGCGCCTGCAGGACCACCCGCCCCTGGCGGATGCGATTGCCGCCGGCCGGCCGGTGCTGCTGGTCTACTGCTTCGAACCCATGCTGATGCAGGATCCGCATTATGCGGCGCGCCACTGGCGCTTCGTGGGTGAGTCCCTGCGGGACCTGAACCAGCAGTTAAAAGGCCTCGGCACGCGCATCCATGTGTTCCAGGCGGAATTCCCCGCCCTGTTAAAGGCGCTGCACGAGGAGCTGCATATCAGTGCCATCTACAGCCACGAGGAAACCGGCCTGGCATCGACCTTCGAGCGCGACAAGGCGGTGGCGGCCTTCGCCCGGCAGCACAACGTCCCCTGGCATGAAAGCCCCAGCAACGGGGTACAGCGGGGGCGGGTGGATCGCCGGGGCTGGAACGCGCGCTGGCGGGACATCATGCACGGCACACAGGCCGCGCCGGCACTGCACAAGCTGCGGCCCGCGCAGTTGGACGCCCAGGGCACCGCGTGCCAGTGGCTCCTGCGCCGCGCGGATGCGCCCTGGCTCAAGCCAGACCCGAACTTTCAGCAGGGTGGACCGACGCCGGCAGCAGGATGGCTCGAGAGCTTTTTTGCCGAGCGGGGCCGCCACTACGAGCGCAGCATCTCCAGCCCGCACGAAAGCCAGCAGCACTGCTCGCGCCTGTCGCCCTACCTGGCCTGGGGCAACCTGTCCGTGCGCCAGGTCTACCAGGCGCTGGAAGCAAGCCGCCAGCGTTTCGGCTGGGACCGCCCCATGGCCGCCTTCGAATCGCGCCTGCACTGGCACTGCCACTTTATCCAGAAGTTCGAGATGGAGTGCCGCATGGAGTTCGAGGATATCAATCGAGGCTACCGGGAACTGGACAGGCCAGCCAACGAACGCCTGCAGGCGGCGTGGCGGGAAGGTCGCACCGGCTATCCCCTGATCGATGCCAGCATGCGCTGCCTGGTGCACACGGGCTACGTTAATTTCCGCAGCCGCGCGATGCTGGTGAGCTTTTTTTGCCATCACCTGTGGCAGCACTGGCGCGACGCGGCCGCCCACCTGGCGGCCCTGTTCCTGGATTTCGAACCAGGCATCCACTACGCCCAGCTGCAGATGCAGGCCGGGGTCACCGGCACCAATACGATTCGCATCTATAACCCCGTGAAGCAGTCGCGGGAGCACGATTCCGAGGGCAGCTTCCTGCGGCGCTGGCTGCCGGAACTGCGTGACCTACCGGATGAACTGCTGCATGCACCCTGGGAGGCCACCCCCATCGAGCGCGCGTCCTGGGTGCAGGAATATCCCGACCCCATCGTCGATTGCCAGCAAAGTCACCGGGAGGCGCGTGAACGCTTGTGGGCGATGCGGGAGGAGCCGGCGGTGCGCGCGGAGGCTGAGCGCATTCTCAATCGGCATGTAGACCGGCGCCATTCCCGACGCGTGTAGGTGTGGCCGGCGAGGTGTGGCCGGCGAGGTGGGGCCGCCTAGGTGCGGCCGCCCAGGTGCAACAGGCTAGGCGGGGCGTCGACGCTGCCGCGAAAGAAACGCAAAATGCCGCGCCAGGTCCGGGTCGGCGACCAGCGTCTCGGGCGTGGCGAGTTCCTGTGCCAGCTCCATTTCCGTGTAGGTGCGGTGAATGGCGTCGTGACAGTCCCGGCATATGTAGATGCCTCGCGCCAGCTCTTCCCTGGAATAGTGCTTACGAAACCGCGGTCGCCGATGCAGCTTGCGCGGGATCAGGTGATGGAAGGTCAGTAGCATCTTGCGCCCACAACACAGGCACGGAGCGCGCTGCGGGCGGCGCGTGGCATAAGTTACTGGGCTGGATGACATTCTCATTCCACGAATCGGCGTTTCTCGGGCCAGATTTTAACCGAGTTCAGGGCGTTGCATCCCAAGACACGTGGTCCATACTGAGCACAAATCTACCAGCAATTCGACCTTTCGGATGACTTCAGCGGATACCCAAGCACAGATTCAATATCTCAGGCCCGGCGTGGAGCGACCCGTGTACTTTGCCTCCCGGGGCGGCGCCGACGCGCAACTGAAAATCGGCGCTGAATTCGACAAACGCGACGTCAAGATTGCCGATGCGCGGGTGCTCTCACCCCCGGCCAGCCTTGACCACCAGGGTTTTTGCCTGGTGGACCATGCCACCGAGGTAAGCGACTTCTACCAGCTCGATGCAGTGCAAAACCGGTACGACGCGGAGATTGTCGCGCTGGTACTGGCGGCGAGCGGCGGCGAGTCCGCCGTGGTTTTTGACCATACCCTGCGCTCGGACTCCCGCCAGGTGCGCGGCCAGCACGCCAGCCGGGAACCGGCCTCCGTGGTACACAACGACTACACGGATGCATCGGCCGAGAAGCGGCTGCGCGACTTACTGCCGGCGGCCGAGGCAGCGCAGCGTCTGCAGAGTCGCTTCGCCATTATCAACGTGTGGCGATCGATCAACGGGCCGGTGCTCAACAGCCCCCTGGCGCTCTGTGATTTCAGCTCGGCCGACCCCAGTGACTTTGTCGCCAGTGAGCGCCGGGCGGAGGATCGCATCGGCGAGCTGCAACTGGTGCTGGATAATCCTGACCACCGCTGGTATTACTTCCCCGAGCAGCAGTTCGATGAGGCCCTGCTATTCAAGACCTTTGATTCAGCAACCGACGGGGCAGCGCGGCGGGTGGCCCACACTGCCTTCGCCAACCCCCTGGCGCCCGCGGATGCCCCGCCCCGGGAAAGTATCGAATCGCGGCTGCTGGTGTTTTTTTGATCGCCAGCCACAGGGTTACAGATCGAATAATATGCCCAGCAGCCTCCCATTGCGGCAGGCCGCCCGAATTTATCTCCAAGAATTGAACCGCCGGGGACTTGCAAATGCTCCCCGTGGAAATATCCATAACGTTCCTTTGATATTCGACTAGACTGCTTTTCAGAGCGGCCGACGACACCTGGCGAAGACCGCACTTTCCAGGCATGGCCAATCGCCTCCCGGCGCTGGCCACTTTTTCGTGAGGACACTAACTTGGCCGCAAACATCTTTATCCGTACTCTATCCTTCGCCGTTACCTGTGTGGCTTCCATTTCTGTCACAGCCACAAGCTACACGCTTGACCGCACCAAACTCCCGATCGCCGAGCCTCAATATCCCGTTTACAGTGAACTGGATGTGCGCAATACAAAACCGCCACCGCGCTTTGAAGTGACAGCGCCGGCGGACGCGCCCAATGTCATCATCATTCTCATAGACGACCTGGGCTTCGGAGCGACCAGCACGTTCGGGGGGCCCATACCGACACCCACGCTCGACAAACTCGCCACCGGCGGCCTGCGCTACACGAATTTTCACACCACGGCGCTGTGCTCGCCCACCCGCGTGGCGCTCAAGTCCGGGCGTAATCACCACTCGGCCAACGCGGGCTCCATTATGGAAACCGCGACTGCGTACCCCGGTAATACCGGCGCCATTCCGAACAGTGTCGCGCCGCTTGCAGAGATGCTGAGACTCAACGGCTTCAGTACCGCAGCGTTCGGCAAATGGCACGAGACCGCGGCCTGGGAAACCAGCGTGTCGGGCCCCTTTGACCGCTGGCCAACGCGGCAGGGTTTCGATAAGTTCTACGGCTTTATCGGCGGTGAAACCGACCAGTGGGCACCGCTGATCTACGATGGCGTGATCAAGGTCAATCCGCCCAAGCGCGATAATTACCACTTCACCGAGGACATGACAGACCAGGCCATAAACTGGGTCAAGGCCCAGCAATCAATGACCCCGGACAAGCCGTTCTTCGTCTATTTTGCCACGGGCGCCACACATGCCCCCCATCATGTGCCCCGGGATTGGATCGAAAAATTCCACGGCCAGTTTGACCAGGGCTGGGACAAGGTCCGCACCACGAGTTACGAGCGCCAGAAAAAATCGGGCATCATTCCCGCGAATACCCAGCTGCCCCCGCGACCCGAGGATATCGCGGCCTGGGACAGCCTGCCGGAAAGCCACCGCAAGCTTTTCGCCCGACAGGCCGAGGTCTTTGCCGGCTTCGTCGGCCATACCGACCACCATGTTGGCCGCTTTGTCGCGGCCATCGAGGAGATCGGCGAGATGGACAATACGCTGATCTTCTACATCGCCGGTGACAACGGCACTAGCGCGGAAGGCGGCATGGTAGGCATGTATAACGAGATGACCTACTTCAACGGTGTGCAGGAAACGGTCGAGGACCTCCTGCCGCTCATGGACAAGTGGGGCAGCAAGGAGACGTTCCCACACATGTCGGCGGGCTGGGCCGTTGCCTTCGACTCGCCCTTCACCTGGACCAAGCAGGTAGCCTCGGACTTTGGCGGCACCCGCAATGGCATGGCCGTACACTGGCCTTCCGGTATCACCGAGCGGGGCGGCGCACGCCGCCAGTTCAGCCATGTTATTGACGTGGCCCCGACGGTGCTGGAGGCCGCCGGACTGCCGGAACCTACACATGTCAACGGCACCCCCCAGAAGCCCATTGAGGGGACCAGCCTGGCCTACACTTTCAATGACGGCGATGCCCCTGAGCGCCACACCACGCAGTACTTTGAAATGTTCGGCAACCGGGCGATCTACCACGATGGCTGGTTTGCCCGCACCATTCATCGTGCGCCCTGGCAGACCGGGAAGCAGAAGCCGCTTACCGCGGACACCTGGGACCTGTATAACGTCACCGAGGACTTCAGCCTGGCCAACAACCTCGCGGACAAGCATCCGGACAAGCTCAAGGAGATGCAGGCGCTATTCCTCGCCGAGGCAGAGAAATACCAGGTACTGCCCGTCGATGACCGCACCATCGAGCGCGTCAACCCGGCGCTCGCCGGGCGACCGGACCTGATGGGGGGACGGAATCAGCTGACCCTCTACGAAGGCATGCAAGGCATGCTTGAAAACACTTTCATTAACGTCAAAAATCGCTCCAAGACGGTGACAGCTGAACTGCAGATTCCCGAGGGCGGCGCGACGGGCGCAGTCATCGTGCAGGGCGGCCGGTTCGGAGGCTGGTCCCTGCACCTCAGGGACGGGAAACCGGCCTACGAGTATAACTGGCTGGGGCTGGAAAGATTCCTCATTGAAAGTCCGAGCGTGCTAGCGGCGGGTAAAGCAACCGTCAAACTGGAATTCGCCTACGACGGTGTCGGCCTTGGCCAGGGCGGCGACGCCACGCTTTACGTAGACGGTGAAAAGGTCGCAGAGGGACGGATAGGCAAAACACAGCCGATGATTTTCTCCGCTGACGAAACCGCTGATGTTGGCCTCGACAATCAAACGCCCGTTGCCCTGGGCATTGGCTATGGCCCGGACGAGACCCGCTTTACCGGCTCGATCGATAAAGTGATTGTGGAAGTGAATTAGATCGCGGCAAGGGAGGCCAGCGCATGAGCACCGACACCAGCTCTCGCAGCGAGAGAATCAAGGACGAGATGCGCAAGTATGCGCTGATCAGCGCCTATCTGTATGTCTGCTTTGCAGTGCTTCTGCTCTACGATACCGTGGTCACAAGCACGTCCGCCGCGACGCCCGTGCCCTGGGGCGTTGCCATTGTTAAAGCCCTGGTTCTCGGCAAGTTTGTGTTGATTGGTGACGCCCTGTCGATTGGCTCGCGGGCGAACGCGCACCCGCTCCTGCATCGGATAGTCTGGAAAAGCCTGGCCATGCTCCTGCTGCTTGTCGTGTTCAAGTGTCTCGAGGAAATCATCGTGGGCTGGGTTCACGGGCACTCGCTGGGGCAGGTGCTGGCTGAGTTTAGCGAGCGGTCGTGGATCCAGAATGTCGCGCCACTGCTGCTGATGCTGCTCATTCTGATTCCGCTGCTTGGCGCAATGGAGATTTATCGTACGGTTGGCCCGGATCGCCTCAAACAAATAATGCTGAACAAATAGCGCCGGTTACTGGAACGGGATAGCTGGCCCGGGCTCGTCGGCATAAGTCTGTTGCCAAACTCGACCGGCCAACTACCCTGCCCTATACTGCCTACTCCCAAGACGAACAGCCTGTCTGTGCGAAGGCAAGAGAATATAGATGGCAATTTTTCGACACCTGGCCTGCGCGACCTGTGCTGCCCTGCTGCTTCCCGGCGCGGCCCTGGCTGAGGGCAGGCTCAACAGCCTCGACGACCGCTTCTCCCTTGAAGCGGGTTACTTCCTTACGAACTGGAACACTGACCTCGAGGTCAATGGCGACGAAGCGAACAACCAGCCGATCGACCTGGAGGAAAGCCTGGGTTTCGACGAGGATGACGAGACTTTTCTCGCAGGCCTGAGCTGGCGCTTCGCACCGCGCCATCAGGTTATCGCCGGCTACTGGCAATTCCGGCGCACCGCCACTACCACCCTGGATACCGAAATCGCAGTCGGAGATGAGCAGTTCCCCGTAGGCGCAAGAGTCAACTCAGAGTGGGATATTTACATCGCACCAATCAGCTACAACTACAGTATCCACCAGAGTGATTCACTGGAACTCGTATTGAGCGCTGGCGTGCACTGGACGGGCATTGAGTTTGCAATCGGGGGTGACGTCTTCGCCGGCGGGGAGTCAGTGGGGCGCGATGGCCGGGTTAATGCGACAACCGATGCGCCGCTACCCCTTCTGGGGGCTGGGCTCACCTATGCGCTCACCGACCGCTGGGAGCTGGGCCTCCGGGCCTCCTGGTTCGGCTTCGATGTCGACCTAAGCGGCGGCGAACTGGAGGGCGACATCTACAGTGCGGATGCCGGGCTGGTCTATCGCTTCAGCCAGCATTTCAGCGCCGGACTCAAGTATACCTTTTTCGAGATCGATGTCGCGGCGGGCAGTGACGACTGGGATGGTGGTATCGACTTCAGCTACCAGGGGCCCCAACTCTACCTCGGCGCCCATTTCTAGCGCCTCGGTTTTCACCCCCGACTGTGGCAAGGTTTCCTGGACAAACCACAGACAGGGAGCGCAGCATGCACACCTCCAATGACTACCCTATCGGCGTCCCCGGCCAGCCCTGGGGCGAAGCTGAGAAACAGGCCTGGTACGCCGCGCAGTCAGTTCAACGCTCGTACGCCGAAGAGGTCCTGGCACACCTGCCCGCCCTGCGGGAGAACTTCGCGGTGGAGCAGTACGGTGCACTGCCGATCAACCCCGAACGCTATCCTCTGTTTGCCGTGCGCAGTCGCCAGTGGGACCCGGGCAGGCCCGGGGCCCTGATCACCGGCGGCGTACACGGCTACGAAACCAGCGGGGTGCAGGGCGCGCTGCGGTTCCTGGAGACAGAGGCGGCGCGCTATGCAAAAAGTTTCAACCTGCTGGTCGCCCCGGCGATCAGTCCCTGGGGCTACGAGACCATCAACCGCTGGAACCCCGAGACAGTAGACCCCAATCGCGCCTTTCACCGCGGCAGCGATGCCCCGGAGGCCGCCACGCTGATGCGTTACCTCGATCCCTTCGCCGGCAAGTTCCTGCTCCACGTCGACCTGCACGAGACCACCGATACCGACAATAGCGAATTCCGTCCGGCCCTGGCGGCGCGGGACGGTGTCACCCTCGACGTCTGGGATATCCCGGACGGCTTTTATCTCGTAGGGGAGGCCGAGTGCCCTGCCCCCGACTTCCAGCGGGCGGTGATCGAGGCCGTTGCAGCGGTGACCCACATTGCTCCCGCAGATGCCGACGGCAAGCTGCTGGGTGAACCGCTGCAACAGCCCGGGGTAATCACCTACAAGGCGCGCAAGCTGGGCCTGTGCATGAGCGCAACCGACGCCGCCTACCGCACCACCACCGAGGTCTACCCCGACAGCCCCCGGGTGGACACCGAAAATTGCATCCTGGCCCAGGTTGCCGCCGTGACCGCTGCCCTGGAGTTTGCACTGCAGCAACAATGAGCTATATTCGGATTGGCCTTGTGTTTTCGGGCCACTTCCAGAACCCCGGAATCACGAGGAATTCCTATATGACAGCTGTATTACCAGTCAAAACGCTGTATCGCCTGATCGCAGCGCTGGCGCTATTGTTCGTCTCCGCAACAGCCCTGGCACAGGATAAGAAGCCCAATATCCTGGTGATCTGGGGTGACGACGTGGGCATCCAGAACATCAGTGCCTATCACAATGGCCTGATGGGCGGGAGCACACCCAATATCGACCGAATCGCCGACGAAGGGGCGATTTTCACCGACGCCTACGCGCAGCAGAGCTGCACCGCCGGCCGTGCTTCCTTTATCCTGGGACAGCACCCATTCCGCACCGGACTTCTCACCATCGGCATGCCGGGCGCCAAGCAGGGCATCCAGGACAAGGATCCCACCATCGCCGAGTTGCTCAAGAACCATGGCTATGTCTCCGGCCAGTTTGGCAAGAACCACCTCGGCGACCGGGATGAGCACCTGCCGACCAACCACGGCTTCGACGAGTTTTTCGGCAACCTCTATCACCTCAACGCCGAGGAAGAACCGGAAAGCGAGTTCTACCCGAAAGACCCCGAGTTCCGGAAGAAATTTGGCCCCCGCGGTGTGATTCGCTCCTACGCTGACGGGCGCATTGAAGACACCGGCCCCCTGACGCGCAAGCGCATGGAGAATGCGGATACGGAGTTCCTCAACGCCAGCCTCAAGTTTATCGACAAGGCCCACAGCGAGGGCAAGCCCTTCTTCGTCTGGCACAACTCCACGCGCATGCACGTGTGGACCCACCTGAGCGAAAAGTACGAGGGCAAATCAGGCTACGGCATCTACGCCGACGGCATGATGGAGCTGGACGACGGCGTGGGCGCGTTGCTGGACAAGCTCGACGAGCTGGGCATCGCCGACAACACCATCGTGGTCTTCAGCACCGATAACGGCGCAGAGAAGTTCACCTGGCCGGACGGCGGCACCACGCCCTTCCGGGGCGAGAAAGGCACCACCTGGGAAGGCGGCTTCCGCGTACCGATGATGGTTCGCTGGCCGGGCAAGATCGAGCCGGGCACGGTGATCAATGACATCTTTTCCCACGAGGACTGGATGCCCACGCTGCTCGCCGCTGCCGGCGAAGCGGACGTGAAAGAGAAGTTGCTCGAGGGCCATCGCGCCAACGGCAAGCGGTTCAAGGCCCACCTGGACGGCTATAACCAGATGGACCTGCTGACTGGCAAGGGGCCCGGCAAGCGCAAGGAGATCTTCTACTTTGACGCGGGCGGTCACCTGAACGCGGTGCGCTACAACGACTGGAAGATTCACTTCACGATCATGGAAGGCTCCATCAACGAGGCCTATCGCAAAACGCCGAGCTGGCCGCTGGTGATCAACCTGCGGATGGATCCCTACGAGACCTCGCCGGATTCTGCCCTCTATGTCCGCAACTTCTACGCGGACCAGATGTGGACCTTCGTACCGGCCCAGGCGCTGGTTGCCAACTTCCTGGAAACCTTCAAGGAGTTCCCGCCCACGCGCGGCGATTCCCTGAGCGTGGATGCGATACTGCAGGAAATGCAGACGGCGCCCCGCCACCAGTAAGCCGGTCCTGCATACCCAAGGCCCCCTGCCCTATGGCAGGGGGCCTTTTTTATGCAACGTTCACCACGGCGTCACTGGCCCCTGTCTGGCAATGCAGCCAGGGTGCAGGATGAACAGGCGCGGCGCTCAATCGAATTTTCCGATAGTGTTTGACGATATATAGCACTGGATAGATCAAGCGCCATGCTCTACATTGGGGGAAGATGCAAACAGCCGGGCGCCATTGGGGCCTGGTAAAGCACCATCCCAGGACAATAAGCATCTCAGTTTCCGCAAATAAAGGAGTTTGTAGCATGCAAATCAAGAGAAAGCCCCTGATGTCCGCAGTCGCCGTCGCGGTCGCCCTGTCGGTTCCCTCCGGCGCCGCGTTCGCCCTCGGCGAGCCCAAATCCAACGAATTCTGGTGGCCCGACACGCTCAACCTGCAGCCCCTGCGGGACCACGCCGTTGAATCCAACCCCTACGGCGAGAATTTCGATTACGCCGCAGCATTTGCCGAGGTTGACCTCGAAGAACTCAAGACCGACCTGAAGGCGGTGATGAAGGATTCCCAGGACTGGTGGCCTGCGGACTGGGGCCACTACGGCCCGTTTTTCATCCGTATGGCCTGGCACAGCGCCGGTACCTACCGCACCTCTGACGGCCGCGGTGGCGCTGGTGGTGGCCAGCAGCGTTTTGACCCGCTGAACAGCTGGCCCGACAACGCCAACCTGGACAAGGCGCGTCGCCTGCTGTGGCCGGTCAAGCAGAAGTACGGTCGCAACGTCTCCTGGGCCGACCTTATGGTGCTCGCGGGCACGGTGGCCATGGAAGACATGGGCTTCAAGACCTTTGGCTTTGCCGGCGGTCGCCAGGACGACTGGGAGCCCGACCTCGTGTACTGGGGACCCGAAAAGGAACTCGGCACCAGTGAGCGTCATGATGGCGAGATGAACCTGAAGCCTGGTCTCGGTGCCACCGTCATGGGCCTCATTTACGTCAACCCGGAGGGTCCGGGTGGTAATTCCGACCCCGTCGCCGCCGCCAAGCAGATTCGCCAGAGCTTCGGGCGGATGGCGATGAACGATGAGGAAACCGTTGCCCTGATTGCCGGTGGTCACACCTTCGGCAAGGTGCATGGCGCAGGCAAACCCGCCGACTGTGTCGGTCCCGAGCCGGGAGCGGCAGGGATCGAGGAGCAGGGACTGGGCTGGAAGAACAAGTGCGGCACGGGTAAGGGAGCAGACACCATCACCAGCGGCCTCGAGGGCGCCTGGACATCGGCCCCGACCCAGTGGACGATGATGTACCTGCAGAACCTGTTTGCCTACGAGTACGAAAAAACCAAGAGCCCCGGCGGCGCCACGCAATGGATCGCGAAAGACGGAGCCCTCGACGGTACGGTACCGCCGGTGCAGGAAGGCGCAGACAACTCCACGCCGATCATGCTGACCACGGACCTGTCGCTCAAGGAGGATCCCGCCTACCGCGAGATCTCCAAGCGCTTCCTGGAAAATCCGGAAGAGTTCGAGCTGGCGTTCGCCAAGGCCTGGTTCAAGCTGACTCACCGCGACATGGGCCCGAAGGCGCGTTACGTGGGTGACGAGGTACCCGAAGCCGACCTGATGTGGCAGGACCCGCTGCCGGAAGCCGATTACAAGATGATCGACAGCGGCGACGTGGCCGACCTCAAGCAGGCGATTCTCGATACCGGCCTCAGCAACAGCGAGCTGGTACGGGCAGCCTGGGCCTCGGCGGCCAGCTACCGCAATACCGACATGCGCGGCGGAGCCAACGGTGCGCGCGTGCGCCTGGCACCGCAGAAGGACTGGCCGGTGAACGACCCCGATGAGCTCGCCAAGGTGCTCAAAGCGCTTGAGGGCGTGCAGGAGGACTTCAACGGTGGCCTCTTCAACAGCAAGGAAGTATCGATGGCTGACCTGATCGTCCTCGGGGGCGCCGCGGCCATTGAGCGCGCCGCCAGGGAAGCGGGTTACGAGGTCGACGTGCCCTTCGTGCCCGGTCGGGTCGACGCCAGTGCCGAAATGACCGACGTGGAAAGCTTCGAGCCCCTGGAGCCGAACGCCGATGGCTTCCGCAATTACTACGCTGCGGACAGCTACATGTCACCGACGGAAATGCTGGTAGAACGCGCCGACCTGCTCGGCCTGCGAGTGCCGGAAATGACGGTACTGGTCGGCGGGATGCGCGCCCTCGGGGCCAACACCGACGGCGCAGAGCACGGGGTGTTCACCGATCGTCCGGGCACCCTGAGCACGGACTTCTTCGTCAACCTGCTGGACATGTCTACCGAGTGGACCAAGGCGGACGGTAGCGACGGTATCTACGAGGGTCGTGACCGCGCCTCCGGCGAATTGAAGTGGACCGCGACTCCGGTAGACCTGGTGTTCGGCTCGAACGCCGAACTGCGCGCCATCGCCGAGGTTTACGCCTCAGAGGACGGCGGCGAGAAGTTTGTACAGGACTTTATCGACGCCTGGACCAAGGTGATGACGGCGGACCGCTTCGATATGAGCTAAGTCCGACACCAGCTCTCACGCTACAACGGCGACACCCTGGGGTGTCGCCGTTTTTCGTTGTGCCGGAGACTTATTGTCGGGTGATCAATCGTCCTCGTGCGCCACGTGCAGCGAGACCTCGCCATCCATGCCCACGGTGACGTCAAACTCAATCGGGCGACAGCAGACCTGGCAGTCCTCGATGTACTGCTGCGAGCTTACAGAACTGTCCACCAACACGGTAATCGGCTCACCGCAGTAAGGGCAGTGTACCGTCATCTCCTCCAGTGCTTGCACCGGTCAGCTCCTGAACTCGCAACGCTAAGCCTGGCCACCATTTTTCGCCAGCCTGCGCAACACGTACTGCAGGATGCCGCCGTTCTCGTAGTAGGCAAACTCATTGGGCGTATCGATGCGGATCTGCGCCTCGAAAGTCACCGTGTCACCGCTTTTCTTCTCGGCACTGACCTCGACCCACTCCTGGCCTTGTTCCACCGCATCGACATTGAACACCTCGGTACCGTCCAGCCCCAGGCTGTCGGCGCTGTCTCCCTCCTTGAACTGCAATGGCAGGATGCCCATGCCCACCAGGTTGGAGCGGTGAATTCGCTCATAGCTGCGGGCGATGACCACGCGGATGCCCAGTAGAGAGGGGCCTTTCGCAGCCCAGTCCCGGGAAGAGCCGGTTCCGTACTCCTTCCCTGCAAGCACCACCAGCGGTATCCCCTGCTCACGGTAGGCCACCGAGGCGTCAAAGATACTTTCCTGGTCGCCGTTGAGGAAGTTGGTGGTCCAACTGCCCTCGGTACCGGGGGCGAGCTGGTTCTTGAGGCGGACATTGGCAAAGGTGCCACGCATCATCACCTCGTGGTTGCCACGCCGGGAACCGTAGGAGTTGAAGTCCTTGATCTCGACACCTTCCTCCTGCAAATAGTGACCCGCGGGGCTGTCGGCGGCAATCGCGCCCGCCGGGGAGATATGGTCGGTGGTTACACTGTCTCCCACCTTGACCAGGCAACGGGCATTCTCCAGGGCACTGACCCCCGGTTCGCTGTCGGCGATACCTTCAAAGAAAGTCGGCTTGCGCACGTAGGTAGAGTCCGGCCAGGGATAGCGCTCGCTGTCATCCACCGACAGGTCATTCCAGTCGCTGTTGCCGGTGTATACGTCGGCATACTTGTCGCGGAACATCGCGGTGTCCAGCGCCCCGGCCAGCATATCGCCGATCTCGGCGCTGTCCGGCCAGATGTCCTGCAGGTACACCGGTTTGCCATCACTGTCCTGTCCCAGAGGATCTTTATACAGGTCGATATCCATGGTCCCGGCGAGGGCGTAGGCCACGACCAGGGGTGGTGACGCCAGGTAGTTGGCGCGCACGTCCTGGTGAATACGGCCCTCGAAATTGCGGTTCCCCGAGAGCACCGAAGTGACCAGCAGGTTGCCTTCACGAATCGCATCGGTAATGTCATCCGGCAGGGGACCCGAGTTGCCAATGCAGGTGGTGCAGCCGTAGCCCACCAGGTAGAAGCCCAGGGCCTCGAGGTCGTCCATCAGGCCGGTCTTCTCCAGGTAGCCGGTCACCACCTTGGAACCTGGGGCCAGACTGGTCTTGACCCAGGGTTTGGAGCTCAATCCCAGCTCGCGCGCCTTGCGCGCAATCAGCCCCGCCGCCACCAACACCGCCGGGTTGGAGGTGTTGGTGCAGCTGGTGATCGCGGCGATCACCACCGCGCCATGCCCCAGGTCGAAGCTGTCCTCGCCGCGGTCCACGTGGATGCCCTTGATCGCCTCCCGGTGCCCGTCGAGCTGGCCACCCTCTTCCTCCCAGCCGTCCTCCGGCTGCGGCACCACGGCAAGCTCTTCAAACTCCTGTAAGACCCCGGCGAAACTCTGCTTGCTATCGGTCAGGGGGATACGATCCTGGGGGCGCTTGGGCCCCGCCAGCGATGGCACCACCTCACCCAGGTCCAGCTCCAGCGTGGCGCTGTAGCGGGCCTCGGGGCTGCTGTCGTCATGCCACAGGCCCAGGCGCTTCATGTAGTCCTCGACCAGGGCGAGCTGGTCCTCCTCCCGACCCGTCAGGCGCATGTAATCCAGGGTCTGCTGGTCCACCGGGAAAATACCGCAGGTGGCGCCATACTCCGGCGCCATATTGGCGATGGTGGCGCGGTCCGCCAGGGTCAGGTGCTTGAGTCCGGGGCCGAAGAACTCGACGAACTTGCCCACCACCCCGTGCTCACGCAGCATCTGGGTCACGGTCAGCACCAGGTCGGTGGCGGTGGCGCCCTCCGCCATTTTGCCATCGAGACGGAAACCAACCACCTGGGGAATCAGCATGGTGACCGGCTGGCCGAGCATGGCCGCCTCCGCCTCGATGCCGCCCACGCCCCAGCCGAGGACGCCCAGGCCATTGATCATCGTGGTATGGGAGTCGGTGCCCACCAGGGTGTCGGGATAGGCGGTCAGAACGCCGTCCTGTTCCGCAGCGAACACGCCACGCGCCAGATATTCCAGGTTGACCTGGTGCACGATGCCGGTGCCCGGGGGCACCACACGGAAATTGCTGAAGGCCTCCTGGCCCCAGCGCAGGAACTGGTAGCGCTCGAGATTGCGCTCCAGCTCGACATCCGTGTTCTGTTCCAGGGACTCCTCGCTGCCAAAAAAATCCACCATCACCGAGTGGTCAATCACCAGCTCCACCGGCGACAGGGGATTGATCTGGCTCGCCTCGCCACCGAGCTCCACCATGGCGTCGCGCATCACGGCGAGGTCGACGATGGCCGGTACGCCGGTAAAATCCTGTAGCAGCACCCGCGAGGGCACGAAGGCAATCTCCTGGGCCGGCTCTGCCTTCGGGTCCCAGTTCACCAGAGCCTCCACGTCATCATCGGTGACGTACTGCTCGCCCCCGTGGCGCAGCAGGTTTTCCAGCAGCAGCTTGAGAGAGAAGGGCAACGTGGCCACGTCGCCGAGCTCCTCGAGATGCTCCAGCGGGTAAACCCGGTACTGCTTGCCTCCGGTATCCAGCGTGTCGGTCTTGCGGTAACGAGTGCTCATCCTTCCCTCCAGTCTGCTTGCGGGCGACCGCTCAAGGGCCGCAACGCGTGGGTCACACATCACACTATAGCAGTTTGCGGCGACTGACTCAGGCGGCGGCGGGCGTGGTTTTGCGCTCATGATATGCCAGAATGGCAGCCTGTATCCCCGACGCCAGGAGCCCTAAACGTGAGTGACGCATTGCTGGGATTTACCAGGACCTTCCTGGAAGTGAGCGCAGTTTTAATCGTCCTGGGACTACTCGCCCTGCTGGTGCTGATCGCGGTGACCTACGTCGTCGATGTCACCCAGACCCGGCACAGCATCCGCCGCAACTACCCTGTCATCGGCCGCTTTCGCTACCTGTTCGAGCACCTGGGAGAGTTCTTTCGCCAGTATTTCTTTGCCATGGACCGCGAGGAGCTGCCCTTCAATCGCGCCCAGCGCTCCTGGGCCTACCGGGCCGCCAAGAATATCGACTCCACCGTCGCTTTCGGCTCGACCCGCCCCCTCAACCACCCCGGCGACATCCTTTTCCTGAACAGCCTGATTCCGCCACTGGAAGAGGAAGTTCTGCCCCCCAGCGGGATCACGTTCGGCGAAGGCTATGCCCGGGAGCCCTTTGCCACCGAGGCTTTCTTTAACATTTCGGCGATGAGCTTTGGCGCCCTGTCCGCCCCGGCAGTGCGCGCGCTTTCACGCGGCGCCGCCAAGGCGGGTATCTGGCTCAACACCGGCGAGGGCGGCATTTCGCCCTACCACTACGAGGGCGGCTGCGACATCGTATTCCAGATCGGCACCGCCAAGTACGGGGTACGCGACGGTCAGGGCCGCCTGGACGACGCCAAACTGCGCCAGCTGGCGGAGCGCCGGGAAGTACGCATGTTCGAGATCAAGCTGTCCCAGGGCGCCAAACCGGGCAAGGGGGGTATTCTGCCGGGCACCAAGGTCACGGAGATTATCGCCTCGACCCGGGGTATTCCTGTGGGTGAGGACTCGATCAGCCCCAACCGCCACCGCGAGATCACCAGCATCGATGACCTGCTGCAGTTGATCCACCGCGTACGCGAGGTTACCGGCAAGCCCGTGGGAATCAAGGCAGCCATCGGCCAGACCGGCTGGCTGGATGAGTTCTGCCGGCGGATCCACGACCTCGGGCTGGACTATGCCCCCGACTTCTTCACCATCGACAGCGCCGACGGCGGCACCGGCGCCGCCCCCCAGAGCCTGATGGACCTGATGGGCCTGCCCGTCCAGCGCAGCCTGCCACTGGTGGTGGACAAGCTGATCGAGTACGGGCTGCGGGAGCGCATTCGCGTGATCTGTTCCGGCAAGATGATCAACCCCTCCGCGGTGGCTGCGGCCCTCTGCCTGGGCGCGGACTGTGTCAATTCGGCCCGCGGCTTCATGTTTGCCCTGGGCTGCATCCAGGCCATGCAGTGCAACAGGAACACCTGCCCCACCGGCGTCACCACCCACGACCCGGAGCTGCAGCGCGGGCTCGTACCTGAGGACAAGGCGGAACGGGTCGCGCACTACGCGCGCAACCTCACCCACGAGGTCGAGATCATTGCCCATTCCTGCGGGGTCGGCGAGCCGCGCATGCTGCGACGGGAGCACGCGCAGATCATCAGCCCCAGCGGGCTCCCCGAGAGCCTGGCCTCGGTTTACCCCGAGCCCAGGCCACTGGCCGAATATGCGGGGCGCGCTGGTGACGTTGCCTAAGCGCGGCGGCTCGTGCTAGCTTCGCTTTGAAACTCATCGCCCCGGGGTAAACGACCCTTGACCATCGCCGGTCGCATCAGCTTCGCCGTGGGCACCGTTGCCCTGCTCTCCGCGGGCCTGCTCTCGGTATTGCTCTGTGTGCAGCAGTACCAGGACGCGCGGGAGCTGCTACTGCAGCAAATAAACACCACCCTGGCGACCCGGCCCCAGCTACCTGCCGATGTACACCTGCGGGACACGGAACAGCTCAACAGTTTCCTGGGTGAACTGCAGGACCTGTCCCCCGCGATTCGCCACGGTGCGATCCTTGATACCGACGGCCGGGTCCTGGCACAGCGAGGCATGCGCGATCCCGCGCCCTACGCCGACGCGCGCTTCAACGATCTGCGCGGGCAGGCAGATGTCATGGACGCCAGCGCCGCCGAGATCGACTATCCCGCGGCCCCACCCGAGGCCGGCATCGCCGGCCGCCTGCTGGGCGGCGACCAGGTCATGTACCGGCTGACGCCCGTATTTTCCCTGATTAATCCCCTGCAGCCCGACCTGAGCCGACGGGATTTCGGGATTGCCCTGACCGCGAGTACGGGCCAGCTCAGTCGCCATGTGATCGGCTACGTACAGGTGGCGATCAGCCGCAGCGTGCTGGTGGACCATGTCCTGCCCTCGCTGACCCTGATCGTGGTCGCACCGGTGCTCTTCGCCCTCCTGTGTGTCCTGGTGGCCCGGCTGGCGACCGGACCCATGACGCGTTCTCTCGGTCGCCTGGCGGACGCCGCGGAAAATATTGCCCTGGGCCAGACCACGCACACGGTCACGGTAAGCGGCGGCGGTGAGATCAGTCGCATGAGTAAAGCCCTGAATTCCATGATCGAGAGCGTGAGTCAGTTTAAAACCCGGACCGACGTCGATCAGCAGTTGCTGAGGATGAAGGTGGACGAGCGCACCGAGCAGCTCTCTGCCCGTAACGTGGAGCTCAACCAGGCGGTCAAACAGGTAACCGAGGCCAAGGACCGGTTGCGGCACATGGCCTACTACGACAGCCTGACTTCACTGCCCAACCGGCGCCTGTTCACCGAGCAGCTGAACCTGCTGCTGAAGCTTTCCCGGCGCAACAACCAGATGCTGGCGCTGCTGTTTCTGGACCTGGACAATTTCAAGCGCATCAATGACTCCCTGGGCCACGCCGCGGGCGACCTCTTGCTCAAGGAAGTGGCGCAGCGCCTGTCGGGTTCAGTGCGGGAAAGCGACGTCGTTGCGCACTTCGACGAAAGCGAGAACCGCCTCGGCGTATCGCGCCTGGGGGGCGACGAGTTCACTGTGGTCCTGAATCAGCTCGATTCGCCCAAGCGCGCCGGCCAGATCGCCGAGCGCGTCATGGAAGCGCTTCTCGCGCCCATCGTCATAGAGGGGCACGAAGTCGTGGTCACCCCCAGCATCGGCATCGCCGTGTCCCCCGCCGATGGCAGCGATCTCGAGGAGCTGTTACAGGCCGCAGACACCGCCATGTACCATGCCAAACGCTCCGGCAAGGGCAACTACCTGTTTTACAACAGCGATATGGATTCTGTCGGGGTGGACCGGCTGGAGCTGGAAACGGATCTGCGACGTGCGATCGAGAGAGAACAGCTGCGGGTTCTGTTCCAGCCCCAGGTCGACACCCGCAGCGGTACAGTGACCGGGGTCGAGGCGCTGCTGCGTTGGGAGCACCCCGAGCGCGGCACGGTGTCACCCGGCGTATTCGTACCCCTGGCGGAGGAACTGGGGCTGATTGGTGAACTGGGGCAATGGTGCCTGCACCGCGCCTGTGCGGAAATCCAGGCCCTGCTGGCAACCGGCGGAATACTGGACAAGGTCGCGGTCAATGTATCGGCGATGCAATTCACCAGAAACTTCGATGAAGTAGTCGCCAGCGCGCTGCAGGCAACCGGGCTGCCTGCGGAGCGACTCTCTCTGGAGCTGACCGAGGGAATCGCGGTAGACACCAGCAGCCAGACCCTGGAGCTGCTGCAGCGCATCCGGCAATTGGGCGTGCGGCTCTCGATTGACGATTTCGGCACGGGCTACTCGTCTCTCAGCTACCTGAGTCGCTTCCCCCTGGATGAGCTCAAGATCGACCGCAGCTTTGTCATCGGGCTGGGAGAAAGCGAAGAGCAGGCCAGCCTGGTATCGGCGATAATCGCCATGGGCAAGAGCCTGGGCCTGGAACTGGTCGCCGAGGGCGTGGAAACCGAAGATCAGTATCACTTCCTCACCCGCAACGGGGCGCACGTGATCCAGGGCTTTATGTTCAGCAAACCGATACCCATCGAGGAGCTCCAACGCCTGCTGGATCGCGGTCACTTCGCCGCCCAGATCATGGATATGACCGGCGTCATCCTGGAGTCACCGGCACAGACCGCCGCGATTCAACCCGAGGAGGAATCTTCCACCTGAGCAGACTCGCGCAGCTCCAACGCCAGCGCGGGAACCGCGTCGACCAGCGCCTGCAGGTCGCGCCAGCGGGTGCGATGGTTGGTGATCGCAACCCGGATAGCCAGCCTGCCATCCAGCTCCGTTGACGAGGGCGCGGCGATTCCCCGGCACTGCAGTTCAAGCAGGATGCGCCGGTTCAACTCGTTGCCCCCTTGCTCGGACAGCCCGGGGCCGCGATAGCGGAAACACACGACATTCAGGGTCACCGGGGCCAGTAGTTCCAGCGCCGCGTGCGCCGATACCGCCTCGCCCAGGGCTTGGGCCTGCAGACAATTTCGCTCGATCGCACGCCCCAGGCGGGCCACGCCCTGCTCGCGCATCTGCATCCACACTCCCAGGGCGTTGAAGCCCCGGGAGAGCTCCAGACCATAATCGTTGGGCCAGGGGGCACCGCCGGCAATACCCGCCTGCTCGCCCGCGAGGTAGGCCTCGGCGGAGGTGAAGGTCTGCCGGTGCAGCTCACCGTCCGCGACCAGCAGGCAGCCCGCGGCATAGGTCACATGCAGCCACTTGTGAAAATCAAAGGCAATGGAGTCAGCGTCGGATATGCCGCGCAGACGCTCACGCAAAGCGGGTGAAAGGATAGCCAGGGCGCCAAAGGCGCCGTCGACGTGATGCCAGATACCGTTGGCCCGGCACAGACGATTGATCGCCTGCAGGTCATCCAGGGCGCCGGTGTTAACGCTGCCCACGGTAGACACCACGACAAAGGGCTGGGCACCGCGGGCCAGGTCAGCCTCAATCAGGCCCTCCAGGGCAACGGTATCCATGCTGAAATCTGCGCGCAGTGGCACGCGACACAGTGACTCGCGGCCGAGGCCCATGACCTCCAGCGCCTTGTCCACGCAAACGTGGGACTGGGCGGAGGCATAGACCCGCAGCCCGTGGGGATTGCCCCGCTCGCGCACGGCCGGTACGGCGCGACGGCGAGCGATGGTCAGCGCCAGCAGGGTCGCCATCGAGGTGCCACTGCAGATGATACCGCTGGCCTGGGCCGGCAGCGCAAACAGCTCGCGCCACCAGTTGATGACCTGCCGCTCCAGGTACAGGGGTGCGTGCTCGCGGCCCCCCATATTCGCGTTGATCGCGCCCTGCAACAGCTGGGCGATAACGTTGCCCGGCGTGCCGGTGCCGTGCACCCAGCCCCAGAAACGCGGGTGGGTGTTGCCCAGGGTGTGGGGGAGCAAGGTGCTACCCAGTTCATCGACCAGGCGATCGATAGCGACACCTTCGAGGGGCAACGGGGCGTCCGTGCGCCGGGCCTCCGGGGGCAGTGGCTGCCAGACGGGCTGGGCCTGTCGCTGGTCGATAAAATCGAGCGCCCGGTCCAGCGCCGCGTGCGCGGCGCGCCGGTAAGCGGCCGGGTCCTCGGGATCCAGCAGGGAAGGTGCGTTGATATCAGGGTCGGGGGCGGACATGGAGCCTCCAAAAAAGCGCCCCTTGCGGATGCCACCGGGACAGACTGCCCCGGCGGCCGGGCTGGATAACGGGATTCAGCTGCCCTGCTGTTGCTGCTGCTCTTCGCGTTTGGCTTGCTGAATATTCTGCAGGTTCTGACGGTAGGCTTCCGTCACCTTGTCGATACCGGAATCGTTCAGGCCGCCAGCGTTACCGGCCACGGTATAGGTGGTGTACACGCCGGACGCAGTCATCAGGGCGGCGGATATCACGCGGGTGGGAACACCCTCGTTTTTCATGCTGTTGGCCAGATCGACGAAGCGTTGCATGCACTTCTGGTGATATTGCGAATCGCTGACTTCCATTGACTGCTCCTTCGGGTGCCTTAAACCGCCAGTCTAGCATTGCTCTGTACCCCACTGGAAATCCGCCAGCCATGGGCTGGGGTCGTATCAGCCTGGACCACCATCGGCCGCTGCGCGCACCAGAGCGCGGAACAGCCCCACCTGTGCCGGGTGGGAAGGCAGGTATTCGGGGTGCCACTGCACGCCCAGCATAAAGCGGCGCCCGGGTTGCTCTACCGCCTGTACAAAACCGTCGAGATCACGTCCGCCTACCGTCAGGCCCTCACCGAGACGATCCACGGCCTGGTGATGCAGGCTGTTGATACGCGCACGCTCGTGGCCGAGCAGGCGATGCAGGTCGCTACCCTCCACCACCTCCAGGGTCTTGCGTGCCAGCGGCGTGCGCCGGTTTGAAGTGTGCTGCCGCAGGGGCCGCAGGTCGGCAATCAGGCTACCCCCCAGCACCACATTCATCAGCTGGGCACCGCGGCAGATGCCCAGCACCGGCAGCTCGGTGTCGACCACGTGACGCAGGGCACTGATCTCAAAGGCATCCCGCTCCGGGTCCATCGGCGCCACCTCGGGTTCGTTCGGCAGGTACAGGGCCGGGTCGATATCGTCGCCGCCGCTGATCACGATACCGTCGAGGTGTTTGAAATCGGTGGCGAGCGAGGGGGTCATGCGCTCGGCGCGGGCGCCAGCCCGCCACAGCGCCCAGCGAATAAACCACCACGCCACGGGCAGACGGCTTTCGCCGCCGGTGACGCCAATCAGGGGGCGGGTCACAGCAGTTCCGGCAACAACCAGTGACTGGAGGCCTCGGGCCAGTCCCCGAACAAACCGCCGACCGGACCTCTGAGGTGGCGCAGATAGCGTGCCTGCATGTCCTCGAGCCGCTGTGGATCGTTCGCCAGGGCCTCTACCTGCAGCCAGTCGCGCCAGGGCTGGGCGAGACTCCAACCGGCTTCGTCAATCTGGCAGTTGGGCAGACGGTAGTGCAGGGTCGGGCGCGCTTTGATCCGGTCGTCAGCAACCGCCGCCCGCACCCGGGCGTCATCGAGGTGGGCAAACAGGGGCAGCATGTCCAGGGCGCGGTTGCGCGTCGGGTTGGCGCGCAGGTAGTCGGAAATCAACTCGCCCATATCCGGCGCGTAATCCGCCGCCAGCACCTGCTTCAGGTAATCCCTGGGGAAGGGGTCTATGTAGGGAGTAATGCGCCGGCTGAGGTTGACCCGGCTGCGCTCCAGCAGCCACTCGTACAGGCACAGAAAGGCCCGCATGTAGCTGAGCACCGTATCCAGCTCGAGATCAGGTAGCTCCGGATTGAGATGCAAACCGAAAGCGTACACTGTGGCGTGATTGGTGCCCTTGGCGCCCTTACCGCGCAGGCGGGTAAACAGGTCCCCCAGGCGCCACAGCTCATGCATGGCGATGGGCGGACTCACCACCTCGTAGGGCACCAGCTGCTCGGCCAGCAGCTTGAGCAGGGACTCCCCCAGGTGGTCCAGTTCGCTGAAATCGGCACCGGGCTCCCGCTCCCGACCCAACTGCTTGAGGTAGGCGTAATCCAGCTCCAGGCGAAAGTCCCCCAGGCGAGAACCCGTGACGACCTGTTCATAGGGCGAGACCACCTCGGCCTCTCCGCCGAGCTCGGCGATGACCGACGCGGCGATATCGCCGATTTCCACCCCCGTAAACTCGAGCTCCACGCCTACCCTTCGGGCCTCGCCCGCCGCGGTATTCGCTGCCGGCGGCAGGGGCCACAGGGATGCGCGATAACGGTCACTCATGTCGGATTGAGTCATTGGCTCTGCTGCCTCTCACACCCCACGGCCCGCGGTGATGCGGGCCACGGGGCCGGCCAGGAAAACGGCTACACGCGCTCGATAATAATCGCCGGCGCCATGCCGCCGGCGGCGCACATGGTGATCAGGCCGCGCTTGAGATCGCGCCGTTCCAGTTCATCCAGCATGGTCCCGATCAGGATGGAGCCGGTTGCGCCAATCGGGTGCCCAAGGGCCATGGCGCCACCGTTGACATTCACCTTGTCGCGGTCGAGTTCGAGATCGCGGATAAACTTCTCCGCGACCACGGCAAAGGCCTCGTTGATCTCGAAGAGGTCAATATCGGCGATGCTCAATCCAGCTTTTGCCAGCACTTTTTTCGCCGCCGGCACCGGGGCGTTCAGCATCAGGGTGGGCGAGTCGCCCATGTTCGCTGTCGCCACGATCCGCGCGCGCGGGGTCCAGCCCTGGGCACGCGCGTAATCCGGCGAGGCGAGCAGCAGCGCCGCGGCGCCATCCACCACCCCGGAGGAATTCCCCGCGTGGTGAATGTGCTGGATTTCCAGGTCGGGATACTTCTGCTGCACCAGAGCGCGATAGGTGGTACCGCTCTCGTCCAGCGGGTAATCCGCTACTGCCTCGAAGGAGGCCTTGAGCTCGGACAGGCCCTCCAGGGTGGTCTGGGGACGGGGAAACTCCTCGTGGTCCAGCGCCAGGCTGCCATCCGGGTGGTACACGGGCACCAGAGATTTGGCGAAGTGTCCATTGCGAATAGCATGATCCGCGCGCTTCTGGGACTCCAGCGCGAGTTCATCCACGGCGCGGCGGTCGATACCCTCAAGGGTGGCGATCGCGTCAGCGCAGACACCCTGGTGGGGCTGGGGATGAATGGCGCGCAGCTCCAGGTTGCCGTTGTCCAGAAACATGGAGGGCATATTCCCCTCCTGGCCGTAGCAGGACATCATCTCGGTGCCCCCCGCAATCACCAGGTCTTCCATACCCGACAGGATGCTGGCGGCGGCGAGGTTGACAGTGGTGATCCCGGAGCCGCAGAAGCGGTCCAGGGTGACTGCAGAGGAGCGCACATCGTAGCCCGCGGTCAGGGCCGCCATCCGGCCCAGGTCCCCGGACTGCACGCCACGCTGGGAACTGGTGCCCCAGATAATGTCGTCGACCGCCGCAGTATCCAGGTGGTTGCGCTCGGCCAGGGCCTTGAGCACCGTGGCCCCGAGGTGCTGGGGGTGCATCCCCGCCAGCGCGCCCTTGCCGGGTTTGCCAATCCCGCGCGGTGTACGGCAGGCATCAATAATCCAGGCTTCGTTCATGTAACTCTCCCTATCCAGTTTTGGCAAAGCCCCAGATAGTACAACGAATCACCCGGCCCTAGCACCCCGGCGTGGGCGCAACGCAGTCAGGCGGCCTGCGGTCAGGTGGCCTGCAGTCAGGCGGCCTGCGGGCTCAGCATGGTTCCCGGGCGCGCCGGGGTCGCGGTGCCCGCCTGGAAGGTGGGCACGCCGTTGACCAGGGTCAGCCGCACCGGGGCCGCGGGGCGCGTCCAGCGCCAGGTCTGCCCGCCCTTGCCATCCGGCACATCGTAGACCCGCTCCATCGGCCGGGACTCGATCTCGTCGAGTTTGAACACGGTGACATCCGCGCGCTTGCCCACCACCAGCTCGCCGCGGTCGGGCAGCGAGAAGTGTCGCGCCAGTTTGCCGGTCATCGAGTGGATCGCCTGCTCCAGGGTGATCTGGCCGGTGTCGCGTACCCAGTAGGTCAGCAGCTTCACATTCTCGCCGCCGCCACAGAGCATCTGCCCATGGGCGCCACAGTCGTTGATATTCCCTGTGGCGAGGGGGTCCAGGATCAGGTCGCGCACCACCGCCTCGTCCATTTCGAATGGGGGCATGGTCACGGTGGACTCCAGGCCGTTGGCCAGCAGCCACTCGGCCATGGCATCCGAGGGGTGCGGCGCACCGATCTCCGCCTGGTACTCGCCCAGGGTCACGCCGATCGGGCCGGCACCGTTGTCGCTGTTGAGCAGCTGCAGGTGTTCCGCGCGTCCCTGGGGGAAGGGGGAAAACTCGAAGGTTTCCTCGTCCCAGGATTTTCGCGCCCGCGCCCGCCAGTCGGGGTCGCGCAGCAGGGCCTCTTTGGCCGCATCGTCCTCCGCACTGACCACCTCGTGCCAGACATAGTCATTGGACTGGGCGAAAATCAGGGAGTTTTGCACACTGAGGGTCGAGGTAATGGGGATATGCGCGAAGCCGGTCCAGAAGTCGCGGCCCTCCTCTTTCATCTGCCGGTGCAGTTCCACCAGCGGCGCCTGGATACCCATCAGGTCGCGCTGGAATTCCAGCGTGGGCACCCCGCCCCACTGCACGCGTACCGCGAGGCCGTCCGTGAGCCTGGCCAGGCGCTGCAGGGATTCGGCCGCGGTCATGTTGCGGAAGGTGTCGAGGATGACCTGGAAACTGCTACCCGGGTAGCGGTCCAGCACCTCAAAGAGGGCGCGAAACTCGGCATCGTCCGCCTTCAGGCTGGGTACCGGGCGATCTTCGCCGTCGTGATCCATCAGGTTGGAAGACATCCCCATGGCACCGGCCTGCATCGCCTCATCCAGCATGTGCGCCATCTGCGCCACTTCCTCGGGGGTCGCGGCGCGCTCCCAGGCGTCCAGGCCCATGGCCGCCAGGCGCAGGGCGATATGGCCGCAGTAGACAGCGTAATTCAGCGGCACGCGCACCTTGTCCACCATCGAGGCCTTGTACTCCGGCCAGCTGCGCCAGTCCCAGGGCAGGGACTCGAGGAAGGGCCCCTCGGGAATATCCTCGAAGAAGGAGAAAATCTTGACCACCTCTCGCCGGACGGCCTCGTCGTCCGACAGGGGTGCCGTGGCGAAACCGCAGTTGCCCATCACCTGGGTGGTGGCACCGTAGCCCGGCAGCGGGTCGAGGCTGTTGTCCCACCACATGGCGCCGTCGTAATGGGTATGGGATTCGATGAACCCGGGGGCGACCACGCAATCGGTGGCATCGAACACCTGCTCGTCCGCGCCCGCGGCGAGTCCCTCGCCGATCTCCGCGATCACACCGTCGCGCAGGCGCAGATCCGCCTGGTAGGCCGGGGCACCGGTGCCATCCACCACCGTGCCGTTCTGGATCAGGAAATTGTCTGCCTGGCTCATGCTGCGTCCTCTGTGTTGTCCGGGAGGCACCAATTTACCCCCGGGGGCCTTGATGCAGTATTATGATCCCCTCGGATATTTGGACGATTTTACTGGAATGAGCCACCGGCGTGACACCGCCAATACCCTCTTCGAGGTGCTCTCGGGCCAGCCGGTGAGCGATGCCAGGCTGGTGCGCGCGAGCCGCTGGTTCGAGCAGCTCGACACCCCCTTTGACCGGCGCAGCTTCCTGGCCTATATGCGTGTATTGCAGCGTCCCCTGCCCGCCGACAGCCCCCTTGCCGGGCTGCAGCCCCGGTGGCGGGATGTGCGCGCGCCCGCCGGCGGCTTCAGCGAGCAGCAGGCAAGCGATTTCTTGCAGGATTACCTCACCCACCTAGACCCCAACCTGCTGTTCAACGCGCCCATCACCGCGGGCTACGCACGCTGGCAGCGGGACCAGCTACAGCAGGGCTTTGCCTTTGCCAGTGAGACCCGCCAGGCCTGGAGCCTGCTGCTGTGTGATACCGGTGCGGCGCGCCTGCGGGCCGCCGGCCGGGATCTCGACTTGCTGCCCGGCACCGCGCTGCTGGCAGCGCCAGGGGCGGTCTATACCCTGCATCCTCACGCGAAGGGGGATCACTGGGCCTATCACTGGACCGTCTTTCACGCCGAGTCGCGCTGGCGGGAGTGGCTTGCCTGGCCCGATTTCGCCGCGCACATCGCACAGATTCCCCTGCCAGAAGACCAGCGGCGGCACGTGGCCGGGTGCTATCGGCAACTCACCGCCAGCCTCGCGACGGGGCGGCCGCGGGCGACAGAGCTGGCGCATAACCTGCTGGAGCAGATCATCCTGCGCTGCAGCAGCGCCCTGCCCCCGGACTACAGCCCCCAGCGGGACCCGCGGGTGGAACGGGCGCGGGAGTTCGTCGCCCGCCACTTCGCCGAGTCATTCACACTGGCGGATGTCGCGGCCGCCAGCAACCTGTCCGGCTCACGGCTGGCGGCGCTGTTCCGGGCGCAATGCGGCAGCAGCGTCCTGGGCTACCGGGATGAGTTGCGCATGATTGAGGCGGCGCGTCTGCTGCGGGACAGCAGCCTGCCGGTGGCGGCAGTGGGTGCCAGCGTGGGTTTTGCAGATCCGGCCTATTTTTCGCGAAGTTTCACGCGCCACCTGGGAATATCGCCCCGGGCCTACCAACGCCAGCGCTAGCGGCCGGGAGCAAATTTAATCGCTGCCGCCACCGGCGGGGGCCAGGGGGCCCGGGGCCATGCCGCGGCCTGCCCGTCCCGCCGACCACTCAAGCACGGAAACGGTCAAGGCCGGGAGCATGGTCAGGGTCACCAGCGCGGCGCCGATAATGCCGAACATCACGATGGCACCCACGCCGCGGTAGAGCTCGGTGCCTGCCCCGGGGATCAGCACCAGGGGTGCCAGGCCGCAGATGGTAGTGATGGTCGACATGGCAATCGGGCGCAGGCGCGCCTCCACCGCCTCCTGCACCGCGTCGACCGCGGCCATCCCATGCTCCTTCACGTTGCTCACCGCACGGTGCACGATCAGGATCGGGTTGTTCACCACCGTGCCCATGAGAATCAGGAAGCCCAGCATGGAGATCATGTCAAAGGGCTGCACGATCGCGGCCATCCCCAGGATCGGCAGCAGGGCGCCCACGCCGTTAAGCAGGGCCAGGCCGACGATGCCCCCGGCGATCCCCAGCGGGATCGAGGTCATGATCAGCAGGGGGTAACCCCAGTGGGTGAATATCGCCACCATCAGCAGGTAGATGATCACCAGCGCCACCAGGTAGTTACTCACCAGTGCTTCGCGGGTGGCGTCCAGCTGGTCGGCCGCGCCGGAGATGTCGATACTGACTCCGGCCGGGATCTCGCCGCGCTGGCGCATGTATTCCACGAGCTCATCGCGCACCATCTGCACCCCGGTCTCCAGCGGTACGCTGCGCGGCGGGATGATGTTCAGGGTCACGGTGCGCCGGCCGTTAACCCGCCGCAGGCTGCTGGTGTCCACGGTCTCGCGCACGGTCACCAGTGAGCCCAGGGGCAGCACCGCCCCGGAGGGGGTGTACACCGGCAGCTGGGCCAGGTCGTCCAGCTCGGCTCTCTGGCCGACGTCGCTGTAGAGGTAGATGTCGATCTTGTCATCCTCGAGGAAAAACTCGTCGACGTAACTGCCGTCGGTCAGGGCGGCGACGGTGAAGCCGAGATCATCGGCGTTCAGGCCCAGTTCCGCGGCGCGCTCCCAGTCCGGGTGAATCTCCACCATGGGCTGCGCCAGGGTCAGGGAGGAGGGCTGACTCTGGATGCGCGGATTTTCAAATACGTCCTCCGCGCGGCGGTAGGCCGCCAGTGCCACCTGGTAGATGTCCTGCAGGCTGGCGCCGCCAATATCCAGGTTGATGCTGCGGGTACCGCCGTCATTGCTGGTAATGATGGAGCCGCGGGCGGCGAAGGCACGCATCCCGGGGTACATCTCGTAGCGCTCGGTGATGGCATCCATCAGCGGCTCGATATCCGCGGGGTTGATCGGCTCGGTGATGATGCGCAGGCCGGATGCCGAAACCCGGAAGTTCAGGTAAGCCAGGGCCGGTACCGGCGCCTCGCCACGCTGGAAGGCCTCGGGGTCGGCGTCCACGAAGGGCAGGAAATACGCCTCGATTTCGCGCCCGATGGCCTGCATCGCAGCCAGGTTGTAACCCGGCGGCGCGTTCATGGAGGCAAAGACCTTGGGTTCCTCGCCCTCCGGCAGGTACTCCGCGGCCGGCGTCAGGGTCAGGATAATGCCCGCACTGATCGCCACGGTGGCCGCGATACAGGCCACGCGCCGGGTCGGCGTCTTGATCAGGGCGGCAACCGCGGCCAGGGTTTTGTCCCGTATCGCGTAGCCCGCGCTGCTGCCTTTGCCTCCCGTGCGCACCGGACCCTCCGACATACGCGCGGAGGCCGTGGGCAGCACCGTGATCGCCACCAGCATGGAGGCGAGGATCGCGGCGGACACGGCGACAGCAATATCCGAGTACAGCTGGCCGGCTTCCTGCTCGATGAAAATTACCGGGATAAAAACCAGCACCGTGGTCATGGTAGAGGCAAACACGGCCGGCCAGACCTGGCGCACGCCGTCGATGGCCGCACGCATGCGCGAGGCGCCGCGCTTGCGTTCCAGCTCGATGCTCTCCAGCACGACGATACTGTTATCCAGGGTCATGCCGATGGCAAAGGCAATCCCCGCCAGGGAGATCACGTTGATCGTGCGCCCGGTGACCAGCAGCCCCAGGAAAGCCACGATAATGCAGATCGGGATACCCATCACGCCCACCGCGGTCAGGCGGAAGGAGCGCAGGAACAGGTACATCACGAAGGTAGCGAGCAGCGCACCGAGAATCAGGTTCTGCCACACGTTGCGCACGGACTCTTCCACGTAGCGCACATCATCGGAAATCAGCGACATCTGCAGGCCAGCGGGCTGCAGGGTGTCCTCGTTAATCGCGGGCACCAGCTCCAGCATTTCCCGCTTGATCTCGATCACGTTGGAGCCCGCCTCCCGGCGCAGGGCGATCATCACGCTGTCGCCGCCGTTGAAGGAAGACGTGCCCTGCTTCTCGAAGTGATCCAGCTGCAGGGTTGCCACATCGTTGAGACGAATAATGGTGTCGCCACGCCGGCTCAGCACCAGCTCACCCAGCTCATCCACCGAGGTAAAGCGCCCGATGGTGCGCAGCAGGTACTGGCGCTTGCCCGATTCGACTTCTCCCCCCGAGCGGTCGCGATTGCGCTCGCGGATCGCCTGGCGCACGTCCGCCAGGCTCAGGCCCCGCTGGGCCAGGCGGGCCGGATCAATCAGGATCTGTACCTGCCGCTCCGCGCCGCCCCAGACGTTGACCTCGGACACCCCCTGCACCCGCGAGATACGGGGTTTGACGTTGTCCTCGATAAAATCGAGCGCCAGGTCCATGTCCAGCTGCCGCGGGTTACCGGGCAGCGGCGAGAGGGAGAAGAACATGAAATTGTTGGCGGAGAAGGAGTTGGCGTAAATCCTTGGCTCGTCCACTGCCTCGGGATAGGACGGTACCTGACTGAGGGCGTTGTTCACCCGGATCAGCATCTCGGTGATATCGGTGCCAAAGGGAAATTCCAGCTCGATCTCCGAACTCCCGCTGCTCGCGGTGGCTTCTATCCGGGACAGGTTGGGCAGGTTGCGCAGGTACTCCTCCTGCTCGATCAGGATTTCCTTCTCTACATCCTGCGGCGTCGCTCCGGGCCAGACGGTGCGCACGCTGATCACCCGCACATCCAGGTCGGGAATCATCTGCACGGGAATTCGCAGGGCGGCCACAACCCCCAGTACACACACGATCAGTACCGTGACCGTGGTCAGGGTGCCGCGGGCAATAATCTTCTCGAACATCAGCCGTCCCTCAATCCAGTTCGCTGCGCGCCCCGGAGAGGCGCTCACGCACGATCACCCGCTGGCCGCCCTGCAGAGCCTCGTTACCCCGCAGCACGACCTGGGCATCGGGCGTCAGGCCGCTGCGGATTTCCACCAGGCCGTCAAACTGGAGGCCGGTTTGTACCAGGTTTTCCTGCACTCTCGGACCCTCGCCTTCATCGACCACGGTCCACACCACAATGCGCCCGTCCGGGTAGCGCAGGGTCGCATCCCGCGGCACCACAATGCCCTCACGACCGGTGGCCATATGCAATACGGCGCGCACGGACATGCCGGGGCGCAGCGCAGGGCGTGCCTCGCCGGGGTCCACCCGGAGCAGGAAGGTGCGATCCCCGGGATCGGATACTGGCACCACCGTGGCCACATCGCCCAGGTAGGTGTCTTCGGGAGAGGCATTCAGGCTATAGCGTACTTCACTGCCCTCACCCACGCTGTCGAGAAAATCCTCGGCAACCGCAAAATCCAGGCGCAGCACGTCCGTCGCCACCAGTTCCAGAACCCCCTGACCCGGGGTTACCCACTCTCCCAGGTCCGTGAGTTTGGCGCTGACCACGCCGGTGAAAGGCGCCTTGAGGGTGTGGCGCTCCAGCACCGCGCGCTCAAACCCCAACTCCGCGCGCGCCTGCTGCAGGGCCGATTCATCCAGGGTGACTTCCGACTCCAGGTCGCGCACCACGGTTTCCGCGATGCTTTGCTTGGGCGCGAGCTCGCGCGCCTCCTGCAGGCGACGACGCGCATCCGCCAGGGCGATCTCTGCCTGTTGCAGTCGCGCCTCCGCCCCCTGTACCGTGAGCCTGGCCAGGTCGGCGTCCAGCTGCAACAGGACGTCACCGGCCTCGACCTGCGAGCCCGCGTCCACCCGCAGGTCCTCCACCAGGCCGCTGGTCGCGGCGGACAGGCGCGCACTGCGTTCTGCGGTCACGGTCCCGTTGAGGGCGACCTGGCGCATGATGGCTCTTTCCTCGACCGGCGCGACGGAGACCGGCACGCCTTCCTGCCCGCGGGCAGCCCCGCCGGCCAGGGCCAGCACAAAGAAAGACAATGTCGCCAGCAGGGGAACGCTGGTACTCCGGCGGCAACTCCGCATCAGGTAATTCCTTACGCAAGCCCGGTGCTTGCAATGGCTTGAAGAACAGGTGTCATAGCTTACAGGACTCCCGCCAGGGGAACGAAGCTGGCATTTGCAGATCGGGCCACATAGTATCAGGACATCGTGACCCTATCCCGTAGTTGCCCATGAGTGCCGCGCTTACCGCCCTGGACTGGTTAGTCATCGCCGGCTACCTGTTGTTCCTGATTCTGTTCGCGCTCTGGCTTTCCCGGCGACAGTTTAACCGCACAGATTACTACGTCGGCGGCCGGCAAATGGATGCCTGGCCGGTGGCCATCTCGGTGCTGGCCACCCAGTGTTCCACCAACAGTATTCTCGGGGCGCCCGCCTTCGTGGCCTTCACCCTCGGCGGCGGGTTACTCTGGCTCCAGTACGAACTCGCCCTCCCCCTGGCCATGATCCTGTTGATCCTGCTGGTGATGCCGCTGTTCCGCCAGCTGCAGCTGGTCTCGGTATACGCCTATCTGGAGCGGCGCTTCGACCTCAAGACCCGCCTGCTCCTGAGTGGCCTGTTCCAGTTCGTACGCGCCTTTGCTACCGCGGTCACGGTGTTCAGTATCGCCCTGGTCATCGACCTGATTCTCGGCATCGGCTTCACCTGGTCGGTGCTGCTGCTGGGCGTGTTCACGGTGATCTACGACGTCCTCGGCGGCATCCGCGGCGTCATCTACAGCGACGTGCTGCAGATGATCATCCTGGTCTCGGTCCTGGCGCTGCTGCTGGTCCTGCTGGCGGTGGACAGCGGCGGTTTCGCAGCAATGCTGGATGCTGCCGGTAACGACAGGCTCCAGGCCCTGGACTTTGCCCATCACGGCCTGGGCGATGGCGAGACCTTCGCGTTCTGGCCAATGCTCTGCGGCGGTCTGTTCCTGTACCTGGCCTATTACGGCTGCGACCAGAGCCAGGTGCAGCGCATCCTGTCCACCCGCGATATCAATACCACTAACCAGGCCCTGTTTCTGAACGGCCTGCTGCGCTTTCCGCTGGTGGCACTGTACTGCCTGGTCGGCGTGGGTATCGCGGCCTATGCCGCCCAGCAACCCGGCTTCGTCCCCAGCCTGCCCCTGCATGGCGACAGTCCCCAGTACAACCTCGCGGTCCCCGCCTACATGCTCCAGGCACTGCCCAGTGGCCTGGTGGGTCTGGGCATGGTGGCCCTGTTCGCCGCCGCCATGTCTTCGCTGGACTCGGTGCTCAACTCGCTGAGCGCCACCACCATGGAGGACTTCGTGGTGCGCTTCCGGCGCGAGCCCCTCAATCAGCGGGCAGAGCTGCTGCTGTCGCGGCTGATCACGGTGGGCTGGGGGGTGGCGACCCTGACGATGTCGTTTTTTGTCGGGGACATCGCCCCCACCGTACTGGAGGCTATCAACAAGATCGGCTCACTGGCCAATGGGCCAATCCTGGCGGTGTTCGCCCTGGGCCTGTTCAGCCCGCGCACCCGGGGCAGCGGCGCCTGCGCCGGCTTGCTGCTGGGCATCCTCGGCAACGCCCTGCTGTGGCGCTATGTACCGGATATTTCCTGGCTGTGGTGGAACGTCATCGGCTTTGCCGTTACCTGCGGGACCGGGAGATTGTTGAGCCTTGGCAGTGCAGCGGCAGTGGAGCGCCCAACGCTGAGCACGGTCAGGGGGATACTGGGCGCGGCGGACTGGCAGCGCTGGCGCCGGCGCAGCATCCTGTTGTTCCTGTGGTTCCTGCTGCTCATGGGCTGCCTGCTGTGGATCACCCCGTGAGCCAATGCCGCGGGCGAGGGCTTGGATCGCGGGCCGCCAGGGATTACGCTAGCGAGCCCGCATCAACCGAGAGACCGCCGCATGTTCGAATTCACTGAACGCTCCCAACATTACCAGGCTGCGCTGGCGCAGTTTATGGCGGAGCATATCTACCCGAACGAGACCGCATACGCCGAGCAACTGGCCAACTCCCCCTCCCGCTTTGCCGCCCTTCCGCTGATGGACGAACTCAAGGCCCGGGCCCGGGACGTGGGGCTGTGGAACCTGTTTGTCCCGCCTGCCCTGGCCGATTTCTGCGATCACGAGGGTCTCAGCCACCTGGAATACGCCCCCCTGGCGGAAATAATGGGCCGTGTGCTGTGGAGCCCCGAGGTATTCAACTGTAACGCGCCGGATACCGGCAACATGGAAGTGCTGATGAAATTTGGCAGCCCGGCGCAGCAGGCGCGCTGGCTGACGCCCCTGCTGGCGGGTGACATCCGCTCTGCATTTGCGATGACCGAGCCCCAGGTCGCCTCCTCGGACGCCACCAATATCGAGCTGCGTATCCAGAGAGAGGGCGACGAGTGGGTGCTGAATGGCCGCAAGTGGTTTATCACCGGCGCCATGTACGAACGCTGCCAGATATTTATCGTGATGGGCAAATCCGATCCCGATAACCCCAATCGCCACCAGCAACAGTCCCAGGTGCTGGTGCCCAAGGGGACGCCGGGGCTGACGATCACGCGGCCACTCACCACCCTGGGCTACGACGACGCGCCCATTGGCCACGCCGAGCTCGAGTTCAACGATGTCCGCGTGCCCCTGGACGCGATGCTGCTGGGAGAGGGCCGCGGCTTCGAAATCGCCCAGGGAAGGCTCGGCCCCGGGCGCCTGCACCACTGCATGCGCCTGATCGGTTCGGCCCAGCGCGCCCTGGAACTCGCCTGCGCGCGCGTGACCCAGCGCAGCACCTTCGGCCACGAGCTCAGCCAGAACCAGTCAGTGCGAGAAGATATCGCAAACAGCTTCGCCGAACTGGAAATGGCACGGCTGCTGGTCCTCAAGACCTGTGCGCGGATGGACGAAGTGGGCGCCAAGGGGGCCATGGACCTGATCGCGGCGAGCAAGATATCCGTGCCGCGCATGGTGCAGCAAATTATCGACCGCTGTATGCAGATGCACGGCGCCGGTGGCCTCACGGAGGACTACTGCATGGCCGAGGCCTTCAACTACGCACGCTGGTGCCGCCAGGCCGATGGCCCCGACCAGGTCCACCAGATGGCCCTGGGCAAGCAGATTATCAAGCGCTACGGCCACGCCGACTGATTCGCGGAGACAAGCCATGACGGACAATACCCAGTTTTCACTTCCCGGCAGGGTTGCCCTGGTCACCGGCGCCTCCAGCGGTATCGGCAGGGAGGTCGCCCGGGGTCTGGCACAGGCCGGGGCAAAAGTCGCGGTCGCGGCACGCCGCCGCGACAAGCTGCAAACCCTGGTCGAGGAGATCGGCGCCAGCGGCCAGCAGGCGCTGGCAGTGGCCATGGACGTCACCGACCGGGGCAGCGTGACCAGCGCATTCGACGAGATCCAGGCACAGTGGGGAGCCGTTACCGTTGTGGTGAACAATGCCGGCGTCGCCGACCCGACACACTTCCTGAAAACCGATGATGCGTCGCTGGATTTCGTGATGAACACCAACTTTCGCGGTGTCTGGCACGTAGCCCAGGAAGGTGCCGCGCGCATGGTCTCGGCCGGGGTCGGAGGCAGTATTATCAATATCGCCTCGGTCCTCGGCCTGGGTGCACAGCCGGGGCAAACGAGCTACTGCGCCTCCAAGGGCGCGGTGATCAACCTGACCCGGGCGATGTCCCTGGACCTGATACGGCACGGCATCCGCGTCAACGCGATCGCGCCGGGCTGGTTCAGGACCGAGATCAACGAGGACTTCTTTGCCTCGCCGGCGGGCCAGGCCTATATCGAGCAGATGCCGGCACGCCGGCTGGGCAAGCTGGAGGAACTGGTGGGCCCCGTGCTGCTGCTGGCGAGCGACGCCGGTTCCTTCGTCAACGGCAGCGTGCTCACAGTCGACGGCGCCCACTCCGCGCGCCTGGTATGAGCCCTCAGCGTCACTTGTGGAGAGCCCTCAGCGTCACTTGTGGAGAGCCCTCAGCGTTTTGTGTAGAGAGCCCTCAGCGTTTCGTGTAGAGAGCCCTCAGCGTTTTGTGTAGAAAGCCCTCAGCGTTTTCTTTAAAGAGCCCTCAGCGTTTTGTTGTGGAAGGCCCTCAGGCGTCGATCTGGTAGGTCCCGAGTAAGCGGTTCATCCCCAGGATATGCGGCTCGACCTTCTCCAGCATCTCGTACAGGTCGAGGCCGTCGGGGAGGTCCGGTTCCAGGTCCAGGGCCAGCACCCAGAAGTAGTAATGGTGCCTGCCGTGCCCCGCGGGCGGCATGGGCCCGCCGTAGCCTGGATTGCCAAAGTCATTCCTGCCCAGGGCGAAACCGGCCTCACCCTCCTTGAGCTTGTGGACGTCGGCGGGCAGGTTGTACATCACCCAGTGCACAAAGCCGTAGGTGCCGCGATCAGACACCAGCGGCGCATCAGGGTCGTGGCAGAAAACCGCGAATGAGCGCGTTCCCGCCGGTTCGCCCTCCCAGAAGAGAGCCGGCGACACATCCTCGCCTTCACCGGTGTGCTTGCTCGGTATCGCGCCACCCGCTTCAAACGCGGCGCTGGTCAATTGCATATCAGACAGTGCAAAACCCATGGTTTCTCCCATTCGTTCGCTGGATGTTACCCACAGACTAGCAAACCCAATGCCGACCTTGAAACCGCACCCAACAAATGGGGACGGATACCTAATTGTCGCCTCTCGTAAGGAGGTGATCGAGAGCACTCCGTAGCGTCGGGCGCGAACTGAGGATACACCTCCCCGGACACGCTGAAAGCGTGACATCCCTGTCGCGCTCGGCACCGGCCGTCCATGGCCGGTGACGGTCCGGTGAAGCGCATCCCCAGCCCGCACCCTGCGTCATCGCAAGATTCGAATGCGCCAAATGCAAGGTGGCAAGGTTGGAGTGGCCACAGGCAGAGCGCGTGGGGTGCCCGGGGCCGTCCCGGGACCGTCAGCGGCATGGATGCCGCTGTCGAGACTACATGGACGTATTAACGGCGTGTCCCGGGAGGGCTCCGGGTGCCGTGCGCGCGTCTTTCGTGCACCGATAAACTTTAATTAGGGACGGATACCTATCTTGAGTCTAAGAATTGGTATCCGTCCCCATTTCTTTACCGTCCACCCATGGACATAAAAAAACCCGGGCCTCGTGGAGGCCCGGGTTTTGGTAGTGGAGCCGCCCTGGATCAGGCAGCGAGGTTCTCGTTGACGAAATCCCAGTTCACCAGGGCCCAGAAGGCTTCCATGTACTTGGGACGGGCGTTGCGGTAGTCAATGTAGTAGGCGTGTTCCCAGACATCGACCGTGAGCAGCGGCTTGGCGTCGGTGGTGAGCGGGGTTTCCGCGTTGCTGGTGTTGACGATCGCCACGGAACCGTCGGTGTTTTGTACCAGCCAGGTCCAGCCGGAGCCGAAATTGCCCACTGCACTGGCGGTGAACTCTTCCTTGAACTTTTCGAAGGAACCGAAGGCCGCATCGATTTTTTCCGCGACTGCACCGCCGGGGGCACCGCCGCCGTTGGGGCTCATGCAGTTCCAGTAGAAGGTGTGGTTCCAGACCTGGGCGGCGTTGTTAAAAGTACCGCCGGAAGACTTCTTGACGATGGTTTCGAGGTCAGCGTCCTGAAGGTCGGTGCCCTCGATCAGGGGGCCCAGCTTGTCGACATAGGTGGCGTGGTGCTTGCCGTAGTGGTACTCGAGGGTCTCCTGGGAAATATGGGGCGCGAGGGCATCCATGCTGTAGGGAAGCTCGGGAAGACTGATAGCCATGTGTGTATCTCCTGTAGTCGATGGCGAAAAAGATGTACTGGATATGCCCGGCCGCCACAGGCGCCGGGCGACCGATTGGTGACCATGCCGATTTGGCGGCGCGTGGCCCGTGGCCGCGTCGAATACTGGTAGATACGCGGCCGTGACGAATCGGGATTGCTGCTGGCTGCGAGCGCTGTCCTGCCCGCGCAGCTACAATCCACTAGGATGCCAAGACAGAGCGCCACTGACAAGTCGGGCCGCGTAGGTCGGGCCGCGCAGGCCGGACAGCTACCACGGCAGTATTACCACAGTCCCGCATTGCCCGAGGGCACCTCTGAACAATGGTAATGTACTCAGGCTTTCAGGCAATGCCGCAATCAAGGCGCCGCTTTGAAGGCAGGCTGGTTGCCTGTCGAAAAGTGGCAACGCGGAGTGCGGGATTGCCTGAAGGCCCCGCAGGGCGGGCCCTGAAGCGGCCAGCGCTTCGTTGCGATCCTTGGCAAGGGCTACGGCCATTGCCGGCGGACCGCGCCTTGCTCTGGCCGCTTCAGGGCTCCGCTGAGCACTATTACCATTATTCAGAGCTGCCCTATGTGAAGCGCCCGGTATACTTGCGCACCGTTCTGCGCCATCCAATCCCACTCAGGCCCACCCTTATGCCCACCCCCGACAGCACCCTCTTCGCTGACCTCAACCTGCCGGAACCGCTGCAGCGCGCCCTGCGGGACGTGGGCTATGAATCTCCCTCGGCAATCCAGGCCCAGACCATACCCCCGCTGCTCGCAGGGCACGACCTGGTGGGTCAGGCCCAGACCGGTACCGGCAAAACTGCGGCTTTCGCCCTGCCCGCCCTGGCGCGCCTTAACCTGCAGGACAACTCCGTGCAGGTTCTGGTGCTCACCCCTACCCGTGAACTGGCAATCCAGGTTGCCGAGGCATTCCAGCAATACGCGCAGCACTTGCCCGGCTTCCGCATCCTGCCGGTCTATGGAGGCGCCGATATGCGCGGCCAGCTGCGCCAGTTGCAGCGCGGCGTGCACGTGGTGGTGGGTACCCCGGGACGGGTGATGGACCACATGCGCCGCGGCTCCCTGCCCCTGGACAGCCTGCAGACGCTGGTCCTGGATGAGGCCGACGAAATGCTGCGCATGGGCTTTATCGACGACGTGGAATGGGTCCTGACCCAGACTCCGCCGACCCGCCAGATCGCCCTGTTCTCCGCGACGATGCCGGATGCGATCCGGCGGATTGCGCGCCAGCACCTGAACTCACCGCAAGAGGTCACGATCCAGAGCCAGTCGGTGACCAACGACTCCATCCGCCAGCGCGTCTGGATGATGGCGGGCGTGCACAAGCTGGATGCCCTCACCCGGATTCTGGAGGTCGAGGATGTGGACGCCGCGATTATCTTCGTGCGCACCCGGCTGGCGACCACCGACCTCGCCGACAAGCTCGCGGCCCGCGGGCATCGGGTATCTGCCCTCAATGGGGATATCGCGCAACAGCAGCGGGAAAAAACCGTGGAGCAGCTGAAGAACGGACAGCTCGATTTTCTGGTCGCCACCGACGTCGCCGCGCGCGGCCTGGACGTCGAGCGTATCAGCCACGTGATCAACTACGACATTCCCTACGATGCCGAGGCCTATGTCCACCGGATCGGGCGCACCGGCCGCGCAGGCCGCAGCGGCGAGGCTATCCTGTTCGCCGCCAACCGCGAGCGGCGGCTGCTGCGCGCGATCGAGCGCGCCACGGGGCGGCGGATCGAGACCATGGAGCTGCCCACCGCGGAGGACGTGGCGGACAAGCGCGCCGCGCGCCTGCAGAAGCAGATAACGGAAACCCTGGCGACCCAGGATCTGGACGGCCTGCGCGAGATGGTGCTGGCTTACCAGCGGGAACACGGCGTACCGGTGGCAGATATTGCCGCCGCCCTGGCGCTGCTGGCCCTGCCCAAGGGCAAGCCCGGCAGCGTTCAGTCACGCCCTGAAGCGCCAACCAAGGCGCCCCGGGACGCGCCGGCGCGCAGCGAGCGTGCGTCTAAACCCGGGTCCGCACGCAACAAGCGCGAGGCCCCCGCCGGGCCGGGCAAGGGTATGGAGCGCTACCGCATCGAGGTGGGCCTGCAGCATGGGGTCAAGCCAGGGAATATCGTCGGCGCAATCGCCAACGAGGCCGATATCGACAGTGAATACATCGGCCATATCGCCCTGTTCGAGGACCACAGCACCGTGGACATGCCGGAGGGGATGCCCGCGGACCTGTTCCAGCACCTGCAGTCCGTCTGGGTCTGTGGCCAGCGCCTGCAGCTCAGTCGCACCGGCGGGGACGGCGCGAAAAAACAGCGCCCGGCAAAAAAACGCCCCACGGAAGGCCGCCCCACGGAAGCCCGCCCCACGGAAGCCCGCCCCGCGGAAGGCCGCCCCACGGAAGGCCGCCCCACGGAAGGCCGCCCCACTGCCCGCAAGTCCAAGTCCAAGTCCAAGTCCAACGCCATGGGCAAGGGTAAGACCAAGGGCGCCGGCAAGCCTTCGCCAAAATCACACAAGTCCTGAAGGTCCCTGTCGAGCGCGGATGCTTAAAGCAGGCCCGGCAGGCCGCTAGTGGCGCCCCGGCACCGGCACTTCACCGGCACTGACGCCCATCTGCGCCAGCTTGTCCCTGGCCAGGGCACGATCGTCGCTGTCTGGGTCGGGGGCTTCCTGCTCCCGGGGAGCGCGAACCGGCTGCAGCGCCAGCGTGGCCAGCAGCGGAAAGTGGTCAGAACCGTAGCCTCTCAGCCGTTGCAGCTTGACCAGTTTGAAATGGGTGCTGTGGAAAACATGGTCAAGGGGCCAGCGCAGCCAGGGGTACTTCGCGTGAAAAGTATTGAACATCCCGCGCCCAATGCGTGGGTCCAGCAAGCCGCTGATCCGCTGGAACAAGCGTGTGGTCTCTGACCAGGCCACGTCATTCAGGTCCCCGGTGACAATCACCGGCCCGGGGTTGTTGGCCACGCTGCGCGCCACCATGACCAGCTCCGCATCGCGCTCGGAAGACGCCGCATTTTCCGTGGGGCTCGGCGGCGCGGGGTGCAGGAAGTGCATGCGTACGCTGTCCCCAGCGGGCAGGTGGACCAGGGTATGCATGGAAGGCACGTCGTCCTCGACCAAAAATTCGATGGTGGACTCCGCCAACGGCAGGCGTGAATACACGTGCATGCCGTACAGGTTGTCCAGCGGGCACTTGATGGTATGCGGATAGTCATCGAGTAACTGATCGAGCTGCTCTTCCCACCAGCCGTCAGACTCCAGGGTGACCAGCAGGTCAGGCTGGTGCTCGCGTACCAGCGCCAGCAGGCCAGCACCGTTGCGATTCGGTGTCAGCACATTGCTGGTAAGGATTGCGATATGCCGCCCCGGCTCCACCACACGAGCCGCTGCAACCTCTTTCGGCCACAACGGCAGGTAGGGCAGAATCCATTTCAGCTGGTAGGCCAGGCAGGCCAGACAGAGCAGCAAGCCGGGAACCGCCAGGGGCCACCCGCGATAGATGCCGATCAGGCTCACCAGGCACAGTAAAATAGCCACGAACGACAGCTGCAGGCGGGGAAAATCCAGGCCCCGCACCCACCAGGACTCCCACCGCAGCAGCGGCAGGGCAGTAGCCAGAGCCAGCAGGGCAACACTGCCCCAGTACAGCGGCACGATCATGTCGCCGCCCGCGGCAAATTGTCCAGCAGCGCCTCCAGAGTTATCCGCATGCGTTGCAGATCCCCCGGCGCGGACAGCCGGTGATCCCCATGCTTTACCAGTTGCAGCTCCGCGTCCGGCGACTGCAGGTGGTTCAGCAGGGTGACTGCGGAGGTCCAGGGCACCGCATCGTCAAGCTGGCCCTGGATCAGGCGCACGGGGCAGTCCAGTATCAGGGGGTCAGTCAGCAGCTGGTGCTGTCGCGCCTCCTCGATCAGGTGGCTGGAGATGATGTAGGGGCCGTCGTCGTAGTCCGAGGGCATCTTGCACTCACCCTCGCGCTCCAGCGCGGCGCGCTGGGCGTCATCCAGGCGTTCCCGGTACAGGCGGTCGGTGAAATCCGGCGCCGCGGCAATACCCAGCAGGCCAGCCACCCGTCCGGGTCGCGCCCGGGCCGCGAGCAGGGCCAGCCAGCCCCCCATCGAGGAACCCACCAGGACCAGCGGGCCTTCTGCCACCCGATCGACTATCGCCAGGGTATCCTCCAGCCAGGTTCCGATACTGCACTCCCGGAACTCACCCCCGGAGCGTCCATGTCCGCGGTAATCAAAACGCAGGTAGGCCCGTTGCTGCTCACTGCACCACTGCGCCAGCACCTCGGCCTTGGTGCCGGACATATCCGAGCGGAACCCGGGCAGGAACAGCACCCCGGGACGACAACCTGGCTGCAGCCTATAGGCCAGTGAGGCGCCGTCCGGCATTGCCAGATAGTTGATTGTGTCCTGTTCCAGACTCACCCGTCCCTCCTCGCTCCGCGACCATGTTAACCGCGGTCGCCGCAATTGGGCACGTAAAACTTGTGACCCTCGCCGGTCTTGGTTAGGCTGACCAGCCTTTTTGTGCCGCAAGGAATACCATTAATGCCTTGGCCCACTGCCGTGGTGAGCTATCTGGGGCTCGTGCTGGCCTGTGTGCACGGCGCCGTGTTCGCACAGACCACCAATGGCACCGTCGATCGCGCAGCGCGCTTCTCCGCGGAGATCGCCGTGGGCGCGGAATACGACAGCAACGTCGCGGTCGACGAACTGGACGCCAGCAGCAATGAAAGTGACTACGCCGCGACCCTCGACGCTGAAGTGAGTATGGAAAAGCCCCTCGGTGAGCACACTGAGCTGGGCCTGTCCTACGACTTCAACCAGAACATCTACCGCGAGTTTGACGGCGTTAACCGCCAGACCCACATCCTGGGCGCCAACCTGGAGCGGGAATTCACCCTGGCGGACGCCGGACTCACTGTGTTCTACATCAACTCACTGCTGGATGGCGACCAGTTCCTGCAGCTGGTACGGGTATCACCCTCGGTCTCCGGCTTTCTGGGCAAGAAATGGTTCGGTCGCGGTGCTTACGTTTATTCCGACAAGACCCTGGACCAGAGCCCCACGCGGGATGCCACGACCCACGCAGGTGAGGCAGACCTGTACTTTTTCCGCCGGGGTTTGCGCAGCTATTTCAATATCGGAATTAGATTCAAGGATGAGGATGCCACGGCGGCCCAGTTCGACTATCGCTCAAACGGGGTCAAGCTGCGCTACATTCACCGCTTCGAACTGCCCGCGCGCTTTATCAAACTGGAACTCGCCTGGCGCTACGAAGACCGGGACTACTCGGCAGACACCCCAAGTATCGGCGAACCCCGCAAAGACGAGCGCCAGCGATTCCAGGTGGACGTCGAGGTGCCGGTGCTGACGCAGGCCGCGATCCAGGTCTATGCCAGCTACGGTGATTACCACTCCAACTTTGACCCCTCTGACTACAGCCAGGGAATCCTGGGCACGCGCTTTATCTACCGCTGGTAGTCAGCGGGAACAGGGGGCGCAACAAACCGTAGCCGTAGATCTCATCGCGTCCCGGCGGTCCCAGGTCCTCGGCGCCGAGATACAGGCTGTCGAGTACGTTGGCCCCGGGCTGAAGCTGCCGCAACCTGGCGACCGCGGTCGTCGCAAACGGCACCGCGAAGGAGGTGCCGGAGGAAGTCGCATAACCACCCCCGGCCCGCGCGTGCAGCATACCCACGCCCGGGGCGGCCAGGTCCAGGTAATCGCCACGATTGGCGAGGCGGAAAATACGCCCGCTGCTGTCCACCGCGGTGACCGCCACCACGGTGTCGTAGGCCGCCGGGAACATCGGCCGCGCCACGGGCCCGCCGTTACCCGCCGCCGCGAGCACCAGTACGCCGCGTTCCGCGGCGCGCTTCAGCGCGGTTTCCAGCAGACGGTTGGGCGGGCCCGCCAGGCTCACGTTGACCACATCGACGCCGGCGGTCACCAGCCAGTCCAGCGCCCGAACCAGGCTCACCGTGCTCGCGACTTCGCCGCGATCTCCGTCCTGCTCAAATACGCCCGCGGCATAGAGTTGCGCCCGGGGCGCGAGGCCGCGGTAATCGGTGCCACTGGCGGCAATCATCGAGGCAATCGCGGTACCATGGAAATTTGGCACCGAGGCGCCATCGCCAACAAAGGACTGGGCGCTGATTCGGGAGCTTGCCAGCGCCGGGTGGCTGGTATCCACCTGGCTGTCAATCATGCCAATGCGCAGATCCATCTCATCGGTATCGGCGGGAAAAGGCACCGCGGTCCGGGGGTTGATGCCCTGCACCTTGTGCTGGATCGGTGAGCCGGCGGTGTAAAAGTGGTTCAGGTCCACATCCGCCCGGTCCGAGCCAACCACATCCACCACGCCCTGGCGCACTTCCGAGATCTCAAAGCTTGAGGGCGCGGCAACCTCCGCCAGGCGCAGGCCCATACCGGGAAGCTCGGTGACCTTGTCGAACAGGTAGCCACGTTGCGCCAGTTCCGTAAAAGCCTCGGGCTCGGCCATCACCAGCCACTGGGCCGTCTGGATGCGCGTCTCGTCCACCTCCAGCTTGCTCTCGATCTCGTCGAGGATTTCGTCGATTTCATTTTCCAGGCGATCCTCGACCGCCTGTGCGACCTGGTCCTCGACATTGCGTTCAACCGTGGCTTCCACGCCCTGGGCCACACTGCCTTCGACCGCGGCCTCTACTGACTCTTCCACGGCAACCTCGACCGAGGACTCCACGCTCTCCTGCACACTCTCCTCGACCGAATCTTCGACGCTGTCTTCTACCGAGGATTCCACGGAATCTTCCACCGCAACCTCGATATTGTCCTCTACCGCCTCTTCTACCGAATCCTCTACCGAGCCTTCCACGGAATCTTCAACGGCGACTTCGACCGACTCCTCGACATCCTGCTCAATGCCCGCCTCGACTTTGTCCTCTACCGAGTTCTCCACCACCGCTTCGACGTCTTTCTCAACCGCATCCTGGACGTCGTCTTCGATGGTGTCTTCAATCTCCTGTTCGAAGTTGTCCTCGATCGTCTCCTCCACCGAGTCGGCGACGGTCTCCTCGACCTCCTCCTCGGTGCTGTCCTCGACTTCCTCGACGACCTCCTCTTCGATATCCTCCTCGATGTCCTCTTCGACCTGCTCGTCGGGATCCACCATGCAGCAGGGCACCTGGGCCTGAACTGCGGCAGGCTGCAGCAGCCATGCGCTTACACCCAGCGCAAGCAGGCACAGGCAGAGTGCCCGAAGTGTCGCAGCCCGGAGCCCGTTGTCAGGGCCTCGCTGCAGTGAAAAGCTGATCGTGGTCATGGTTCAAGCCGCCCAAAGTTGGATAAGCGCATGAGGTTGACGGGCCACGACGAGATAAATTCCGTCAGATGGAATAGAATCCCGGGCCCAACCGTCATCACAATAACAGGAGTATTATGCCACCACTCAGCGACTTACAGCGAGAGGCATTACTCGCGGAGCTGAGTGGGCTGCACAGGTTCTGCTACTCACTGACCGGGAGCCAGGCGGACGCAGATGATCTACTGCAGGCCACCATGGAAAAGTTACTCGAAAAAGGCATGCCCGACGACGCCCATGCAGCCAAATGGGCCTACCGGGTCTGCAAAAATGCCTGGATTGACGAGGTACGCGCCAGGGATGTCCGGCAGCGCTACCCGGAGCAGGCAGACGAGCCCGATGGGGTCGCTTCGGCCGAGGATGCGGCCATGCGGGAGCGCGAGGTGACAGCGGTCAGTCATGCCCTGCACCAGCTCCCACCGGAGCAGCGCCTGGCGCTGACCCTGGTGGCAGTGGATGGTAAGAGCTACGCCGAGGCGGCGGAGATCCTGGAAGTGCCCGTGGGCACGATTATGAGCAGGATTGCCAGGGCCCGGCGGCAGCTGGCGGATGTCTTCGAGACATCCCTGGATAATTGAGTGGGAAAAGCAATGACACAGCACGAAGACGAAATTTTATCCCGCTATCTCGACGGTGAAATGCCCGCCGGGGAGCGCGCCGACCTGGAGTCGCGCCTGGCCGCGGAGCCCGCCCTGGCAGCGCGCCTGCGCAGCCTGCAAGCGGTCGATGAACTGATTCAGGCCGCGGCGCAAGGGCCCGGCAGCGGTGAGGCCCCGGCCGCAACCCGGGCCCTCCTGGAGCGCCGCAGTGCCCAGGTCATCCCTCTGCGCCCGACACCCGTGGTGCGGCGCGCCGCCGGTCTGGCGATCGCCGCCTCTGTGGTCGCCGCCGCGGGCCTGCTGCTCGCCCCCCAGTGGCGCCAGGCAGACGACGCCGACCTGCGTGCACAGCAGGTGGCCGAGGCCCTGGAAACCAGCCCCTCCAGTGCCGAGCAGTGGGTCGCACTCGGTGACGGTGCGCGCCTGCGCCCCGTACTCAGCTTTGCGACCGCCGGGGGCGAATGGTGTCGGGAATACCAGCTGGCCAGCAATTCGCAGCAGTGGCGCGGCGTTGCCTGTCGCGCGGGCGATGCCGTATGGCACACCGAAGTCCTCGTCGCCGAGGCACAGCTGACCGCCGGGAGCGACAGCTACCAGCCCGCCGGCGCTGACGATGTCGATGCCGTATCGGGCTACATCGCCAGCCATGCGGCGGATATCCCCCTCAATGCCGACCAGGAAGCGCGCCTGATCGCCCGCGACTGGCAGTAAGCACCGCGATCCAGCCGGAGGGTGTGGGCGCTCTGCCCGCCCTCTCAGCCTCGCAATCTGTTCCCTCCACCCCCCTGACACACTACAGCACACTTCCGGCCTGAAGCGGTAAACCACGGCCTCTGCGCAGCTGGCGCGGAAAAGCAGGCAAACGTCCGCCGACTCGAAGCGAAGGCACACAGGAATGGATGAGACCTGACACGGTCCGGCAAGCAAGGAATATGGGGTAGACGAGGGAAGAGAGTGGCAGAGCCTGCCGCCCCATGTAGACGGCAGGCTCTGGAGTCCAGTCCCGGAGGGCTAGCGGTCCCCGGTCCTGAGTTCCGATGCCAGTACGCCCTTACAGCTCACTGACAAACGTCGCCACCACGGATGTGGTCGCAACGGGCGTTCGGTTAGAAAATAGAGGCAGGGTGTGTCGGCCCCGCTGGCCATCGCTCTTTGGCGAGCCATGCGTACCCAAAAATCAGCGCGACACTCCTGCTCTCCAAGCAGTTTCACTCCGCTTTCATCACGTTAACGGCTCAAGTCACTACTTTATTCCCGCGGGTGCGAAAAAAATCCGCGCCGCGTCACCCCCGCCGCGCGCAGGTGGTGGGCCGGCGCAATCTGGCATACCATGCCGTGGTCGCGGTGCGCCTGCAGGCGTGCGCTGACCCGACCCACCATCGCCCAGGAGATGCCCCGCCCCGCCCATGAGTGCCGAACGCCTGTGCCGCAACTGCAAGACCCCCCTGCGGGGCGAGTACTGCCACCAGTGCGGCCAGCGCGAGGGTCGCCGCGACCGGCTGTTCAGCGCGGCCGTGGGTGAGGCTGTCGGGGATGTTTTCAGCTGGGACTCCCGCTTCTGGCGCACGCTGCTGCCCCTGCTGTTCCGCCCGGGTCACCTGACCGCGGAATTTATCGCCGGTCATCGCGCGCGCTACGTCCCACCTTTCAGGCTGTACCTGATTATCAGTTTTCTGCTCTTCCTGACGCTCTCGATCAGCGCCGGGGGCGGCATTCAGGTCAGCTTCGACCCCCAGGACATCGAAGACACCGGGGTAGACCCTGATGTACTGGTACTGACCGGGGTGGGAGACGCCGCCACAGACGAGGAAAGCGGGGAAGCTGGAGCCCCCCTTGAGGCGGCCGCGGGAGAGGTTGAGGCCGAGGCCGGGAAGGTGGACCGCAAGATCGACCTTGGCATCGACCCCAATGACCCGGATACCCCCCCGTGGCTGGCCAACGTGGCGGGCCGGCTCGAGGCGAACAGTGAGCGCGTTGCCGAGGATCCCGCTATTTTCATCGAGCGCGTCTGGGATTACCTGCCCCAGATCATGTTTCTGATGCTGCCGCTGTTCGCCCTGCTACTGCTCCTTTGCTACGCCGCTTCGCCCTTCCATTACCTGCAGCACCTTGTGTTCGCCCTGCACTATCACAGCTTTGTGTTTCTGCTGTCCCTGCTCATGAGCGCCATCGAACGCTTTGCTCTGGAAGTGGATGGCCTGTTCGGCCTCGCCCTCGTGGCCTACCTGCCCCTGGGCCTGCGGCGCGCCTACGAATCCTCCGTGATCGGCGCCATCGGCAAGTCCCTGCTGATTTACGCTGCCTATTTCCTGCTTTTAATCGTGGGCTTTGTGGCCCTGTCGCTGGTCGTGGTCCTGTTGCTCTGACGCCACCCGCCCCGGAGCCGGAATGATACTTGCATTACTCCCTGTTCATCAGACGAGGAGTGCGTCGGGAAATGGAGGGTATTGCCCTGGGTACAGTGACGCTGCCCGGCTGGCTGGTCATCGCCGCCGCTGTGCTGATCTCCCTGTGCCTGATGTTGATCATCAAGCGCATCATTCTGGTGCGCCTGATCCGCCTCAGCAATGGCTCCCAGTTCAACTATGACACCCTGATCCTGCGGGCAGTGAATCTGCCCCTGACGATCGTGATCCTGGTCGCCAATCTGTTGCTGCTGGACTACCTGCTGGGCGTGTTCGGGATCAAGGCCAGCTCCCTGAGCAGCAACGCATCCCTGATCGCCCGGGTCCTGCTGATCCTGGCCATCCTGCTGTTTGTGGATCGCCTGGTTTCCGGTGCCCTGCGCCTGCACGCGGAACGGGCGGAAGCCCTGCGCAGCAGCCGCAGCATCATCAGTGGCGTCGTGAGGGCGATTGTTATCGGTATCGGCCTGCTGATGATCATGGGCACCCTGGGCATTCCCATCACACCGATCGTCGCGTCCCTGGGTATCACCTCCCTGGCGGTCGCCCTGGCCCTGCAGCCAACCCTGGAAAACTTCTTCTCCGGGGTGCAGATGGTGATCGACAAGCCGATCCGGGTGGGCGATTTTATCGAACTGGATTCCGGGGAGCAGGGTTTTGTCGATCGCATCGGCTGGCGCTCCACCTGGATTCGCATGCTGCCCAACAACATGGTGATTATCCCCAACAGCGTGGTGTCGGAGTCCAAGATCATCAACTACTTCTACCCCGCACCCGAGCTTTCGGTGCCGGTGGATGTGGGGGTGCACTACAGCTCCGACCTGGAGCATGTGGAACGGGTAACCCTGGAGGTGGCGCGGGAGGTGCTCAACACCCACGAGTGGGGCGTGGGCACCTACAAGACCTTCGTCGTGTTTCACACCTTCGACAGTTCCAGCATCAACTTCACGGTGATGCTGCGGGCCCAGGAGTACTTCCAGCGTTTCTGGGTCAAGTCTGCCTTTATCAAGGCGCTGCACCGGCGCTACGCCGAAGAAGGCATCGTCATCCCCTACCCGATACGCGCCCTCAACACCGCGCAGGAGCAACCGCACCTGGCGGCACTGGCGGCGGCGCAGGTTGCCGACGACACGGGCTGAGCGCGGGGCTCAGGCGTGCAGGTTCTCGAATAACTCGATCAGCAGGGGATCGCCCTCGCGCTCCAGGTAGGCGACCGCGAGGCCCTCGCCGAAGCGGGTGTGCCAGATCGCGCGGTAACCCTGCACCTCCGCCTCGGCGACCTTGGGCTCCAGGGCGGGCACCCGGAAACGCACGTGGTGCATGCCCTCACGGCCCGCGTCGATAAACTCCTTGTGCGGTGAACCGCCGGATTGCCACTGGATAAACTCGATCTGCAGGGGCCCGCTGCGAGCGTAGGCGATCCCCAGCTGGCAGGGCTCCAGGTTGCCGCGGTACCAGTAGTCGTAGCTGGGATAATCCTGCAGCTCGAAGGGCCCGAACACCGGCGTGTAGCGCGCGATCGCCGCCTCCATATCGCGGAACACAAAGCCCAGCTGGTCCATGGGACCCAGGTCCAGCCCGGGCGCTATCTTGTCGTTCATCACAAATTCTCCTCCCCGCCGGGAGCAATTCCCGCCAGGCGTTCCCCGAGCTGGGCCAGCTGCGCGCGCAGCCAGCTGTCCAGCCAGAAATTGTCGCTCTCCCGAAGCAGCTCCCGGTGGGCAGCAATCGCCAGCTCCAGGGCCGGTCCGTAGTCACTCTGGTGCAGCACGATATCCAGCAGGGCCAGCGCCGCTACCGGCTGACCCTCCCGCAGCCGCTGCCCGGCGCGATCCACCAGCGCGGGCATCCCCGCCAGGGCCAGCAGGTCGGCGTTGATGCTGTCCGGGTCCAGGCCGTAGAGTTCGGTCGTACTGCGGTGCTTGAACCAGCCGGCGTAGTACTCCCAGATCGCACGCACCCCCCAGTCCACCCGGCCATAACCCTGCCCGACCTCCAGTTCCTGCGGCAGGCGGATATCCCGCATCAGGCTGTACACATCGGCGCCGGCATTCATGCCCGCCACCGTGGCATCGTGCACGTACAGGATCGCGTCCCGCAGGACCGTCAGCTCTTCCCGGATCACGCCCGCTCCCGTCACCGGCTCGTGGTGGCCGTAAAGGATCATCTCCGGCTCCAGGTCCAGCACCCGCTGTACCGCCGCGGCGACTACCAGGGGATCCCGGTAGCGGTCACCGCGGATGGTGAACAGGTTGGGGAAGTGACCGAAGGGACAGCCGAACAGGTTGCCGGTCAGGCAGATGCGCTGCTGCGGCAACCACACGATCAGCGAATCATTGGTTTCCGCGCCGGGCACCGCCAGCAGCTCCAGCTTGAGATCACCCAGCGCCAGGCTGTAGCTTTCCCTCACCAGCACATCGGGCACCGGGGCGTCCTGGGCCGGATAGTCCCGGTATCCCTGCGCCGCGTAATAGGCCATCACCTCGCTGAACTTGTGGGCAAAGGCGAAGGCGGACCGCGCCGCACGAAATTCCGCGAGGCGGCCGTCGTAGGCCTGGTGCTCGGGGTTGCCCGCCTGGGCGAGCACACACAGCCCGGGGTGCTGGTCACGGAAGTACTGCACCCCGCCCACGTGATCCACGTGGCCCTGGGTCAGGATCAGGTAGCGCAGGGGGTCGCGGGTGTACTCCGCAAAGCTGCGGGCAATCACGGGCGCCTCCAGCCCCATGCCGGCATTGACCTGGACATTGCCCTCGGCAGTTTGCAGCAGGTAGCTGTTGGAAAAGGCCTCACACTGGAGGATGAAATCGTTGATCCGGGTGGCGCCGAAACGCGCCGCGTCCGGCGCCACCCGGCGGGATTTATACAGCGGTTCGCGCATCGGCCCTGTCCTCCTGTATCCCCGGTTCAACCCACCGCACAGAAACCACCGTCGACGACAAGCGTCTCCCCGGTGACAAAGCTGGCGGCCTCGCTGGTCAGGTAGAGCACCGCGCCCGCCACGTCGGCGGGCTGCCCCCAGCGCTTGATCGGCATGCGCGCCAGCATGGGGTCACCCATGGCGGGGTTTTCCGTCACCGGCTGCGTCAGGCGCGTCTCGATCAGCCCCGCCGCGACCGCGTTCACGCGAATCGCGTCTTCGGCCCAGCTCATGCCCAGGGACTGGGTAAGCTGCACCAGGCCCGCCTTGGCCGCACCGTAACCGGGGACGATCGGGGTGCCGAAGAAACTGGTCAGGGAGGCGATGCCGACAATACTGGCACCGCCCGGCTGCGCACTGTCGCGGAGCAAGGGGCGGCAGGCGCGCGCCAGGGCAAAGGCGGACACGAGATTGACTTGCAGGGAGGCCTCAAAACCCGCCTGGGTCCACTCGTCCATGCCCCCCGGAAAAGCGGCGCCGGCGTTGTTCACCAGCACATCCAGGGCAGCCAGGGACGCTGCCAGGGCATCAATCGCGCCGGTATCGCTGACGTCCAGCTGGCGGTAAGCCAGCCCCTCCAGGTCACTTTCGTAGTCCCCCGGGCCCGCCCGCGTGCCGGTAATCATCACCTCGGCGCCGGCGTCCCGGTAGGCCCGGGCAATGCCGTGGCCAATGCCCTGGGTGCCCCCGGTGACCAGCACCTGGCACCCGCTGTAGTCGAACTGCAGGCTTCCCCGCTTCATGCACACCCCCTCGGCGTCAATCGAGCCCGGCGACCAGCTCTGCGGCCGATGCCATTGCGCCCTCAATATAGCCCACGCCCTCGCAATCGCCGATGCTGTGCACGGTCAGGCCCTCACCGCGCAGTTGTTCCACCAGCGCGAGATCCCCACTGGCACCCTGGGCGACAATCACGTGGTCGGCGTCCAGTGCCCGCTGCTGGCCACGGTAGTTGACGTAGCTGACCTGCCGGTCCCCGATGGCAATCTCACCCGCGCGCAGCGCCAGGACCACGCCCAGGTCCCGCAGCTCCTGCAGCAGGCGCAGGCGACGCACCAGGTACAGTCCGGCACCGGCGCGAGAAGCAGCGTCCACCACGGTAACCTCGCGACCGCGATGGGCCAGGTACTCGGCCAGCTCCAGGCCGACCAGCTCGGCGCCAATCACCACGATGCGCCTGCCCAGCGGCAGCCAGGCGCGCGATACCTGGCGCAGTAACCAGGGATGGCGGTTGGCCCCCGTGGCGGAACCTGCGCGGGTCAGGGCACGGGTCAGGGACGAGGTCTTGGCCGCCAGCGATCGCTGGAGCTCGCCCAGCACCAGGGCCCGCATCTCATCTCCGCTGAATACAAAGTCCTGGGCGGCGCCGGGAATGTCCGGCATGGAACGTTTGGCGCCCGTGGCCACGACCACCTCGTCAGCGCCGAACTGCCGCAGCAGGGGCGCGGTGACCTGGGTATTGAGGCGCACATCCACGGCCGAGCGGGCAATCTGGCGCTGCAGCCAGCGCAGCAGGCGCTCATTGGGCGCATAGGCGATGCTGGCGAGGGCCAGGGTGCCACCCAGGCGGTCACTCGCTTCCAGCAGGGTCACCCGGTGGCCACGCTCCACCAGCCGCCGCGCCGCCTCCATGCCCGCAGGACCGCCGCCGACCACAACAAAATGCCGCGCCCGGCTGCTGGCGACCAGGCGGCGCTGGTTTTCGTGAGCGGTTTCCGGGTTCACCGCGCACTTGACCGGCTTGAGCACGTAAATCTGGCTGACGCAGCAGTAGCAGTAGACACAGGGGCGGATATCCGCCAATTGTCCCGCCAGGACCTTGTTGGGCAGGTCGGGGTCCGCCAGCAGCTTGCGACCCATGCCCAACAGGTCGAAGTGCCCGGCGGCGATATGGGCGTCCGCGGCGGGCAGTTCGATCCGCCCCGCGGTGATCACCGGCACGCTGACGGCTGCCTTGATCGCGCGGGCATTGGCCACCAGCCGCTCCGGGGTGTGCGGGATATTGGACTCGGAGTGCATCGCCCCCTGGGAGGCATCGTGATAGGCACTGACGGACAGGGCATCGACGCCGGCCTGCTCCAGCAGCCGGGCCGTGGCCCGGGCGTCGGCCAGGCTGATGCCCTCGGCGTGGCCGAACTCAGCGGAGTCGATCTTGCACCACAGCGGGTAATCCGGGCCCACCTCCGCCCGCACCGCCGCGACGATCTCCAGCAGCAGTCGGGCGCGGTTTTCCAGGCTGCCCCCGTACTCGTCGTCACGCTGATTGGCCAGCGGCGAGAGAAATTCGGAAATGATATAGCCGTGACCGGCGTGGATTTCCACGCCATCGATGCCGGCTTGCACCGCGCGCCCGGCGGCTGCGGCAAAGTCCGCCACCAGGCTGGCGATGTCCTCCCGGTCCATGACCTTGAGCCTGGGCTCGGGGGCATCCGGGTCAAACATCGCCCGCAGCTCGGATTCGAGGAAGCCCGCCTCCAGGTCTCCCTGCTTGACCACCGGGTACGAGGGCACCCACATGGGGCGGCCCTCGGCCCGGTCCTGGGCCGCAACCAGGCCGCCGTGGTGCAGTTGCACCGCCAGGCGGGCGCCATAGCCGTGGACCGCGTCCGCGAGCTTGCGCAGGGAGGGAATCATCGCATCCCGGGACAGGGCCAACTGGCGCGGCTGGTTGCCCCCGGCGGGCCAGCTCACCCCGACCGAACCCAGCACAATCAGGCCGGCGCCGCCCTCGGCCTGGCGCGTGTGGAAGGCGTGCAGGGTGTCGCCGCAGGTACCGTCCGCTTCCGCCAGGTTGGTGCCCATGGCACTGACCAGCATGCGGTTCTTCAGCGTCAGGCTGCCGATGCGGCAGGGAGAGCTGAGGTGTTGCAGGGATCGGCGCATGGCAATGGTCTCCGCGATGGAGGTGAGGAATAAGGCCTCCGGCATGGTAACCAACATCGACGTCCACGGCGCGCCTATCCGCCGGGCCCATGGGGTTTAGGGAATCCCAGTTCAACTATGCAATCGGCGGCCTGCCAGACCCGTGGGCACATTGGCACCGCGCCTGCATCGGCCTATGCTGGGATCAGGGAAGGGGGAGACGGACGATGAAATTCTGGCAGTCACTGGCATGGGTGGAGCCGGAGCAGCTGGTGCCACTGGCGCGCTTTGCCGAGGAGCTGGGCTTTACCGGGCTGCTCAGTTCGGACCACGCGATCTATCCGGAACAGGTGAGCTCGCCCTACCCCTACGCGGCAGATGAGAATCCGCCGATGCACGCGGGCTCTCCCTATCCGGATTGCTGGGTCAGTATCGCCTTCATGGCGGCGGCCACGACCCGCCTGCAGTTTTCTACCTGTGTCTATGTGCTGCCCCTGCGCAACCCCTTCGAGGTGGCCAAGGCCTGCGGCGCGCTGTCGCTGTTCAGCGGCGGCCGCTTTGCCCTCGGCATCGGCGCGGGCTGGATGGCCGAGGAGTTCGAGATTTACGGTGTGCCCTTCCGCGCCCGCGGCCGGCGCATGGACGAAATGCTTGAGGTGATGCACAAGCTCTGGCGCGGCGGCATGGTGGAGCACCGGGGGGAGCATTACAGCTTTCCCCGCCTGCAGATTACGCCCGCACCCCCGGCGCCGCCCCCGGTATTTGTTGGCGGCACCAACCCGGCCGCACTGCGCCGGGCCGCGCAACGGGCCGATGGCTGGATTGGTGCCGGCAACAGCCCCGCGGAGGTGCCGGCCGTCCTCGCGCGCCTGCGCGCCCTCAGGGAGGAGGCGGGGCGGGACTGGGACAGTTTTGAAACCCTGATTGGCCTGACCGAGCCCGCGAGTGTGGCGATGCTGCAGGAACTGGCCGCCGCCGGCATGAGCGCCACCGTCAGCCCGCCCTTCATGTTCAGCCTGGGAGAGCGGTCGAGCCTGGCGGACAAGCAGCGAGTGATGGAGAGCTACGCCGAGAATCTGATTCGCCACTTTCCTGCGAGCCGTTGAATCCCGCCGCCGACTAGGGTAGAAGATGGCAGACTATTCGCGTCCGGTACTACCGGGGTGCCCATCGTATTTTTTTCCAACAGCTCGCCCATGGAGTTGCCATGCCCTTTCCGAGAATGATTCCCGCCCTGTGCCTTGCGCTTGGCATCGCCTCACCCGCCCTGTCCGCTGGCCCGGACGCCCTGGAACAGTCCCTGGCGCAGGTTGAATCCCGGGTAATCAACTGGCGGCGCGACCTGCATCGCAATCCCGAGCTCTCCAACCGTGAGTTCGAGACCGCACGCAAGGTCGCGGAGCACCTCCGATCACTGGAGTTTGACAAGGTAGAGACCGGCGTCGCCCACACCGGTGTCGTGGGTACTCTGGTAGGAGGCAAACCCGGGCCGGTCATCGCCCTGCGCGCGGACATGGATGCCCTGCCGGTGAAAGAACAGACCGGCCTGCCCTTCGCCTCCACCGCCACTGGCGAGTACAACGGCAAGGAAGTCCCGGTGATGCATGCCTGCGGTCACGACACCCACGTCGCCATGCTGATGGGCGCCGCCGAGGTACTGGCCGGGCACCGCGCGCAACTTGCGGGCACCGTACTGTTCGTGTTCCAGCCGGCAGAGGAAGGCCCACCTGCGGGCGAAACCGGCGGTGCTTCGCTGATGATTGATGAGGGGCTGTTTGCGGGTGACCACAAACCGGAAGTGATCCTGGGGCTGCATGCCTGGCCTGATGACAGTGGACAGCTGACCTACCGCGCCAGGGGCTTTATGGCAGCCGCGGACAACCTGTCGATCACGCTTACCGGTCGCCAGACCCACGGCTCCTCCCCCTGGCTCGGGGTGGACCCGGTGTACACGGCGGGGCAGGTCCTCAGCGCGCTCCAGGGCATTCCCGGGCGTCACCTGGACGTCACCCGCGGGCCCGCGGTGATTACCATCGGCAGCATTCATGGCGGCGTGCGCGGCAATATCATACCCGACAGCGTCGCCATGGAGGGCACGATCCGCACCTTTGACCCGAGCGTGCGCGACGCACTCCACGCGCGCCTGCGGGAAACCGTCGATGCGATTGCCAGCGCCAACGGTGCCAGCGCCGAGGTGACCATTACCGAGGCCGCCCCCGTGACCACCAACGACCCGCAGCTGCTGCGGCAGATGCTGCCCACCCTGGAATGGGCCGCCGGCGAAGGGCGCGTCCGGGAGGGCAATGCGGTGACTGCGGCGGAGGACTTTGGCTATTTCCAGCAGCACATACCGGGGCTCTACCTGCACCTGGGAGTGGGTGACCCGGCAGTGCCGCGGGAGCAGAGACCCAGCAACCACTCGCCCTTCTTTACCGCCCAGGAAGACGCCCTGATCGTGGGCGTTCGCACCCTGGTGGGTTTTGCCATGGAGTACGCCGAGCGCACCTCGCCGGCCGCACCAAATCGCGATACGCTTTAGATGGGCAGCGGAATAAACACCGACGACACCGCGTGCACGGCGCCGGTGATCATCCGCGCATCGGCATCACCGGCCACCCGCGCCAGCAGGTCCTGCAGGGCGATCAGCTTGCCAAACAGGCGCTCGAAGCTGAGGTTGTCGACGCCATTGTCTGATTCATGGCTGATCAGGAAGTAATCGCCGTTGGGATGCCGGGTCTGCTTGAGCTTCCATACCAGCACCTCGACATTGCGCGCGCTGGTCGCCAGGGCCTCGGGATTTAGCTGGTCGAGGACAAACATCTCCGGCTTGTAGCCGTAGGACTGGCGCAACATCCCCCCGAGCCCCGCAACCAGTGCGAACACCCGGTCGCCGCGGTAGCCGGGATCAAAGGCCAGGTTCATCGCATCGATCCCCTGGCGCCCCCCCAGCTCGGCAAAATCCAGCTCCCGGGAATGCACTCGAAGCTGCGCCAGGCGACCTGCGACGGTCATCCCGGGATTCTTGCGCAGCTGGTCCGGATTGCGCTTGTACAGCTTCACCGTGAGTTCACGCACCAGCGCCCGGGTCTCGTCGATCACCTCGTCGGCAACCAGGTCGACGTCAGATTTGGCGAGATTCTTGATTTCGTAACTGCCGCAGGCGCTGAGCAGGAACAGCAGTGCAATCAGTGCCGGTATTCTGGGCATGGACTCCCCTTCATGCGGTATCCCCGGAACCATAAAAAGCGATAGCACGGGCAATTACAAGCGTCGCTGCCCACAGGCGTTGCCTAGTTCACGCCGAGCGGCTACCGTAGCGCTTCAGACTTTGTAGATCGCAAATTTATGCCCCGACGCCCCAATGACCCGGCCGCTGGCGCCCGTCGGGATCGCGCGCTCCTGGTTGTGCTGGCCATCGCCATAGCCGGCGTGATCAGCCTCATCAGCGCCCTGGGCTGGTACCTCTGGCGGGAGTCCGTGGTGGCCGAGGAGCAGCGCCTGGGGGCCCTGGGGCAGCGCCTGGGGCACCGCGCCGAGACCGCACTGATAGACGCCCGGGACCTGTTGCAGTCCCTGAACGAGGGCACGACACCGCGCTGCGGCGAGGCCCACATCCAGCGCATGCAGCGGGAAGCCATTGCACGCCCCTATGTACGCGCGATCGGCTACTGGCGCGCCGTGGAACGGCGCTGCGGTGTGGGCTTTGTCCAGGGCGACGCCCTTACCCCGCCGGAGGCGAGCAAGATCTACCCCAATGGCGTGGTGGCCTGGTGGCCGGGACCCGGTACCGCAGTGGGCGATGTGGAACTGTTCATCATGCGCCTGGGAGAACACGATCTCGCCATCGACACCCGTCTGCTGCTGGACAGCCAGCTGCCGGATGAGCAGCGCGCGGGTCTCTGGGTGGAAGGCCTGCTGATGGTGGCCTCACCGCCGGGCGCGATCCTCCCCGAACCGGACACCCTGGACCCGGGGCTGAGTATCGATCGCAAGGAGGGCCGCATCACCTCGCGCTTTTCCCTGGATACGGTCTTTCCCATGGACGTGGTTGCCGTGCAGCCATCCCGGGATTTCCTCGCACGCTACCTGACCACCCTGGTGACGGCCGGCGGCCTGGGCCTGCTACTGATGGGCCTGTGGGTGATCTTCGTGATGCGCCTGTCCCGGCGCCACCTCAGCCTGACCGCGGAACTGCGCAGAGCGATCGAACACAGGAACCTGCACGCGGTGTACCAGCCGATCGTCGAGCTCGACAGCGGGCGCTGCTGCGGCGCTGAAGTCCTCGCGCGCTGGCAGCGCGCCGACGGTGAAGTCATCAGTCCCGACGTGTTTATTCCCATCGCCGAGAAACAGGGCTTTATCGGCGACCTGACTCGCTGCCTCCTGCAAATCGCGTTGGAAGACATGGCCGGGGTACTGCGGGCGCGGCCGGAATTGACCATCAACCTGAACCTGTCAGCCCGGGATCTCGAAGACCATAACTTTGCCGATTTCCTGGCCAGACAGTTGCAGGCGACCGAGCTCTCCACCGCCGCCTTCAAGCTGGAGATTACCGAGCGCGCCCTGCTGGATCACGAGGACTGCAGGGCGCTGATCAGTAGCCTGCGCCGGCGCGGCCACCGTATCGCGATCGATGATTTTGGCACCGGATACTCCAGCCTGTCCTACCTGGAGAGTTTCGAACTGGATACCCTGAAACTGGACAAGACCTTCGTCGACGCGATTGAGACGCACGCGGTAACCAGCTCAGTGATTGGCCACATTATCGAAATGGCGCGCTCCCTGGAGCTGGACATGGTCGCCGAGGGCATTGAGTCAGCGCACCAGGCTCGCTGGCTGGCCGCGCAGGGGGTACAGATGGGCCAGGGATACTGGTACAGCAAGCCGCTGGAGGCCGAGGAGTTTATCGCCTATCTGGACGCGCAGCCTGCCTGAGACCGCTTTGAAGTGCGCGGATTTAGCGTAGAATGGCGACCCCGAAAAACGATGGATGAAGTCTCCCTTGAAGCTGCCTGTTGCACGCTCTCTCACCCGCTGCCTCGCGGCGCCGGCACTCCTGGCTGCCGCCCTGTTGGGCGGCTGCGCCCTGGCGCCCCAGTCGCCGGGCTTACCGGCCGGCAGCCAGAAGACGGCGAGCAAGGCGCCAGGCATCGCCGTGATCGAGAGCGACGGCGAACTGCTGGCCCTGCGCCAGAGCGCGGCTCGCGAGGGGGCCCTGCGCGCCGACGCCCAGGGCTACTACCTCGACGTGCAAACCGCGCGCCTGCAGGCCCTGGCGCGCGCGGGCGTCACCGTTACCCGCCAACCGGACCGGATCGTGGTGGTGATTCCCGGGGCCAATTCCTTCGCCAGCAACAGTGCCTCGCTGACCGCCGACATGCGCGCGTTTCTGGACGAACTGGCATCGGTACTCACGGAGTACCAGGAAAGCCTGGTGCTGATCGGTGGTCATAGCGACAGTGTGGGGGACCCCGACTACAACCTGTCGCTGTCGCGCCAGCGCGCGCTTGCGGTGGGCCATTACCTGACGCGGCAGCAAATATCGCCGGAGAGGCTGGTGGTGCGCGGTTTCGGCGACGCGCAACCGGTGGCGGATAACGCCACCGAGGCGGGCCGGGCCGGCAATCGCCGGATCGAGCTCACCCTGTGGCCGATGGTGCGGGAACCCAACGAAAGCTAGGTTACTTTGACGGGCCCCGCGGCAGTCACCTGCCCGGGGGGGAAGCCCAGTTCCGCAGCGATCGCCGTGATCTCATCCATCTCCTCCCGACTGACCTCGCCGTCCGCGGCGGCCACGGCGTGCATCGAACTGAGGAAGTGATTGCGCTGATCGGGGGTGAAGATATCCCCAGCCTGGCTGGCCAGGGCGTGGGCCCGCACCTGGTTGTGGGCCAGCTCCATTACCAGGTCGACCTCGGCGCTGGCCAGCCCCGACGACTCGTTGAGGATACGGCGTATCGCCGCCTCCTCGGCGTCGTCCAGGGTGTCGTCCGCCAGGGCCACACGGGTCAGGGCGGTAGAAAAGGCCGACAGGTACTGCGCCGCCTCCGGATCGTGCTTGCCCAGCAGGCGCAGCATGCGACTGGTGCTGGAGGCGACCGCCTCGCTCATGGGCTGGATCTCGCCGTCCTCGAGGTGCAGGATGCGGTCTGCCACATCCAGGATCCGGTTGTCGTGGGTCACCAGAACCACGCTGGCCCCCTGCTCCCGGCACAGCCCCTGGATCAAATCCACCACATTGCGACCGGATTCCTTGTCCAGCGAGGCGGTGGGCTCGTCCGCGAGGATCAGGCGGGGGTTGCTGACCAGGGCACGGGCGATCCCCACACGCTGCTTCTGGCCGCCGGAGAGCGCCGCCGGTGGCTTGTCGATGTGCTCCTCAAGCCCGACCTGGCCCAGGACCTGGGTCACTCGCTTGCGCGATTCGCGACGCGACAGACCGCGCTCCTTGAGCTGCAGGGCCATGGCCACGTTCTGCGCCACGCTCAGGCAATCGAGCAGATTGTGCTGCTGGAAGATGTAGCCAACCTCGCGCCGCACCTGCGCCAGCTGCGCCTCGCGGGCATTGAGCAATTCGTGCCCCAGGACCTTCACGCTGCCGGTCTGGGCGGCGCGCAGAGCGCCGATCAGGGTAATCAGGGTGGTCTTGCCAGAGCCGGAGGGGCCGGTGAGAATAATGATTTCGCCGGGCTCGATGGTCAGGCTGACATCGTGTAACACCCGGCGCTGGCTGAGATCAGTGCGATAGCTGTAGGTGACGCCGCGAACTTCCACCGGCCGGCTGGAATCATCCATCAGAAGACCTCCGCCGGATCCGCCGAACGCAGCTTGCGCAGGGCCAGCAGACCGGAGCCCGCGCACATCGCCATGGTCAGCAGCAGCACCAGCACCCCGCGCTCCACCGTCATCTCTACCGGCAGATTGGTCGCGGTCCGGGCCTGGCTGTAGACCAGCAGGCTGAGCAGGATACCGGGCACAAAGCCGATCGCCGCCAGCAGGAGGGCCTCATTCAAAACGATGCGCGACAGGAAGCCATTGGTGTAACCCATCGCCTTGAGCGTCGCGTACTCCTGCAGGTGATCCTGCACGTCGGAAAACAGGATCTGGTAAACCACGATTACGCCCACCGCCAGGCCCATGGCCACGCCGAGGCCGAAGACATAGCCGATCGGCGTGCTGTTGCTCCAGTAGTCCACCTCGTGCTGGATAAACTCATCGCGGGTCAGGATCCGCACATCCCCGGGCAGGGATTCGCGTAACTGGGCCTGGGTTACCAGGGGGTCGGCACCGGGCTTCAGGTTGATCAGTCCCAGTTCCACCCGGGACGCGGCGCGGTCGGGGAATATCCGGCGGAAATTCAGGTCACTGGTGATAATGCTGCCGTCGATGCCAAACGACGTACCGAGTTCATACAAGCCCACCACCTGGACGTCGCGGTTGTTGATTTCCGTGGATACACGCTCGCCCGCCTGCAGCCGACTGGCCACCGGGCCAAACTCCTCCCGGGACAGGCGATCAAACAGGACGCGGTCCGGCAGGCGCAACCGGCCCACCTGGTTGTCGTCGCCGGCGAGGGCGAAACCCGTGTCCGTGGGGTCAAAACCCATCACGTAGATGTTGCGTGCCTGCAGCGGGTCTTCGGGATTACGCCACTCGCCGATGGCGATATACACGGGCGTGACGGAACTGACTCCGGGGAAACCCATGGCCTGGTAGACGCGGTTGCGCGGAAATCCCGGTGGATTGACGATATAGGTCGCCTTGGGGCTGATCAGCGCAATGTCGTAACCCAGGGCGGTATGCCAGCGCACCGAGCTGTCGTAGAGCGCGCGTTGAAAACCCAGCTGGACGAAAACCAGGATGACCGCAAAGGCCACCCCCAGCACCGCCGCCAGCAGGCGCAGGCGCTGGAAGCTGATCTGCGACCAGGCAATATTCAGCGGCGACAGCTTCAAGGTGTAATCTCGACCTCAACCTGCAGGTTGGTCAGGGCCTTCACCGCCTCAACGTCGTCCAGCAGGATATCCACCTCGATCACCCGGGCATCAGCTTCGGCAACGGGGTCCATGCCCAGCACGTCCATGCGCCCCACCTTGAGGCCGATCGATTCCACGGTGCCGGTGACCGGCTTCTCCAGCGCGGGGCTGCGCACCGTGGCCCGCTGGCCAAGCTTGACGTGCACGATATCGGTTTCATACACCTCGGCGACCGCATACATCCTGTCCGTCTTGCCCAGCTCGATGATGCCCTCCACCCCGACGCGCTCCCCCGGCCGGGTGTGCACATACAGGACCTGGCCGTCGATCGGTGCACGCACCAGGGCGAGGTCCAGCATGGCCGCCGCGGCGCTGACCGCCGCCTCCGCGGCCTTGACCTCCAGTTCCAGCGCTTCCATTTTCGACGCCGCAGAGGCCATTTTCGATGCCAGCTGCTGCTCGCGCCCGAGTTGCTTGCGCGCATTGTCCAGCTCTGCCTGCAGGCGACGCAGGTCCGCCTGGCGCACAGGGTATTCGTTAAGCATGGCGATGGTATCGCCCCGGGACACCATGTCCCCCTCGGCCACGTTCAGTTCCATGATCACGGAGCTCAGGCCCGAGGGGCCCGCGAGGCGGATCACGCCGCCATCAGGCTCGATGCGCCCCAGGCTGCTGATCACCCTGCCCTGGGCAAGCGAGAGCTGACTGGTGAGGCAAAGCGTGAGGAAGAAGCATGCCAGGGCAGCTCTCATAGAAACATTCCTGTTGTTATATTTACTCAGGATAGTAGGGCCGCGACGGACAATACGCAACTTGCCGCCAGCGATTTACTGAGATGGCGCTCAACCAGCCCGCGCGGGGAGGCCCTGGCGAGGGCGGCGGGATGACAGGCAGGTACTGCGACGCGTGGCGAGAGGCCGACGCCGACCGCAGATCGCTGGTTCCGGTATGCGCAATTGACCTCATCCGGCTGCAGGAAACATGTCAATCGGGCAAACTGGGTTCGAGTATGGCCGGCCTCACCGGGCACAATCCTACAATCCAGTTCAAAGGTGTCTCCATGGACCGCTACGATTTCCTCAACCGGGACGCAATTGCGCCCCTGACCCCCCGGCCGGGACGCTGGCCACTGCTGCCCGAGGTCTCAGCCAGGGGACTGGTGGCGCTGCTGTGCCGCATGGCCTATCGCGAAGGCTGGGACGAACACCTGGCCGGACACATTACCTACCGCCAGCCGGACGGTAACCTCCTGAGCAACCCCTGGGAGCTCGCCTGGGATGAGGTGACCGAAGCGGACATCATGACCCTGTCCCCGGAGGGTGAGATTATCGAGGGTGACTGGAACATCACCCCGGCAATCGGCCTGCACCTGCAGCTTCACGCCGCGCGGCCGGACGTCCACGTGGTGATGCACAACCACCCCCAGTGGAGCGGACTGTGGGCCAGCATCGGCGAGTCACCGCCGGTCTATGACCAGGCGAGCGGTTACGTCGACGGCGACCTGCCGGTTTTCGACGAGTACGCCGGGACCTTCGACGACCGCGCTATTACCGGCAGCATGGTGGATGCCCTGGGTGAGGCCAAATGGGCCCTGCTGGCCAACCACGGCGCCCTGGTCCTGGGCGAGAACATCCGCCAGGCCCACCTGCGCATGGCCACCCTGGAGTGGCGCAGCAAGCGCGCCTGGCAGGCGCGCCTCGCCGCGGCCGGCAAGCCGCTGCCGGCGGCCATGATCGCGCAGATTGCCCTGCCCGATGCCAACGGTTTCCCCTTCCTGTTCGAGGCCATGGCCCGGCGCGAACTGCGCGCCGACCCCGGCATCCTCAATCGCTAGGGCCGGCACCGGGGGGCGGCACGCAAACTACGAGCCGATATGGTCCAGCTTGCCGCCGTAGAGCAAGGGCGTGGAAATCTGCTCGGGAACCAGGGTCACGATGACGCGTTCCTCCCCGGGCTCGTCGAGATCAAAGTCGCGACCCATGTTCTTGCGGAAGATTTTCTGGTTGAGCGAACCTTCCGGATCGTCCTCGAGTACCGCCCGGCCGCGCAATTCGATATAGCGGGTGGGGGCCACGGGATCCATGATGCACACGGTGAGGCGCGGATCGGCCTGCATGTTGCGGTACTTGACCCGGCTCTTCAGGGTGCTGAAGCGGAAGGTCTCGCCGTCCCAGTCGAAGCCCACCGGATTGGTGGATATCAGCTGGTCCTTGGCACGAATGGTGCTCACATAGGCGAAGATCGCCGTTTCCAGGATGTGGCGATGACTTTCGGGCACGGTGGGTTCTGCGGGCATAGGCATGGCTCTCCTCGGGCATTGGCCGGAGCGGTTAATCACAGGCGCGGGCAGTTATCCTCCCACAAGCACCGGTAACATTCACGCAATCCCGAACACTTTGTCAATGATGGTTGCATTCCAGTCAACTTGGCTTTACTTTTTGCCCTGAGCAACCGGGGGTTCTTATGCTGGAAGTAATCTACGAGCACTATCACTGGCAGGGTGCGCTACTGGCTATCGCCGGTATCATCCTGGTCACCAAGGTGAGCAAGTTCCTGGTGTTCAGGGTCCCGGCCCTGCAGGCGATGCGCGAGCGCAACCTCGAAGAGGACAGCCACAAGCGCGCCAAGCCCAAGTATCCCCCGGTGATGAAGGCCAGCCAGCAGGTGGGCATGTTCACCAACCTGGCTTTTTTTGTCTTTATCCTGCCCTTCTGCGTGACCCTGGAGTATGCGGGCTGGGTCCCGGTGCTGCTGAACGTCGTGATCATCCTGATGGTGTACGACTTTTTCTATTATCTCTGCCACCGCTTCTGGTTCCACGGCAATGGCTGGATGCGCCAGATACATGCAGTGCATCACCAGGCCCGCAACCCGACCCATATCGACGCCTACTATGTGCACCCTTACGAGACCTTCGTCGGCATTGCCCTGTTCCTGGGGACGCTGGCGATACTCGCGGCGCTACTCGGGCCATTCCACGTGGTCACCGTGATTATCACCTACGTGATCTTTACCCAGCTCAACATTATCAATCACACCCTCGTGGAGCTTCCCTACTTTCCCTTTCGCAGCCTGACCTGGATCACCGCCAAGCACCACGTGCACCACATCAATATGCACAAGGGCAACTACGCCACCATCACCCTGCTCTACGACCGGCTCTTCGGCACGCTCGACTGAGGCAGCACCTGTCGATCCCGGTTAACGGTAGCTGCTGCCGGGAGTCGCTATCATTGGCCGATGCCACGTCGACTCTGTGCTCTGCTGATCCTCTGCCTCCTGGGCGCCCAAGCCCAGGCGGCACTGCACCTGCACTGGCGAGATGCGTTTTCGACCGGCGAGCGGGCTATGCTCACCCAATGGCTGCAGGAAGTGCATACGGGCCTGCAGCGCTACATCGGGCCACTGCCTTTCCCCGTCGAGGTGCACGTTTACCGTCGTGAAGACGCCAGCGAACCGGTGCCCTGGGCGCAGACCTGGCGCGGCGGCGATGGCCAGCACCTGCTGTTCTGGGTGGACCCCGCTTATCCGGAACAGGACTTTCGCGCCGACTGGACCGCGGCCCACGAATTCGCCCACCTGCTGCTGCCCTACCTGGGCCGCGATTACATGTGGTTCGCGGAGGGTTTTGCGAGCTATCTGCAGTACCCCCTGCTCGCCTCCTGGGGCGCGCTGCCGCCCGCGGAAGCCGAATCGCGCCGGGAGGAGCGCCTGGCGCGGGCAGGCCGCAAGCTGGCCGCAGGCGGGCAGGAGTCGCTGGCACAGCGCGCCGGGGCGCTGCGCGAGGCGCGCCAGTACGCCACACTCTACTGGGGCGGGGCCGACTACTTCCGCCGCGTGGACGCGGCGCTAATGGCAGATGACAGCAGCCTGCGCCAGGTGCTCCGTGATTACCTCGCCTGCTGCCGCCTCGAGGGCCACGACTTCGACGCACTCATCCAGCGCCTGGACCGGCTTGGCCCCGCGCCCGTATTTTCCCGCATTCTGCAAGACTTCAGATAAACGCAATCTGGACATCCAGCAGACCTGACAGTACGTATCCCCGGAGAGTAAGCTGCCCTTTTCCTACTCAACCCTTCTTCACTCAACAAGGTCCTGCCCATGAAACCACTATTGATCGCCCTGCTTTTCCCGCTGGTCCTGGCCGGTTGCGCCCAGTACGAGAACCGCCGGGGGGTGGAAGTCACCTGGGATGCGGCCAACCTCGACGGCATAGAAGTCGGCGAGACCACACGGCGAGACATCCTTACCCGACTGGGGCCGCCGTCCCAACTCATCGCCATGGAGGACGAGACGGTGCTCTACTACCTCTATGAGCACGCCCGCGGGGACGGGCTGATCCTCGTGGTCTACAACCGCTTCGAAATGGATACCCGCTACGATCGCGCGGTGTTTATCTTTGATCGCGACGATGTCCTGGTGGAATACGCGACCAAGGTCCAGCCCGATGCCTAAACTTGCCCTCATCGGTCTACTGCTGGCCCTGGCCGGCTGCAGCCAGATGCGCTACGAGCTGGGAGAGCGCCTCAATGCGGCGCACGCCAACCCGCCGCCCCAGGGTACGGGTATGGCGGCGGTGCTGGCGCAGCTCGGCCCGCCCCTGCGCGTCAGCAGCAGTCCCTCGGGCTACCTGATGTCCTGGGAGCACTGGCAGGTCCATGAAGACAGCGTCGGTGTGAGTCTCGGCGTCCTCGGCGCCGATTTCCTGTCCGTGGACTGGGGCGATGCGCGGATTCGCGGTGAGTTCGCGGTGGTGACCTTCGACCGCGACAAGCGGGTCAGCGGCAGTGCCTACTCACGCTGGGACAACGACGGCGGCGGTGGTTCGGCCATCCAGCCCTTCGTCGGTATTGCCGACGTCGTGGATGTCGACGACCTGCTGGAGCCGCTGCCGCAGCACCGCTGGGCCGGCACCCTGCTGGAAGAGCTGCCGCGGGCGCTCAATCGCCAGTCGCGGCCCGGCCAGGGCGGCACCGGCATCCAGCAGCGTGGCACGCCCAACGGCATCGGCCAGCAGAGCCTGGAAGCAGACTGACCGCGGCCTCGTGGCGGCTTGCGCCACCCGGGCTTTGGTGCGATTCTGCCGGTCCAAAAACCCGGAGAGTCCGACCATGGAATACGCGCTTGCCGACGGTATCGCCACCATCACCTTTGACGACGGCAAGGCCAATGCCGTGGGTCACAGCTTTCTCGATGGCATCAATAAGGCGCTGGACCGCGCCGAGGCCGACAAGGCCGGCGCCGTGATTCTTACCGGCAGGGAAGGCATGTTCTCCGCCGGCTTTGACCTCAAGGAATTCGAGAAGGGCCCGGAGGCCGGGCAGAAGATGGTCGACCGCGGTTTTGCGCTGCTGATTCGCCTGTATAGCTATCCCCTGCCCCTGGTCGCCGCCTGCAGCGGCCATGCCATCGCCCTCGGCGCCTTTATCCTGATGAGCTGCGACAACCGCATCGGCGCCCAGGGCAGTTTCAAGCTCAGCCTGCCGGAAACCGCCATCGGCATGGAACTCACGCCACTGCTGGTCACCCTGGCAGCCGAGCGTATTCCGGCGCAGCACCTCACCCGCGCCGCCCTGCAGTCTGAAGTCTACGATCCCGAGAGCGCCGTCGACGCGGGCTTACTGGACGAGGTGGTCAACCCGGACCAGCTCGAAGCGCGGGCGCTGGCGGTGGCAAGCAAGCTGGCCGAACTGCCCGCGGCCCCCTACGCCGCAAACAAACTCGCGATCCGCGCCCAGGCGCTGGAGGCGATGCGGGCGAGCTCTACTGTGTTGCGGCGACAGTAATGGACCAGGCGGGATAGCTGGCGACCACGCAACCGCGGGAAGCGGGGACCATCACCGAAAATTGAACCATTGACTTCACAGGGGAGCGAAAGCCGCGCACACCGCTTTCAGCGCCACGCAAGCTGGCCTTAGACTGCAAGAGAAGCAAAAAAAACGTAAGCAGAACGGGGAGCCGGCCGTGCACGAGCAACTGATGCGAGACTATTACGCGACCTACAACAACGAGGATGCGGAGGCCCTGTCGGCCTTTTACCACCCCGAGGTGGAACTGCACTCGGCCCAGGGCGTGATGCGGGGCCTGGAGGAAGTGCTGACGACGTACCGCCACCTTGTCGCGACATTCGAGGATCGCATGCACCCGACCGCGATGGCCAGCCGGGGGGATACCATTGAGATTGAGATCACCGACCGCCTCACGGCGCGAACTGGCATCGACGATTTTATGGGGAGCTCTCTAGCCGCCGGCGAGACCCTGACCCTGAAGCTGCGAGGCACTTACCGGATCGAGGATCAGCAATTGCGGCATATCGAGATTGAGCTGCTCGAGGCCAGCCTGGACGCCTAGCGCGTCGCTCACAACATGGGGTGATCAGTCGTAGAGCATCTCCCGCACGGTCGCCTTCAGGCGCTTGATGTGCGGGCGAAAATCGAAGCTTTCAGGCTCAAGCGCGATCTCGATCAGGATGCCCGTCAGCATGCAGTGCACATTGTAGATAACTTCCTGGACCACACGATCGCTCACCTTGCTGTCGTGGAAAATACGGCGCGCAAGGTCGAGGTGGGCGCGGCGGCTGCGGCTGATAGAAAGATCGTTTCTCGCCTTGCCATGGCCCCGGGTCGCGAGCAGGATTTCCATGGTCGCCATGTATTCATCGCCCTGGTAGTGATACCAGGCAGCATCCACGTACTTGGCGACTCGCCGCTCGGCGCTGCCAGTGGTAAAGCGGTTGGCACTGAGCGTCTCGTGAAACTTCAGGTGTGAGCGCTGCAGGACCTCCTCGAGGATTTCCTCCTTGCCCCCGAAGTGATGCTGTACGGCGCCCCAGGTCACACCAGCGCGCTTGGCGATCTGGCTGGAACTGGCCGAGGCGAAGCCCTTCTCCTTGATCAGGCTGATGACCGCGTTGATGATCCGGTCCTGGGTGGCCTTGCTCTTCGCCGCCTGGCGCCCCATCGCATCAATGTCTGCCTGGTCCAGTTCTACCGCCACGTGTGCCTCCGGCTAGCTTGTCGTTCCGTCACGGGCGCATTCTACAACGTTGTTATCGCCCCAGCTATTGGCGCAGCCTGGGGCCGCCCCTGAAACGCTAGCTGTGTCAGTCGCCGTGACGCTCGAAAACAGGGCGCACAAGGTCCCTGGCCCGCAGTGCCATGGACATGTCCATGCCGGCCATCGCCCCGCATTCCGCGGCGACCTCCAGGTCCTTTTCCCCGATACCCGCCTGACTGGCCATAAAGGCATCGTAATCCGGGTTCTCACCCGGTGGTATCGATTGCTGGGCGCCCAGTGCCGCTTCCATGGTGGGTGTCATGTTGCCGTTGGACTTCATGACCGCTTTCAGGGAATCAAACGGCACCCCGAAATGACCGGCCAGCTTGACCGCCTGGCTGCCGACCATCAGCTGGACCCAGGTGACCAGGTTGTTTGCGATCTTCATCGCCATCCCCGCGCCAACGGGTCCGACATGCAATATCTCCGTGGAAAAAGTCTCCAGCAGTGGGCGCACACGCTCGGTGAGTTCGCTGTCGCCACCGGTCATGGTAAATACGAAACGGCCGTCGTCGGTCACCTGGGTACGGGAAACCGGCGCGTCCATCAGATCGATATTCATCTCCGCCAGGCGACTGGCAACGGTCGCCACGGTATCCAGCCTGATGGTGCTGTGTATGATCACCAGGGAGCCCGCTGCCATCGCCGCCGCCGCGCCGTCGCTGCCGAACAGGGTGTCCATGACCTGCTGGTCGTCGCGCACGCAGATTTGCAGGACCTCGGCACCGCGGGCGGCTTCCGCGGGAGAGCTCGCCAGGCTGGCTCTGCCGGCGAACTTTTCCATCGCGGCGGGAAAAACATCATACACCGTCAGTTCGTGGTCGCCCTTGAGGATCTGCCGGGCCTGGTCGCCGCCCATACTGCCCAAACCGATAAAACTCACTTTCATTTAACTGCTCCCCTGCAGTGGCTTCAGAACTCGAACTGGCTGGTCGCGTAGGAGGCCATGACCTCACCGCAGACCGGAAAAATCACTTCCGCGTGTGCCTCGTGGGTCGAATAAGCCAGGAAATCGTCCCGGGTGGCGAACTCCGCAACCACGGCGAGACCCGCATTGCCCTCGAGCAGCGCCAGGTCGAGGCCCACGCGGAATGCGCTGACCTCCGGGATCAGTTCGGGCAGCTTCTGGAAGGCCGCCAGGACGGCCTGCTTGCGCTCCGCGCTGGTATCGTCCTTGAAGTAAATCAGGGTAATGTGCTGGATCATTTGCCACCTCTGTGTTTTTTATCGGGAATCTTCAGTTACGTAGCCGTCAGACGCCGTAGCCACCATCTACAGACAGCATCTGGCCGGTCACATAGCCCGCCTTGCTGGAAGCCAGATACACAACGGCATGGGCCACTTCTTCTGGCTCCCCCCAGCGCTTGATGCAGAGTCCAGCCTGCACGGCCTCCTTCCAGGCCTCATCGAAGGTGCCCTCGGCCCACAGCCGCTTGAAGATACCGGCATTGATCACACCGATGGCCACACTGTTGGCCCGGATGCCGAATTCACCCTCCTCCTTCGCCAGGCCCTGGATCAGCCACTCGATCGAAGCCTTGGGCGCCACTGAGAGAACATCCCGCTCCGGCCACTTATGCAGGCCGGCCGAGCTGATGTGAACGTAGGAGCCGCCACCGCCCTGCTTCATCAAGGGGAGCGAGGCATGAACTACATTGAAAAAGCCATTGACGTCCGCATCGATAACCCGCTTCCAGGTATCCGGGTCCACATCGCGGATCATCAATTGGGGAATGTCCGAGCCCGCGGCGACCACTACCGTGTGTATGCGGTGTCGGGAGGCAATCTCGTCGATCACCTGCTTGACCCTGGCGGCGTCGCCGATCGACAGCTGGTGGTGCTCTGCCGACCTGCCGAGATCGCGCAGGCGAGCCACGGTCTGCGCGGCCCGCTCCTCATTGCCGTGGTAGGTCAGGGCAACGTCGCTGCCCGCTTCAGCCAGCTTCTCGCAGATCACCGCGCCGGTGCCGCCGCTGCCGCCAATCACGAGCGCCACGCCTTCCGGGAAATCCTTAGCCATTGAAAACTCCTCGCCTTTTATCTGTTTAGCCTTTGGGAGACGATGGTCAGTATGTCAATGCCATTACCAGGAGGGGCACCCTGACGGCAACTGCCCACAATTACCATCTGATTAAAATGTTATTGAAGCACGCAAATCCGCAAAGCGCCACACCCCGGTGAAAACGGTTACGGCCGCAGGAACCAGGCAACCAGCCTGGCCCCCGCACTGGCCGCGGCATCTTTAACCTCAGCCCACCAGCCGGACTCCTGTCTCAACGCATAATCCTCATGCGCCCGCTCGATCACGTAGGCGTGAATACGGCGGACGTCATCGGCGTCGAGCACATCGTCAAATCGAGGCATACCTGCGTCCTCCATCAGGCCTTCGAGTACCACGGCCTCGAAATTCTCATGCCATACCGGTTCCAGGTAGCGCATGTCCGGGATCGACCCATCCCCCACCGCGTTGGCGCCGTGGCAGCGGGCGCAGAATCGGTCAAACATCGCCCGTCCTGCGCGAATGTCCTCGGCGCTCGCATCCATGCGCGCCGGCGGTAAGGGGCGCTCTGGCCGGACCACCGGCGGCAGCGCCGCGTGGCCGCCGAGCTTGAAGGCCATGATCCTGTTGTTCGGGTTAAAAGTCGGGTAGGCACGCCCCGTATTACTGGTGAGGACGCCCCCCCGACCCACCGCGACCGCGACGTACTGCTCGCCATCCACGGCGTAGGTGACCGGGCCTGGCAGGACGCTGTTCTGGGTATCGAACTGCCAGACAGGCTCACCCTCGTCCGCGGTGACGGCCAGGAACCGGCCGTCCGAGGTGCCCTGGAAGACCAGGCCGCCCGCGGTAGCCAGGACCCCGCCGTTGTGGATATTGGGGTGGGGTAGCTTCCAGGCGATTTCCGCGCGCGCCACATCCCAGGCGAGCAGGCTGGCCTTGGGCAGGTGGTCCATCATGGCCTGCCCGAAACGCTGGGATACGTTACCACTGTCGATCCGGTAACCCGTGTTGAAATGGCGTTTCAGGTGCTTGTAATCAGGGGCCTTGATCTCGCTGAAGGGCATGCCCATGTCCAGTTCCGGGATGTAGAGGTAACCGGTCTGTGGGCTGAAGGCCATCGGATGCCAGTTGTGGCCGCCCGAGGCAGAGGGAAAGACAAAGGCCTCCTCGCCGTCGTAGTCCTGCCCTTCCACCTCGACGGGGCGGCCGCTGTCCAGGTCATAGTGGCTGGCCCATGTGACGGTCGTGTAGGGCTCCGCGGAGAGCAACTCGCCACTGTGACGATCGACAAGGTAGACGAAGCCCGCCTTGGGAGCGTGCACGATGACCTTGCGCATCTCCCCCTGCCAACGGATGTCCGCCAGGGTGATCTGCTGGGTCGCGGTGTAGTCCCAGGTCTCCGCGGGCACCTCCTGGTAGTGCCAGAGATACTCCCCGGTGTCCGGATCCAGGGCTACAATGGAGCTCAGAAACAGGTTATCGCCACCGCCAGGGCTGCGGATGCGGCGGTTATGGGGTGCCCCGTTACCCACACCAATATACAGCTGGTCCAGTTCCTGGTCGTAGACGATCGAGTCCCAGACCGTACCCCCGCCACCGTACTGCCACCACTCACCGTTCCAGGTGCTTGCGGCGTGTCGCATGGCATCGCTTTCAAAGCCCTCGGCGGGATTGCCCGGCACCGTGTAGAAGCGCCAGCGCATTTCCCCGGTATCAGCGCTGTAGGCACTGACATAGCCCCGGGTGCCGAACTCACTACCCCCGTTACCGATAAACACCAGGCCCTTGGCCACTCTGGGTGCACCAGTGATGGAATAGGCCTTGTCGGGATCCGTGGTCTGCGTTGACCAGACTTCCTCCCCGGTAACGCGATCGATCGCAATCAAGCGACCGTCCAGGGTGCCCAGAAACAGGCGATCGCCCCAGGCCGCGAGCCCGCGATTGACAGGACCACAGCAGGCGGTGGCACTCTTGGTCCGGGGCACGCGGGGATCAAACTTCCACAGGAGCTTGCCGTTGGTGGCGTTCACCGCAAAGGCGGTGCTCCAGGCCCCGGTGAAGTACATTACGCCGTCAATCACCAGCGGCGTGGATTCCGTCCCCAGGTGGTTGTCGCTCTCAAAGTACCAGGCCAGGCCGAGGTCTTCGACCGACGCTGTGTTAACCTGGGTCAGCGGAGAGAAACGCTGTTCCGCGTAATCCCGGCCGTAGCTCATCCAGTTGTGCGGCTCCCGGTCGGCCGCGAGGAGGCGCTCCCCGCTGACCGGCAAAGAGACGTCCTGGGCGTGAACCGTAAGACTGCTGGCTAGCGCCAGCGCGCATAAAACAAACATCGATGCTCTTTTAATCAAAAACCCCGTCCTCTACGCTAAACTAGGCACTGCCATCCCGAGTGCACCCGGGATTCTACATTGCATAGAGAATGTTTTATAGGCAGTATGCGCCGACAACCTTCCCCGGAGGAACAGCCATGAAAGAACAAGCCAGTCAAGGACCCTCTCGAGGTGCAAAAGGTATCCAGGTCTTCAGATCAGAGGATGCCGTACCGCTCACGGAGGAAAAGATGCCCATGGAGGGCATGGACGAGAGCGTGGCCGAAGGCTTCGGCAAACTCGTGGAAGCTGGCGCTGCCGAGGCCGGCGGCGAGACGGTCACCTGCCTGTTCGAGGAGGAGGAAAAGGACGGGATGAGCCTTTGCTATGCCTGGTTCAAGAGCGGCTATGTCCTGCCCCGCCACTCCCACAATGCCGACTGCCTCTACTACGTGCTGGGGGGCGAAATCACCCTGGGCAGGCAGGTGCTGCGCAAGGGAGACGGCTTTTTTGTGCCCAGCGACGCGCCCTACAGTTACGTGACCGGACCCGAGGGCGCTGAGGTGCTCGAGTTTCGCAATGCCACCCAGTTCAACTTCCTGTTCCGGAACAATGACGCAGCACACTGGGAGAAAATGGCCCGCGCCTATCGCGAGAACAGTAGCAAGTGGGCTTCTGAGGTCACCGCTCCATCCGAGCGCTCGCGCGCGCCCGCCGATACAGAGGACAGCGAGGCGTAGTTCAGGCGATAAACTCCCTGGCATCGAGATCCAGGCATTGCTGGAGATGCCGGCGGATCATCACCTGGAACATCTGGTCGGCACGCGGGTCGGGTGAGCTGAAACTCGCCCCCAGGATCATAATCAGCAGACCGTGCATCGCGTACTCGCGGTACTGCTCCCAGCAAGCCTGCCAGGAGAGATCCACGCCCTGTTCCCGCAGCACCTCGCGGAAAAAAGCGACCAGATCCCGCTCCCACTCGCGTCTGGCTTCGGTTTCCAGGCTCCCGCCGAGGAAGTACGCCAAATCCGTGAGCGCACTCGACTCCATGGCTGTCTGCCAGTCCACAGTGATCGCTGAATCAGCCTCGAACAGGATATTCTCGCTGCGGAAATCGCCATGGATAATCGTCTTGGGGCCCTGATACCGAGTGACGAAGCGACTGTGCTGGCTGACGTAATAGCTGCCGAAGTCGAGTGAGGCGGCATCCAGCCCGCCACCAAAGCGATCGACAAAGCCGGGCCAGCACTGCTCGAGGAAGGCCTGGCCCAGGGCGCCGCCGTCGTCCCTGGCGGGTGTTACCACATAGTCACACTGCACGGCCGCTTCATCGCCGTAAAAACTGGCGGCCAGCTTCGCCGCCTCCCGCACGGCGAGCCGGGTCTGGGCAAGCGAAGCGCCCTCGAGATTGTTGCCAACCTGCGCCTGTGCCAGGTCCTCCATCAGGAGCATAAAGGTCAATCCGTCTTCGCTGATCTCACTGGCGTAGATGGCCGGGGTGCGCATTGCGGTGCCGGGTGCCAGGTGGCGATAGAACATCACCTCCTTGTGATAGGCTCCCTGGGCACCCGCCATTTCCCGGGCGCGGGGATCTTCTGCGGGAAATTTGCCAACGAGGCTTGGCGGTGCGCCCGACTCCGGCTCGCTGTAGCCAATATGCAAACGCACATTGGAGCCCATCTTGCCATGTCCGATCGTGTCATAGCGCAGCGATGTAACCGCGACATCGGGAAGCAGCGTGCCGTTTGCCCGCATATACTTCTCAAGACGCGCTGGCGATAGCTCCGCGGCCGTGATTGGAAACTGGTCTTGCGCCATATTGCTGACCTGTGGTCATTCGCTCCGGGAAGTCTTATAACATTTTCTTACTAATGTTATTGTTCAGCAGGCATTGTCCATTATCCGCGCACGCAACGCTACCCAAACGACCACACAGGCAAATCACCATGAGTGAAATCGAATTTCCGGAACTGAGCTGCTACCTGCTGCCAGGGCACACCCAGACACCCGCTGATGCCATCGGTGAAGCACAGGCAGCCGAGGCGCTCGGCCTGGGCCGGGTCTGGCTGTCCGAGCGCTTTGATGTCAAGGACGCCGGTGTGATCTGCAGCGCAGCGCTCAGCACGACTCAGCACCTGCGGGTCGCCACCGCCGCCACCAATATCCACACCCGCCATATCCTGGTGCTGGCCACGATGTGCGCCAGCCTGCACTACCTTTCCCAGGGTCGCTTCGAACTGGGCCTCAGTCGCGGCGTCGCCATTCGCAATCAGCTGATGGGCCTCGAAAACGTCAGCCAGAACAAGTTGATCGAGGGCATCGACCTGCTCAGGCAGCTCTGGTCCGGGCAGAGCGTGCTGGATCACCAGGGCGACCTGGGTAAGTTTCCGTATATGAATATGGGCAAGTGGATGCATGCCGACATCCCCCTGCATTTCGTCGGCTTTGGCCCAGGCAGCCTGGAGTTTGCCGGTGCACATTTTGACGGCGTCCATCTGCATACCTTTATCACACCCCATGGACTGCGCCGTGCGCGGGAGCTTGTGCAGCAAGGGGCCGAGCGCGCTGGCCGGGACCCGGAAGCGGTCAAGCTTCACTCGGTGCTGGCAACTGCCTGCAACCCCACACGCGAATCCTATCTACAGAAGATAGTTGCGCGCATGGCGACCTATATGCAGGCGCCCGGTTACGCCGAGTTGCTGGTGAAACTGAATGAGTGGGACCCCGAGGTGCTCGAGCGCTTCCGCGCCAGCCCGGTCGTCGCTTCCATACCCGGCGGCATTGATAGCGTCGCCACCCTGGAACAGCTCGAGGAGATCAGCGAGCTGATTCCACAGGAGTGGCTGCATGCCGCGGTCGGCTCACCGCAGGAGTGTGCCGGTGCCTGGCGCGAGGAACTCGCCAATGGCGCCGACAGCGTCGTTATCCACGGCTCAACACCGGCTGAGTTCGAGCCGGTGCTGGAGGCCTACAGGGCGCTGCGATAGGGAGGAAAGCGGGCCGGCTCAACCGGCCTCTTTGCGCTTCCGGGCGGTTTCGTCCTCATGCTGCTTGATCGCGTTCTCAATGCCACCCATGTACTCGGCCATGAAGCGGTTGGCGTTGGAGGCCGCCCATTCCAGGGATGGCGTGCGGTTGTCGTTGCAATGCTGGAAGTGGGGCATCACGTACTGGGCCAGCAGCTCGTAGGATTTTTTGGTCGCCTCGTAGCTGGCCGCGTTGTGCGCCAGGGACAGGAAAGCACCGAAGCCGCCGGACTGTTGTTGTAGTTTCTGTATGTGGGCCACCAGGTCGTCGGGGGTACCCACCAGTCCCACACCGAAGGCGCCCAGGCCACCGGAACACCACACCTCGATGGCCTCATCCAGGTCCTTGACCTGGGGGAACAGGTCGCCACCGAACTTGTGGAAGTAGTTGAACATGTCCATGAGCCCGTATTCGAGGTCACGTACCGCCTGCTCCCGCGTTTCGGCAATGTGGAAGGGGGCCACCACCCGCCAGGAATTGCGGTCAACGGTCTGGCCGTACTCTTCCGCCTTCGCCTCGCAAATACTCCAGCTGTCAGCGAGAGCCTCAAAGCCCTTGGGGCTGGATGCCGCAACCGACAGCATGGAGGCCCCATATTGCCCGGCAAGACGCGCGCCGGAGGGCGAAATGGCCGACGCGACTGCAATCTCCAGCTTCTCCTGATAGGGAAGGATGTGCATCCGCGCCTCGTTCAGGGTGAACCAGTCGGTCTTCGCGGTCACCGTCTCTCCATCAAGCAATTTTACCAGCACGTCCAGGGACTCACCCATGCGGTGGCGGAGCTTCTGGGGATCCACGCCCATCATGTAAGCGTCGGCGATCAGCTGGCCCGGCCCCACGCCGAAGATAAGACGGCCACGGGTCTGGTGATCGAGCTGGGCAATACGGTCAGCGAGGATCAGCGGTTGGTGATAGGACAGGGAGCTGACGCCGGTCCCGAAGCGGATATGCCGGGTGCGCTCTGCTGCAGCGGCGATAAACACCTCCGGCGAGGCGATGCACTCATAGGCTCCCGAGTGATGTTCGCCAATCCAGGCCTCGTCGTAATCGAGATGGTCCAGCCACTTGACCAGGTCGAGGTCACGCTCAAGGGCGAAAGTCGGGCTGGTGCGATCATTGTGAAATGGCGCGAAGAACGCCCCGAACCGGAGTCGCTTGGGTTGATGTGTCATCGAACTGCTCTCTGTGCAAAACATTTCTTTAAATATGTTTTTAACGTAGCAGGCGTATCGCGCCAGATCAAGCCCCGGATGGCAAATTTTGCGCAAACCTCAGGGCGCACCCAAAGTTTGTCCAGGCACCTGCTGGTCACGCATTGCCCTGGCCGTCAGAAAATACATGATCGCGGCCAGTACCGGAGCAAAGCTCAGCACCACCAGTGAATAGCGCACCGCGCCGTCCCCGTACTGCACATCGAGCCGCGCATTGAGATCTCCGACCAGCAGCGGCCCGAGACCGGTACCGATCAGGCTGGCCAGCATCGACCAGGTCGCGGCCGCAACGGAGCGGGAATTGCCAGGCACCAGCTGCACCGCCAGGGTCATGGTGGCAGGCGTCCATGCGGCCCCGAGCAGGGAGGCGGCGATGGACCAGACAAAGGCCCGGGGCATCACACCAAACAGCGTCGGCTCAGTAGGATGCAGGTAAAAGGTGACGGCCAGCGGAACCAGTGCGGCGCTGGCAAGGGCGGGTAGCCAGGCGTACCAGCGCCGGTCTCGCTGCGCCAGCTTGTCGACGAAGTAGGCAAAGAACAGAGCACCCAGCGCCGTGGGCAGAGCGCCGGTGATGAAATACCAGATACCCGCCTCTGAAGGCGACATCTCGTACACCCGGCGCAGGAACGTCGGCTCCCACAGCGCCCTGCCCATGGCCGGGATCGAGACCAGGCAGGCGGATGCCGTGAGCAGCACGAAGGGCTTGATCCCCGCCAGCTCGCGCATCTGCAACCAGAGGTTATCACCGCTGCGCTGGCCCCCCGACTGCCTGTAGTCGCGAACCGTCAGGATAAATACGCCAGCGAGCAGCACGCCGGGCAGGCCGACGCTGATTAACGCAATCCGCCATCCCCAGGTGGCACTGGCCCAGCCACCGTACACCGTACCTACAGCGAGGCCGGCAATTGAGCCAACCGTGAGCAGCGCCATTGCCCGCGCCCTGCGCTCGGGGGGCACGTATTCGGCAATCATCGCCTGATTGGGCGGACTGGCACCCGCCTCGCCCAGGCCGACAGCAACACGGGTCAAAGTCATCTGGATAAAATTCTGCGCGAGGCCACCCAGGGCGGTCATCAGGCTCCAGGTAAACAGGGCGATTGACACGACCTTGGGTCGGGACCAGGCATCCGCCAGGCGCGCCAGCGGGATGCCCGCCAGGAAATAGGTCATCGCAAAGGCGAGCCCCATCAGGAAACCCATTTGCCGGTCGTCGAGGGAAAGATCGCGACTGATTTCTTCAACCATCACCGACAGTATGGTTCGGTCACAGGTGTTGAAGACCGATACGAGGAATATCAGCACCAGCACGTAACGCGTGTAGGCCCGGCTTGGCGGGACGGATGTCTCATTGGCCAGCAAGGTTATCGCGACTCCCAGTAGGCACATGCCGAAGACCGGGCAAAGCCGGCGCCAGACTCGCGCACAGCAAACGCCAGGCGAGCACGCTTGTCAATATCTCAAGAAATGTTTTTTGTCTGGTGGAAGGCTGATCCTGCTGCTTTTAGTGAGTCATTGAACTCGCTTTTTAAATTTCACTTGCAATGTTTACAAGCATGTAGGGCCATACTACTATCTCGGCTCGGGAGCTCACCGGTCCCGCAATAAACATCGCAGGCAGGTAGCCATGGCCAAGGGCACCACCAGGAAACACATTGTCGGCCTCTACCCCGCCGAAACAGGCACCGGCGCTCCGGCGCGCTGCGCACAGACCCCATCAGAGACCCGGAACAACCAAATTATAAAATTGAAAGGGTGAAACCAATGACGCAACGCTTTGATAAAAAAACACTTTCGATTGTTACGGCCAGCCTGCTGCTGGGCGGCAATGCCCTGGCGCAGGACTCAGGTTCCCTGGTGCTGGAAGAGATCGTGGTCAGCGCCCAGAAGACGACAGAGCTGCTGCAGGACGTACCGGTGACAGTCAACGCGGTAACGGGCAGGGTGTTTGAGGAAAACGTGGCCCTGGAGCTGAAGGAGCTCAACAAGTTTGTTCCGGGGATGTACGCCAACGGCAACAAGAACAACCCGAATATCGCGCTGCGGGGCGTGAGCACAATCTCCGGCGGCCCCACCACGCCACGGACCAATATCTTCGTCGACGGATCCTACCAGACCCAGCAGCAGCTATCGTTCTACTCCCAGTTTGATATCGAGCGTTTCGAGGTACTGCGCGGCCCCCAGGGCACGCTATACGGCAAGGCCTCACCCACTGGCACCATCTCCATCTACACCAGGAACCCGGACCTGACCCGCTTCGAGGGCTTTATCAAGCAGTCCATGGGTCAATACGATCTCGCCAATACCCAGTTTGGCGTCAGTGTCCCGCTGATAGAGAATGAACTCGGTGTAAGGCTGGCGGGCGTCTACGATGAGAACCAGAGCGCGGATTACGAGTACGCCAACCTGTCCGATGATCAGCTCTCGCGCACAAAGTCAGGCCGCACCACTTTTCTCTGGGAACCCGGAAATTTCTTCAGCGGGCGCTTGAGCCACCTCTACTCCGAGTACGACAGTAACGAGTCACGGTTCGTCGCCGCCGTCGAGCCCGGTTCCCCGGTCCCCGGCTTGCCCGCGGATGGTGTGAGTCCGTTCGAGCGCAAGGATTTCAGCAATTTTGCCCGTGACGCCGAGGTGCGCATCAACCAGACCATCCTGGAAATGAATTTTGATCTCGACTGGGCAACGCTGACCTCACAGTCGTACTACGCCGAATCCACCAATGACGAATTATACGACGAGGATTCGACCCCCCTGGATGACGCTGCGAGGAATACCCAGATCAATCTCGCTGCGCTGTTCAATACCGAGATAAGACTCGCGTCTTCCGACAATGACTTCTGGAACTGGATGGTCGGCATCTATTACGCCGATACGGACTCCAGGACCACGGTGGACACCCGGGGCACCGCGATTAACGGCCTGCCGGGGAATGCGGTTGGCCCCTTCTCACCGGACCCGGTGCGGATCAGCTTCCTCGCCGCCACCACGCTAGAGGCGGTGGCCGAGGACTGGGGCGCCTTTACCCACAACACCCTGTTTCTGAACGACGAGTGGACCCTGACTCTGGGGGCACGCTGGAACAATGAGCGCCGGGGTAGCGTGAACACCATCGCGACCGATATCGACATCGCCCAGGATAGCGGGGATGGCTACAACACCATTCTCCAGGTGCCCGGCGTGCCAGAGCCGCGTACCTCTGATACGGACTGGCTGGCGTGGACGGGTACGGCAAAGCTCGCCTACCAGTACAACATCGATGAGATGGTGTACCTGACCCTCGACCGCGGCGGGCGGGCTGGCGGGCAGACACTCGATCTCGCCGGCACGACCCCCGCGTCGATCTCCGAATATGACCCCGAATCCTCCAACAGCATCGAGATCGGCTATAAGGGCGAGTTGCTGGAGCGCCGCCTGCGCCTGAACATGTCCGCCTATTACCAGATCTACAATGACTTCCAGTTCTTCACCGAAGGACAGCCCCTGGACACCAACCTCGACGGCAACTACGACGAGGTCTTCCGGATCACGCAGAACGCCAGCGAAGTGGTCTCCCAGGGTGCCGAGGCAGAGATTACCTATCTGTTCAGCGAGCAGTTTCTCGGCATGTTGAGCATCGCCTACAACGATACCAAGTTCGAGGATTTCGACAACGCCGCCTGCGCCGATGGCGAGCGGACCCTGATCCCCGCAGATGGCCAGGCCTACATTGCCTGCGACTTCGGGGGCGACCGCCTCGGGAGCGACGCCGGCAACTGGTCCGTCGTCAGTCGGGCAAGCTACTCCCTGCCGCTGGGTCGTTGGGGTGCAGAGTGGTATGCCGACGCGCTGTACAATTTTTACAGCACGCGGGTATCACCCATCACCCGACTGGAATCGCCCAGCTACGCCACGGCAGACCTGTTCACCGGCGTGCGCAGCAGCAACGGTACCTGGGATCTCAAGCTCTGGGTCAAGAATGCCTTCGACAGGGAGGCGATACAGAATATAAATTCCTTCGAGAGCCTGGTAGCTTTGCCAGCGCGGGGTAGCCCCACGGGACTTGTGGAACATGACCTGGTGGTCAGCCCCCGGCAGTTCGGGCTCACCGGCACCTACAATTTTTAATGCAGGATAACGCCATGAACGCTCGAATAGGACTGCCAGTCCCCTTTGGATGGTTTGTCATCGCCTACGCCGACGACATCGCTATCGGGGAATCAAAACCCCTTCGCTATTTCGGCAAGGAACTGGTGATGTTCCGCACCGAGAGCGGCAAGGTATCGGTACTGGATGCCTACTGCCCGCACCTTGGCGCCCATCTCGGCTATGGCATCCACGGCGCCAGCGGTGGCGGCCGGGTCGAGGGCGAGTCCATCGTCTGTCCCTTCCACGCGTGGAAATTCAATGGCGAGGGCATGTGCACGGATGTTCCCTACGCCAAGGCAATTCCCCCCAAGGTAAAGGACAAGCAGTGCCTGGGGAGCTATCCCGCCGTGGAAATCAACCAGTGTATCTATGTCTGGTATCACCCGGACGGGGAAGCGCCGCACTGGGAGCCGGAACGCTTCGCAGAGGCTGAGTCTTCTGACTGGGCACCCCTGGAGCGCTACGAGTGGACCATTCACACCAGCTGCCAGGAAATGGCAGAAAACGGCTACGACGGCGCCCACTTCCGCTACGTTCACCAGACCGCGACATTCCCCGACTCCACCGTGGAGTTCAAGGAGCATATCAGCCAGACCGTGAACCGTGCCGACCTCGAAACGCCGCGCGGCACGGTCAAGGGCAGCATTACCTCACGCGCCGTGGGACCCGGGCAGGGTTACACCCGCTTCGAGGGGATCGCCAACACCATGCTCCTGGGCCAGGTCACGCCCATAGACGACGAAGCGGTCCACGTGCGCTTCGCTTTCACCCAGCCGAAGAAGGATGGCGAGGTCGTCCAGGGCGGGGTCAATGCCGCCATCGTTGCAGACATCTGCAAGCAGGTCAGCGAGGACATTCCCATCTGGGAGCACAAGATCTACCGCAAACAGCCGACACTGTGTGACGGTGATGGCCCCATTGCCAAATTCCGCAAGTGGTATGCACAATTCTACGCCTGAGCTTTATATAATCCAGGCAGCGCGGCTCTGACCGGAGCGCCCGGGTCCAGCGCGTCCCCCGGCGCAATACAGGAGCCAGCGTCCCCGGACGCAATACAGGAGATAGCTATGAAGTACTGGCAATGCGTGGCAATGCTGGATATGCAGGAGCTCCCCGCCCTGGCCAGGCACGCCGAGGACCTGGGCTTCGAGGGCATCTCGCTCGGCGAGCACCTGATTACCTTCAGCGAGCAATACGAGCAGTACGAATACAGCAAGAACAACCTCATTCGCTGGTACCCGGAAACCCACTGGCCGGAGCCCTGGGTACAGATTGCGGCCCTCTCCCAGGTGACCAGCAGCCTGCGCTTCCTGACCTCGGTCTACGTGCTGCCCATGCACGACCCCTTCAACGTGGCGAAGCTGGTCTCAACGGCGGCAAATATCAGCGAGGGCCGGGTGATACTGGGCGCCGGCATCGGCTGGCAAAAGTCCGAATTTGAACTGGTTGACCAGGACTTCCATACCCGCGGCAAGCGCTGCGACGAGATGCTCGAGGTGATGGCGGCGCTGTGGACTGGCGAGCCCGTGAGCTACGACGGAGATTTCTACCAGTTTCCCAGCCTGCAAATGTCCCCGGGACTGGCGCAACCGCTGCCCATATACATCGGCGGTTTCGCCGAGCCGGCGCTGCGTCGGGCCGCGCGCCATGACGGCTGGATCGGCGGCCAGCACGAAATGGAGGAGGTGGAGCAGCTGGTGCCTGCCTTGCAGCACTTTCGCCGCGAGGCGGGCGCGGACCCGGCGCAATTCGACATCGCCCTGGGGCTGTACGATATGAGCGATGGCAATATCGAGCGCTGTGCGGAACTCGGGGTCAACAAGCTCTACCGCCACGCTTTCTGCGACGAGAACGGCATGGCCAGCGTAATGACGCTGGATGAGAAGTTACGGGACATGGACGCCTTCGCGGAACGTCATCTTGCTTAAACCCGCATAGCTAGCCTGAACCCCCACAGAGAGACTCAGATGAAGGTACTGGTGACCGGCGCCACGGGCTTTATCGGCAGTCACGTGGTCGCCCGGCTACTTCGGGACGGCCACCAGCCGGGCATCCTGGCCCGCGACCTCGACAAGCAGGGTCGGGTGCTGCGCGCACTCGCCATCGACCCGGCCAGCGTGACCCTGCATGAGGGCGATGTGCTGGGCGCTGCCTGGGAATACCTGCTTACCGGATACGATGCCGTGGTGCACTGTGCCGGCACGATGTCCAAGAACGTGGCCGATGTGCAGAAAATGTGGGATCTGAATGTCTCCGGCAGCGAGCGGCTGCTGAAGGCGGCGGCAGATGCCGGGCTGGATCCGGTGGTTTTCATCTCCAGCTTCATGGCCATGTTTCCTCCCTCGGGTCCATTGATGACCGCGGAAGACCCCGTGCGGGAACCGGATTCCAGCTACGCCAAAACCAAGGCAGCGGCGGAACGCAATGCCCGCCAGCTGCAGGCCCGGGGGGCACCGGTCGTCTGTGTCTACCCGGCATCGGTCAACGGTCCCCAGGATCCCACCGTCGGTAGCGGCCAGGAGTTCCTGGCGAACTATGTGAACAGTGGCCGCATGCTGGTGACCGAGGGCGGGCTGACCTTCACCGATGTGCGCGATCTCGCCTGTCTCGTGAGCCGCCTGCTGGAGCGCGGCAAGGGACCGCGGCGGATCATGGCGACAGCCGACTATCTGACCCATGCCGAGATTCTGCAGATCATGCGCGAACAGACCGGCAAGCCGATCAAGGCCGCGAAGCTGCCAGGCTGGTTGTTACGCGGCCTCGGCAGGGTAGCGGATCTGAAACAGAAGCTGCTGGGGGGGCCGACCCCGGATCTTACCTATGAAGCCGCCGCGGTACTCACGCGCTGCGTCGCCCAGGATGATGCCGAGGCACGCGCCCTCCTGGGCCGGGAACTGATCGGCGGCGAGCAGAGCCTCAGGGATATGGTCGACTGGATGCGATCGGAGAATATTATGCGGGAATGAGCGTCACTATCGCCGAAGGCGGGACGCATCCCTGCCTTCGGCGGTGTACGTCATCAGGGGCGCATGATCTGGCCGCCATCCACATTGATGATCTGTCCGGTAATCCAGCTCGCCTGGTCAGAAAGCAGGAACAGGACGGCATCTGCCATATCGCTGGGCTGGCCCAGGCGCTGCAGCGGCATGGTCTTGATCATTTCCCTGGCGTAATCCCCGGCGGTCTTCTGCAGCGCCCCGGTGTCCGTTGGCCCGGGCGCAATCGCGTTGATGCGGATATTGCGGGGGCCCAGCTCGCGCGCCAGGGATTGCGTAATCCCGTTGAGGGTCAGCTTGGCCACGCCGTAATAGCCCATGCCCATCCACGCCGCCGTAGATGACTGGTTGACGATGGCCCCACCGCCGCCCTCGGTCATCACGTCCACCACGGCGCGAACCATGATCAGCGAGCCGTGGGCGTTGATCCGCATGAATTTTTCCAGGTAATCCATATCCACATCGAGGTAACTCTCGATCTTCATATCGCCAAATATCGCCGCGTTATTGATCAGGTAATTGACCCCGCCAAAGGCGTCAACGGCGGCGGCCACGCAGTCGCGCGCGGACTGCTCGCTGCCCACGTCGGTTTTCACGAACAGGGCACGACCGCCATCGGCCTCTATTTCACCGGCCACGCGACGTCCGCCCTCTTCCGCCAGCTCGGCGATCACAACGTTCATGCCCTGGGCGGCGCAGGCCTTGGCGTAGCCCTCGCCAATGCCACCGCCCGCGCCGGTGACGATAATGGTTCTGCCTTTGAAATCCATGCTGTTCTCCTTATTGAAAGTCTTTCTTGTCGAATAACTGGTTCGGTCGAATCTCCATCAGGTCTACCGCGACACCCGGGGGGTAGGCCAGCACATGCGCCACGGCCTGCCCCACGTGGTCCGGCTCCATACCCAGGTCCATCACGTCACCAAGCCGGTTCCAGGCCTCCATGGCACTGGCGAAACGCTCCGGATCCCAGCCCTTGGAAATGTCTGTGCCTGCTGACCCGGGGCGCAGGTTGGTCACACCAATACCGTCGGCCTGCAGCTCTTCGCGCAGGTCGCGGGTAAAGCGCTCGACCGCTGCCTTGGTTGAGGCGTAAATGGAAAGGTGGGCCATCTCGTCGTAGTGCCAGGCGCTGGCCGAGGACAGGTTAACGATGCGAGGATTCGGTCGGCCCCGCAGTAGCGGTATTGCCGCCTGGCAGCAGAACACGGTGCCCAGGTAGTTGGTTCCCACCTGCATGCGCACCTCGTCTTCCAGTAAATGTTCGATGGCTGACGGGCGCGCCACCCCCGCATTGTTCACCAGGCCGTCGATTGCGCCACCGGTGGCGACCTCGGCAAAGGCCGCCTTGACGCTGGCGGCGTCAGCAACGTCGCAGGAGATGCCGCTTGCCTGCTCCGGCCCCAGCGCCGCGACCGCCTCGTCCAGTACTTCCTGGCGCCGCCCCAGCAGCGCAACCCGGGCACCACTGGCGACCAGCTCCCTGGCAATGGCCAGGCCGAAGCCGCTGCCGCCGCCAGTGACGACGTAGCGACAATCCGCGAGCGGGCCCGTCACACCGCCACCGCGATGGTCTTGGTCTCGAGGTATTCCTCAAAGCCCTCGCGCCCCATCTCGCGCCCGATGCCGCTTTGCTTGTAGCCCCCGAACGGCGCGTCTGCGCCGTAGAAATTGCCGCCATTGACGTTCACGGTGCCGGTACGCAACTGGCGGGCGACACGCAGTGCCCGCGCCTCGTCTGCGGACCAGACGCCCCCGGACAGGCCATAATCCGAGTCATTGGCGATCCGGATTGCGTCTGCTTCGTCGTCGTAGGCGATGACGGCCAGTACCGGGCCAAAGATCTCCTCGCGGGCGATCGTCATGTCATTGGTCACATCCACAAATACCGTGGGCTCGACGTAAAAGCCATTTGGCAGGTGTTCGGGGATACCGCCACCGAGCAGCAGGCGCGCGCCCTCCGCCTTGCCCTTTTCGATATAGGCGAGCACGCGTTCCCGCTGCCTGGCACTCACTACCGGGCCCATAATCTGGTCCTCGGCAGCGGGGTCGCCGTACTGGATGAAGCCAAAGAAGGTCTTCAGCAACTCCTCCACTTCCGCCTGGCGGGCGCGGGGAATCAGCAGCCGGGTCTGGATGGCGCAGCCCTGGCCGGCATGGAAGCAGACACCCAGCGCGGTCAGCAGGCTTTGATTGAGGTCGGCATCGTCGAGGATGATATTCGCCGATTTACCCCCGAGTTCGAGAAACACTTTTTTCACTGTCTGGGCGGCGGTCGCCATTATGTGCTTGCCCACCGCGGTTGAACCCGTGAACGAGACCATGTCGACACGCGGGTCGCTGACCAGCATTTCCCCGGTTTCCCTCGGGTCGGCCGAGGTGATGACATTGAACACACCCGGGGGTATATCGGTACACTCCTGCACCACGCGCCCGAGCAGGGTCGCCGACCAGGGCGTATCCGGCGCGGCTTTCAGCACGACGGTGCAGCCGGCCGCAAGCGCGGGTATACATTTCGCCAGGTTGATCTGCAGGGGTACATTCCAGGGAGTGATGCAGGCGACCACGCCCACCGCCTCCTTCTCCACCAGTCGACGGCTCTTGATACCCATCATCTCCGCCACACCCAGGTCCCGCTGCCATTCAAACGCGGGCAGGCTTTGCAGCGTGTAGTCGATAAAGGATATGGGCACCTCGCACTGGGGCCCGGCGGCGCCACAGGTTCCCATTGGCGCACCCGTTTCGGTGGCAATCTGGGCTTTGAACTCGTCCAGGTTGGCGAGCAGGCCCGCCTTTAACTGCTCCAGGCAGCGAAGGCGCAGGGCGTGGTCCCGGGACCAGTCAGTGGTATCAAAGGCGCGCCGGGCGGCGGCGATCGCCCGGTCAGTCTCCGCGGTGCCGGCATCAGCCGCTTCGCCCGCCGCCTCGCCAGTCGCAGGATTGATCACGGGATAACGACGCCCGGAGTCGGCGTCGACAAGCTCACCATCGATTAACAGGCGGGTTTCTGGACTCATGCGGCTTCTCCTTGTTGGTTCGTTCCCCGCTCACGACTGGGGGCAATGTCCATGCTGGTCTTATCTTGCCGGCTCTCGCCACATTATACTTTTCCGGCGACCGCCAGCGTTGCCCTCACCGGTTTAACGCGGCGTACCTCGGGCTGTGAGTTGGCACCATAGCATCAGAATACGGCCCGACGACGCCGCACCCTGACCACGCTCACTCGCACCGGAGGGGTGACTACAGCGAACAAACTGCCCTCGCCGCCTGCTCGGTGGCCTGGCGAATCAGGCCCAGCCCGGTGCAATCCCCGATCGGGATAATTTGGTCACAAACACCTTCCAGCGCGTCGACCAGACGCAGATCTGCCTCCGGGTGACCGGCGATCACCGTGGTCCCGGCGACCACCTCACCGGTATGGTCATCGCGCGTGAACATCACCCGGTCGCGCGCTACCGACTGCGGCACCACTGCGGTGATGACCACCACGCCACAGCGATCCAGGCGGGCGAGCTGTTCCTGGCGCCGCTTGGGCCCGACCTCCGGGGCCAGCTCTTCGCCTTCCCCGAGCAGCGTGACCCGCCGCTTACGGCGGGCGATGAATTCCGCCAGCTCCACCGCCGCGAGGTCGCTACCGATGACGCACACGCGATCCGCAAAGGGCAGGTAGTGACGCGTGAGGCGCCGCAGCAGGCTGGGGCTGAGGCGCGCATGAGCACCATCCGGCGCCCAGTGACCCAGGCGCAAGGGCCATGGCGTGGCGCCCGCCGCGGGGACTGAGGCTTGATCCCGCAGTAGCACTCCCCGCAGGGCGGCACCGGTATAGACGTCGGCCCCCCGCTCGCAGGGAATGTCCGGTTCGCGGAGACGCGCCCCGCTGGCCACCAGCACCACGTCCGGCTGTAGCGCCGCGACAAGCTCGCGGGTCGCGGTCGTCGACAGGTGCACCTTCACTTGCAGGCGCGCCAGTTCGCCGGTGAGATAGGTCAAGAGCGCTTCATTGTCGCTGTGCACCGTTGCGGCAAAAAACAGCGCTCCACCCAGCCGCGGAGCGCGCTCGAGCAGGGTTACCCTGAACCCGCGCTCGGCACCGAGGCGGGCAGCTTCCATCCCGGCCGGGCCGCCGCCGACCACGACAAGGTGCGCGCTCTTTCGGAGCGGAGCTGCGCGCAGCGTGAGTTCGCGTCCACTAAAGGCATTCACCGCGCAGTTCATGTTGGCATCGAAAGGCGCGACCAGCATGGAATCGATACAGTTCTGACAGGACAGGCAGCGCCGTACCCGCTCTATATGTCCCTGTCGCAGCTTGTTCGGCAGGTCCGGGTCCGCCAGCAGGGGCCGCGCCATCATCACGATATCGGCATCGCCCTCCGCCACCACCCGGGCCGCGAGCTCCGGTTGGTGCAGCCTGCCCACTACCATGACCGGGACGGAGACAACGCGCTTGATGGCCGCCGCGATCGCCACGTTGTGGCCGTCACGATAGTCAGAGCCACAGACAATCTGGCCCACCAGTTTGTCGTGGGACACCCCCCCGGTGACCTGGATACAGTCGGCGCCCGCCGCCACCAGCAGGGGCGCCAGGCGCTGCGTCTCCGCCAGGCCCCGGCCGTCAAAACTGTCTTCATTGCCCGAGATCCGCACGGTAACCGGGAAGTCCGGGCCAGCACGTTGCTTGATGCGCTCCAGGGTCTGCAAGAGCATCCGCGCCCTGCCCTGCAGGCTGCCGCCGTAGTCATCCTCCCGCCGGTTGCGCAGGGGAGAGAGAAAGGAGCCCAGCAGCATGTAGGCGTGGGCCGCGTGCAACTCCATGCCATCGTAGCCTGCTTCCCGTGCGCGCACCGCCGCGGCAGCGTACTGGTCGATGATCCTGTCGATTTCCTCCGCGGCCAGTTCCCGGCAGGGCCAGCCGGTCCCTGCCGCCACTGCCACCGACGGGCCCAGCGGCTCGGTCATAGACTCCGGCCCGGGATGGGATATCTGCGGCTGGATTTTTGCGCCCTCGTCATGAACCCGCGCCACCAGTTCACGGTGGCCGGCAACAAAACGGTCGTCACCCAGGGACAGGGACTGTGGCTGGTACCGCTGTGCGGTATCCACCGAGCACATTTCCACAGTAATCAGGCCAACACCGCCCCGCGCCCGGGTCAGGTGGTATTCCATCAGCCGCGGCGTGACCTCGAAGTCGGGACTGCCATAGTTGGTGGTCATGGCCGACATCGCCAGACGATTGGGCAGGACCATGCTGCCAATGGTGACCGGCTGGAACAGGCTGGCTAGGGACATAAACATTTATTCTGATATCTTTTATCCAGTATAAGTCACTGAGCCGCGTTGACAAGCATCGCCCACGCGGCTGCACAAAGCTCGCATTTTACCGGCCCATTTGCTCTACTCTTGCCGATTGCCAGAAAGCGCGATGGAGCAGAACATGTCACTGACGATAAGGCCTTTGGACAATGTTGGCGTCGAGGTCAGCGGTTTCGATATCAACCAGCCGGTGCCGGAAGACCTCGCCGAGGAACTGCGCCAGGTCTGGCTGGAGCACGGCATCGTGCTGTTTCGCGACCAGGAAATTTCCCCGCAGAAGCAGATCGAGTTCAGCCGCATTTTCGGCGATCTGGAGCTTCACCCCCTGGCCGCCACGCAGTCGCGAGAGTATCCCGAGCTGTTCGAACTGGCGAGCGACCCGGAGAAGGAAAAATACATGGTCGCCACCTACAACGGCGAACAACTGGTCAGCAAGCTGGACTGGCACATGGACCTGCACTACACCGGCAAGCCCAATCACGGCGCCGTCCTGCGTGCCGTGGTCTGCGCCAGCGAGGGCGGTCTGACCGGCTTCGGCGATCTGGCAAAGGCCTACGATGCCCTGGACGAGGAAACCCGCACGCTGCTGGAAAAGCTGGAGGTGGTGTACACCTTTACCATGCAGCGGCGCAATATGCGTTTTGTCGACACCGAGGGCTATGAACCGAGCCCCTACAGCCCGCGCACGCCCGCGCAGATGAACTTCCCGAACTTTCCCGAGATCGTCTACCCGGCCGTGGTGAAGCACCCGGTGACCGGGCGCAAGGTGCTGGAAATCGTGGAACTGATGCTGGACCGGTTTCACCTGCCCCAGCGCGCCGGCCTGTGCCACGACGAGGCCATGGACCTGCTGCGCTCACTGGTCGCACACATACGCAAACCGGAATTCCATTACTTTCATGACTGGCGCGAGGGTGACATGGTGCTCTGGGACAACTGGCGGGCGATGCACAGCACGACCGGGACCCGGCCCGGCATTGAACGCCGCATTCACCGCACCACGATCAAGGGGGATGCGGTGCTCGGGCGGGAACTCAGCTGACGCTCGCGGCGCGGCGGCCCGCTTTGCGCCCGAACAGCGTGGCGTCAGCCACCGACATGCCGCTGGCGTAGCCCGCGCCTGTGCGCGGAATACCGCAGGCGGTACGTCCGGCCGCGAACAAACCGGGAATGGGTGTGCCAGTGTTGTCTAGCACCTCGCCGTCGGGCAGGGTATCCAGGCCACCGAGGGTAAAACAGGTGGGCCGCAGGGTTGCCAGCGAATAGTCCACCAGGGCGAAGGGTGGCTCCAACAGCGGGTCCAGCCAGTCGGCAGACTTGTGAAACAGGGGATCTTCCCCGTTCGCCGCATGCTCGTTGTAGTAGGCCACCGTGTGTTGCAGGCTGCCCGGCGGCAGGCCGGCGTCCCGTTCAACTTCCTCCACGGTTTCTCCCACCGCGACAATTTCCGTGGTCTGGTGGTAATCGGGTCGGGCGAAATGGCGATTGTCGATAAACATGTAGGCGCGCATGCTGTCCTGGCGGGCCACCGCATCACCCAGGCGAGCGAGGTACACATCCTCGTTGATGAAGCGCTGCCCCTGGGCGTTGATAAAAATACCGTAGGTGAGTTGCGCGGGGGGATAGTGGGCCACGCCGACGAAGGCCTGCCCCATGTGGATGGCGACCCCGCCAGCGGCCACGCCCAGCCGGATACCGTCCCCCTGGTCACCCGGGTTGCCATGGCGGGTGCAGATTGCCGCCAGGTCGGGAATATGCTGTGAAGTCATGTGCTCATTCATGATAAAGCCACCGGTGGTCAATACCACGCCCCGGCGCGCCAGGATGTAGCGCGGGCGATTATCGACCTTGGCCACAACCCCGCAAATGCGCCCATCGTCATCGCGGATCAGCCCCAGCAGCCGGCTGTCGTACCGGCAATCCACGCCGGCGGCGGCAACCTTGTCCAGCAGCACACCCATCACGACCTTGCCACCGTCATGGCCCGCATCCTCCGGTAGGTGGCCACGGGGAACCGGCCGGGCATCCCGGTGAAAAGGCCAGGCACGCTCATTGCCGGTGTACTGCAGTGAATCACCGGTCAGCGCCACCACGTCGCGCCCCGGGAACAGGCTGCGGCGGTAGGGAATGCCCTGGGCTTCCAACCAGTCAAAATGCTCGGCGGCGGCGTCTACAAAGGCCTCGACTCGAGCGCGGTCGGCGAACTCACCGAAACAGCTCATCAGGTAATTGACCATGTTCTCGCTGCTGTCCTCAAGGCCCAACTCGCGCTGCAAACGGGTCCCGCCATTGCCCCCGAGATACATCTCACAGGCCGAGAGCAGGGTGGACCCGCCGCCGGCGGAGAAACGCTCCAGCGCGACCACCTCCGCGCCGGCGGCGCGAGCCTCCAGGGCGGCCGCGGCGCCCGCACCCCCCAGGCCGCAAACCACGACGTCGGTCTCCTGGTGAATTTCGGGGATGTCGCGCAGGGATATGATATCGGACATGGCGCGGGCTCTGCTCTTGATGCGAGACATGCAATATAGGGCGATAACATTTCTTAAGCAATGCTTATGGCCTGGGCAGCCAGGCTGGTGCATCCAAACGAACCGCCGCAGATGGCCCCGCCCGAATTTAATCAACTTTAATTGACTATTAGTCAATTTAAATTTACTTTATCCGCCTTCAGCACCACCGAACACGGACCGGAGAGGACCCCTGGGATGGAATTCAGCTATAACTGGCAGGCGAGCCTGCTGACCTTCATCATTCTGGGCGCGAGCATCGCGCTGGCCCAGTTTATCGCCTTTAAAGTGCCCGCATTCGCCCGCGCTCGCACGGAAAATCGTGATGAAAATCAGCGAAAGTGGCGGGAAATGGCGAAAAAATACCACCACCGTGTCAAGGGCAGCCAGAAGAAGGGGCTCCTGATCAACCTCGCCTTCTACGTTGCCGTGCTGCCCTTTTTCGTGGCCTGGCAGCCGCAGCCAGTCTGGCGAATCGCACTTGACGTGTTCCTGATCCTGATGGTCTACGACTTTTTCTACTACCTCGTGCACCGTTTCCTGTTCCACGGCCAGGGCTATATGCGCCGGGTTCACGCCGTGCACCACCAGGCCCGCAGCCGCGTTACCTCTATCGACTCCTACCTGCTCCACCCCTGGGAGCTGTTTATCGGCATCGGATTGTATTTTGCGACCATCGTGGTGCTGGGCCTGGCGGGCCTGGCGCCCTTCCATGTGGCGACTATCGTGATCTCCAATTTCATCTACACGCAGCTGAACCAGGTCAATCACTGCCGCATCGACCTGAACTACTTCCCCTTCAGGACCCTGAACTGGATTGCGATGAAGCACGATGCCCATCACCTGGACATGCACCGGGGAAACTACGCCACGATCACCCTGCTCTATGACAAGCTGTTCGGCACCGTGGAAATGCATCCACTGGAAGCCCGGGCCCGCGACGCGCACAATCGCCCGGTTGACGCCCAACCCGGCACAGCCAACCCGGGCTAGACCATGGGATGACAGGCACGCGACTGGTGCGGTGCATGCTTGTGGCACTTCGGAGCATCGCCTATAATACAATTTAAATTTTATAAGCAATGTTTTTTATGCAATCAATTCCGAGGCCCCTATGAACGAGAGCAGCCAATCAATTCCCTTCGTCAGTGGCGCCAGGTCTGCCGAGGAAGGAGGACACTTCGAGGAATTCTGCGCCCACCCGGCCTTCTTTCTACAGCGCGCCTACAAGGAATGCGGGGAACTGGCAGAGTTCGATATGGGCGGAACCAATACCGTGCTCATGGTGGGCCCGGAGGCTCATGAGGCCGTATTCCGGGTGGATGACATCAAGGTCAGCGCGCCCGAAGCCTACCAGTTCATGGTGCCGATTTTCGGCAAGGGTGTGCAGTACGGCGCCCCCCTGGACATCGAACGCCAGCAGTTGCGGATGCACTCCCGCGGCCTGGCCAGTGAAAAAATGAACCACTACGCCCCGATTATCGCCAGGGAAGCCGAGGACTGGATTGCCGAATGGGGTGACAGTGGCGAACTGGACTTTTACGAGGGCTTTGCCGACCTTACCATCAAAACCTCGACCCACTGCCTGCTGGGCGCGGAATTCCGCTATTCCCTGACCGATGAATTCGCCAGGCTTTACCACACCCTGGGCGCGGCGGCGGATGCCGGCGGCCTGCAGGATCCGGGCGCGCGCAAATCCGCCTACGAAGCACGGGATGCGGCCCGGGCACGCCTGGAGGAACTGATCACAGAGCGGGTCGAGCGCCGGCGTGAATCCGGCGAGGTACACATGGACCTGCTGCAGGTCTACATGGACGCCACCTACCCCGACGGGCGCCACCTGACCACCAGTGAAATCGCCGGCATGATCGTGTGGTTCATGTTCGCAGGACACCATACCAGCGCCAACACGGCAGCCTGGACCCTGGTGGAAATGGCCCGCCACCCCGAACTGACCCAGGCTGTGGTGGCTGAGGTCGACGAAGTGATGAGCAGCGGCCAGCAGTTCGACCTCAAGGTGCTGCGGCGCATGGCCAGACTCGAAGGTTTCATTCGCGAAACCCTGCGCGTGCATCCACCCCTGAATACCCTGACCCGCCGCGTGGTGGAGGACTTCGAGTACAAGGGGCACGTGATCGAGAAAGGCAAGAACGTCATGCTCTGCCCCTATGTGGCCCATCGCCTGGAAAGCAGTTTTGAGGATGCGGAGACCTTCAAGCCCGACCGCCCCGCCCCGGAAAACCCCTTCGCCCTGATTCCCTTCGGCGGCGGCCAGCGCAAGTGTGTCGGCAATGCCTTCGCCATCCTGCAGGTAAAGGTCATCTTCTCAATCTTGCTCAGCCAGTACGAGTTCGATCTGGCGGGCCCGTCCGGCGAGTACGCCGAGGTCATGCCCTCCCTCATCCTGCGGCCGTCGGACCCCTGCGTGCTGCGCTATCGACGCCGCGCCGACCGCAAAGCCGCCTGAAGGAGGAGCGCACGGACATGGGCAAATACAGAGTGGAAGTGGATCTGCTGCTGTGCCAGGGACACGGCGTGTGCAGCGAAGAGTGCCCGGAGGTGTTCGAAGTTGTCGAGATGGAGACCGGATACCCCAAGGTCAGGGTCAAGCACGAGTTCCCGGATGCAGGCCTGCGCAGCAAAGTGCAGGATGCGGTGGACTACTGCCCGAACCAGACCATCCGCGTGGTCGAGATCGATTAAGCGCGGCAGCGCTGTTGCTGCGGCCTTATTCGGTCCCGCCCTCTTGTGCACTGCCCGCGACGTGCGCCGCGGCGATGTAGCCGAAGGTCATCGCCGGACCGAGGGTCGCACCCGCCCCGGGGTAGTAGCGCCCCATTGGCGAGGCAGCACTGTTGCCGATCGCATACAGGCCCGGAATCGCTTCGCCACTCTCCCTTAGTACCTGGGCGTGCGCATTGGTCCGCAGTCCGCCCTTGGTGCCGATATCGCCGGGGAAGACCTCGATCCCAAAGAACGGGGCCTCCTGCAGGGGCGCCAGGCAGGTATTGGGGCCCAACCGGACGTCGCCGTAAAGCTGGTCGTAGCTGTTTTCGCCACGATGGAAATCCTCATCCACACCGCTGGCGGCATACTGGTTGAACTGGGTGACGGTCCGGGCCAGGCCCTCGGCAGACACCCCGAGACGATCTCCCAGATCCGGAATGCTGTCGGCCGCAGTCAGCAACGCATTGCGCACCTTCGCGCCCTGCATCCAGTCCATGTGCATACCCCCGGGCAGTAAAGGCCCGAAGGGATATTCCCGGCGATAGCGACTGTCGAAGATCGCATAGCAAGGGAGGTTACCCTCGCGGTACATTGCCTGCACCGCGGTGGTATAGGCCACGGATTCATTCACAAAGCGGGCGCCCGCCTGGTTGACCAGGATACAACCCGGCATCGATCGCTCGGTGAACAGCATGCGCGCCCGGTCCTCCCCCTCGACACAGATCGTGGGGCCCCACCAGGCCTCGTCCATCAGGTGGGTCGCGGCCCCTATCGCGGTGGCCGCGAGCAGCAGGTCGCCGGTATTGGTCGGCGAGGCCGCCGACCAGTGGCTCCGCGTGGGGCCAGGCAGATATTGCTCGCGCAGCGCCTGGGAGTGCTCAAAACCGCCGGCGCCGATGATCACGCCGCTGCGCGCCCGCAGGCGAAGCTCGGTGCCATCGCGGATGACCCGCACGCCGGTGACCGCGTCGCTCTCGGTCAGCAGTTCCCGCACCGGACTGGACAGCCAGAGCGGCACCCCGCGGTCATCCAGGGAGTGGCGCAGTCGACCTACCAGCGCATTGCCCATCACCAGCCGGCGTGAGCGCCGGCCCCGCAGGCGCCCGGGCAGGTCCAGGGCGTACTCCAGCGCCAGCTTGAGCATGACTTTCCACCAGCCGGGGGCCTTGCTGAGTAGCACCGCGCCCTCCTGGTTGGTGTATCCCATGAGCCCCATCACCCGGGTCTGGGCGTGGGGCAAACCGAGACTGGCGAAGGATTCACCCAGTTCCCTGGCATGGTAGGGCAGCGGATCGATTGAGCGCCCGCCGGGGCGCGCCCCCGGCAGCTCCTGGTAGTAGTCCGCGTAGTGCACCATGGCCTCGAAGGCCACGCGGGTTTCCTGCTCCAGGTAGCGCAGCATCACCGGCCCTTCCCGGACGTAGGCTTGCACCAGCGCGGGATCGACATCCTCGCCGGTCAGCGCCAGCAGGTAGTCCAGGGCATCCTGCTCGCTGTCATCCACCCCCGCCGCCAGCATCAGGTGATTATTGGGAATCCAAAGACCCCCGCCGGAACTCGCGGAGGTGCCACCGTAGGCCGGGGCTTTTTCAACCACCAGGACTTCCTGGCCCAGGTCCCGGGCCCGACAGGCGGCCGTCAGCGCCCCCGCGCCGCTGCCGACCACAATGACATCAAACTCCGCATCCCACATTCGAACCGGATCTCCTTATCATTCTGCAGGCCGCATGCTACCATACAAAACATTGTGTTACCTATGTTATTTGCTATGCTGGCCTGAACGGGAAACGCCCGCTCGCACCCCGAAAATGAGAAGATTGGCAGTCGCCGATAATAAACAGAGAACACACACGCCATGAGCCAATACAAGATTTGCCGCCTGCCCCTGCTGCTGCCGCTGTTGCTGGTCGCCGCCTGCGATGCACCGCAGTACGACAACAGCGGCCCGGTGCAAGCCTGGCCCGCAGTGGGGGGCAACCAGGGCGGGCAGCGCTTCAGCGACCTGACCCAGATTACCGCGGACAACGTCGACCAGCTTGAAGTTGCCTGGACCTATCACACCGGGGACGTCTCGAGTGGCACCGAGAGCCACGGCGCCACGACCTTCCAGGCCACACCCCTGGTGGTCAACGGCAGCATGTATTTCTGTACCGCCTACAACCGCATCATTGCCCTGGACCCGGCGACCGGGGCCGAGCGCTGGGCGCATGACCCCAAGGTCGACCTCACCGGCGTCTACACGCCCAGCTGCCGGGGCGTCGCCTACTGGGAGACCCGGGAGAAGGCCTCGGGCACCTGTGACCGGCGTATCCTCTCCGGGACCCTGGACGCCCGCCTGCTCGCAGTAGACGCCAACACCGGCAGGCCCTGCGAGGATTTCGGCGATAGCGGCAGCGTTGATCTCACCGCCAACCTCGGCGATCTGCGCCTGGCAGAGTACTACGTGACCTCGGCCCCGCTGGTAATCAATGACCTGGTCGTCACCGGAGCCTTCGTCAAGGACGGGCAACGGGTCGACGCGCCCCCGGGGGTGGTACGCGCCTTCGACGTGCGCAGCGGCGAGCTGGTCTGGGCCTTCGACCCCGTGCCGCCCGGCATGACGCCGGTGAGCGCCGAGGAGGCCCTGGCGGGTGCCGACTTCACCCGCGCCACCCCCAACAGCTGGGGCAACCTGTCGGCGGATACCGAGCGCGGCATCATCTACCTGCCAACCGGCGGCTCCCAGCCCGACCACTACGGCGGGCCGGAGCGCGGTGACATGGACCATTACGGCACCTCGGTAGTGGCGCTGGATGCGGCGACGGGCCAGCCGAAGTGGCACTTCCAGACCGTACACCACGACATCTGGGACTGGGATGTCGCCGCCCAGCCGGTACTCTTTTCCCAGCACGGCACCACGCCGGGGGTCATCGCCGCCACCAAGATGGGGCATATTTTCCTCCTCCACGGGGAAACGGGCGAGCCCCTGTTCCCGGTGGAGGAACGGCCTGTGCCGGCATCCAGGGTGCCGGGTGAACGCACCGCCCCGACCCAGCCATTCCCCACCCTGCCCCAACCGGTGCACCCGGATACCCTGACCGAGGACGACATCTGGGGCATTTATCCCGGGGATCGCGACGCCTGCCTGGCCCAGTTCCGCGCCTTCGACTACCGCGGCATATTTACCCCGCCGGGCCTGGGGCAGGAGGCCCTGCTGTGGCCTGGCATCGGCGGTGGCGTGAACTGGGGCTCCGTGTCCGTCAACCCGGAGCGGAACATCATGGTGGTCAACTCCATGCGCGTGCCCTACACCGTCAAGCTGCTGCCCAGGGAAGAGGCTGGCGCCCTGGATGGCAGCGACCTGGTCGGCGCCAATGCCCAGGAAGGCACGCCCTATGTCGTGGTCCGTGGCGGCTTCCTGTCTCCCAACAACACCCCCTGCACCGCACCGCCCTGGGGCGTCCTGACCGCGATCGATCTCGACTCCGGCGACACCCTGTGGGAACGCCCCCTGGGCAACCTGGAGGAGCTGTCCCCGCTGGGCCTGGGACGCTTCCTGGAGTGGGGCACACCCAACACCGGGGGCACATTGCAAACCGCCACGGGCCTGGTCTTCGCCGCGGCCACCCTGGACGGCTACATCCGCGCCTTCGACCTGAGCAGCGGCGAGACCCTGTGGCAGGATAAACTCCCCGCTCCCGGCCAGGCGACACCCATGACCTATCGCCTGGAGCGAAACGGCAGGCAATACCTGGCCATCGCCGCGGGCGGCCACGGACCACTGGCCTACGCTGCCAAGGGACCCGAGAAGCTCGGGGAACTGCTGGGCGATGCCCTGGTGGTCTATGCCCTGCCAGATTGAGTGCGCCAGCGGAGACATTTAGTCAACATTAATTGACCTCCGGTCAACTAAACTTTACTTTATACCCATGAAGCCAAACAGCTCGCAAATCGACAGCGCCGACCCCACCTGGCGTCGCTACCGGGATAATTTCCCGAGGCAGGTCATGGGCGTCACCCGCTACCTCGAGTCGCAGGTCATGGAGCGGCTGGCGAATGAGCACGGCTTCGACAACCTGCGTCTCTACTACGAGCCCTACATCTCCCTGCTGTCGGCCGACGGCGCACGCCTGACGGACCTTGCGCGCACCCTGGGCGTATCCCGCCAGGCCGCGAACCAGACCGCCAACCAGATCGAGGCTGCAGGCTACATCGAGCGCGCGCCGGATCCCGGGGATGGCCGCGCCAAGCGCATCATCTTGACTTCCCGCGGGGCCGAGCTACTGCGCGTTGGCCTGGTCGTGGCGGCGCGGCTGGAACTTGAGTTCACGCGCATCGCAGGACCGGACCTGTCGCAGGACAGCATCGCCGCACTGGCCCGCTTCTGCGAAGAAAAGGCAATCATGCCGCCGGAGGACGGGCTCGCACAGCGGAACCGGGTTTCCCTGGTGTCACTGCTGCCCCGCTTCAGTGACTACCTCAGCCAGCGGCTGATGGAAATCACCATGGAACGGGGCCACAGTGGACTGAAGCTGTCCTATGCCCAGGTCCTGGCACTGATCGGTCCCGAGGGCGGTCGCATGCTGAAAATCGCTGCACTGCAGAACGTCAGCAAACAGGCCATCAGTGCCATCGCCAACGAACTGGAAGACGCGGGCTATATCTACCGTGAGCAGGACCCCGGGGATGCGCGCCAGGTATTGCTGCGCTTCACCGGCCTCGGCCGGCGCCTGATCGAGGATTCGGTCAACGGCATCGATGATCTCGAGGCGGAAATTCGCGGCACGATTGGGCCCCACGCGCTCGATAGCCTGCGCAGTACTGCGAAGCGCCTGTACCACGCTCTACAGCCGGAAGTTGCCGTGTTCACCCGTTCGGCGCCTGACGTCGAACAGCTGGACAAGGAATTGCGGCAGCGCCTGAATGCCGAGGCGCGAAAACAGCTCGCAGCGCTGCTGCTAAAGGAGTAGGCAAGCCCCGGCGCGGCTGCAGGAGCATTGGATCCAAGGATAAACAATAAACGCGAGTACCTACCATGACAGATAAAACCCGCCGTGAAATCGGCATGGAAACCATCCGCGATGTGTACGCCGGCGACGTGGTCGTACCGGAGGAGGGCTATGCCTTTACCGACGTCATGCTGGAGCAGCTGTTTGCCGAGCTGTGGACCCGGGACACGCTCAGCATGCGGGACAAGCGCATCCTGCTCCTGGGCATCATTGCCGACAAGGGCGAGCCCACAACTTTCAAGATCCAGGTAAAGGCCTCACTCAAGCGCGGCGAGATGAACGCCGATGAGGCGCGGGAGCTGCTGCTGTTTATTGCCCAGTACGCCGGCTACCCCCGGGCCGCGGCCATGCTCGCTCCCCTGGAGGAGGCCATTGCGGAAGCGGCACAGGATGCCTCGAAAGCCTGAGCACTGCCGCACTGTGCCCGACCACGCCGACTCTGTTGCCGGCGCGGCCTGCTGAATACCCGAGGTTTCCCATGCCGAGACTGAGCAAGCTGATACTGACCGCCCTGTGGCTGATCGCCGCGGGGGCCTGCTCCCCGGTCGAGGACCCCTCCCTGTTCCCCGAGTACAGCGCGTCCACGGCGCTGCCACCCCCGGCAAAACCACGGGTGGCCGCAAAGCCACAGCGGCAGGTTTTCTGGGGCGACCTGCATATTCACACCAGCCTGTCCACGGATGCCTGGACCATGGGCGTGCGCGCGCTGCCGGATGACGCCTACCGCTTCACCCGTGGCGGTACCATTGCCCACCCCCTGGGCTACCCCATTCGCCTGCACCGGCCCCTCGACTTCGCCGCGGTGACGGACCACTCGGAATATCTCGGCGTGGTGCGTGCCAGGGCGCCGGACCTCCCCACCGCCACACGCCCCATGCGCGACCGCCTGCTGGAGGATGGTCGGCTGCGCAACACCATCGCGTTTCTGCGGACCAACCTCGGATTCGACCTCCGCGACATCGACAAGCGCGGTGCCAGGGAGATCTCCACAACCGCCTGGCGGGACACCGTTGATGCTGCCGAGCGTCATTACGAGCCCGGCCGCTTTACCACCTTTGTCGCCTACGAATGGAGCGCCATGCCCGAGTCCCGCAACCTTCACCGCAACGTGATTTACCGCGGCACCGAGGTGCCCGACCTCCCCTACAGCTCGATCGATTCCGAAGACCCGCGCGACCTGTGGACGGCCCTCGAAGCGCAGCGCGAGCGGGGCATGGATAATCTGGCAATCCCGCACAATGGCAACCTGAGCGATGGCCGTATGTACGACCGGGTCGCCTACGACGGCAGCGCCCTGGATCGGGACTATGCCCGCCGTCGGGTGGCTAACGAGCCGATCAGCGAAATATTCCAGGTCAAGGGCGCCTCGGAAACGCACCCGCAGATTTCTCCCGAGGATGCCTTCGCCGACTTCAACATCGTCGACCGCATGCTCAGCCAGGAAGAGCAGCACTCCAATCCGAGGGGCAGTTATATCCGCGACGCCCTGCGCGCCGGTATGGAGTTCGCACACGAGCGCGGCTTCAACCCCTACCGCTTCGGCGTGATTGGCGCCAGCGATGGGCACAATGCCAGCTCGCCAGTGGAGGAAGACAACTTCCACGGCAAGCTGCCCATTATGGACGGCAGCGCAGCCATCCGGCTCGGCAGGGCCTACCTGTTTCCCGAAGAGGAGAATCGGGCAGCGGACTGGGAGGCCGCGGGGCTGGCGGGCGTGTGGGCCGAGGAAAACAGCCGCGAGTCACTGTTCGATGCCATGCGCCGCCGGGAGACCTACGCCACCTCCGGCCCCAGGATCACCGTGCGCTTCTTCGCCGGCCGTGACTACCCGGCGCAATTGATGCAAGCGCAAGACTGGCTGCAGCGGGCCTATGCCAGTGGCGTGCCCATGGGCGGCGAGTTGCGCGCCACCGATCGCTCGGACCCGTCCCCGAAGTTCCTGGTCATGGCGGCCAAGGACCCGGCGGGCGCCCATCTCGACCGGATCCAGATCATCAAAGGCTGGGTGGACCGGGCAGGTCAATCCCACGAAGAAATCTTTGATGTCGCCCTGGCCGAGACCCGCGAGGCCGACCCGTCGAGCAAGGCCGACAACCCGGTTGGCAATACGGTCGATATCGATGAGGCCAGCTACCGCAACAGCATCGGTAGCCCCGTTCTGCAGGCGCAGTGGACCGACCCGAACTACGACGCCGCGCAGCACGCGTTCTACTACGCCCGGGTGCTGGAAATTCCAACGCCGCGCTGGTCGACCTTCGATGCGAAAGCCCTGGGAGTCAAACCTCCTGAACCCGCGACGCTGCAGGAGCGGGCCGTGACCTCTGCGATCTGGCTACTGCCACCGCTGGCCGAGTAAGATGGGTCAAGCATCCCGGTCGCGATCGCGCGATCGGGCAACACACGATAGCCAGGCCGGCGTTACGCTACAGGCGCCCCAGCCAGGAGGAATACCGTTATGAGCCAATGCCCCTTCACCCACCTTCTGGACCTGGACGCCTACGTGAATGGCATGCCTTACGACGAACTGGCCAAACTGCGTCGGCAGGGTTCCTTCGTGCATTTTGACGACCCCGGGACTGGCGTGCCCTACTGGGCGGCGGTGAAGCGCGACGCACTGGACTTTGTCTCCCAGAACCCCGACCTGTTCTCCTCCAGCCGCGAGGGCCCCTTCCCCATGGAGCCAACACCGCAGCAGAGAGAAACACAGAAAATCATCAACGAAAATTTCATCATCGCGATGGACCCACCCAAGCACATGAAGTACCGCAAGGTCGTCCGGGATGCGTTTACACCGCGGGCAGTGGCCACGCTGGAACCCTGGCTGCGCGAGCAGGCCACGAGCATCATTGACCGGGTGGCCAGTCGCGGTGAATGCGAGTTCGTCGAGGATGTGGCCGCTGAGTTGCCGTTGATCGCTATCCTGGAGATCCTCGGCGTGCCGGTAGAGGACCGCAAGCAGTTTTTCGACTGGACCAATATCATGACCTTCGCTGATGACCCGGATGTGGCGACCGGCCCCGATGAGGCCAATGCGGCGTCGCTGGAAGTGGTCATGTACGCCATGGAACTGGCGAAAAAACAGCGGGAAAACCCCACCAGCCAGGTGGTCGAGGCGCTCCTCAACGGCGAGGTGGATGGCGTCGCCGTGACCGAGGAGATGTTCGCCTGGATGTTCATCCTGATCATGGTTGGGGGCAACGAGAGCACCCGCACCGTAACCGCCCACGGCATGCGGGCGCTGATGGAAAACCCTGACCAGCTAGAGCACCTGGTACAGCACCCCGAGGACATTCCGCTGGCCGTGGAAGAGATCCTGCGCTACAACACCGCCTTTATCGCCATGCGCAGGACCGCCACCCAGGACATCGAATGGCAGGACTACCGCTTCAGGGAAGGCGACAAAATTGTCCTGCATTACCACGCGACCAATCACGATGAAGACGTATTCGGTGACGACGCCACCCGCTTTGATATTCACCGGCACCAGCGCATCAACCATCTGTCCCGCGAGCATCGCGCCTTCGGCACCGGCGAGCATTTCTGCCTGGGCATGAACCTCGCGCGCCTGGAGCTGCGGATTATCTTTGAGGAGCTGATCCCCCGCCTGCGTAACCCGCGGTTTGCGGGCGAGGTGACTTACATGCGCTCGATCTTTATCAACACCATCAAGTCCATGCCCATCACCTTTGACCCGGAGCCCCAGGCAGCCGGTTAGGGAAATCGTGCAGAGCCCCGGCCCTGCCTAACTTGACTCAGAGAAGAGTCGCGGCAGGTTGGGCTGGTTGTTGCTGCTGCCGAGCCCGCCGTCGATCACGATTTCGGTGCCGGTAAGATAGCTGGCCGCCGGCGACAGCAGGAACACCACCAGGTTGGCCACATCCTCTGGTTCACCCGCCCGCTGCAGGGCGATACCGCCCAACCAGGCATTTCGCACCGCGTCAATCGACGACGGCACCGCCGTCAGCGGCGTGTCAATGAATCCCGGGCACACCGCCGTGGCGCGAATACCCTCGGGGCCGTGGTCCAGTGCCAGGGTGCGGGTGTAATTGATCACCGCCGCCTTGGCCGCGTTATACGCCGCAAAGCCGTGATCGGCGCGCACCCCGCTAAGGGACGCGATATTCACGATACTGCCGCCGCCGCGGACACGCAGATGGGGAATCACCGCCCGGCAGGCGTAGAACACGCCGTTCAGGTCGATGTCGATCACCCGGCGCCACTCTTCCAGGGCCAGGTCGGTCGTGCTGCCGAAACTGCCAACGCCAGCACTGTTGACCGCGCCGTCGAGGCCGCCAAAGGTATCCACGGCCAACTGGCAGGCGGCTTCCAGCTGAACGGGGTCGGTCACATCGGTGGCGACAAAGCGCAGCTGCTGCGGAAACTCAGCGGCCAGTGCGGCCCCGGCCTCCTCATTGAGGTCGGCGATAAGCGCCTGCCCAGCGTGTTCGGCAATGTAGCGCACGGTCGCCTCGCCAATGCCGGATGCGCCCCCGGTCACGAGAAAGCATTTGCCGCTGAAATCGATGTGCATGTTGTATTCCTGTGTTATTGAGGTTCGCGGGAACAGGATAGCACTGCGACCAGCGCCACCGCCTCAGGCCGGGGTGAAGACCGGCGCCAGGTAGGGCTCTCCTTTGCGCGGCTGCAGGGTGCGGAAACAAAGTGTCAGCGGCATGTCGCACACCAGCGCCGAGGGATCACAGTCCACCAGCTGGGTGACCAGGCGCACGCCCGGGGCCTCGCGCGGCACGACCAGCGCCGGCACATAGGGCCCTTCAAAAAACGGATTGATCATCTTTCCCACCACGGTCCAGGACAGCAGGGTGGCCGCGCCCCCCAGCGTCTTCCAGTGCGGTTCTCCACCGCAGGCCGGGCAGGCAGGCTTGGGATACCAGACCGCGGTGTCGCAGTGCCCACACCAGCTCATGTCGAGTCGACGCTCCCTCGCGGCGCGCCAGAAGGGGCCGGCCACCGGGTCATCGTAATCAGGCTGGATCATGCCGGCCCCCGTCGCAGAATCAATGTGGATCCCTCATCCGCGGTAAATCCGGCATAGGCGGCCAGCTCCGCCCCCTGCACCTGGTTTACCGCGTCGCCGCGCAACTGCTTGACCAGTTCCACCACATGAGCGATACCCAGCACGTAGGCATGCGACAACAGGCCGCCGTGGGTGTTGCAGGGAATCCCGCCACGGCTGCGTGGACGCGAGAAAGCCAGCCGCCCGTCCTGGATAAAGTCCCCGCCCTCGCCCTTGGCGCAGAAGCCCATATCCTCGATCTGCATCATGGCGGTAATCGAAAAGCAGTCATAGACCGCGATAACGTCAAGTTCACTGGCGCTGATATCGGCCATGGCATATGCCCACGGTGCCGCGAATGTCTGCGGCGTCGCCGTGATGTCCTGCTGCTGGCTGATGTAGGGGGCGCCATTCACGATCCCACGGCCCACCCCTTCGACAATCACCGGGCGGTGGCGCAGGTCGCGAGCTCGCTCGACGCTGGTGTAGACATAGGCCGCGCCACCGTCGGAGATCAGGCAACAGTCCTCGAGGCGCAGGGGCTCGGCCAGGGGCGAGCGCGCGAGGTAGTCCTCGACCGAAAGAGTCTTCTCACGCATGACCGCATCGGGGTGTGAATTGGCGTGCTGGCGGAAAGTCACCGGCAATGCCGCCAACTGCCGCTCGGTGAGCCCGTATTCATGCATGTAGCGACGGGCGAAGGTGGCAAAATACACGGGCTGGGGGAACCAGCCGAAAGGCAGTTCGAAATGCGCCTTCATCACCTCACCGGCATGCCAGTCGCCCGGCGTGCCCCGCCCGTCGGCGCGACGACTGGCCCAGTCCACGGCAAATACGTTGACAATGTGCCGGGCTGCGCCGCTGCGCAGCGCCCCGGCTGCCGCGTGTGCAGAGGTGGCGGCCCAGATCATGGCACCGCCTTCCCGGCTGAACCAGAGCGGGTGCGTGGTACCGAAGTGGCGCTGAAAGTCTTCCGGCGTAATCTGGTCGGCAATGCCGTCCGAGACCATGAGCCCGTCTATGTCTGCCGGCTGCAGTCCGGCGTCGCTGATGGCCTTGGCCACCGCGTCCAGGCACATCTCCCGGGCACTGCGACCGGAGGGGCCGCTGTAGGCCGTTTCCCCGATACCTGCGATAGCCACTTCCCCGCGGATATCCTCCAGCGGCAGCGCACTGCCCCAGTCAAACCGGCCCGCGCGTGCTTCCAATTGTTGCAGCGTTTGCACCGACCTCAACCCTCCCAGGTGCGCTTAGCTGGCACGGGAGATCACCGTTGCCGGCGGCTCGCCGGCATAAAACTGGGTGGCCCACTTGCGGAATTTGGCGATGGGTCCGTCCCCGTCGCAGAGGTTTGGCCGGGGCAGGTAGATCTTGTTCTCCCACATCGGAATGTCATCGGTCAGCTGGCGATTGACCTCCTTGTTGAACGCGGCGCCGATGCGGTCAATACGCTCATCCCCCTCTGGATTGCGCCAGGACACGTGGAAATACTGCACCACCGTCTCCTCGTCGATGGGCGCATTGGTGGTCAGCATGCATACATCCACCAGGGTACTGTAGCGCACCACCGCCCAGCCAAACCCGGTACTGACCGTGTCCAGGGTACCCTCGACCGGGCCGCCTGAACTGGGGAATTTCTGCCGGCTCTCCATAATCATGTTGGGGCCGTCGAAATCAAAGCGGTCGTATTCGGCAGCCCCGGGGTGATTGTGAACCGTCACAAAATGCGCGCCATCGGCCGTGTTCTCTGCCATTTCCTGCAGGCAGGAACGGATCTCATGCCGGGTCACTATCGGCGGGACAAAGTCATTACTGGCAAACTCCGGCACCTCCGGCAGCTGGTAGCTCGGCGCCACACCGTCCGGGTGGTACCAGGCCATGACAATGCCATAGCGAATATCCAGCGGGTAGGTGCGCACACAGGCGTTCTCATTGAGCTTGCGGGCGTAGGGTATGTGCGCCACCTTGCCCTCACCGTTGAACTGCCAGTGGTGGAAGGGACATTGGATTAGCTCTCCGACCACCTTGCCCAGGACACCAAAATTGCCACCCAGGTGAGGGCAATAGGCATCCTGAAGGTGGAGTTCCCCGCCTTCACTGCGCCACATCACCAGATCGCGGCCAAAACAGCGTAGCGGCTTGATCTCGCCGGGCTGCACGTCGCCATCGAAGCCGACGTGAAACCAGCCGAAAGGAATTGGAAAAGGAAATCGTCCCGAGGTCATGCTAACCTCCCTGCCTGGTGACTGACATATGTGTCAGTTAATCTATCGGTCGGAGAAATTGATGTCAATTGGATTCGCATGACGATATTTTTATTGTTCAGCCACGATTGCGATGAGCCGCAATGACAGCAAGTCGCGCGCAACAGAAGGAAAGTACCCGCCGGGCAATTCTCGACGCGGCGATACGCCTGTTTGCCCAGGGTGGTTACGACGGCACCAACTTTCGCGAGATCACCGCAGCCTGCGGCGCCCAGCGATCACTGATCCTGTACCACTTCACCAGCAAGGAAAAGCTGTGGCAAAGCGCCGCCGAAGCGGTGGAATGCCGGTTCAATGAGGCTTTCGAGGTGAACTTTGAACCCGAGCGCCAGGGCACTGACGAGGCCCGGGTGCGCCACACCCTGAGCTGCTTTCTCGATGCCCTGCATGCAGTGCCGGAATACGGCAGGATCTATCTTCGGGAAGGGACGTCCGAGGGACCGCGGATGGAGTGGCTGGCGCGGCATTTTGCACCGCGCCGGGCGCTGGCGTTGAACCTGGATGACCCCGCCCTCGAAGCGCGGGTGAAAACCACGATCCTGCGGGACATCCTGGCGAGCGTACTGGTGTCCTTTGTCACCCTCGCACCACTGCTGGATCGCTCCCACGCCAATGCCAGCAGGCGCAGTACCGCGGGGCTTTCGCCCCTGGACGATCGCCGGCGCGAGGAGTTTATCGACCACCTGATTCGGCTGATCTTCTCCTGAAACGCGGAAACCCTAGTAGACACTGATGTCGGCAAAGCGCATCACCCAGGTGGCGAGGTCTATCAGCAGGAGGGTGATCATGCCGACAAAGGACGCCTCAATGAAGATCCGCCCGATACCCCAGCGCTCACCGTCAGGCTCCTCGTCCATGCGATACAGGTTGGGAAATGCCACCAGGAAGTACAGCGCGTAGAACCAGGATCCCACCCAAAGCATCTGCTCGAGGTTCTCGTACCAGACGTTGATCTTGCTGGGATCGTCACCGTGGGAAATCATCACGAAATACATATAGGTCTCGCCCCAGCCCCAGAAGGCCGAGATCACCACGACGATCAGGCACCACGCGAGGAATCGCGAGGTGGCCGAGGGCCAGTCCCGGGTCATGGTACGAATACGGCGCAGGGCGATCACCGCGGTGTTGTGATAGACCGCGAAGAACACGATGGCATTCATATACATGGACGGCGGTACTTTCTGGAAACTCGCCAGCGCCGTGGCCTCGCTCGGGCCGACCAGTGCCGAGTCAAGATACAGCTGCACTTCGGTAAAGCGATAGCGCAGGCCCAGCACCTCAAAGAAGTATTCGGTGTGAAAATAGGTGGCCAGGAAGACCCACCAGAACATGTAGACGTTGAACTTGAACCAGTAGCTGTCGTGCCAGGGGACGCCGCTGTTACGGCGCAATATCCAGGGCACCAGGACGCAGTAGGGAAACCACATCAGGAAGTTCTGCATGAAGTTCCAGAAGGTGGCGGTCTCCAGCCAGCCCATCTGCACCATCAGCATGTTATAGAAGAACCAGAAGGGAATCAGGGTCAGGAAAAATTTCTCCGCCCATGCCTTATCCGGATTCCTGGAAAACCAGTAGCCTTTCGCCATCGGTGAAACTCCCTCAGCTTATCTTGTTATCGTTCGGGGACTTCGCCTATTGATGCAAGCGGCAATGGGTTGTCTGCGCAGGCCCGAGCTGCCTGACCCCCATCCCCGGGCACCCATCTTATCCGGAATAACATTTCATATGCAATGTTGTTATCCGGGCCGGGTAGTACCAGATGGAGAGGAGCAGGTTGGCTTATTGCACCGGTGAAAAAATCAGGACCGGAATCCGGCGGACATTCTCCGTGCGAGCACGGTATTCCCTGTAGTCCGCGTACATATCCTCAAGCTGTGGCCAGAGCTCGGCTTCTTCCTCCTCCGTCGCCTCGCGCATGGTGTAGCTTTGCTTGCGCCTGCCAATCTGGATGTCCACGGTCTCGGCGGCTTTCACATTGAAATACCAAACCGGCAGCCTGGACATGCCGCCTTTGGACGCGGTCATCACCACCTCGTCACCCTGCATCAGGTACAACAGGGGCACCTTGCGTATCCTGCCCGTCTTGCGCCCCACCGTGGTGAGGATGGCAACCGGTGCGCCCAGGAACTTGTTCCACAGCCGGCCGCCGGTCAGTTCGTAGACGGTGGTCTGCCAGCGCCCGACACGGTTGATCAGCCAGGTGCCGAATTTCTCCTGGCCCTGGGTGTAAGGCTTGATAGTGTCACTCATGCTTGATTACCCGTTCTAAAAAGACCTGGAAGGGGCTAAACCAGCCCCATCAGCTCAACAATCCCGTGGCGATGACCCGCGGTATAACCGCCATCGACCACCAGGCTGTGACCGGTGACAAAAGAGGCATCCTCCGACGCCAGAAACAGGGCAGCCCCGGCGATTTCCTCGGGCCCGCCCAGGCGTCCCAGCTTGGTTTCGCGCACTACATCGGCCTTGAACTCCGGCATGGCGTCCATAATCCCGTTGAGCATGGGCGTTTCGATAAACCCGGGACAGATCGTATTGCAGCGAATACCCATGCGACCGTAGTCGATAGCCACATTCTTGCTGAGCAGGACAACCCCGCCCTTGGAGGCGTTATAGGCGCTACCGCCCTCGGTGCCGTTGATGCCCTCGACACTGGACACCGTGATGATGCTGCCTGCGCGCTGCAGCATCATGGCATCCAGTACCGACTTGATCGACAGGTAGGTGCCTTTCAGGTTGATCTCGATCACCCTGTCCCAGGCCGCGTCTTCTATCATGCTGACCGGCCCGCCGTCACCCACGCCGGCGGCAGTGACGAGGATGTCAATGCGGCCGTGCGCCTCCACGACCTGCTGTGCCAGCGCGCGCTGGGCATCGCCGTCGGTGACGTCCAGCGTCCTGAACCAGCTGTCGGCAGAGGCATTCTGCACGGCCTGCCAGGCCTCGCCGGGCTCATTCAAATCAGTGCCGATGACCACCGCGCCCTCAGTGGCAAAGCGCCGGGCGCAGGCGAGGCCAATCCCGGACGCGGCGCCGGTCACGATGGCAATCTTTCCTTCAAGACGGGACATAATTTCTCCTAGGGGGCGAGCTGGTAGTCATCCGGGTTGGTTTCCCGGGTCCAGCGCCACATGTCGAGGATCTTCCAGGGCCAGAGCAGGGTCACCTTGCCGTCGTCGTTCTGGTAGTAGCTGGTCTTGATCGAGGGGTGCTCCCAGATCAGTTGCGCATGCAATTCACGATAGCGCCGGTAGTAATCGTCAAACACCTCCTGCCGGCACTCCATCGCCCCGCCACCGGCCTGCAGCAGGGTCTTGATGCAATCCATGATGTAACGGGCCTGGCACTCGCCATTGAAGATCAGGCTGCCACCAAAGGCCAGGTTGGTGCCGGGGCCGAACATGCAGTAGAAATTGGGAAAATTGGGCACGGTAATACCGAGATAGGCCGCGGGTTCGTTGCCCCACTGCTCGGCCAGGGATACACCGCCCTTGCCGCGGAGCTCCATCGGCCACAGGAAGCGGTCGGTTTCGAAGCCCGTGGCATACAGGATCACGTCCGCCGGATAGAAGCTGCCGTCTTCGGAGACCACACCATCCTCGACCACACGCTGGACCGCCTGGGTTACCAGTTCGACATTGTCGCGCTTGAGCGCCGACAGCCAGCTGCCATTATCCTGCAGCGTGCGCTTGCCCATGGGCGCGTAGTCGGGGATGACCTTGGCCAGCAGGGCCTCGTCATCGCCGACCTGGCCTTTGATGTAGTCGGCGAACATGTTGTACACGAAGTCGTTCATTTCGTTGACGCTGCGCTCCTGGTGCGGCCAGTCGGGATCGACAAACACCGTGTCGTAAGCGCCGTCACAGGCGGGCCAGAACAGCAGGAAGCGGAACCAGCGGGTATAGAATGGCAGGTGCTGCAGGCACCATTTCTTGCCGGCTGGCACGGCCTCATGGTAAATCGGGTTCTCGAACATCCATGGCGCCGAGCGCTGGAATACGGTCATCGCCTGCACATCACCCGCGATTGCCGGCACCATCTGGAACGCGCTGGCACCGGCGCCAATCACCACGACCCGCTTGCCCCGATAGTCGATGCTGTCATCCCAGGCCGCAGAGTGACACCACTGGCCGCCAAAGCTTTCCACACCCTCGATATCCGGCAGTTTCGGGCGGTTCACCTGCCCCACTGCGCTGATCACCGAATTGGCGACGTAGTCGTGCTGCACGCCATCCCGGTCAAGCGCAATGACCGTCCACAGCTTGCTGTCTTCATCGTAAACGGCCCGGGTGACCTCGGTGTTGAAGCGGAAGTTGTCTGCCAACTGATGATGCTTGACGACCCCCTCGAAGTACTGCTGCAGCTCCTCATGGCGGGAGAAGTATTCCGTCCAGTGATGGGCCGGTTCAAAGGAGTAGCTGTACAGGTGGTTGCCCACATCCACGCGCACCCCGGGGTAACGGTTCTCGAACCAGGTGCCGCCGACCGAGGCGTTTTTCTCCAGAACCACGAAGGGAATACCGGCTTCCCGCAGGCGATAGGACGCCAGTACACCCGACATGCCACCGCCAATGACCACCACCTGGTGCTGTTCCCGGGCATCCCGGGGGACTTCCTCGCCCCAGCGGTCGCTGCGCGGGTCCTGGCCGTCCAGCTCCATTTCCTCCAGCATCATCGGCACGTAGTCTGCGGGCACCTCCTGGGCGACGAGAAAATTCATCATGCGGTGGATGGTTTCGTCCGAGGGCGGTGGCGGCAGCTGGCAGCCGCCGTCGCGAAATGCCTTGATCACCTCCAGGGCCTGGGCGCGCACGGCCGCCTTGTCTTCCTCGGACATGAAGCCCTGGTATTCATTGATGTACACACCCGCAGGACGAATACGCCCCTCGAGCAGGCTCGCGTCCCCGCTCATGTGAACCATGCTCATCATCAGCGTGGGAATGCTCGCATCCTGCAGCGCGGCGGCTATCGTGGCGTCGTCATCGGTGATTTCAAAGCGGGGTTGTTCGACGGAATTCATTCAGCCTCCCTATGGCAGCGTTGGTCGTCGACGGGTCAATCCAGGGGCGGCGCAAAGGTCGGGTTGCGCGCCTCGCGCACATCGTCCAGGCGCACATTCGCCGACCGGCGCCAGGCCTCGTCGGACAGGATATAAAAGCGCTCCTCGATAATCGCGCCCAACACGCGTTGTGCCATGACTTCCGGACCGATGCCCCCCTTGACGCTCTCCGCCAGGGCCCCCAGGACCATGTCGCGCTCCGCGGACTCGCGAACGTCGCGATATGCCTGGGGGCGGTTGCGCTCGGATCCGGCGATCCCGGTATTGATCGCCTCGGGGCACAGGACCGAGACATGCACATTCGGCGCGTGAAATGACAGCTCGTGGTAGAGCGACTCACTCAGGGCCAGCACCGCGTGCTTGCTCATGTGATAGATCCCTGAGTATGGCATCGCGGTAAGGGCCGCCATGGAGGCGGTATTGACCAGGTGACAGTCACTGCCCTGGGCCTGCATGATCGGTACGAAGGTACGGATGCCGTGGATAACGCCCCAGACGTTCACATCCATCAGCCACTGATAGTCGGAAATAGGCTCTTCCCACAACAGGCCGCCGGTGAACACGCCCGCGTTGTTGCAGGCGATGTCGATACTGCCAAAGGCGTCGAGGGCGGTCTGGGCGAGATCCGCAACCTCTTCGGCGCTGGACACGTCCGTGACCACGCCGATACAGTTCCCGCCATTGCCCAGCTCGGCCGCAGTGCGCTCCAGCGTCTCCCGCTCGATATCGGCGAGCACCACGTTCATGCCCTGCTGCAGAAACAGCTCCCCCATCGCGCGACCAATACCGCTGGCGCCACCGGTGATGACCGCAGTTTTGCCCCGAAATTCCTGCATGCCCTGCTACCTGCCCTGATTATCGTTATACGTTGAAGGGCACCCCGCCTAGAGCGCGGTACTGTCTTCTATCAGCCCCAGCATCAGCTTGCCCGCCTCGGTGTAGACCTTTTCGCTGATAAAGGCGTGCTGGGTGCCCGTGTACATATCCCGGAAGGCCCGCTCCAGTCGGCTACCCTCGCGGATCGCGGTGGTGCCCGCGGCGAGGTGCGCCCACTGCACAATCTCGCGGCTGGCCTCGGTGGCAAAGTTGGCTGCGATACGCATATCGGCACGCATCTGTGGGGTGAGCGCCTCGCCGGCCTGCAGACGCGACTCCATATCGGTGTAGACATTGACCACACCCGCCCTGGCGGCGCGCCACATACCCTCGTGATGGGCCAGATCCCGCTGGAAGGTCAGCTTGTGCGCCACCGAACCATCGTCTCCCATGCGCACCTTGTTGATCGCCAGCTCGCGTACATCGTCGATCGCACTGCGCGAGACGCCCAGTGCCCAGGCGGCGTGACCGCAACCCGTGAGCGGCATGACCCCGAAGCGGTAGAGCTTGCCCCCGCGTACCGGCTCCCGGGACATCAGGGGGTAGGTGCGCCGCTCGGGGACAAACACCTCGCTCAATTCGTAGTCGTAGCTGCCGGTGCCTTTCAGCCCCTGCACGTGCCAGCCATCGTTGAACTTCACCTCGTCCCGCGGCACCACTGCCACCAGCATCAAGGGCATCGTCTCGTCGGCCATCACCATCTCGCCCTGATCCATGGGCAGGAAACCGGCGCACACATATTCCGAATGGCCCGTGCCACTGCCGAACTGCCAGGCGCCCGTGACCTTGTAACCGCCATCCACTTTCTCGCCGGTGCCATTGGGAAAAAACTGTCCCCCCATGGTGACGCGATTGTCGTTGGCGGCAAACACCTCGGCGAAGCCATCATCGGGCAGGTAGGCGGCAGCAAAACAGCTGGAGGGCAGGTTGGCAATGCCAATCCAGCCCAGGGAGCCATCCTGTCGCGCCATCTCCACCCAGGTATCGATCAGCTCCGCGAACCCCGGCTCCTGGCCCCCCGCCTCCACCGGGTTCATATACTGCATCAGGCCCGACTCCCACAGCGCTGTCACCAGGGGCTCGGTCAGCGTACGCCGGGCCTCAGAGGGCGCCGCTTCCGCCAGCGCGATCTCTTCAATGGAGCGGGCCATGTTCAGGCCGTTAGGGGCTGTGGGGGCGTTCATAATGGACTCCTGCGCCAGTTGGCGAATCGCATTGGACGGCCGCGCGCGGTTCTTGTTGTAAAAAGGCGCGAACTTGAGGATGAACTTACATCATGGCAATACAATCGTATAGTGAATTTTCGAACAAGACCCGGAACTCTGGTGACAGGCACATGCCTGATTATGCCAGTCGCAACCCGGGGGGCCAGCTTCGGCGACCCGGGACTTATGCAGCGTGCATGAAACCATGGTGTCCGTGGTGTACAGACAGCCGCGCCGCGGTTCATTTCAGTGAACCGCCCTCGTTTGGCTAGCCCATATGGACCATGTTCCGCAGGGGTCCTTCCTGTAGCGTGAATAGTCGGACGGCACGAACCGATGCCAGGATGGCACGATGCCGACACGACACCGCAAGCTTTACAGGAGCACGCCATGACAGACGTCACCCGTACCACACGATTCCATCCCGCACTGTCGCCCCTGGCCCTGTGCACCGCCATTGCTACCGCCGCACAGGTACAGGCCCAGGGCCTTGAAGAAGTCGTGGTCACCGCACAGAAGCGCGAACAGTCCCTGCAGGATGCCCCTATCGCCATCACTGCCTTTGGCCAGCATGAATTGGACCAAAAAGGTATCCGCGACCTCGTCGACCTGGGCACCTTCGCCCCCAACGTGAAAGTGGCACCCCTGCCCTCCAACACCGCCAAGGCCACCATCGCCATTCGCGGCTCGGTGACCTCCAACCCCGGCATCTACTGGGAACCGACGGTGGGGATCTACATGGACGGTGCCTACGTGGGCAAGTTTTCCGGGAATGTCTTCAAACTGCCGGAGGTGGAGCGCATCGAGGTGCTGCGAGGTCCCCAGGGTACGCTGTTCGGCCGTAACACCTCCGGGGGGGCAATCAATGTGACGACCCTGAAGCCAACCGGCGAACTGGGCGGCCGCCTACGTGCCGAAGCGGGCAATTTTGACTACCGAGAGCTCTACGGCTCCATCAACCTGCCCGCCCTGGAGCTGGGCAGCGCCGGCCGCCTGCTCAGCAAGTTCAGCCTGTTGAGCGACGAACGCGACGGCTTCTATGACAACGTAGACCCGGCGCCGGGCACCACCATCACCCACCCCTTCACCGGGCAGCCGATACCCGCCAACCCCGCGGGCGAGACCAGGGAACACAATGCCGCCGAGAGCACCATTGGGCGCGTTGACCTGCTGTGGGAAGTGAATGACCGCCTGACCGCGCGCTACACGCTCGACGATGTCGATGTCGACAACACCCCTGGCAAGCCGCAGTTCACCGACCTCGACACGACCAGCCTGACCTTCGGCTTCCCGCTGCCGGGTGACCTGGCCCAGTTTGTGACCCCGGAAAACGAGAACATCGACAGCAACTCCGTCGATGCCGACGTGGCCGAGGAATTCGAGTCCACCAGTCATACCCTGACCGTGAACTACGACCTGGACACCTCCAGCATCAAGTACACCTTCAACGACCGGGACCTGGATTACTTCCAGAGCCTGGACAATGACGGCACGCCCTTTTCGCTGTTCCACTCGCAGCTTGCGGAAGACTACCAGCAGGAGTCTCATGAACTGCAGTACACCGGCAGCCTCGACCGCGTCGACTACGTGATGGGGCTGTACTACTTCGAGGAACAGGCGGACGCGCACAACCCCCTGAGACCGCTGAACAGCTTCTTCGGCCCTCTCCTCCAGGACAACCGCTACGGCCTGGAGTCAGAGCAGATTGCCGCCTACGCCCAGGCAGACTGGCGCCCACCCGTGCTGGATGATCGCCTGACGGTGACCCTCGGCGTGCGCTGGACCGACGAGGAAAAAACCGTTTACATCGACCACCCCGCGGACAATCCGCCCTTTGCCGGTGAAAACACTGACGATTTCACCAATGTCTCGCCCACGGTGATCTTCAACTACGAATTCACCGACGAGTTCAGCGCGTACGCCAAGTATGCCCAGGGCTGGAAGTCCGGTGGCTTCAACGCCGAGGCCGGCAGCATCGAGTCCTTCAACCGCGGCTTCGACGCCGAGGAAATCGACTCCTACGAAATCGGCTTCAAGAGCCGCTGGCTGGACAACACCCTGCAGCTGAACGCCGCCGCGTTCTTCAACGACGAACAGGACATCCAGCTCTCCGTGTTCCTGCCGGACTCCTCCGGTTCCGCGGCCTCGGTAATCGAGAACGCCGGCCAGTCGGAGAAAACCGGTTTCGAACTGGAGGCCGTGTACGCGCCCACGGCGGACCTGATGATCACCGCCAACTACGGTTACCTGGATTCGAGCTTCGAGGAATTCCTCGAGTTTGACCCGGTACTGGGCGAAACCGTGGACGTGGCGGACGACCGTTACACCCAGTACACGCCCATGCACACCGTCAACCTTGGGGTCGAGTACACTTTCCTGCGGGCCCACTTCGGTGAGCTGACCGGTCGTGTGGACTACAGCTACAACGACGACTACACGCCCTACGTGAAGCCCGAGCAGAAAGCGGTGTCGGACATCAAGGGCTATGGCCTTGTCAATGCTCGCCTGACCCTGGCCGACATTCCTGTGGGCAACAGCAGCATGCAGGTGGCGCTGTGGGGTAAAAACCTCGCCGACAACGAGTATCGTCTGAACACCGTACCCTTCGGTCCCTTCGCCACGAGCTACTTCGGCAACCCCCGCACTTACGGCCTGCAGGCGGAGTTCACGTTTTAAGTGCGCCGGCCGACCCGGCGGAGGCAGCAGATGACGATTGCAAGCAAAGCACTGAGCGGTGATGTCGGCGCGGAAGTAACCGGCCTGGACCCGTCCCGGTTGATTCCTGAGGCGGACGCCATTGCCCTGCGCGAGCTCTGGCTGCGGGAGGGCGTGCTGGTATTTCGCGGCCTGGGCACGTCACCCGATGCGCTGCTGCAGGTGTCGCGCTGCCTCGGCGAGCTTGAGCCACACCCCATCGAGCACTTTCGCCTGCCGGGCTATCCCGAGTTGATTCTGTTGAGCAACGAAGCGGGGCTTTCCGGTCCGGTATACGAGCTTGAGGGCGTACCGACCTACGGTCACATCCCCTGGCACACGGACCTGGCCTTCACGACCACGCCCAACGCGGGCGCGGTGCTGCGCATGGTTAAAAACAGCGAGCACGGTGGGCAGACGGGCTGGATCGATACCGCGAAAGCCTGGGAGGCCCTGCCCACAGACATCCAGGCCCGCCTGGAAGGCCTGGAAGCGCGCTATATCTTCTCGCCAGACCTCGGCGGCATGCGCTTCAACGTGCCCGCGGGCCGGCAGCTGCAGGGCTCGACCATGGACCTGCCGGCGTTCCCGCCGGTCGCCCACCCCCTGGTGTGGGTGCACCCGGAGACCGGGCGACGCGTTCTCAACATCAGCACGCTCAACATCCAGTCCATCATCGGCCTGCCCGCGGCGGAGAGTGACGCGCTTATCGAGCAGCTGGTGGAACACGCGCAGCAACCGCAGTTCCAGTATATTCATCAGTGGCAGAACAACGACATCGTGGCCTGGGACAACCGTCGCACCATGCACATGGCATTCGGCCACCCGACGGACGAGATTCGCATCGTGCAGCGCAGCACCATTCGTGGCAGCGCGAAAATGGGCCGCATTATCGAGGACGAGGAGGCACAACACGCATGAGCGACTACGACCTCATTGTACGCGGTGGCACCGTGCTGGATGGCAGCGGCGCCGAAGCCTTCCGCGCCGACGTCGCCATAAAGGATGGCCTGGTCGCGGCGATCGGTGACACACCCGGCACCGCCCGCGAGGAAATTGATGCGAGCGGCCTGCTGGTGACTCCCGGCTTCGTCGACGTGCACACCCATTACGACGGCCACGTCACCTGGGAAAACCGCCTGCAACCCTCCTCCTGTCACGGTGTGACCACCGCCATCATGGGCAACTGCGGCGTGGGTTTCGCGCCCTGCCGCGTCCAGGACCATGACACGCTGATCCGCTTGATGGACGGCGTGGAAGACATTCCCTTCCCGGTCCTGGCCGAGGGCCTGCCCTGGACCTGGGAGAGCTTCCCCGAGTACCTGGACCTGATTGCCTCGCGCCGCTACGACATGGATGTAGGGGCCTACCTGCCGCACGCGGCCCTGCGCGTGTATGTGATGGGCGAGCGCGGCGCCAACCGCGAACCCGCGACCGCGGCGGACATCGAGCAAATGTGCCAGCTGCTGGAAGAGGCGCTGGACGCCGGTGCCATGGGCATAGCCACCTCGCGCACGCTCTTTCACCGCTCCAGCGACGGCAAGCCCATCCCCACCCTGGAAGCCAGCAACGAGGAGCTGCTGGCGCTCGCGCGAACCCTGGGCAAAAAGGGCAAGGGGGTATTCCAGATCGTGGAGGACGTGCACCTGCCCGGCAAGGACGTGAGTGTATTGCGCGAGCTGGCGGAAGCCGCCGGCCGTCCGCTTACCTTCTCCATCGGCACCGGCAACAGCGGGCCGCAGATATGGCCGCAGCTACTGGAGGACCTGGAGGCCGCCAACGCCGCAGGCGTGGTGATCAAGGGTCAGGTGATGCCCCGAGCCATCGGCATGCTGCTGGGTCACGACCTGACCCTGAACCCCTTCTACACGACCAGGGCTTACCAGGAAGTGGCTGACCTGCCCCACCAGGAGCGTCTGCAGCGCCTGCGTGACCCCTCCCTGCGCCAGCGCATCATCAACGAGCCGCTGGACCCTGACCCCGCCCTGGTGCTGGGGCGCACCGTGCGTGACTTCGACCACATGTTCCTGCTGGGTGACCCGCCCGACTACGAACAACCCTGGGAACAGAGCATTGCCGGGCGGGCACAGGCTCGTGACATCAGCCCGGAGGAGCTGGCCTACGACTTGATGCTGGAGGGCGAAACCGGGACCTGGCTCTACCTCGCCATGGCCAACTACCACAACGGCGGCCTCGACGCCGTGGCCACCCTTCTGGCCCACCCACACGTATTGCCCGGCCTGGGCGACGGCGGTGCCCACGCGGCCACTATCTGCGATGGCAGCTACTCCACCTTCGCCCTGACCCACTGGGGCCGCGACCGCGACCAGGGCCGCATTTCTTTGCCCGAACTGATACACCGCCTCAGCCGCGCGACGGCCCTCACCATGGGCCTGGAAGATCGCGGCCTGCTGGCGCCCGGCTACAAGGCCGACCTTAACATCATCGACTTCCAGCGCCTGTCACTGCACCCGCCGGAGCTGCGCCACGACCTGCCTGGCGGCGGCAAGCGCCTGGTGCAGCGCGCGCGGGGCTACGTGGCAACGGTGGTGAGTGGGGAGACAGTTTGCCGGGAGGGGCAGGCCTGTGGGCCGCTGCCGGGCAGGTTGGTGCGTGGGGGAAGGGAGGCATCCGCATAGCAACCGCCTGTTCGAGCGCTCCGCAAAATCTAAACCGGTTCAGTCCACTTAGCGAGCACCCGACGCAGGAAGGTGAAGCAGTCTTATTGCGTGCGTGCGCTATCGGAGCGCCAGCAGCGGGCCCTGTGTCGACGCCCTACTCCAGTACCCGCACCCGGAAGCTTCGCCCCTTCACCTTGCCCCGCCCCAACTTCTGCAGCGCCGTGCCTGCCTCTTTGCGCCGCACTGCGACGCAGGACCAGTTGTCGTAGAGGGTGATCTTGCCGACCTGCTTGCCCTCGATACCGTCTTCACCGGTGAGGGCGCCGAGGATGTCACCGGGGCGCAGCTTCTGCTTCTTGCCGGCGGCGATCTCCAGGCTCACCATCGGCGGTTTGTAGCCGGGGGTTTTCAGCAGGCTCTGCGGGGGCAGTGCAACAGGTTCAATCGGCTGTTCCAGCATAGCCTCCAGTTTCGCCAGCTTGTGTTGCTCCCTGTCGCTGAACAGGGTGCAGGCGAGGCCTGAGCTGCCGGCACGGCCCGTCCGGCCGATGCGGTGCACATAGACCTCCAGGTCACGCGGGATGTGGTAGTTGATGACCGCATCCAGGGCGTCAATGTCCAGGCCGCGGGCGGCTACATCGGTGGCCACCAGCACGGAAATGCTCTTGTTGGCGAACTGCACCAGGGTGCGGTCGCGATCGCGCTGCTCCAGGTCGCCGTGGAGTGCCCGGGCGCTGAAACCCGAGCGCGCCAGTTCGCTGGCGACCTCGGCACATTCCAGTTTGGTGTTGCAGAACACCACCGCGGAATCCGGCCGCTGCTCAAGGAGCAGCAGGCGCAAAGCGGTGCTGCGTTCGCTGTCCTGCACCTGGTGAAATACCTGGGCGATGGTGCTGCTGTCGTGAGTGGATTCCACCGCTATCCGCTCGGGCGCCTGCATCACCCGCTGCGCGATCGACTCGATCCCGGGTGGAAAGGTGGCGCTGAACAGCAGGGTCTGGCGCTGGGCGGGCACGTGCGCAAGGATGGCATCCAGCGAGGGCTGGAACCCCATGTCCAGCATGCGATCGGCCTCATCCAGCACCAGCGTGGTCAGCATTTCCAGCTTTAAGCTGCCCTTGCCCAGGTGCTCTTCAATGCGCCCCGGTGTGCCCACCACAATATGGGCGCCGTGCTCCAGGGAACCAATCTGCGGTCCGAAAGGCATGCCGCCGCACAGGGTCAGCACCTTGATATTGTGGATGCCGCGCCCGAGACGGCGAATCTCCTTCGCCACCTGGTCCGCCAGTTCCCGGGTGGGACAGAGCACCAGCGCCTGGACCGCAAAACGCTTCACCTCCAGTTTCTGCAGCAACCCGAGGCCGAAGGCGGCGGTCTTGCCGGAGCCAGTTTTGCCCTGCCCGATCACGTCGCGCCCCGCCAGGATGGGCGGCAGGCTGCGGGCCTGGATTGGCGTCATGCTGTGATAGTCCAGCGTCGCCAGGTTGGCCAGCAGGTCGGCATTGAGGTCGAGGGAACTGAAAGCTGTGGTCACTTGTGGGTCCTTGGGTTGAGAGCGGTTGACATTCCTGGTGTTATAGTAAAATATAACACCATAGCAGAGCGCACCCCGCGCTCTTATTATCAAGCAATTAACAGTGAGGTAACCAGCATGGTTTTCCCGGCCCGTTTTTTGGTGGTAGGTCTGTTGGCATTGTCGTCCGTCGGCTGTGTCTTTATCGATGGCGAGTTAGTCAACAACGACAGCTGGAAGGGTGAGCAGCGAGACAATCGTGAAGCGATCAGTCATCTGCAGATAGGTGCACTGCGTGCCGAGGTACTCGAGGAACTGGGAACGCCGGACGACTCAGAAGCCTTCACCCGTGAGGGTGAGGAGGTACGCGTGCTGTTCTATCGCACCCAACGCCGGCACTCCGACGGCGAGACCACCCGCGATGAAACCACGCCGCTGGTGTTTCGCAACGACTTGCTCGTGGGTTGGGGCGAGGACGTGTACCGGGATCAGCGCTAAGCAGTACCTGTAATTGGCGCGCGGTCGTTTTGCCCACGGACCTCTTTAGGCGCGCCCAGCAGACCGGCCATTGCCGGCCTGCTGGGCCTGCCGCCTAGTGAATCGCCACGACAACCTCGCCCAGTGAACCCTGGAAATCAAAGGGTGTGCGGTAGTCGTAGGTAATCGGGGTACCCGTGTCGGTACCAATGTCCTGGTTTTCAGACAGTGAATACTTCAGCGGGGTGGTTTGCGCGACTTCACCCCGGCCGACGTGTAAGCCGGCTGACCCTTCCGGCCAACAAGGCCTTGATTCTGTTTATGGCTTGATACGGACTTTCCACCCAAGGCACGCGAGACCAAGCCCAAGCAAAACAAAGGTAGCCGGGACCGGGACAGGCACTGGATTTCGCTGTACCCACCCCCTTTCGGAGGTCCCGCTCGATCTACTGTCGCCAGCTGCATTCTCAAGAGACCAAAATCCATTCTCCATCGTAATTCCTGTGAATAAGGTAGTGACCAACCTTAGTTCGCCTTTCCCGGTGGAGTCGAAGGAAAACTCCAGAAGTTCTACCGGAGGTGTAGCTGCCACCAGATTCTCGTTATTGAACGCCAAATACTGAATCAGATCTGCAGTCGCCGTAGTCTCAGTGCCTGGTACGTAAGAGTCAGATAACTCCAGAATCCCAAAGCCGCTCCCTTCACACCCTGAAGTGCATAAGCCTTCAAAATCGAAAATTATGGATGCAACTGAGTTATTGGCGGCAAAAAAGCTGCAAAGCGCAATTACTGCAAGACTATGTCTCAACATTTTATTCTCCTCTCGCCGGGCATATCCGCCACGCCTCCCCTCCTTAGGTGCAGTGAGCTTCAGCCCCTCTACATTTCGTTTCGCGTGTTTTGGCAAGCAAGTTCAGCGCCAGAGCTACAGAATCTATTAAAATCAGTCACTTGGAAAACGCGCCCCATGCCTCAGGATAATCGCTTTGCTGGCTGCACAGCCGAAGACTGCAACACTGTAAAAAAATCAGACAATCCCCATACAGCGTGAATAGGTTCACGCACTGTTACTCTGTGTGGTTCCCTGCTGGCTGAGAGCAGGATGTGTTGCGGAGCGAGGATCTGGGCAGGGTTGACCCAGAACGGCTTGCGGTCGTTTTGCCCACGGACCTCTTTAGGCGCACCCAGCAGACCGGCCATTGACGGCCTGCTGGGCGTGCCAGCCTAGTCGATCGACACCACCACCTTGCCCAAGGAACCCTGGAAATCAAAGGGTGTGCGGTAGTCGTAGGTAATCGGGGTACCCGTGTCGGTACCAATGTCCTGGTTTTCAGACAGTGAATACTTCAGCGGGGTGGTTTGCGCGACTTCACCCCGGCCGACGCGCCGGCGATCGACGGATAGCGTTATGGTTCCGCCCTTGCCGATATCGCCCTGGCCGCCCGCGTAATCAAATTCCATCGTGAGCACATATTCACCGGCAGTGACGGGATCATCACTCGCTACTGTATACCGCGCGATATCCAGGTAGTTGTGCGTGGCGACCAGTTTGCCGTTGAGCAGGTAGAAGCCCCAGCCGCCGGTATTGCCACCCTGCGTGAAGATCATGCCATTGGCATTGTCATCGACCCTGACTTTGGCTGTGATGGCGAAGGATTTGTTTTTCAAATCCGGGGCGGATGCTTCAGGTAAGCCGACCAGGGGTACGGGGTAGACGTACTCGGAGCGCCCCGCTGCGAGATTCGGCTTACCCATTAGCTCGGAGCTGAAACGCTCGGCACCACGCCAGTCGAGCGGCAGCACCTGCTCCTTGGAAGCCGTCGCCCACCACAGCTTCACAAGTTCCTGCAGTTTCTCCGGGTGCTCTTCCGCCAGGTTGTTGGCCTGCGCAAAGTCCTCGTCGAGGTTGTAGAGTTCCCAGGGAGCACTCAGGGGATCAAAGGCGCCCCGATTCGGGTTCCACGGTTCAAATGACAATGAACCGGCCCACCAGCCATCCTTGTAGATGCCGCGATTCACGAACATCTCGAAGTACTGGCTGGTGCGAAACTCCGGTGCATCGGCATCCTCCAGCGCAGCAAGGAAGCTGCGACCCTCAATGGGCTTCTGCGCGGTACCGTTGACGCTGCGCGGCTCCTCCACCCCGGCCGCGTCGAGAAGGGTCGCAGCCACGTCAATCACATGGGTGAACTGGCTACGCACTTCGCCGCCATTGTTGTACCTGGCAGGCCAACTCACGATCATCCCATTGCGGGTACCTCCCAGGTGGCTTGCCACCTGCTTGACCCACTGGAACGGTGTGTCCATGGCGTGCGCCCAGGGTGCCGGGAAGTGATTGAAGTGCTTCTCTGTCCCGATCTCGTCAATGTAGGGCAGCATGTCTGCGGTCTGCATCTGGACGCCATTGAAAAAGGCATTTTCATTCAGCGTGCCGGGAATGCCACCCTCTGAGGATGCCCCGTTATCGCCAATGATGTAGACGATCATCGTATTCTCGCCGTCCGGCAAGGTTTTGACGTAGTCGAGAACCCGGCCAACCTGCTGGTCAACGTGGTTACCGTAGGCGGCAAAAACCTCCATCATCCGCGCAGCCAGTTTTTTCTCATCCGCTGACAGACTGTCCCACGCCGGCAGGCTGTCATGCCGTTTGGTGAGTTGGGTCCCCTTGGGCACCACCCCCAGTTTTATCTGCCGCGCCAGCGTTTCCTCACGGTACTGGTCCCAGCCACCATCGAACTTGCCCTTGAACTCGGCAATCATCGATTTCGGTGCCTGGTGGGGCGAGTGGGTCGCGGCAGGCGCGAGGTACATCATCCAGGGCTTGTCGGGTTGAATCGCCTCGGCCTGTTGCAGCCACTCAATGGAGCGATCCGCCAGGTCGACGCTGAGGTAGTAATCGTCATCGGTCTGTGGTCCCACCGGGGTCTGGTTCTCATACAGATAGGGCCGCACCTGGTTGGTGTCCCCGGCCATAAAGCCGTAGAAGTAATCAAAGCCCAGGTTGTTGGGCCAGTGATCGAAGGGACCCATCGAACTGGTTTCATAGGTCGGTGTATTGTGATTCTTGCCAATCCAGGATGTGATGTAACCGTTCAGCCGCAGAATCTCGGCAAATGTGGCGGTGTCTTTGGGGATAATCCCGGTATAGCCATCGTAGCCGGTGGCCACCTCGGTGATGTTGCCACTGCCTGCCACGTGGTGATTGCGCCCGGTCAGCAGGGCAGCGCGCGTTGAGGTGCACACGGCCGTGGTGTGGAAGCGGTTAAAGAACACCCCCTCCTCTGCGAGTTCCTCCATTTTGGGCGCGGGAACACCGCCACCAGACACAGAGAACTGACCGAAGCCCACGTCATCGAGTAGCACCACGAGGATATTGGGCGCCCCCTCCGGCGCAGCGACCTGCTTGGGAAACTGTGCGGGGTCGGAATTCAGGTAAGTGGTACCGATATTGCCCCGGTATTTCTGCTCCGCGTAGGGCAGGCTCAACTGCGGCGCGGTCACGCCTGGCCTGCCTTCCTGCGCAACAGTCCCGGCACTGAACGGTGCAATCACGCAGGCTGCGCTGATAGCCAGCGCCTTTATCCTGGAACATCCCATCACGCGATCTCCTTACTTGGCTTATCCATCTGTTGGCATTTAAGAATGCATAGCCGTGCCCACAAAGTAGGCTAGACTTCCTCTATTCGCTATCCGCAGAGCGTACCCTGAACATCAAAATCAGGAGGTTGGGTCAGAATGGAACTTGAGAGGCTGCACCTGCGCCATTGCGCACCGGAGGAGTTGGCGGGCGTCATCGCCGACACGGAGATGGAACAGCACTTTCTCCCGGGCGGGATACTGGACGTGAGGATCGAACGGCTCTATTTGGGTAGTGCCGTCGTGCAACGCGGCCGTTACGGCATGGGAATTCTGGCAAGGGGAGCCTGGCCTACGGGGCTTGTCTGTCTCGGTTTTGTCCTGGAAACGCCCTCACACGCAACCGTCAACGGGTATCTCTGCCCGACAATGAGTGTGCAGCTGTACGGCGAAGGCGCCGAGGTAGAGTATCGAGCTCCGTCCGGCAGTACATGGTTTGCCTACTGCGTGGAAAGAGAGCACCTGCAACGGAAGGCCAGCAGCCTCTGCGGCCGGCCATTTGTGATACCCCACTCCGGAGCGACCAGCACGACTCCCTCGCCGGCATCAAAACAACGAATGGCCACCACTGTCAATGCCCTCTTCGCCGCCGCCGACCCGGAGGTCAAGCCGGATTCCCCGCAAATTCGCGCGCTCGAAAACCGGTTGCTTTACGAAGCCGCCTGCGCGCTTATACCGGAAAACCGGAGATCAAAAGCCGCGGCCCTGAGGCACGCCGTCAAACGGCAACGCCTGATGTATCGGGCAGAAGACTATCTCAGAGCCAACGTGAGGGAACCATTTGTCCTCGGTGACTGCGCCGAGGCCGTAGGCTGCAGTGAGCGTATGCTGGAACGCCACTTCCGCGCGATCTATGGCACCCCGCCCGGGACCTGGTTCCGCTGCATGAAGCTCGACGCTGCACGTCAGGACCTTCGAACTGCAGCAAAAGGAGACGTCCATATCAGTGAAATTGCCACCAAATGGGGTTTTTTACACCTCGGCCGGTTCTCTGTAGATTATCGTAGACTATTTGGCGAAAAGCCGAGCGAAACCTTGCGCAGAATGGGCGCCGTCAACGCAGGCAACTGACATTGAGACGGAGCGCACTTTGCCGGCAACAAAAAAGGGCTTGCAATGCAAGCCCTTAATTTATATACGAAATTTGGTCGGGACGGCAGGATTGAATCACAACGCCCTGAGGCGTTGTGCCCCCTTCGGGGCTTCGCCGCTACGCGGCTCGTTTCAAAACGCTCAGCCGCGTTTTGTGAACCTCGTTACGCTCGCAGCGAGGCTGCGAGCTAAAGAACAAGTCCTGCGTTACAACCGGTTAACGCAAAAAGGCCAGCCCGATGGGCTGGCCTTTTTGCGTCAATTTGGTCGACGGCACCGCATGAAATAGCCACCTATCTCTTTGTTTTACATATATTTTCCTGCATAAAAAAGCCCCTTATACCCCCATGTATACCCCCAATTATTTTTCTCACCACTCGTATTTGGCAATTTACCCTTGCCTTAATTATGCCGTCCTAGGGGCTGTAATCGTGTTGTCCAATTCCAGCCGCATTGGGGTAATCTTGCGGCTCTCCGATACCGCAATCGCACGGTTTGAGACTTAGGCAGCCCCCTCTCATACCGGCAATTATGGGAGAATAAGCTTCTAGACTGGATTTGAATTAGGTAAAAATGGCCATTCGCTTATCAGATACTCTATTTCGTCTCGAAGAGATTGACAGCAAAGAGACAGGGCTACTTATTATGCCTTGGGGATTTATCGCCCCTGGCTGCCTCGTAACGATTTGCGCACTTGCCCATAATCGGAGATATTCATTCGACCAAATTCAATTCGCTAGCACCTCTCAGAGAAAGTACGCAGTAGCAATGGGCGTGGAGCTTGCCCTGAATGGCGCAGATTCATATTCATATGAAAGAACTAATGCAGGAAGGAACTACAGCCCTATAGCGAGGCTAGACTGCGCAGAGTCCACGGATGTGGCCACCTCCCTCATTAACAACTGCTTACGAGGCTTTTCATCAGAGGCTGTTATCCAGAGTGACGGCTTTTCAAATCTGTGCCATGTCGTAGGAGAGATGCATAGCAACGTCTGGGACCACGGAATGGACACCGGATTTTCTGTAGCGCAGAGGTGGAAAGTACCTCACGAAGACGACAATTATTTTGAGTTTGCCCTTGCAGATAGCGGGTATGGGTTCCTCGGTGAGATGCATAGGGCAGGAAAGGGAGTTAGCTCGGATGCAGATGCACTAAAATGGTGCATTCAGGAGGGAAATTCAACTAAGAAGTATGATAACCGGGATGAATATGCGCAGCGCCTTCCAGTTGATATGATTAATACAGGTAACGCCGCGAAAGGCTTCGAAGCCTATCATTCAGATGGGTGCGAAAATCACCATCAAGGGCTAGGCTTGTATCACCTAACCAAACTTGTAAGCGAAACATCCGGCACCATGTGTTTAGCCTCTGGCAATGCAGTTTTCATGATGGGGCCAGATGGGAGCTATACAATTGAGGAGCGCGCAGTCGGATGGCAAGGCGTTGCTTTGTCCTGTAGGCTGCGCACCTCTAGGATTGCCACTTTGGCAGAGTCGGCGAACGAATCTGTAGACGACATAATTCATTTGTTGAAAGGAGAATAGCCATGACCGCTACTCTGAAATTCGACAGCTCTGATTTGTCATCTCGTACTTTAGCGAGAGGTGTGCGCGAGCGCGTAGAACACCTCCTCCGGCAAGGTGAATGTGTTGAGCTGGATTTATCTGAAGTCTGTTCTATCTCTGACTCTTACGCTGATGAACTTTTCGCGATTCTGGCAAATGACTTTGGCGTTGATGTCTTTTCATCAAAGGTAAGAATCAGATCGTCAAACGACCGCATTTTCCGACGAATCGCAAAGAACATTCATACCCGATTGAGCACACAGAACGGGATAGCTGCTTAACTTCGATTCTCCCTTCTGCATTTCTGCATTCCCCAAAAGCCGGCCAGAGCAATTGGGCTGTTAGGCCCAGCAGAGATGCTTTTAGGGGCTGACAATACTCGCCCTGCCCTGAAATTCTGATATTTGTATGCGTCCGGTGATTACACCTTGATCGGAGGTGTCCAGTTATACGGCAGCAGCTCATCAAGGTCTGACTGCCGGGCGCTCGGCAAGCGCTCCAGGACGTCGCGCAGATAAGCCTGCGGATCCAGACCGTTGATCTTTGCCGACTGGATCAGGGTCATCACATTGGCACCACGCTGGCCACTGCGTAGTGAGCCTGCGAACAGCCAATTACTTCGGCCAAGGGCCCAGGGCCGGATCTGGTTTTCCACCCAGTTGTTATCGATAGGCAGATTGCCGTCATCCAGGTAGCGAACCAGGGCGGTCCACCGTTTAAGCGTGTAATCGATCGCCTTCGCAGTTCGCGTGCCGTTGGTCAGCTGGGATCGCTGGCCCGTCAGCCACTCGCGCAGATGCGTTATTACGGGCCGCGCCTCGGTGTCGCGCAGCCGCTGCCTCTCCTCTGGCGGCAGGCCGCTGGCCTGTCGCTCAACGTCATAGAGCATGCCGATGTACGATAGCGCTTTCTCGGCGATGGGGCTTTGGTTCCGCTCCAACAGCTCGTGGAACTTGCGTCGGGCGTGTGCCCAGCAACCGACTTCAGTCATGCCCGTGGCGAAGCCGGCCTTGTAGCCAGTGTAATCGTCGCAGACCAGCTGACCGCGCCAGTCCGCCAGGAAGTCCCTGGAGGCCTTGCCGGAGCGCGAGGGCTGGAAGTCGTAAACGACACCTTGCACCGGGGCATAGCGCGTGGTTGCGTAGGCCCAGATGTAAGCCTGGTGTGTTCGCTTCTTGCCCGGCGAGAGCATGGGCACCGGCGTCTCGTCAGCGTGCAGCACCGCGTGCTCAAGCAACTTGCTCCGCAGGTGCTCCACCAGCGGGGTAAGTTCCACGCCACAGCGCCCCACCCAGTCCGCCAGTGTGGATCGTGGCAGTTCAACGCCGGCCCGGGCGTAAATCTGTTCCTGACGGTACAGCGGGAGGTGGTCCGCATACTTGCTGATCAGCACCTGCGCCAGCAGGTTCGTGGTGGGGATGCCCTTGTCGATCACGTGCGGTGCTACCGGGGCCTGCGTGATGGTCTCACATTGCTGGCAGGCCCACTTGCCGCGGATGTGACGTTCCACCGAGAAGCTGCCGGGTTCATAATCCAGCTTCTCGCTAACATCCTCGCCAATCCGGGTCAGGGTGCAGCCACAGTTGCAGGTGGTGTGTTCCGGTTCATGATGGATCTCGGTGCGTGGCAGCTGGGGCGGCAAGGGCCGGCGCTTCGGTGTGCGGGTTTTGGGCTCCGGCCGCGGGCGACTCTCCGCCAGCCGCTCCAGCTCTTGTTCAATGGCCGCCGTGTCTTCGTCAACGAGTTCTTCAAGGAGGTTGTATTGCTGCCGGTTGACGCCTTCGCTGCGTTTGCCGAACCGATGGCGCCTAAGCAGGGCAATCTCGTGGGTCAGCTGCTCCTCGCGCATAGAGTAGCGGCGAATGGCCTCGTCACGTGCAGCAAGCTCGGCGTCCTGCGCCACGAGGCGCGCATCGCGTTCGCCCAATTGCGCCAGCATTTGCTCCGCCATCTGGCGGAGTTCGGTCTCGTTGAGCTGATTGAGATCGATAGGCGCTTGCATGGGAACACTTTGCCAGCACCAGCAAATCGGTGCCAGCAGCAATCATCGGCAATCGTTCTCTGGAACTGCGAGCGGGATTCTGGTGTTATCTAATGTCGGTCCATAAAGTGCCCAGCGCCGGCATGCTGCCAGGGTAAGCCGACCACCAGGGCCTGCAACTGCGGCATATCAATGCACAATGGATCGCCGGTGCGGAGCTGGCTCCAGACGAACCGACCCTGGTGCAGCCGGCGCGATGCCAGCCAGATACCGAAGCCGTCACACACCAGCACCTTCATCCGGTTGGCGCGCTTGTTGGCAAAGACATACGCGCAATGCGGACGTGCTTTGCCAAAGCGGTTGATGACACGTGCCAACGCCGTGTCCGGTCCGGCGCGCATATCCAGCGGCTCGCGGGACAGCCAGATCTCGTCAATCTTGATCACTGAACGAGCGCCTTGAGCCAAGCGACCGAGTGGTCAATCTCACTCAATGGCCACTCGACGGTGATCGGACCGCGCGGCGTATCCAGCCGGATGCTGACAGTGGGCAGAACTCGCGCTACGCTCCGGCTTGGACTGGATTGGTCTTTGGCCGGCATGGGTAGCCGCACAAACTCTCCGGTGTCATCGACAGTCATCAACTGGCGCCACTTGTGTACCAGGTTGAGGTTGAGGCCATGGCGCAGCGCAACTTCGGCCACGGAGGTGTTCGGTTGCTGGCACTCGGCCAACACTCGATTTTTGAACCCCGCAGAGTAGCGACGGCGCCGCTTGATGATCCTTGGGGGAGACGCTTCGTTATCCATATCAGGTGCCCACTTAAGATTAGGTGGGCACCTAGCTTACGCAGTTTGCGGGGCGCGAACAGATGGGTTTACCGGACGGTTACTGATATTTGCAGTTAGCGCACAAGCAAATCACCCCCAGGTAGTGGATGGCCCATCATCAACGCAAAGGGACTCCTCCCCTGGTGGTATAAAGCTGCCCCTTTCTCCCAGCAGCGCCCTTGCCCGATCAGTGAATGCACGCTGCCAGGTGTCCTCCAGTTGCCGGTATCGCCGGTACTGGCTCTCAAAGGTACGCCAGTGTATCCCCTTCCGCTTGCGCCAGCCGTCTACTCCGTCCCAGTCCTCGAAAATCCGCGCTCCAATCTTGCGCTTCGCCGCTAGCAGCTTATCAAGCTTGTCGCCCTTCTGGCTGGGATAGAGGTAGCCGCAACAGGCGCGGCACAGAAAATACTGCCCGTAGGAATACAACACCTCACAGCGCCGGGCACACTTCCGGTTTGGGCAGTGGAAATATCGCCGCTCACCACCGTAGCGGCATGGGGTAGCTTCCAGGTGCACAAAATATCTCATCGGCTCCCAGTCCCCACCGTATTGTCTCACCTTGTAATCGAGGGTCAGGGCGCTGGCGTCTGGGGCAATGCTGTAACCGATATGCCCACTCGGCTCACCTCGGCACGTCCAGCTAAGGGAACCGGAATAGCCTGGCTGCAAAAGGCCACGTTTTCGCAAATAGCGAATATCAACCCGCTTGGCTTCGCTGGTGTCTGGTGCGCTGCTTTGTGGTCCACTGCCCCATCCGCCCATGACCATTGCCCTCGATATTTGACTAAATCCTTTAGAAAATTAGTATACGCTTGTCATTCCAACGTGCTCTGTAGGAAGCGATGAAAGCATGAACGTCACCCGAATAATATTCGTAATCATTACCCCACTAATTACCGCCTGCGCCGATTTGAGTGGATGGCAATACGAAGAGTCTGTGGATGCAATAACAGACCAAAAGAGAGTTGTAGCCGTTCTCGAAGAAGATGGTGCGGGTGGTGCATGGATAGAAACTGGCTGCGGTCGCGAAGGTTTATTCATCGTATTTAATTTTCAAGATACAAGCGAGAATGTAGTCGCTAGAGTGGACAAAAACCCACCAATTTCGATTCCTCGAACTTTTAACTTTGACATGACCCATCTTGCCTTGGTGACTGGCGAAACGGCTGCCAGTTTGCTAAGTGAAATCCAAGGTGGAAATCGCCTATTGGCAAGGAGAGACAATATGTCCGCCTTGTCGCAGACCGATCATTACTTCGACATTAACGGGGAGTTTGAACCAGTGAATAAGGCTACGTCTGACTGTCTCAACGTCCGATAACGCAAAGAAAAAAGCGGCGACCAGCTTTATGTCTCTAGCGGAAAGACGCGCCTCCACGCCCTCGCACGGTGTGATCCTAAGAGGACCCGCCCCGCGCGTATCTGTCCGGAAACATGTCCTCACTAGCGCGGCACCGCATCAGCAGGTGACTCCTTGGCAGCCACCACCCTCCGCAAAAACCGTAATACTTCGGCTTGTGGCAGGTCCTGGTCACATAAAACCCGAATGCCCTTACCGTGCCCTTCCTCTGTCACCCCACTATAAGGGGCACATACTCGCACCCCGCCAGTGTCACCACCGGCAAGGTCATGCGGTGGCGCACCATAGCAGTCAATGTCTATGACTTGTTGAATGCGGCTATCAGCCCTAGCAAGTGAATACTGATCTAAATGCGTCGTGCGACTCGGTTTCATACTGATCTCGTATCTCTGTAAACGAAGAACCTCATGGTAAATATATAAAGGCGTCCACGTTCTGGACTAGGTGACCACCCTCAATCGTTCCACGTTCTGGATCGATGAATACCGTCCCTTGCTGTCTCTCGGCTTCTGTCGGTCCACTTTCTGGACCGAACCTTGCCCACGTTCTGGACACGGCTTTTCGTTAACTTCGAGAGAGAATTTCCTAGGCGGTGTGCTTTTTGGCTCCACCGTCAAATCCTTGCCAGGGCATTCATCGATTGGCTTCCAGGTAAGCGCATACAACCCACACCGCCCTCCCGGATTGGTAAACCGGCCTTCTCTCGTGCAGATAACCAAGTCAGCGTCCAATAGTTCCTGTATTGCTCGACTTATGGTGCCTCTGGAAGCCCATCCTCGCAGTTTCAGCACCGAGTGTGCCACTGTCAGGTCGCCGTTATTGCGTCCGTTGTACTGGCAGGCCAGATCCATTAGCAACTTGACTGCGCTTCCGGATAGAGCACAGTAATCGGGGTGCTCCCAAACAACTTTGGGAAGTGCTCCAAACGGCCCGCTACCATCCTTGCGGTTATGCGTCTTACTTCGATTACGCGCCATGGTTAGTCGTCCTCCACAGCGCGTAGCACAAGCCGCACCTCGCCGCGCACAGTATCGAAGTAGATAACGTCCCTGTCCTGGCTGAATACGCACTCTCGGGCTTCCTGCTCGCTGTCAGCCAATACCTCGATTGGGGTTATCAGTTCTTCCCGCACATCGAATCGGTAACATTTCACTTATCACCCCCTCGCCGCAGGGCGACCGCGCTGTACCTCTCGTAGCTGTCCAGGCGCTTCCGGTAGACCAGTTGCTCGCGACGTGACCGTACTGAGTGAACCCTGGCGCTGGCATTGTCCGCACTACTGCATTGGTGGATTACTCCACCAGCGGACAGGAAGGCCGCCACATCGTCCTGTAGGCGCTCTCTGGGCGGTTTCATGACGCGCCCTCCCACTGCCCTGGGAAAAGGATATAGCGCCCACAGGTGTGCTCATGGCCCTGTGCGGTGCGTTCCCGGTCCCAGATCAATCGAATGTTGTGACCGTAGCCATGCCGCAACTCAAAAACACGCGCACCGGGCATCATCACGTCCAGTTCCTCGCGCATCTGAATGGTGGTTAATCCGCGACCGCCAACTTCCCGCAGTGCTTCGAGTATCCGTTGGCGCTGGTGATGGGATGCATTAATATAGCCGTGCGATTGCTTGGGGCTGCCTTTCGGGGTGGCCTTTTTCTTTTTCATGACTTACCCCCTACGCTGCCGATTCTTCGCGGTCAGCGATACGGCTTTCTGCCCACGCTTCCACTTCGGATTTCACCCATGCGCTTGCACGGGGGCCGAGTTTTACAGGCGGAGGAAATTCACCCGCGGCAATCAGGTGGTAAATCGTGCTGCGACTGTACGGGACGATTGCCTGCACTTGCGGCAAACGAATGAGCGTTTTGGATGGGTCTGGATGCTGAGCCATGACAGTGTCCTCCTTTGGACGTAATCGGTCACGGCTTAAGTAAACTCAATTGATTATCCACTTAATATTGAGTTTCTTAGAAAAATACTGATTCAGTTGTCTAAGTAGAAGTTTTCGGAGGTCTTCCGGCTTTTCGAGCTTCCAAAGGTGCTAAGGGAACGATCCACTTTCGTATGGTCGTGGCTGCTGGGACAACCTCAGGGGGAAACTCCTTTGGCGATTCCAAAAATGTATCCAGAATGTAGTCTGTCATGTCTTTGATGGTTGTGATTGCACCCTCATCTCCAACTTCTTGGTTCCAGGACTTTTCAGCAACGCTACGAGCAAATCTCCTGAAGGGTTCAAGTTTTCCGTGAGCTTTTCTACCTCGCGCCTGATCCTTGATTTTCCTTTGCACAAGCTCAATTCTTTCCTGATAAGCATGCTCTTGTATCTCACTGTGTATGTGCATAGACACAATGCGACCATAAGCTCCCGCCAATTCTCTGAAAGACTCTTCTCTGCTAAGCGACCGCCTCGAATCTAAAAATTCATTAATTTGCTTGTAACTTTCGTACAGGTCCATAAGATTCAGAAGTGCTTCATATTGACTCTCCAACAAAAGCGTATTCGACAGCAGCAACCTATCTCTCGGGTGAGAGCTCGAAAAAGATTTTTCAAGTAAATGCGACTCCCAGTACTGATTTTTAGCCCAGTCTACGCCCTCCTCATCCGATAACTTTTCTAGCTCTACATCCTCAGCACACCGCCTGTTGACCGCACATTCTACTGCTTCTTCTAGTTCTTCTGATGTACAACCTACGCGTTCATCCTCCAAGAGAAATACTGTGTATAGATCCCTTTGTTTTTCACGATAGCTTGCGTAGTTGTCCTTTCGATTTGAAGCAGCCTCTTTTCTTGCATCAAAAAAATAAAGCAGGGCACCGTTATCTAAAATCCGACACAGGTCATCAATGCTTGAATTGATTTCTTCAAGGGAAAATTCTCTGTGGGAATGCGTGTTATCATCATGAATGCAGTCATATGCAGACAACTTATCGCTTAGATACATCATGGTAGCTTCGATACACCAAAGGTTATCTTCGAGCCTTTCTCCTTCCCCAAATCTTCGATGTCCGTGAGAGTCAAGATTTCTAGCTTTCTCTCGGGTAGATTCAAGAAAATCTCCGCAAAGCAGCTCGAATATTGGTAGGGAGTAATCCTCATAATCCATAAATGTACACCCCCCTCAGTGAAGCCCCTGAGAAGTAGCAACGCCAGGCCGTCAAGGGAAACGGCTTTTCGGGGGCCATCCTAGGCGCTGCAAATTGCAGTAGTCGATTAATTCTCAATCAGCGACTTTTCGATTTTTAGTGTCTCGTAGTACTCATCTGCACTAGGAACACTGTTCACAAGCGCATCTATACCGCTGTCTGTCAGGCGTCGTTCAATTTCTTCAATAGAAACCCTGAAATACTCTTTCCTCAGATTCACTTTGTTGACTCGCCGGTCATCCAGAAACCGGTGCAGATCACTTTCAAGGCTAGGCGCATCATCTGATTCTATCAATGCATGTATATCAAACGAGAATGGTACGCTGGCATCGCCAAGCTCCTTCACGCGGTCGAGGGGGTCGAGCCGCCTCGTCATCCCAACTTTTAGAACTCCCTCGCCAAAAGTACCAATATTGGAAATGACATATACGTGCCCCTGCCTGGTGTCTTGAGCACGGCTCCTGGCACGCTCGGACCTTTCATGAGCTTCTGCTAACTCCTGCTGCAGTCGTTCAAGTTCCTCTCGATACTTCGCCCGTTCTTCTTCACTCTCGAGGGCCAACCTCTGTTCAAGTTCTGCGATCGCGTTGCGCTTTATTTTTTCTTCGACCTCGGCCTGTTTCTGCATCTGTTCCGCTTCCCTTCTTGCTTTGCGTTCTTCGCGCTCTTGGTCTCGAATTTCTTTCTGTTTTTCGCGCGCCAGCTGCCTGGCACGCTTGTAATCAATTTCGATCTTCAATCGCTTCTCTAGTAGCCCCGTAAACTCTGAATCAAGCTCTGCTCGAGCATCAACCGCCTTGAGCAGGGCCGCAGTCGCGCGAATGCTATCGCGCAATTTGTCGACAGACGCATGTCCATTGTTTGCTGTGGTTTTAGCGCAAAGCATTTCGGTGGTAATCATTAATAGCGCACCAGCCATATCGGATTTGGCTGAAACACCAACGTATTGACCAATATTCACGTCTGCACGATAGCCCCGAACGTTCTTGACTGCGTCTTGCGCCGCTTTCTTTAGATGGGATCGTATCTGCTTTCGATCTTTCTGGTACTCTTGGCTGGAGAGCAGATCGTTATCACTTATGAGCTCGATTGATGCAGCCTGCTCGCCGGCTATATCGGTCATAGTTTCAAGTCGAGCCCGAACTTCTTTTAATCTAGTTTGTAGGTCGGTATCTGCGGCCTGCAAGCGATCAATTCGAGCCTCTAGGGCTTCAACTCTCTGGGTGGCATCGTCGACTAGTTCCGCGTGGCGGGCCTTGGCTGCAGCGATTATTTCTTCTCGAGACTTGTCGGCATTCCCAGTAATAGCCTCTGCCTTCCTAGTTGCTTCATCGAGGATGTCAGCTCGGCGTCTATACAGAAAGTAAAGGCCAGCGCAGGCGGCGGCAAACAGCAGAATAGAAAATAGAAAGAACTTGGGTAGCTCCATCCTAAGCGACCTCCATACTGCCCAGATTTGGGCTGCTTTTCTTTAGTATGTCATCTATCTGAAAGTTGCGGTAATCACGTTACCCGCCAGAGCCTCGGTCTTCAGTTTATCGAGATAATTCGCCCAACCCTGCATCATCCTTGCCCGCCCCTCCAAGTGGGCGGTACGGTTGTACGCTCGCCCGTTGGCATCCTTCACCGCATGAGCTAACTGGTGTTCAATCCAGTCCACCCGGTAACCCAACACTTCATCCAGAATGGTCCGTGCTGTAGCCCTGAAGCCATGCGGTGTCATTGCCTCGTTGTCAAAGCCGATGGTGCGAAGCGCCGTCCTTACCCCGTTTTCAGACAGGCACCGGCTCGCGCCTCGCGGGCTGGCAAATACAAACCGCCCCCGGCCAGTCAGGGGATACAATTCGCGCAGCAGATTCAATGCCTGGGAACACAGCGGCACGATGTGGGGTTGCCGCGTCTTCATCTTCTCGGCGGGGATTTCCCATTGCTCGGCTTCACAGTTGATTTCCGCCCACTCCATGGCGCGAATTTCACCTGGACGCTGGAACAGCAGCGGGGATAACAGCAGGGCCGTTTTTACGATGGGCGTGCCCTCAAAGCCGTCCATAGCGACCAGCAGGCGACCCACTTCGGCCGGGTTGGTCAGGGCGGCATAGTGTTTCTTCTGGCGTTTGGGCTTTAGTGCGCCTCTCAGGTCACCTGATGGGTCGCGTTCCGCCCGGCCAGTGGCCACGGCATAGCGGAATATCTGCCCGGCTGTTTGCTTAGCCCTGTGGGCCATGTCATAGGCTCCCCGGCTCTCGACACGCCGTAGAGCAGCCAATAGCTCAGGGGCTGTTATAGATGCCACCGGGCGATTGCCCAGTACTGGGTACAGGTCTTTATCCAGAATGCGTCCGGTTCGCATACGGTAGCTTTCCGACTTTTCGGGCATGGTCTGGTTAAACCACTCCCGCGCGACCGCTTCGAAGCTCTCTGCCGCCGCCAGGTGGCGGGTCAGCTTTTCAACCTTTCGCACCTCACCCGGGTCTGCGCCCTGGGCCAGCTTGTCGCGAGCGGCCTGGTGTTTTTGCCGGGCAGACTTCAGTGATACCTCGGGGTACACCCCCAGCGCCAGCGCCTTCTCCTTGCCACCATAGCGGTACTTGTAGCGCCAGTACTTCGCCCCATTGGGCTGCACCAGCAGATATAGGCCACCACCGTCGGCCAGCTTGCGCGGCCTTTCTTGGGGTTTCGCTTCCTTCACCTTGGTTGCAGTCAGTGGCATGGCCCGCCTCCTGTGCATTTTTGGGGGTATCGAATCTCAGAGTATAGAATATGCCCCCAGTGATACCCCCCAACTCGGGGGTATGTTGCCGGATGGCGCCGGACAACTTTGGATTGAGTATAAACAAAAAAGCCCTGATTAACAGGGCTTTAGAGAGGTTACAGGATGTTGCTGGAAAGGAATTTGGTCGGGACGGCAGGATTTGAACCTACGACCACCACACCCCCAGTGTGGTGCGCTACCAGACTGCGCTACGCCCCGAAATCGCCTGGGGTGAACCCCCTGAGCGAGGCGGCATTATACTGAATGGGACAATCAACTCAAACCCTATTTGGCGGGCCTGAGCACCTTCAGTACGTCTTCCAGTTCCTCGATGGTTTCCTTGATCACCGCCTGCACCTCCACCGGCGTGGTGGCATCGCCGTCATCGGTCATGCGCTGGCGGGCGCCACCAATCGTGTAGCCCTGCTCATACAGCAGGCTGCGGATCTGGCGGATGGTGAGCACGTCGTCGCGCTGGTAATAGCGCCGGTTCCCACGCCGTTTTACCGGCTTGAGCTGCGGAAACTCCTGCTCCCAGTAGCGCAGCACATGGGGTTTGACCGCGCACAGCTCGCTGACCTCACCAATGGTGAAATAGCGCTTGCCCGGGATCGCGGGCAGTTCGTTGTTATGAGTCGGTTCCAGCATACGCTTCTACTCGCGTCTTCAGCTTTTGCCCGGGGCGAAAGGTTACCACCCGGCGCGCGGAGATGGGAATCTCTTCGCCGGTCTTGGGGTTGCGCCCCGGCCGCTGGCTCTTGTCTCTCAGGTCGAAATTGCCGAAGCCGGACAACTTCACCTGCTCATTATTCTCCAGACAGGTTCGGATTTCCTCAAAAAAGAGCTCCACGAGCTCCTTGGCCTCCCGTTTGTTGAGCCCCAGCTCTTCAAACAGGCGCTCGGCCATCTCTGATTTGGTGAGCGCACTCATGTGCTTCCGATACCTAGTTCCTGAGCTCTGCGTTGTAATTTTTCTGAAGTGAATCAACGACTTGATTCACAGCCAGGTTGACGTCTTCGTCGCTAAGAGTGCGCGATTGATCACGGAAAGTCAAACCAAGCGCGAGGCTTTTTCGTTTAGGATCAATGCCTTTCCCGGCATAGACATCAAACAACCTTAAGTCCGTCAGGTAAGCGCCTGCCGAGGCTCGAACATTTGCCAGCAACTCCGCGGCGGGTATGGTTTTGTCCACCACCACCGCCAGATCCCGGCGAATCTCGGGGTATTTGGACAGCTCGGTGAAGCCGGGCAGCGCGGTATCCAGCACCGCGGCCAGCTCGATCTCGCAGGCGTAGAGTGGCGCTCGCAAATCCAGCTCACGTTGCAGGCTCGGGTGCAGGGCACCGATGATTCCGACCTCGCGCCCATCCCGCACAATGCTCGCCGTTTGCCCGGGATGCAGCGCGGGATGGCGGGCCGCGGTAAAGCTGAACGCCGCCATATCACGGCCCAGCTGAAGCAGACTCTCGAGGTCGCCCTTGAGGTCAAAAAAGTCCTGCGCCTCGGCCGCCTGGGCCCAGGATTCGGCAAAGCGCTGGCCGGTGCTCACCAGGGCCAGGCTGGGCACCTGCCGCAGTCCGGCGAGCTCGCCTCCCTCACCCGGCAGAAAACGCAGCCCGGTCTCGAACAGCCGCACGCGGGGCTGCTGTCGGGTGGTGTTGCGCAGCACGGCGGTCACCAGGCCGGGGAGCAGGCTGGTGCGCATCACTGCCATATCCGCGGAAATGGGGTTGGCGAGGCTGACCGCATTGCTACCGGGATCAAAGTGCTGTTGCAGCGCCGGCTCAATAAAGCTGTAGGTAATCGCCTCGCGATAGCCACGGGCGCTGAGATGTCGACGCAGGGCACGCGGGGAAAGTTCTGTCTCGCTGCGCGCCGGCATCACCAGCTCAGCCTGGATGCGGCTCACCGGCAGGCGGTTGTAACCGTATACCCTGGCCAGTTCCTCCAGCAGGTCAGCTTCGATGCTGATATCAAAACGCCAGCTCGGCACGCTGCAGGTCCAGCCATCCTGCGTGGTCGCCACTCCCAGGCCGAGCCCGGTGAGGATACGCTCCACCTCTGCCCCCGGCAGGTCCAGGCCCAGCAGCTTGTTGATCCGCACCGCGCGCAGGTGCACGTCGGGGCGGGCCGGCAGATCGGGTTTGGAAACCGCCTCGGTAATCGGTCCCGCTTCGCCCCCGGCAATATCCAGCAGCAACTGCGTGGCCCGCTCCATGGCCCGGCGCTGCAGGGTGAAGTCGACCCCCCGCTCAAAGCGGTGGGAGGAATCCGTATGCAGGCCATAGGCGCGCGCCTTGCCCGCCAGCATGTCCGGCGCGAAGAACGCCGCCTCCAGGAAAACATGCCGGGTATCGGGGCTGACCGCTGAGGGCTCGCCACCCATGATCCCCGCCATCGCCAGGGGCCCCGCCTGGTCGGCTATCACCAGGGTGTCGGCATTCAGCTCGACCGTCTGGCCATCCAGCAGGGCCAGGGACTCCCCGGCGGCTGCCAGGCGCACGATGATATCGCCCTGCAGCTTGTCCAGGTCGAAAGCGTGCATGGGCTGGCCCAGTTCCAGCAGCACGTAGTTGGTGATATCCACCGCCACGTCAATACTGCGCAGGCCGCAGCGGCGCAGTTTTTCCTGCAGCCAGAGCGGGCTCGGGCGGGACAGGTCCACGTTGCGGACCACCCGACCGAGATAGCGCGGACAGCGATCCGCTGCCTGCAGCTCGACCGACCGGGTTTCTTCGTGGGTCTCGGTAACCGGCGCGCTCGCGGGTGCATTCACCGGCAGGTGATTGAGCAGGCCCACTTCCCTGGCGATGCCGGCGATCCCCAGGCAGTCGGCGCGGTTGGGAGTGAGGCCGATCTCGATCAGCCGGTCATCCAGCTGCAGGTAGTCCCGCAGCGACGCGCCCACGGGGGCGTCCCCGGGCAACTCCATCAGGCCGTCGGACTCGTCCGAGAGGCCGAGTTCCTGCTCGGCGCAGAGCATGCCCTGGCTCTCGACACCGCGCAGCTTGGCGCGCTTGATTTTGAAGTCACCGGGCAGTACCGCACCCACCCTCGCCAGGGGCGCCTTCAGCCCGGCACGGGCATTGGGCGCGCCACACACGATCTGCACGGTCTCTTCCCCGGTCGCCACCTGGCACAGGCGCAGTTTGTCCGCGTCCGGGTGCTGCTCGGCACTCAGGATCTCGCCCACCACCACGCCGCTGAACTCACCGGCAACCGGTTCGATGGCGTCCACCTCCAGGCCGGCCATGGTGATCTGGTGGGCAAGCTCGTCGGTGGAAAGCTCCGGGTTAACCCATTCCCGCAGCCACTTTTCACTGATTTTCACTGTTGCTGTCTCCGTGCTGTTGGCAGGCTGCTCAGAACTGTTCCAGGAAGCGCAGGTCGTTATCGAAAAACAGGCGCAGGTCGTTGACGCCGTAGCGCAGCATGGCCAGGCGCTCCACCCCCATACCGAAGGCAAAGCCGGAATACCGTTCCGCGTCGATCTGCGAATGCTGGAACACCCGGGGGTGCACCATGCCGCAGCCCATCACCTCGAGCCAGCCGGTGTGGCTGCACACCCGGCAGCCGTCACCGCCGCAATTGACGCACTGGATATCCACTTCCGCCGAGGGCTCGGTGAAGGGGAAGTAGGATGGCCGGAAGCGCACCTGCAGGTCCTTCTCGAAGAATACCCGCAGGAACTCCTCAATCAGGCCCTTGAGGTCGGCAAAGCTGGAATGCTCATCGATCAGCAGGCCTTCCACCTGATGGAACATGGGCGTGTGGGTCAGGTCGGAATCGCAGCGGTAGACCCGCCCCGGGCAGATCACCCGCAGCGGCGGCGCCTGGCTCTCCATCACCCGCACCTGTACCGGCGAGGTATGGGTGCGCAGTACCGTGGTCTCATCCACGTAAAAGGTGTCGTGCATGGCGCGCGCGGGGTGGTGCGCGGGAATATTGAGGGCCTCGAAGTTGTGGTAGTCGTCCTCGATTTCCGGGCCTTCGACCACGTCGAAGCCGATGCTGGCGAAGAAATCCTCGATGCGCTCGATGGTCCGGGTGACCGGGTGAATGCCGCCGGTGCTCTGGCCGCGACCCGGCAGGGTGACGTCAATGGTTTCCGCCGCCAGCTTCTCCTCCACCGCGGCCGCTTCCAGCGCCTGCTTGCGCGCCCCGATCAGGGCCTGCAGTTCCTGCTTGACCACGTTGATCTGCGCACCGGCGGCTGGCCGCTCCTCAGCAGACAATTGACCCAGGCTCTTGAGCAGCGCCGTGATCTGGCCCTTCTTGCCCAGGTAATCCACCCGCAGCTGTTCCAGCGAGGCACCATCCTCTGCCGCTGCAATTTTTTCTCTGGCCTCCTGGGCCAGGGCTTCGAGGTTTTCCATTCGCTTGCGTCTCGACTCCGGTTCTTTGTGCCAAAAAGATTGCGCCAAAAAAAGAAGGGAAAGAGCAATGCCCTTTCCCTTCCTGTCGTTCAGTGTAGCCAGCGAACCGCGACGACCATTACGACGTCACGGCGGGGGTGGGCTTAGGCCAGTGCGGCCTTCGCTTGCTCCACGATCGCTGCAAAAGCCGGCTTGTCGTGCACTGCCAGGTCCGCCAGCACGCGACGGTCCAGGCTGATATCGGCTTTTTTGAGGCCATTGATCAGGCGGCTGTAGCTCAGGCCGTTGGCACGGGACTGGGCGTTGATACGCGTGATCCACAGCGCGCGGAACTGACGCTTGCGCTGACGACGGTCACGGTATGCATACTGCCCGGCCTTGGTAACGGCCTGCTTGGCAACTCGGAACACACGGCTGCGGGCACCGTAGTAACCCTTGGCCTGCTTCATAATCTTCTTGTGACGGCGATGGGCCACCACACCACGTTTTACGCGAGGCATAGTCTTCTCCTAATCTCGATTGGGTTACCGTTAGCGCGCCCGCAACATGCGGTCAATCAGCGCTTTGTCACTGGCGTGGACCATGGAGGTCCCGCGCAGCTGGCGCTTACGCTTGGTCGTCATCTTGGTCAGGATGTGGCTCTTGTAGGCGCTCTTGCGCTTGTAACCACCGGCGGTTTTCTTGAAACGCTTGGCCGCCCCGCTGTGAATTTTTGCTTTAGGCATAATCAAATACTCCGCATTTGCAGATTAATAGTGCGAAGGGAAAAGGCATTCACGGGCCCTAACTCTTCTTCCGGGGGGCTATAACCATCGTCAGTTGCCGGCCTTCCATTTTTGGAAATTGCTCGACCGCACCCAACTCTGCCAGATCAGCTTCTACCCGCTTGAGTAGCTCCATGCCGATTTCCTGGTGAGCCATTTCACGTCCGCGAAACCGCAGCGTGACCTTGGCCTTGTCGCCCTGTTCAAGGAAACGCACCAGGTTGCGTAGTTTTACCTGGTAGTCACCCTCTTCCGTCCCTGGACGAAACTTCATTTCTTTTACCTGTGTCCGCTTCTGCTTCTTCTTCTGAGCAGCCTTTTGCTTTTTCGCTTCGAACACATGTTTCCCGTAGTCCATGATCTTGCAAACTGCGGGGTCGGAATCAGCGATCAACACGAGATCCATACTGGCCGCTTCCGCAGCCGCGAGTGCCTCGCTCAAAGACACGATGCCTACCTGTTCGCCATCGGCGCCGATCAATCTGACCGGGTCGTGAGTAATCTGGTCATTGGTGAGGGCCTTCTTGGAGGCGCCTTTGCCGCTGTCTCTCTTAATGCTGATTCTCCATTGCAATACGGCCACGTCGCGCCACGTCGTCCGTGAGGTGCGTTACAAACGCATTGAGATCCATCGATCCCAGGTCCTCACCGCGACGGGCCCGCACGGCCACAGTCTGTGTTTCGACTTCTTTATCCCCCACCACTAGCAGGTAGGGGACCTTCTGAATTGTGTGCTCGCGGATTTTAAAGCCGATTTTCTCATTTCTCAAGTCCGAAACCACCCGAAAGCCCTTGTTTTGCAAGGATTCTTCCACCTTTTGGGCATATTCGGCCTGTTTGTCGGTAATATTCAACACCACGGCCTGGGTGGGCGCGAGCCAGGTGGGGAAAATTCCCTCGAAATGCTCGATCAAAATCCCGATAAAACGCTCGAAGGAGCCGAGGATCGCCCGGTGCAGCATCACCGGCACCTGGCGGGAGCCGTCCTCCGCCACGTACTGGGCGTCCAGGCGGCTGGGCATGGAAAAATCCACCTGCATGGTGCCCAGCTGCCAAACCCGGCCGATGCAGTCCTTGAGGGAAAACTCGATCTTGGGCCCGTAAAAGGCCCCCTCGCCCGGCAGCTCCTGCCAGGGCAGTTCCTTGGCGTCCAGGGCGTCGGCGAGGGCTTTCTCCGAGCGATCCCAGTCCGCATCCGAGCCCACGCGCTTTTCTGGCCGGGTAGACAGGCGGTAAATGACCTCGCTGAAACCGAAGTCTGCGTACACCGCGTGCAGGAAGTCGATGAACTCCGCGACCTCTTCCTGGATCTGGTCCTCGGTGCAGAAAATGTGGGCGTCGTCCTGGGTAAAGCCGCGCACCCGCATGATCCCGTGCAGGGAGCCGGAGGGCTCGTTGCGGTGGCAGGAGCCGAATTCCGCCAGGCGCAGGGGCAGGTCGCGATAGGATTTCAGCCCCTGGTTGAACACCTGCACGTGGCAGGGACAGTTCATCGGCTTGACCGCGAACTCGCGCTCGTCACTCTTGAGCATGAACATGTCGTCGCCGAACTTGTCGGCGTGGCCGGAGCGCTCCCACAGGGACAGGTCCACCAGCTGCGGCGTGCGAATTTCCTGGTAGCCGCGCTCACGCTGAACCCGGCGCATGTACTGTTCCACCGCCTGGTAGATGGTCCAGCCGGCCGGGTGCCAGAACACCATGCCGGGGGCCTCCTCCTGGATATGGAACAGGTCCAGCTTCTTGCCGATCTTGCGGTGATCGCGCTTCTCCGCCTCTTCGATGCGGGTCAGGTACTGCTTGAGCTGTTTCTTGTTCGCCCAGGCAGTGCCGTAGATACGCTGCAGCATCTCGTTGCGGGCGTCGCCCCGCCAGTAGGCGCCGGCCACCTTGGTCAGCTTGAACACACTGAGCTTGCCGGTGCTGGGCACGTGGGGGCCGCGGCAGAGATCCATCCAGGGGCCCTGCTGGTAAATCGACAGCTCCTCCCCTTCGGGCAGCTCCTCGATGATCTGCACCTTGTAGTGCTCACCCATATTGCGGAACAGCTCGATTGCCTTGTCGCGGCTCATCACGATGCGCTCCACGGACAGGTCGTCGGCAACGATCTCTGCCATGCGCTGCTCGATCTTTTCCAGGTCCTCGGGCGTGAAGCTGTGCCCCGTGGCAAAGTCGTAGTAGAAGCCGTCCTCGATCACCGGACCGATGGTGACCTGGGTGCCGGGGAACAGCTCCTGGGTGGCCATCGCCAGCAGGTGGGCGGTGGAGTGACGAATCACCTCCAGGCCAGCCTCGTCGCGGTCGGTGATAATCGCCAGCTCGGCATCGTCCTCAATGGTGTAAGAGGTATCCACCTCGCGACCATCGACCACCCCGGCAAGCGCCGCCTTGGCCAGGCCGGGGCCGATATCGGCAGCGACATCATGTACGGAAACGGGGGCGTCGAAGGCGCGCTGGCTGCCATCGGGCAGGGTAATAACAGGCATGAGCTTTCCTTTATCCAGTGGTGACCCCTACTAAAGGCCACGTGAGTCAGCTTCAATCAAAGATCGGGGGCTGAGCGGTTCTTTGTCCCGAACCCAAAGTTTCGAGGGCGCGCAGCATAGCATACGCGCACACAAGGCCCAAGGTCGGGCAATCCGCGGGTACATCGCCGGGGACTGTAAATCTCTCTGCTGACCCTAGCCAATCATTGCAGCAAGTGGCCGCGAGCCCCTCGGCACCGAATAGCTGTGCCACTGCCGGAACACAGACACCAGCTCTACCGGTTCCAGCAGCTGCCGGCTCAAACGGCCCAGGTTAAAGACAGGCACCTGGTATTCCAGGTGCTCCTCGTAGGCCACACTGCCCAGCTGGTAGTCAGCCAGCGCGCTCGGAGGCAGGACCAAGCGCACCACGTAGGCGCGACCAAACTCCGGCACCCCCCGCTGGCGGGCAATCATCTCCGCGTAGCGCTGACGCAGCTTCAACTGGCACCATTCCTCGTCGGTCTGGCAGGGCACGATGCGACGCCAGGCCGCTGCCTCCAGGGCAGCGAACTGGGTGGGGCTGAGGGCCTGGAACAGGACCACGCTTGGCTCATGGGCAAGTTGTGTCATAGCGGTATCATCTCCTTGCGGCGATTGAACATCTCCGGCGTATGCGATCGTGAACCCCTGTCAGGCACTGCGGTGACTACATAGCGCAGGGGGCCCCCGGCGCGCAGAGCGCGGAAGGGGTAGCAGGTCACCAGCTCCAGCCGCGGCGCCCCCGTGGTTGGTGGCGGTGCCATCGGCTGGCGACTGTCCACAACTTGCGCGCGCTGCACCCGGAAGCGCAGGCGACTGCCGTCCGCCCGCTGGATAAACAGGGGCATCGTCGGCTGCATTGCCTCGAGAAAGCGGAAGTGGGTGTCCCGATGACCGGCGAGAATCGCGGTGCCTGCCTCTCCCGGCGCGGCGCCGGCCGCATCCAGGCCGGGCCCGAAGGCCAGGGCATTGCCGGTCGCGCCGGCGAGCACAAACTGGTCAATATCCAGGGCTGGCACCGACAGCCTGGCCACTGGCCAGGTATCGGCCCAGGGCCAGGGGCGGTGAGGACGCCCGCCGCTGTCCAGGGTGGCCTGCCAGGCGCGCTGCACCAGCACCGGGGCGAGGGCGGCCTTGGCCTTGATCAGTCCCGCGCTGCCCAGCTGCTGCAGTGCCAGCAGCAACAGGGCGCACAGCAGCCAGCGGCGTGCACGCTCACGATTGAGGTGGCGCATGATCTTCCTCCGGTCGCCGCATCACGTGCACCAGCAGGGCCACGAACAGGGCCAGGCAGCCGAGGTAAAATTCGGCGGGGCCGGTGGTCGCGGTGTTGGGATAGGCATAGGGCTGGGGGCCCTGCCCTGTCGGGCGGGTATTGGGCACCGGGCTGCGGCGCAGGGGCGCCGCCGGATCCCGGGAGACGCGCTGCTCAATGGCCACAAAACTGGTGTAGGGACTCAACAGTTGATGTACCAGGGCTACATCCAGCACCGCCGGCCGGATGTCCGCCTCGGGTGTGCCTGCGGAGCGCAGCGCCAGCAGCGCCGCGATCTTGCGCCGCGCCCACAGACTGGCGACACCGGGGTGCTGAACGTTACCCGGCTGGGGTGGCAGCGCAATTTCCTCTGCCCACGCCTGCCCGGCCAGCTGACCCGTGACCCGCACCACGCCGCCGGGCGCATCGGCGCCAAAGCGCACGGTTTGCAGCAGCGGCTCTCCCTGGTACAGGTCGGGCACAGCCCGAGGCCAGGTTTCGACCTTGCCGGGCCAGGCCACCCCGAGATCCGCCGCCAGGGGCGCGGCAATGCGGGCAAACAACTCGCCGATGGCCGCGGCGGCATCTCCCGGCCGGCTGATTTGCAGACTGAAGCCGCGACCGGCGCTCGCCGCACGTTGCATAAACCAGTGATTCGGCGCCGACCCGATACCCACCGTGAACAGGCGACTCGGCCCCAGCCGCTCGCTGATCTGCTGGAACAGCTCGGCTTCGTTGCCCACGGCACCGTCGGTAATGAAGATCACCTGCCGCAGCTTCTGTGCACCCGCCTCCGGAGGACGCTCCAGGGCGCGCTGAATCGCCGGCAACATTTCGGTGCCGCCGCTGGCGTACAGCTGGCGCACAAACTCACTGGCCCGGGCGAGATGATGCCGGTCGGCGGGCATCGCCGACCGAAAAAGGGGACGGATACTGGAATCGAAGGCAATCACGTTAAAACTGTCCGTCGGGCGCAACTGGCGCAGGCCAACTGTAAGGGCTTCCCGTGCCTGCTCGATCGATACCCCACCCATGGACCCCGAAGTGTCGATCACGAACACCACTTCCCGGGCTAGCACTGCATCCTCCTGCGCCAGTGCTGGCGGCATCACCATCAGCAGGCCGAAGTACTCACCAGCGACCTCCTCGGTAAACAGCGCCGCTTTCGGTGCGCTGCCGGTCACGGGCCGCCAGCGGAGCTCCAGGTCGCGGTCCATCTCCGCGACGCCGTTCGCCAGGGTCAGCTGATAGCGGTCGCCGTCGCGGCTCAGACTGACCTGGTGGTAGGGCGCCTCAACTTCCGCCAGGGGCATACCCGCATCCAGGGTCACTTGCAGCGACAGCGGGTTGAGGGGCGCCACATCGGCCCCGCGCTGGGGGTAGAGATACGGCGTAATGGCATTGGCGTCGGGCACCTGGTCGGTCGCCGCGGCCCAGCCCAGGTAGCCGTCGATGGCGGTTTTCCGGCTCAGTGCCGGCCCTGCCGCCGGTGCAGGCGCAGTAATGCCGGGGATATAGCGCGGGGTCAGGGTCGTGGGAATGCGCAGGGTGAAGGCCCCGTTGCGATAAATTGCCGGCTGCACATATTCCAGGCGTACCGCCACTTTTTCATCCGGGGCGATATTGGCAATGCGATTGGTGAACAGGTTGGGACGCTGCTGCTCCACGAGGGAGGCCTTGCGCCCGCTCTCCCGCGCCGCGCGGTACTGTGCCTTCGCCTCCTGGCGCTCACGAATCTGCCCCACAATACGACGCTCGCCCACGCGCATCTCCATGGCGCGCACCGCGCTGTCGGGCGGCAGCGGGAAGCTGTAATTCCCCTCCTGCCATTCACCGGTTCGGTTGACGAAGTGCTGCTCAAGGGTCACCACGGCCAGCAGGCCGGAGATACACACTTCCAGGTGACTGGCCTGGGTCACGGCAGCCCGGTAATCGGTGCCGCCCGCACTCTGCCAATGCATCTGCCCGCCGCCCGCCTCGGCCATCGCCCGCGCCGGACTCGCCAGCACCAGCACCAGCAACAGCAATACACCTGCCAGCACTGCCCGCGGCAGGAGAGCAAACAACAGCCACAGCGCCCGGGCCTGCATGGCCGGCGCGCACTCTGGAATGGATACACTTTGCGACATTGGATAACTCCCGGGTCGTGAATGCGTGGGAGTATTCAAGCGCGACAATCTGGCGGGCCGGCAGATCAATCCTGGCAGCGCGATGATAAATTGTGGCGAATTGTGGCAGCCGCTTGAGCCGCAAGGGGCTTTCTGAAACCATGAGTGCCACGCTAACCAGACACCCCTGCACATGCCCCAACTGATCGCCATCGTTGAGGACGAACCCACCCTGGCCGCCAACTACCGCGACGCCCTGCAGAGGCAGGGATTTCGCGTATCCGTGCATGCCAGTCGTCCCGAGGCGGAAGCCGCCTTCGCGCAGCAGCTGCCGGACCTCGCCATTATCGATGTCAGCCTGGGAGAGGAAGTCGAGGGCGGCTTCGACCTGTGCCGGGGGCTGCGCAGCCGCGCGCCCGAGTTACCCATCGTCTTCCTGACCGCGCGGGACTCGGAGCTGGACATTATTTCCGGCCTGCGCCTGGGGGCGGACGACTACCTGACCAAGGACATCAGCCACGCGCATATGCTGGCGCGGATTGTCGCCCTGCTGCGCCGGGTGCAGGCCTTGCGCGCACCGGAGACCCGCGAGCAACTGGTGACCCAGGGGCCGCTGCTGCTGAACCTGGAGCGCATGACCGCCACCTGGCGCGGCGAACTGGTGCCGCTGACGGTGACCGAGTTCTGGATGGTACACGCCCTCGCCCGCCACCCCGGCCACGTCAAGAACCGGGCCCAGCTGATGGAGGCGGCCAGCGTGGTCCTGGATGACAACAGTATCACTTCCCACGTGAAGCGGATCCGGCGCAAATTCCAGGCCCAGGACCCGGACTTCAGTGCCATCGACACCGCCTATGGCATGGGTTATCGCTGGGCCGGGCAGATCGAGTGAGCCTGCGTCGCCAGTTGATCCTGGTCAGCCTGCTCCTTTTGGCGCTGCCCTGGGCCGGGTGCCAGTTCATGCGTGAGATCGAGGTCGCCCTGCGCCAGGGTCAGGCCAGCGCCCTGCAGGCCACCGCCGGCGCCGTGGCCAACGCCCTCGGGCAGCAGTCCGAACTGCTCTACCCCTACCCTCGCCGACTGCGCGAGCCCGCCGAGATCGAGCGCTCCCTGTATGCGACCGTGAGCGATTCGCCGATTATTGTCGACGGCTACGGAGACGGCTGGCCGGGACCCTGGACCGGCCGCTTCAGCCACCCCGATGGCACGCCCTCCCTGCGCTACCGGGCCGCCACGCGCGATGGCGTACTGTACCTCTTGCTGGAGATCGAGGATGCCAGGGTGGTGTACGACAATCCGGGGCTGTCGCCAGAACCCAATGGCGATCGCCTGCTGTTGCAGACCTGGCTGGACGACCGGCGCCAGGAGTACGTGATCAGTACCGCCGCGCCCGGCAGCGTTCGCGCCCGGCACGCCGGGCGTCGTCATCCCGGCGTGGCCGCCACCCGCATTCGCGGGTACTGGCAGGACCGGCCCAATGGCTACACCCTGGAACTGGAGCTGCCTCTGGCCATCACCGGCGGGCGCCTGGGGCTGCGGGCAATCGATGTGAACCCCCCCGGAGGCGGCGGCCCTCGAACCGCGGGCAACAGCACCGCCCTGGAGCAAACCGCACCGCCCTGGCTGATCTTCTCCCCGGCGCCCCTGCGCGCGGCGCTGGCAGGGTTTGCCCAGCCAGGACAGTCGCTGACGGTCGTCGACCGCTCGAACCAGGTGATTGCCCGCGCCACCCACAGGGGCGCGACGACGGCTGAAGATGCCGCTCGAGAGGCGGATACCTTCTGGCTGTTGCGGGCGATTTACAGGCGGGTGCTGGCCACACAGGGCGCGGCGCCCCTGCCCCAGGCCGGCGAGCGCGGCATTCTCGCAGCAGAGGAAATACAGCGCGCGCAGACAGGCCAGGCAGAGGCGCGCTGGTACCGGGATCCCGACCAGGGGACACGGGTCACACTGTCGGCCGCTGCACCGATTAGCGCCGGGGGCCAGGTCATCGGTGCCGTGGTCGCCCGCCAGAGTAACGAGGAGTACCTGTCCCTCACCGACCGCGCCTTTACCCGGCTGCTGGGCTACAGCCTGCTGGCGACCGCCGGCGCCGCCCTGGGCCTGCTGGTTTACGTCAGCATCCTGTCCTGGCGCATCGGCCGTCTCAGTCGCGCCGCCGGCCGCGTGATGCAGCGCGGCAACCTGGTGCTGGAAGCCTTTCCCCACAGCCGCGCCCGGGATGAAATCGGCGAGCTCTCGCGGCGCTATGCGCAGCTGCTCGCGGAGCTCAAGGCCTACAACGAATACCTGCGCACCCTGAGCCGGCAGCTGTCCCATGAACTGCGCACCCCCATCGCGGTGATCCAGTCCTCACTGGACAACCTGCCCCAGCAGGCGGACGAGCACGCAAGGGCGGTGTATATCGACCGCGCCCGCGAGGGCCTGGCCAGGCTCAATCGCATCCTCACCGCCATGACCGAGGCCAGCCGCGTGGAGGACAGCGTGCGCGGCGAGCCCCTGCGCCCGCTGAACCTGGTGCCGCTGCTGCGGGAGATTCTGCCGGCCTACCAGGGCGCCCACCCGGAACACGCCATCAACTTGCACTGTGAACCGCAACAGGCCTGGATCATGGGCGCCCCCGACCTGCTGGTGCAGGCGCTCGACAAGCTGGTGGACAATGCGGTGTCTTTTGCCCCGCCCGGCAGCGCGATCCAGCTGGGCCTGGCACCGGGGGGTGAGGACTGGCAGCTGTGGGTGGAAAACCCCGGCTCCGCCCTCCCCCAAAACATGCAGGGACAACTATTCGAGGCCATGGTCTCGGTGCGGGATCAGCGCCAGGGCAGCACGCCCCACCTGGGACTGGGGCTGTATATCGTGCGCCTGATCGTGGATTACCTGGGCGGCCAGGCAAAGGCGGAGAACCTGCCCGGGGCACAGGGCGTACGCTTCAGTCTGCGCCTACCCCGCAGCATGCCCGGCGGTGTGGCGCACACGCGCTAGCGGTCTCAGGTGACGAAGGCCAGCTGCTTGATCTCCGCGACCTGGTCGCGCAGCGCCGCGGCCTCCTCGAACTCCAGATTCTTGGCGTGTTCCTGCATCTTCGATTCCAGCTCCTGCAGCTTGCGCGCCAGCGCCGCCGGCGTGAGGCGCGCGACTTCGACACTGTAGGATTCCTTCTCTTCCGCCACCTTGCGGCCCTTGCCCCGGCCTCGAGTGGGCATGCGGCGGGCGCCTTCCATGATGTCCTGGATCGACTTTTCCACGCCCCTGGGCGTGATCCCGTGTTCGGTATTGAAGGCGACCTGCTTTTCCCGCCGCCGCTGGGTCTCGGCCATGGCCCGCTCCATGGAGCCGGTGACGCGGTCGGCGTAGAGAATCGCGCGGCCGTGCAGGTGGCGGGCGGCGCGCCCGATGGTCTGGATCAGGGAGCGGTCCGACCGCAGGAAGCCCTCCTTGTCGGCATCCAGGATCGCCACCAGGGAAACCTCGGGCATATCGAGGCCCTCGCGCAGGAGGTTGATCCCCACCAGCACGTCGAACTCGCCCAGGCGCAGGTCGCGAATAATTTCCACCCGTTCCACGGTATCGATGTCCGAGTGCAGGTAGCGCACCCGCACATTGTGCTCGGCGAGGTACTCGGTGAGGTCCTCCGCCATGCGCTTGGTGAGGGTGGTGACCAGCACCCGCTCCCCGCGCCCCACGACCTCGCGAATCTCGCCCAGCAGGTCGTCCACCTGGGTGGTCGCCGGGCGCACCTCCAGCTCGGGGTCGACCAGGCCGGTGGGGCGCACCACCTGCTCTACCGTGCGGCCGGCATGCTCCTGCTCGTAGGGGCCGGGCGTGGCCGAGACGAACAGGGCCTGGGGCACCAGCTGCTCCCACTCCTCGAAGCGCAGCGGCCGGTTGTCCAGCGCCGAGGGCAGGCGGAAACCGTACTCTACCAGGGTCTCCTTGCGCGAGCGGTCGCCGCGGAACATGGCGCCGATCTGCGGAATGCTGGCGTGGGATTCGTCCACGATCACCAGGGCATTGTCCGGCAGGTATTCGAACAGGGTGGGCGGCGGCTCCCCGGGGGCCCGGCCGGACAGGTAGCGAGAGTAGTTCTCCACCCCGTTGCAGTAGCCCAGCTCGCGGATCATCTCCAGGTCATAGCGGGTGCGCTGCTGCAGGCGCTGGGCCTCCACCAGCTTGTCCGCTTCCTTGAGCTGCTTCAGGCGCTGCTCCAGTTCCACCTCGATCTGGTCCACGGCATTGAGCATCACGTCCCGGGAGGTCACGTAGTGGCTTTTCGGGAAGATGGTAACCCGCGGTACCTTTGCCTCGACTGCCCCGGTCAGGGGGTCGAACAGGGTGATGTTGTCGATCTCCTCATCGAACAGCTCGATCCGCACCGCCTCTCGTTCGGAGTCAGCCGGAAAGATGTCGATCACGTCGCCGCGCACCCGGTAGGTGCCGCGCTGGAAGTCGATATCGTTGCGGGTGTACTGGAGCTCCGCCAACTGGCGCAGGATGCCCCGCTGGTCCACGATCTCCCCCCGGGACAGGTGCATCACCATGCGGAAGTAGGACTTGGGGTCACCGAGGCCGTAGATCGCCGAGACCGTGGCCACTACCAGGCAGTCGTCCCGCTCCAGCAGGGCTTTCGTTGCCGACAGGCGCATCTGCTCGATATGCTCGTTCACCGAGGCGTCTTTTTCGATGTAGGTATCCGAGGACGGCACGTAGGCCTCGGGCTGGTAGTAGTCGTAGTAAGAGACGAAGTACTCGATGGCGTTATCGGGGAAGAACTCCTTGAACTCGCCGTAGAGCTGGGCCGCCAGGGTCTTGTTGTGGGCCATGACGATGGTCGGCCGCTGCAGACGCTCGACCACGTGGGCCATGGTGAAGGTCTTGCCGGAGCCGGTCACCCCCAACAGCGTCTGCGAGGCCAGGCCGGCATTCACCCCCTCCACCAGTTGCTCAATGGCCTTGGGCTGGTCCCCCGCCGGGGAGTAGGCTGAGTGCACTTTAAACGCTTTCGACATCTCGACGTGGGTCCCGTCTGGTGAATGCAGCCCGCCATTATCATGCACCTTGCCCGGGATTGCAGCCCGCCGCCCGGACTGGTTATCAATGCCGCCAATTTATCGCGCGGCGGGTGTTGACCAGCGCCCGGGCGGACATTAACATACGCGCCCTCTGGTTAACGCCATTCCGCCTTAGCTCAGTTGGTAGAGCAATTGACTGTTAATCAATGGGTCGCTGGTTCGAGCCCAGCAGGCGGAGCCATATTTCAAGAAAGATCAAAGGGTTGCAGCAATGCAGCCCTTTTTTATGGACGGCTGGGGACCTGACCGCAACCGCAAGGGAACGCTTCGTTGAACACACGCCACGCCTCACTACCCGCCCGCTTCGCCCTCGTTTTCCTGCTCACTGTGTTCGCCGCCAACGCAAGCGCCATGCAGATATTCGTCAAGACGCTCACGGGGAAGACCATCACTCTCGACGTCGAGCCCAGTGACACCATCGAAAACGTCAAACAGAAAATTCAGGATAAGGAAGGCATCCCACCCGATCAGCAACGGCTGGTGTTCGCGGGCAAAGCGCTTGAGGACGGACGCACCCTGTCGGATTACAACATCCAGAAAGAAGCCACGTTGCATCTGGTCCCTTTGCCACGCCGGGAGTTTGCGGGGCAGCTGCCGGGCGGCCGTGATGGAACGATCAGTTTCACAACTGCGGATGAGCAATGTTCGTTCGACACGGACCCCAGGTTCATCGCGGCTGTGGATGCGCCGGCGGGCGTTGATTTCCCCTACGGCGTCGTCGACTTCACCGTTGCGGGATGTGCACCTGGCGCCGTGATCGATGTCACCGTGGATTACGGGGTCGCACTGCCGGCAAAAGCCGCCGCCTGGAAGACGGACCCCTGGCGGGCGCTCACCGGCGCCACGGTCAGTGGCAGCGTGCTGAGCTACTCGGTCACCGATGGCGGCGCGAACGACGCCGATGCCAGCGTCAATGGCTCGATCGTCGATCCTGTGGGGGTCGGAGTTCCCACCGCGGTCACAGCAGTACCGACGCTACCCGTGGCGGGGTTGGTGCTGTTGGCCGGCGCACTGGCTTTCTTTGGCATTCGACAGCGCCGCGTCAGGTAGCCCCAAAAGGTGTCGCGGTCGCTGGCTTGAGCCGAGCAGGCGGCAGGTCGCGAGAGACATGGTGATCCTGCCCCGCTTTACCGGGCCTGCCGGTTTTCCTCCAACAGCAGAATCTTTACGATAAGCTTCACGCAGACTGCCACTGGAAGACTTGCCGATGACCCAGACGAGCCAGACCCAGGCCAATGAAATGAAGGGCATCCTTGCCTGGATCGAACGCGCCGGCAATCGCCTGCCGGACCCGGTATTTATCTTCCTGTGGTGTATAGCCGCCATTGTTGTGATCAGTGTGGTCGCCGCCTTGGCCGGCGTCTCCGCGCTGCATCCGACCCAGGTGGATGCCGCCGGCAATGCTGTGGTGGTCAGCGCCGAGAGTCTGCTGTCAGCGACCAATATCCAGCGCCTGCTGGTGGAGATGCCGGCCACCTTCACCTCCTTCCATCCGCTGGGCTATGTCCTGGTGGTCATGCTGGGTGCGGGGGTGGCGGAACGCTCGGGCCTGTTTGCTACCGCCATGAGCGGCGCCGTGTCCCGGGCACCGCAATTCCTGCTCACACCGGCCGTGGCCTTGATCGGCATGGTTGGCAATCTGGCCGCCGATGCCGCCTACGTGGTACTGATTCCCCTGGCCGGTGTGATCTTCGCCGCCGCCGGGCGTCACCCCATTGCCGGTATCGCCGCCGCCTTCGCCGGCGTGTCCGGGGGCTTCTCGGCAAACCTGCTACCGGGGCAGCTGGACGCGCTGCTCTTCGGCATTACCGAAGCGGCGGCGGAAACCATCCTGCCGACCTGGGACGCCAATATCGCCGGCAACGCCTACTTCATCATCGCCATGACTTTCGCGTTCCTGCCGGTGATCTGGTATGTCACCGACCGCGTCATCGAGCCTCGATTGGGCCAGATAGAAACCGATCAGATGGAGAGCAGCACCGCCGGACTGATTAAACAACCCGACGCGGCGTTCACGGAGGGTGAAACGCAAGGTTTGCGCCGCGCTGGGCTCGCCCTGCTGGGTGTGGTTCTGGTGTGGATCTTTCTCTGTGTGGGGCCTGGCACACCGCTGATCGATGAGAGTGCCAATCCGGAAGCCCGGTTTAATCCGCTGTTTAAATCCCTGGTGGCAGGCTTCTTCATTCTATTCCTGGCAGCCGGCTGGGCCTACGGCTCTGCGGCCGGCACCGTGAAGTCGCATCGCGATATCGTCAAAATGATGAGCGAGGCCATGGCCGACCTCGCCTATTACCTGGTCCTGGCCTTCGCCGCCGCCCATTTTGTCGCCATGTTCAACTGGTCCAACCTGGGCCTGATTTTCGCCATTAACGGCGCCGCCTTCCTGGAAGATTCCAATCTGCCTGATGCCGTGCTGTTGGCATTGATCATTTTGTTTGGCGCCGCCATCAATCTGTTCGTCGGCAGCGCCAGCGCCAAGTGGGCGTTGCTGGCACCGGTATTGGTACCCATGCTCATGCTGATCGGTATCAGCCCGGAAATGAGTACCGCCGCCTACCGCGTGGGTGATGGCGCCACCAATATCATTACCCCGCTGATGCCCTACTTCCCGCTCATCCTGGTATTTTGCCAGCGCTGGCAGAAAGACTTCGGCATTGGCAGCCTGGCGGCCACCATGCTGCCCTACTCGATCCTGCTGCTGCTGGCCGGCTTGGTAATCACCATGGCCTGGGTGGTACTGGGCATCCCCCTCGGACCGAATGCCCCGGTTGATTTCAGTTTGCCTTAAGGCGGCCACGCTTTAATTGGGGACGGATACCTATTTCCCGTGCCGCAGTACCCGCTGGCAAAAAGGTATCCGTCCCCAATTAAATGCCTCCATATTGCTAGCTGGCGAAGGCCTGGCAGGCCTCAATCAGCGCGTCGATATCGTCCTCCGACACATCCAGGTGGAAGACCCAGCGGTGGCCATTGATGATGACCCCTGCATCGGCGAGATGGGCCGTCAGTGGGACGATATCCATGGACGGGTGCAGAAACAGCATATTGGTCCGGGGCTCGTGGGCCAGACTGAATCCCGGTAAGGCCTGTATCGCTGCTGCCACTCGAGTGGCCTTGCGGTGATCATCGGCCAGCCTGTCGACATGGTGCTCCAGGGCGTAGTGCCCGGCCGCCGCCAGCATGCCCGCCTGACGCATCCCGCCGCCGACCATCTTGCGCCAGCGTCGCGCCCGGGCGATGGTTTCCCGCTCGCCCGCCAGAAGCGAGCCGACCGGGGCGCCGAGCCCCTTGGACAGGCAGATGGAGACCGTATCGAAATGTCGGGTGATATCACTGACGGGCACACCCAGAGCCACGGCAGCGTTGAACACCCGGGCGCCGTCGAGGTGGCGGCGCAGGCCGTGGCGCTGGGCAAGTGCGCTGTAGCGCGCCAGGTAATCCAGTGACAGCACCTTGCCATCGGTGGTGTTCTCCAGGCAGACCAGGCGGGTAATCGCGAAGTGGGCATCGTCGGGTTTAATCACGGCTGCCACCTGTTCCAGCGGCAACTCGCCATTGTCACTGAAGGGAATGGGACAGGGCTGGATGCCACCCAGCACCGCCGCGCCACCACCTTCGTACTTGTAGGTGTGGGCGGTGAAACCGACGATATATTCCTCGCCGCGCTGGCAGTGGCTGAGCAGGGCGATCAGGTTGGTCTGGGTGCCGGAGGGCGCAAACACAGCCGCCTCCATCCCCGTCAGCTCGGCGGCATAGTGCTCCAGCGCACTAACCGTCGGATCCTCGCCATAGACGTCGTCGCCCAGTTCGGCGTCGAGCATGGCGCGGCGCATGCCCGCTGTTGGTCGCGTTACGGTGTCGCTGCGCAAGTCGATCATGCTGCTCCCCTGATATTGGGCGAGATGATAGCCGCTCGGGCAGGCCCGATGCTACCGACTTCGCTGGCGCCCGCCTGAATTTGGGGACGGATACCAATTTCCGCAGCGATAGCTCCCTGGAAATAGGTATCCGTCCCCAATTAAAGGTCAGTCGGCGGCGAGGAAGCCGCCGGACTGGTAGTCCCAGAGGCGCTGGTAGATGCCGCCGCGCTGCAGCAGCTCGCTGTGGCTGCCGGTCTCGACGACCTTGCCCTGGTCCAGCACCACGAGGCGGTCGAGGGCGGCGATGGTGGACAGCCGGTGGGCGATGGCCAGCACTGTCTTGCCCTCCATCAGTTCGTAGAGGCTCTCCTGGATTGCCAGTTCGACTTCGGAGTCCAGCGCCGAGGTGGCCTCGTCGAGGATCAGGATGGGCGCGTCCTTGAGCATCACCCGCGCGATGGCGATGCGTTGGCGCTGGCCGCCCGACAGTTTCACCCCGCGCTCGCCCACCATGGCGTCGAGGCCGCGGTTGCCGCGGGCATCCTCCAGCTCGTCGATAAACTCCCGCACCCGGGCGCGGTCGATGGCGCGCTGCAATTCCTGTTCGCTGGCATCCTCGCGACCGTAGAGAATGTTCTCGCGTACGGTGCGGTGCAGGAGCGAGGTGTCCTGGGTGACCATGGCGATATTGGCGCGCAGGCTTTCCTGGGTGACCTTGCGGATGTCCTGGCCGTCGATGCGAATCGTCCCCGCATCAACGTCGTAAAAGCGCAGCAGCAGACTGACCAGGGTCGACTTGCCCGCGCCGGAGCGACCGATCAGGCCCACCTTTGCGCCCGCCGGAATATCCAGCGTCAGGTCGTCAAATACGGTCTTGTCCCGGCCGTAGGCAAAGCGCACCCGGTCAAACTCAAGATGGCCGGCAGAGACAGCCAGGGCCCCGGCGCCGGCCGCGTCCTCGACACTGACTGGCTGGGAGATGGTGGTCATGCCATCCTGCACCGTACCGATGTTCTCGAACAGACCCGACACCTCCCACATGATCCACTCACTGATCCCGGTCATGCGCAGGCAGAGACCGATTGCCGCGGCAATCGCGCCCGGGCTGATCGCCCCGTTTAGCCACAGGTAGAGGGCTGCGCCACCAACAAACAACAGCATCAGCACATTGTTCAGGGTCACCGCGGTTTCCATCCAGGTCACCAGCCGCATCTGCGGATGCACCGTGCCGAGAAATCCCTCCATGCCCTCCCTGGCGTAGCGCGATTCGCGCCGCGCGTGGGAAAACAATTTCACCGTGGCGATATTGGTGTAGGAGTCGGCCACCCGCCCGAGCATCATCGCGCGGGCGTCTGCCTGGCGCTCGGAGACCCGCTGCAGCCTCGGCAGCACCACCCAGAGAATGGCGACATATAACACCAGCCACAGGGCGATGGGCGCCGCCAGGCGCAGGTCGATGCCGGCGAACAGCACCAGAACCGACAGGAAATAGACGACCACGTACACCATGATGTCGAGCAGCTTGATCACGGTTTCCCGCACCGCGAGTGCCGTCTGCATCACGCGCGTGGCGATGCGACCGGCAAATTCATCATGGAAAAAGGACAGGCTCTGGCGCAGGAGGTAGCGGTGCGCCAGCCAGCGCACGATCATCGGGAAATTGCCCATCAGGGTCTGGTGCAGCAGCAATGACTGCACGCCGACCAGCGCCGGGTAGGCAGCCAGGATACCGAGGGCCAGCCACAGCAGGTCCCGCCCCGAGCCGGCACGCACCTCCGCCGGCGTGCGCTCGCCGAATAGATCGATCACGTCCCCCATTACGCTGAACAGCGCCACCTCGATAATGGCGATGGCAACGCTTAACAGCGCCAGAAACAGCAGCCAGTGCTCCAGGCCCCGCGCGTAATGGCGGCAAAAGCGGAACACGGAACGCGGGGTCCGGCCCGGGGCTGCGGGCGGGAAGGGGTCGACCAGCTGTTCGAAGAAGCGAAAAGGCATGCGCTATTGTCGGGCTTGCTCGGGTTACTGGCAAATGAAGTCGCCCAGGACGCGGGAGGCGACGACCGCAGAACCAGCCGCGATTATTAATTTTTGTTGCTTTACTTCATTTTTTTACTATACTGGATTCATACAGCAATAAAAACCGAGGCAAGCGACCATGCACAGAGATTGGGTAATACACGACTACAGCGGCTTCGAGGGACTCAAGCTGGAGAAGTTTCCGGACGAGGAACCCGGTCCCGGCGAGGTGCGACTGCGGGTTGAAGCATTTGCCCTGAACTGGGGCGACATGGATCTGATGGAGGACCGGTACTCCTTCAGCTTCGCCAGTTTCCCCGCGCGCATTGGCATGGAAGCCGCCGGCATCGTGGACGCCGTGGGCCCCGGGGTCCAGGGCATCGACATCGGCGAGCGCTACTGCACGCTGCCGCACTTCTACGGCAATCGTGGTGCGAGCGGCGAATCGGTCGTGGTTGCCGCTCGCTACCTCACGCCCGCACCCGCCGGCCTGAGCGCAGTCGAAAGCGCGTCTATCTGGATGCAGTACCTCACCGCCTATTTCCCGGTGGTCGAGCTTGCCGGGGCGGCACCGGGACGCGCCATTCTGGTGACCGCGGCCACCAGCACTGCGGGCACCGCGGCACTCGAAATCGGGCGACTCTTCGGTGCCACGATGATCGGCACCACCCGCTTCGAATACAATCGCGCCTACCTTGAAAGCGCCGGTGCCGATCACGTGATCGTGACCGGTGCGTCCAATGAGGGCCTGGCGGATGAACTGCGGCAGTTGACCGACGGCCATGGTATCGACGCCGCCTTTGACGCTATCGGCGGCGGCCTGATGAATCACTACGCCGGCGCCCTGGCGAAGGACGCCCGCATCTTCTTCTACGGCATGCTCGACAAGGACATCCCACAGATTCCCTACCCGGCGATGTTCCAGTCCAATGCCCTGTTCCAGGCCTATTCTCTGTTCAACTACGTTGAAAACGATGAAATGTGCCCGAAGGGTATCGACTGGGTGAACAAGGCACTCGCCGCAGGGGATATCGCACCCAGGATCGACCGCGTGTACCCGCTCGAGGAATTCATTGAAGCGTGCCGGTACCTGAAAGAGCCACGACGCGAGCATGGCAAGGTCGTGATAGAGACCGGCATCAAGTAGGGAATACTTCGCGGGTGAAATTTCGGACGCCGTCGTGCTCGACCAGCACGTTATCTTCTATGCGGATGCCGCCGAACGCGCTAAAGCGCTCTATCTGATTCCTATCAAGTATGCCCGGCTCGCTGAAACCTTCGATCAATGAATCGATAAAATAGATACCCGGCTCCACGGTGAATACCATGCCCGGCGCCAGGTCACGGGTAAAACGAAGATGCGGGTACGCCTCTGGCGGTGGCTGAAGTGTGCCGTCCGGCGAAGCCAGCTGGCCGCCGCGATCATGCACCTGGATTCCGAGAAGATGCCCGAGACCATGGGGAAAGAAAACGCGGGAGGCCCCGCTGCTCATGGCCTCATCAACTCCGCACCGGACAATACCGTGTTCAACGAGTATCTTCGCAACCAGGTGATGGGCCTGGTCGTGCAGGTCAGCAAAACTGTCACCCACGCGAATCCGGGCCACCAGATCCCGCTGCCCGCGATCCAGGCTGGCGATCAGCGATGCGAACCCGGAGTCGGCGAAGCCCCCCGCGACGTGGGTCCTGGAAATGTCTGACGCATAGCCATGGTAGCGTGCCCCCGCGTCGATCAGCATCGATCTGTGACTGGAAGGTACGGACTTCTGGCGCACCATGTGGTGCAGGGTGCTGCCGTTCTCGTTCAGCGCCACGATGCTCCGATAAGGCAGGTCCTCGTCCGCACAACGGATTGCCGCCAGGTACGCCAGGTGAATCTCCAGCTCGCTCTTGCCCTCTGAGAAAGCAACCGCAGCAGCTGCATGCCCGCGCTCTGCCAGGACTGTGGCCCGAGCTATGCATTCGATCTCATAGGGGCTCTTGTAAGCTCGGTAGTAGTCTATGTGGTCAAGCACCGCGGCCGGATTGCATTCAATATCACTCAGACGGGCACTCAATCCGTCTTCCGCGCCCAGCCACGCCGTACGGCCCAGGGCACGCAATCTCTTTTGCAGGCTGGCCACATCTGCATATGGGGTCACTTCAAACTCACGCGCTACATACTCGGGTATCGCTGCGGGGGGGGCTGTCCCAGAAACCTGCATTGGCGGGCACGATAAGCTCCGCCTTCCTGCCCGGACTCACCAGCAAATAACTGTCCGGCCTATCCTGAACCGGCAACCATTCACTGAAGTAGGGATTACATCGAAAGGGGTAATCGAGATCATCGCCAAAGGGGTAGATCAGGCTGCCCGCACTGACAATCGCCTGGTCGTATCCGCCCGCCTGCAGCGCGGCATGGAATATTTCAGCCTTGGCGCTGACATGCTCCGGGTAATTTTGCATATGTCTCTCCGAGAAGTCGTTGTTCAGGCGTGGGAGTCTAAGGCTGTGTGGCACTCCCGTTGGCCACGGGGCCTAGACGGTCCCGGTGCCGGGCTTTGCGGAGAATACCCTGAGGCGCCTGCTGTTCAGCAGCGCAAAGGCCATTGCCGAGACAAAGATGGCATCGATGGCGGATACCCCGGTGATCCTGGCGTATTCATTCTGCACTGCAAAACCGAAACCGGCCGCGAGCAACCAGGCCAGCACCGCCCGCCAGCGGGTAGAAAGGGGCTGCGATGACAATTTATCCCTGGCCTGCACCGAGCCCGACTCTTCTGGCGCTATCAATACCAGAGCCTCGATCAGGTAAATGGCGCCAATAGGCGGAATCGTGATGCCCAGCAGGACCAGAAAATTAACCAGGTAAGTCTGCGCATCGACCAACGCCAACAGGGTACCAAGAATGCCAATGATGATCACGACATGCAGGTAGTTGGCGCGCCTTACCACGGTGGAGATAGACAGGCTGGACGAGTACAGGCACAACACGTTGGAGGACCACGCGCCCAGAAACAGTAATCCGAAAGCGGGTAGCCCCACCCCCATTGCGAGAAGCAGGCCACGCAGGTCAACCTGGCTGAGGGCAGACCCAGGGATGGCAGCCAGGAACATGACAATCGGGAAACAGACGCCCAGTGCGAGAAACGCAGCGCCCACGGCGTGACTCGCGTTGAGGGCAAAGCGGCTGTAATCCGGCTGTATAATCACACCGGCAATATAGGAGCCGACCACCGCGGAAACAGCCGCCGAGAAGCTCATGAAAGAAGCACCCTGGACCGGTTGGTTCCAGTGAGGCACCTGGCCGACGCTGCCGGCTGCGGCGTAAATCACCAGGACAAGCATTAGGGGCGTCATCCACAGCGCCACGCGATCGATACCGCGAAAGCCGGTCACCGTCACCAGCACAATCGCCAGGCTGCTTAGCAGGATGTAAAAGGCTACGGGAAGCCGCCAACCGTAGAGCGTCGAAAACACAAACTCAGAGAGCGAGCCCAGGGTATTGCTGATCACGGCGAACCACCCGACCAGCGTCAGGGCGATCACCGTATTCACAACCTGCGCGCCCAGGCCACCAAATGCCCGGGTACACAGCTGATAGGTCGTGAGACGGGTGGTGGCGCCCACGTAGGAAGTCAGGGACCCCATCAGTGCCAGCACCAGGCAACCCGAAAGAAAAGCCCACGCCGCCTGCTGCAAACCCAGGGCACCACCGATCTGGGCGGAGACCAGAAACACCGCCATGCCGATGGTACCGCCAATGATCACCAGCGCGATGTGCAAGCCGGATAGCGTATCGCCCTCGCCAACGCCCGGTGTAGACACGCTACTGCTCTACGGCATCGACATCAAACCCATACACCTCGCGGGCGTGCTCCGGCGAGATAAAGCCATCCAGCAGATCCTCACGAACATGGGCCGGGTCCCGCTCACCCGGGTCGCCATAGCCGCCACCACCGCCGGTCATCGACTTGATAATGCTGCCCGCCGGGACCTTGACGTCATTGGCCTTCAATCGCTCCAGGGTATCCTCGCCCGGTCGCTGGATGCGCACTATGGGAGGCTCGCCATCACCGCCACCGAACAGGCCCCAGGCCGGGGTGTCGGACCGCTCAAACCAGAGCCACAGTGCCGAGTCAGACTCGACCAGGTATTCCCTGAAGGTACCATTACCGCCACGGTACTGCCCGGCGCCGCCCGAGTCCTGGCGAATGCCATAGCTGAGAATCCGCAGCGGGTATTTGCTCTCAAAAACCTCGATTGGTAGATCCTTGAAGCTACCGTTGACGTTGTTGATCAGCGAGTTGGCACCGTCGCCGCCGTCGAAGGCGCCCCAGCCACCGGTGGTGGGTTCGATCATCAGGAAAAAGTCATCATCGTTGCGCGTGTCCTGCCCGGCGATGGTAATGACCATAGAGTCGCCATAATGTGCGCCCGCGGCCTTTTGCGGAAGCACTGGCGCGAGCGCTTTAACGATCAGGTCGATCAGCAGACCCAGTGGCGTGAAGTACCAACCACAGGGTGCGGGCTCCTGGGCATAAAAAATGGAGCCGGGTGGCGCGATGACATCCAGGGCCTGGAAAGAGCCGCCATTGGGTGATACTTCGGAACTGATCAGCAGTTTATACGCGACTCGCGCCGCCGCTACGGTCTGGGTAAGGCCGCAGTTGACCGGGCCGGTTGCCTGCGGTGCGGAGCCCGCGAGATCGACAGTCATACCGTCTCCCGCGATACGCACGGTCAGCTTGACGCCAATGGGGCCATTGCCCAGGCCGTCGTCGTCGATGGTTCCCTCGGCGCTGTATTCGCCATCCGGCAGGGCCGCGATTTCTTCCCGCTCCCGGGCCTCGGTCTGCTTGAAGATCTCATCCCGGGCAGCGCGGATCGTCTCGGCGCCGAAGCGATCAAACAGCGCCTGCAGGCGCTGCTCACCGGTACGTCCCGCGGCGATCTGTGCGTTCAGGTCGCCAATGGTGGAATCGCCAAAGCGGCTGTTCAGGCGCAGCAGCTCGATCACGTCTTCCCGCGGCTCCCCGCCGTCGTACAGACGGGTTGGGCCCCAACGAGTACCCTCCTGGTATATCTCATGGGAGTCGACCGGGGTGCCCGGATCCTTGGCGCCCACGTCCAGCCAGTGGGCCCGCGAAGCGGCGAAACCCACGCGTTCGCCCTGCCAGAAGATCGGCATGATGATGGTGGAGTCGTTCAGGTGGGTGCCGGTCATGTAGGAGTCGTTCATGTAGAAAACGTCCCCTTCCTTGAAGTAGTCCCAGCCGTAGCGCTCAGCCATGATCTTGACGCATATCTCGAGGTTGCCCAGGAACAGCGGCAAGCCCAGGGACTGGCCCAGTACCTCACCTTGCTCGTCGATCAGCGCTACCGAGCAGTCCTTGCCTTCGTAGATCACTGGCGTGAATGCGCTGCGGATCAGCGTGGCGTTCATGTCGCTGGCAATCGCGACAAAGGCATTGCGAATAATCTCTGTGGTAATCGGATCTACCGCGCTCATGCTGCATGTCCTCGCGTCAGTAAGAGATTGCTGTCATCATCGACCGTAAGCGCCCAGCCGTCGGGTATGACTGTGGTGGCACTTTGCTCTTCAATAATCGCGGGGCCAGTCAGTTGGAAGCCGATCGGCAGGCGATCACGGCGCAGCACCGGCGTACGCAGTGCCTTGCCGCGGAATACCGCTTCCCTATGACCTATCACAGCGTCGGCGCCATCACCCTCTACGCGGAGCAGGTTCTCCTCGTATTTGCCGATCTCGCCAATCGCCGCGACGCGCAGGTTGACGAACTCGATCGGCGCATTGGGACTTGAGTGACCGTGTCGCTGCTTGTGGGTATCGTGGAAGCTGGTACTCAGTGCGGCAATATCCAGCGATTCCGGCAACGCGATGTTGATCGTGTACTCCTGGCCGGAGTAGCGCATGTCCGCCGAGCGCAGGAAGGAGATTCGCTCCCGCTCGATGCCCTCTTGCATCACCGCCTCGCTGCCTTCCTTCTCCAGGCCTGCGAACAGTTCACCCAGTTCCTCCGGGGTTACGGCCGCCGCAGAGCGGAAAAAGCTCAGGGTCAGGTCGCTGCGCAGGTCTGTCTGGAGCATGCCCCAGGCAGAAAACGTGCCCGGAAATCTCGGTATCAGCACCTCGCCGATATCCAGTTCCTCCGCCAGGAATACGGCCGCCATCGGGCCCGCACCGCCAAATGCCACCAGGGTGAAGTCTCTCGGGTCGACACCCTCACTCACGGTGATGGTGCGCATGGCATCTGCCATGGCGGCATTGGAAATCGCAAGAATCCCCTCGGCGAAGGCGACCGACTCCATGCCGGCCTGCTGCGACAGCCCCTCGATGGCCACTTTGGTGGCACCGTCGTCGAGCGACATTTCGCCGCTGAGCAGCGACTGCCCGCCCAGGCGGCCAAGATACAGGTTGGCGTCGGTAACCGTAGGCTCCGTGCCGCCGTTGCCGTAACAGGCCGGGCCCGGCACCGAACCGGCGCTGCGCGGGCCCACCCGGACGGCCTCGCCGTCAAGCCAGGCCACTGAGCCACCACCGGTACCGATCGTGCGAATATCCACGATGGACATTAACAGAGGCAGGCCCTCGAGTTCGGTCTCCAGGGTGGTACTGGCCTCCCCGTCGACAACCAGGCTGAGGTCGAAGGACGTACCACCCATATCCACGCACAGCAGATTGGGACGCCGGGTGCGGCGCGCCAGCGATGCGCCGGCGATGGTGCCGCCAACCGGTCCCGACAGCAGGGTAAATACCGGCTTGCCCCTCGCCGTATCGGCGGTGGTAACACCACCACTCGACTGCATGATGTGTACGCCCGCACCCATACCGCGCTCCTTGAGCTGCTCCTGCAGACTCAGGAGATAGCGCTCGACCACCGGTGCGACATAAGCGTTCATCACCGCGGACGAAGAGCGCTCGTACTCTCGCCATTCCCGCGCGACATCATGTGACAGGGAGATGGAGACATCCGGCAACGCCGCCTTGAGAATATCGCGCGCCTGCAGTTCATGGTCCGGGTAGGCGTAGCTGTGCAGCAGACATACCGCCACCGCATTGATCTTCTCCGCCTTGACCTTGTCGATGATGGGCTGGAAATCCGCCTCGCTGAGCGGCTCGATTTCACGTCCATCCCAGGCCAGGCGACCGCGCACCTCGTGCACGTCCCGGCGCGGCACCAGCTGTGCCGGCTTGCTGTAGCGCAGGTCATAGAGGGCATCGCGGTTGCCCCGGGCGATCACGTAGCTATCACCGGCGCCAGCCGTCGCCACCAGCAGCACGCGCTCGCCGCGCCGCTCCAGGAAGGCGTTGAGTCCCACGGTGGTGCCGTGAACAAAGTACTCGACATCGGCGAGATCAGGCACCACATCCTTGATGCCGTTGATGACGCCCTGAGCTGGATTTTCCCGGGTGGTCGGGACCTTGTTGACGAAGACCGGCCCGTCGGAGGGCTCGATCACGATGTCGGTGAAGGTCCCGCCTATATCAGCTGATACATGGTATTTTGTCATGGCTAGAAGTTGTACCTCAGTCTCAGGTTCCAGATCCGTCCGGGTGCGCGAGCAGAAAAGCCACCTGCAACCCACTCCGAGTTGTACTCCTCGTCCAGCGCGTTCTGCACCTGCCCGATGACCGACCACTTGTCGTTGGCATCGGTGAGGCCAAGCTGAACGCTAAGGAAATCCAGGGGATCACGCGCGGTCGAATTCACGACGTCCCAGTACTGGCTACCCCTGAGTTCGTAGTCGACGCGGGTAAACAGGTTCAGGTTGGTGGAGCCAAGCGGGATTTCGTACTGGCCGCCCACATTCAAAGTTTCCTCGGCGATATAGGGCGCGTCATTACCTTCAGCTGAAGGGTTCACGGCATACTCCTCGATCTCGCTGCTGGTGATGCCGGCCGCGGCATAGAGATTGAGGTTTTCTGTCGCGAGGTAATTCAGCTCCAGTTCCCCACCGTAGAGCTGGACTTCATCGATGGTTGTCAGGATTTGCGCGCTGACCGCGCCGATGAAGGAGAAGAACTGCTGCCCCTCCACCTGCGTGGAGAACGCCGCCGCAACCACACGCAGCCGGTCGTCCATGAAAAGCCCCTTGTAGCCTACCTCGAAGGATTCTGATTCCTCCTGATCGACCACATCGGTAATACCGACAAGGCCCACCGACTCAGCAACAGCAGAGATGCCGTTCTGGTTGAACTGGCCGCTGCGGAATCCCTTGCCCCAGGTCGCGTACCAGTTGTGCTGCGGCGATGGCTGGTAGCGTAACGTGATTTTCGGCTGCAGCATGTCGAAAGTTTCCTCGTTGCGCGCACCGGGCACGCCCGCGGGAAACTGCAGCGGCGACACGTCCTGTACGCGTTCTTCCTCGTCGTAGCGCAGCGCGAGGGAGAGTTCAAAATCGTCGGCAATATCGATGCTCGTCTGGCCGAACACAGCCATTGCGGTGTTGCTGTTATCGTCTGCGAGGAATGAAGTGGTCGGGTTGCGGGGGTCGGTGGTCGGCTCCCGCTCCAGGCGGATGATCCCCGCACCCGTATCTACACCGGTGGATAGCGACACAAAGCGGTCCCATTCAAGGTAATAGGCGCCCACTTCCCAGCGAACCGGTTGATCGTCCCGCGAAACAAACCGCAATTCCTGACTCCAGGCTTCAATATCGAACCAGCCGGTCTGGGTGCCGTCATTGCCAAACAACTCGGGGGGGCTCATGGCCGCGGTGTAGGGAAACTGATCTGAATCCGACCACTCTTCGATATCGGTGTAGCTGGTGGTGGAAACCAGGGTGCCAAAGTCTGTGGTCCAGTCCACCTTGAGCGCAAAGTCATCCATATCGCGCTCGCCGTAATCGACATTGTTGTCCCTGACTGGCAGCACGTTATTGGCGTCAATCGGCCCGGTATCGGTGCCAAATCCCGTGGCGGTAATACCGTCCGGGGCGATGTTGACCCCCTGGAACTGGAAGCCGATGCCACGGCCCTTATGGCGCGCGATCGATGCCCGCAGGTCGAAGGACAGGGTATCCGTGGGCTCATAGATCAGCCGCCCGCGCACGGCGGTATCTTCAAACCGATCCGCCGGTTCATTGCGGGTGATATTGTCGAGATAACCCTCACGATCAATGTATTTACCGGAGAGCTGGCCGTAGAGCTTATCCTCCACCAGGGCACCGCCGTAGGATCCCTCGACCATATATTCATCACCGTCGCCAACGCCGACCCGGACGTAGCCATCAGGCTCATTGGTTGGCCGCTTGGTCTGGATAATAATCGCGCCGCCGGTCGCGTTGCGCCCGTAAATCGCCCCCTGTGGACCTTTCACAACCTGCACGCTCTCAACGTCGAACAGTTCCTGGCGGAACTGGATGCCGCTGAACTGCAGCACGCCGTCGATAATCGTGGCCACGGGCGCCTCACCATTACGCACCTGGGTCAGGCCGCGGATACTTAGGAAACTGGTGCCGATACCCTGGGATGTCGCCAGCGTCACGTTGGGGGTAAGGCCGATAAAGTCCTCCATGCGCTGGACGTTGGCGTCAGCGAGTTGCTGCGCCGAGAACGCCGTCACCGCATAGGGCGCCTCCACCAGGTTCTCGTCTCTGCGCCGGGCGGTCACGACGACTTCCTCCAACATCAGCGCACCCGAGTCCGGTGACGATTGCGCCATCACCTGGGGTACACTGAACGTCGCTGCCAGAGCGGAAATGACAGCATTTCTCAATCGCGTTGCAGGGGTGTTATTCATTGCTGTGCCTCGTTTCTGATGGGGAGCCAGTTTTTTAGCAGCGGCCAGGTTTCCGCAATTGTTGTCTCGAACGGGTACCGTCGTTACCGATAACATGGGTTAAATTTTTCAGTTTGTCAAAATAATTTACTTAATTTTTTAAGTTGAGCTACAATTGGGGTGCATATCCAGAGGGAGTGCTCGTCAGAAAATGGAGAAGAACTAGCGATGAAACGCTCACTCGGCAGACTCTTGAGGTCCAAGCGCCTCGAAAACAAGTTGACCCTGCAGGAGGTCGCGGAGAAGGCGGAACTCTCGGCGAGCTTCCTGTCCCAGGCAGAACGGGGCAAGGCCACGCCGTCTATTGTCTCGCTGATCAATATCGCCAAGGCGCTAAACACTGATATTCACTATTTTATTTCGCCACCCGCGCCAGCAACGCTGGTCAGCAGGGCCGACGACCCGCAGTACCTCAATCTCGAATCACCCATCGTCTATCGTGTGCTCAACGCCACCATCCCGGACCAGCAGCTCAGCTCGCTGCTGATGGAGATTCCACCAGGTGTCGAACTCCCGTCCGTACACCGGGAGGAAGGCGAGGATATCTTCTATGTCATGAAGGGGCGCGTGGAGCAGCTTATCGGGGACAAGGTATTCAAACTGAAGGCAGGTGATTGCGTCCACATGAACACCCAGATTGACCACAACATTGTCAACAAGGGCAGGGGAAAGGCGATAATTCTGTGGGTAGGTACGCCGCCCATACTGCCGGGCGCAAGGGAAGAAGAAGAGGATGCCACGTGACGGCGCATTTGCATGGTCGCCACGCTGCTCTTGACGAGACGCCAGTGACACCGGCAGTCAGCAAGCACGGGGGAACTGGCCATGGCCTCACTTGAGGTCATGACTGCACTGGGCAACTTCCGCATCCAGTTGCTGGAACAGGCGGCGCCAGAGACCTGTGCCTACTTTGCCGACGTCGTGACCCGGGGACTTTTTCGTGACGGCAGCATCTTTCGTATCGTTTCCAGCAGCAAACATGGCGAGGGGCATTCCTGCCCGATCGACGTTGTGCAGGTGGGCACCCGCAACGGATTTACCGAGCAGAGAACGCGGATAAGACACGAACACAGTGAAATCAGCCACATACACCATGAACGCTGGACCGTGTCCGCTGCACGTTTTGAGGCGGGGGAACTCTACAGCAGTTTTTTTATCTGCCTGCAGCCAGAGCCAGGCCTCGATTTTGGCGGCTCCCGAAACGAAGACGGTCAGGGCTTTGCCGCGTTTGGACGCGTGGTTAGCGGCCAGGGTGTGATCGAGCAGGCCTACCAGCGGGCGGAAGAAAGCCCCTGCCTTACCGCATTGATTCCCGTCAGTGACGTTCACTATGCTTCCTGAGAGACGCACAGCACTCGCCCTACCCGGGCAGCTGCACGGCGCGTTCACGCATTAAGACCAATAACCTCCTAACCTAGCTCGCGGGCGCGAGCAGCAGCAGTTTTCCCTGGCTAGTAACCGGATCCACCCAGCTGCGGCCGAGCTGGTGACGCAGCCATGCGGTATTGCCCCAGGAAGGGTCGGCGAGGTGGTAGCGCCCGCGGTCCCGGTCCACTTGCCACAGCACGGTGAAATGGGCCATGCCATCGTGCTCCAGTGCGGCAATCACCGGGACCTGCAGCGCGGCCAGCGTCTCCAGAGAAACCTTTACGCCGACCGCGCGATAACCACGGGCCCGCGCCAGGTCGCTTAGCAGCGCGAGAGAGACGCCGTGCCGCTCCCAGTTCCGTTGCTCAGGAGAATGCACCGGATGTTCGCGCAGTTCTGCGAGCAGTTCCGACTCGCTCACCGGATCGTCGAAATGGTAGGTCAGCAATGTCGCCAGGGCAGCGAGGCCACAGCTGTAATCCAGGGACTGTTTGACGATCCCGCGATCGCGGCGCGTTTGCCAGTTCTCGAAAACTGCCTCATTGGCCGGGGAAGAACCACTAACGATTGCAATACCCGGTGCACAGAGCCACGGTATCAACCGGCGGGCCGCCTTAAACCGCTTTGTCGCCACCGGCTGCGTTTTCCTGGCCGGTCGCCTTTTCCTCGGCTTGCTTGCGCTGCGCCAACCGGCTGCCAAAATGGTCACCGATCGCCACGCTGATGGCCACGCTCGCGGATCCAAGCACAACCATCACGGCCGCAGACAGTTGCTGGCGCCAGATACAATAGGCAAGCAGAAGCAAGTTGCCCAATACAAGGAGTGCCACAAGGGTTACCCGCCCGAAGTAGCGATCGTAAAGAGCGTCGTAGCGGTAGCCTTCAAGTTTCCGCACCAGCGCCGGATGTTTCATAGTTGCATCCCCCTGACCCGAAAGAGTCAAACATGCAGCGCCCACACTGACAAAATAGCCCGAGCTGACAAAATTGCCAGCCCGGGCAACAGCAATTGGGCCTGCGAAGCTCAATGCTGGCTATACATGCTGGTAGTGCACCCCGAACAGGAGCCACCGCCCCCGTAATGGGGCACGTAAACGCCCCAGTAAACGCCAATCAGGGCGAGGTCAAGACCACCAATTGCCGCGACCAGCGCCAGGGGCCCTAGTTTGCCCCGGGTGGCCGCCAACTCGGACTCCGTCAGGATATCGACCTGTGCAGCATCCGGCGTGGGATGAGCAAAGGCACTCGCCACCAGATCAGCTTCTGTCTGTGATCCAGCCTGGGCAAACGGTGACACCAGGGTCAGGGTAATCATTGCTGTGTGTAAAATTTTCATAGTACGTCTCCATGTACACGATTTAAGCCCACTTCCCCAGTTGCACTCCGGCTGGTCAGAACCGGTAGACCCACTCCAGGCTGACCGCGGCGGCCTCTTCACCGGCGGTCGCAAATTCTGTTTCCGCGAACAGCGTGGCGCGACGCCCGAACTGCATGCCGAGCCCCAGCAACACCCCGAAGCGAGCCTCCCGGGGCGATACTGTGCGCCCCTCAAGGCGGGCTGCCTGGCGAATCTCCGCCGAGGCACCGCCCACCAGCGACACCCGATGATTGACGGCGAAGTTCACCCGCGGCTGAATGCGCAATACGTTGCCCGGCTGCCACTTACCCTCGGGCGAGGCCAGTGACAGCCAGTTGGTGTAGGCGGCGGACAAGCTCAATACCAGCGGGTCCAGCGAGCGGTAGGTGGTCATGCCCAGGGTCTGGGCGCGCCCGTACTCCTGCCCTGCCGGACTCTCTGAAGATTGACCGAGCAGCTCAACATCGAGCGAAACCAGCAGCGCCGGTGCCGCATCCTCCGCATGCAATTGCCAGGTGCCGCCCGCGCTAAGCGCATGACGCGTCTGCCCGGCAGTGTCGCGCGGCCAGTGACGCGTCTGCAGGGCCTGGTAGCTGAGCGTCGTATTGAATTCCAGATTGGCGGTGGCGCCCCAGCGCAGGCGCGTGGCCATGGCATTGCTTTCCAGGCGCCGCTGGATGGTGCCACCCGGCGCCAGATCAAACGGGGCCGGTTCACGCTGCTGGCGGTGACTGAACTGCGTGGCCAGCTTGAAGCTGTCCCGGTCCACCAGCAGGTCGCTGATGGTCAAAGGCAGCTGCGCCTGCGCCACCAGCGGCAGCGAGGCCAGAAGACCGATCAGCCCACGGAAAACGAATTTCTTGACGCGAATCGGTGCGGACATTTCCTTGTCCCCCTGCCTGCGTGACATCCTGTCGCACAGTGTGGGCAAGCGAGGCCTGCGGGGCCACGTCATTACCGCGCAGGGTCAATCGAATCAGCGCAGGGCTATGCCACGATCATTCCACGCACCGGTCGCAATGCCTCACAGCGGGCTGAAACGCCGGTGAATACCGCGCTGGCGTGCCTGCAGATCACGGCGGCGCTGCGCCGGACTCACCGCCACGCCGGCATCGCCCAGGGCGCGCTCCAGCTCGGCCCGCGCCACCTGTTCACAGTCCGGCCGTGGCACCTCTTCGCTGTCCATCCAGCGGAACGTCAGGTAACCGTCCTCGTGACCACCGGGGTCCAGCCAGTTGCCGCGCCCCGGATCATCGTGGCTGATGATCACCACCAGGCTGCCGTCGGCCTCGAGGTGGGCATAGTGGCTGTTTAGGCTGGTGAAGCGCTGGCGGTAATCCATCGTCTCCCACCAGTAGTTGCCAAACTCGCAATTCCAGTAGCGACAGACCGGCGGGGTCACTCGCACGATCAACGCCTCGTCGCGAGGCACATGCCAATAAGCGATCAGCGGTGTGCCCGAGGGCGTGTAATCGATCTTCTGGTTTTCAAGCTCGCCGTAACTGACGAATTCGTTACGCCGCGCCTGCCACAAGTCGATCTTGTCAGCCCAGAACTGCGTGGACCACTTCACCCAGCGCGCGGCGCCCAGCAGGCCTTCACGTGCCCGCTCGGGAGTAAACACCGGCGGCACCTCGTCCCCGGCATCAAGTCGCTCAATACGCGCCTCCATACGCTGTTCATTCTCCCAGTCGGCGAAGAACTGGCGAAAAGTCACGCGGCAGGTATGCGGGGTGGTACGCAGCCAGTTGCCCGGGTGCTGATCGGGGCTCAGCACGAGTTCGAAGCGGCCGTCTTCGTCCACCTCCAGGTCCTGGCCCAGCAGGGTGCCGACCACGCCGCCGCCCCAGGGTGTCTCGCCGCTTTCCAGCACGGTGATCGCGAAAAAGGCCGCATCGCCCCGGTGACCACTGATGCGAAAAGTATCCACCCCGTTAATGGGTGCACCCTGGTAAAGGGCGTCGGCATTATCGCCTCCCTGCTTGCGCACAGGGTCGAAGTAATGCATCAACTGGGGAAAGTCGGGGTCATTATTTTCCAGTTCGAACTGCAGCCCCAGGGACACATTGCGCGCCAGCAAGCGCAGGCCCGTGGCGCGGGTCACCGGGTTGCCCGGGGTAGTGTCGCGGAATATCAGTTCTCCCGCATCGCGCAACTCGTCACAGAATCGGTGCCAGGTGTCGCGCAGGTCCGCGTCGCTATCGCTGTCTCCAAACATACTGCCTCCTGTTGCCGGTCCACGCCTAGCGCGCCATGTAGCCGCCGTCGGTGACCAGCGTGGTGCCGGTGGTAAAGCTGGACATATCGCTGGCGAGGTACAACAGCGGGCCCACGATTTCCTCGGTGTCGGCAACCCGCTTTTGCAGGGAGGCGTCGATTGCACCCTGCAGGAACTCCGGCGACCGGGCGGCAGAGTCAAACAGGTCCGAGTGATAACTCCCCGGCGCCAGGCTGTTCACCCGCACCTTGTGCGGCGCCCATTCCTGGGCCATCACACCCGTCAGGGCGTTCAGGGCCGCCTTGGTCGCAGCGTAGAATCCCTGGTAGGCCGGCGGGCGCAAACCCGCCACCGAGATCACATTGATGATCACACCGCCGCCCTGCTCCGCCATTCTCGGCGCCAGTCGCGAGGCCAGGTACCAGGGCCCACGGGTATTGACCTCGAAGATCTTCTGGAACAGGTCCGGGCCGAGGTCGGACAGTCCGCCGCCGACGGGATTGATGCCGGCGTTATTGACCAGGATATCCACCCGGCCGAAGGCGCCCCAGGCGGCATCTATCAACGCGTCGAGGTCTCCGGTATCGCCGGCATGGGCGGCTACCGCCAGGGCTTCACGCCCGAGCTCGCGCACCTCTGCCGCCACCGCTTCGCAGTTCTCCAGCTTGCGACTGGCAATCACCACATCGGCACCGGCGCGCGCCAGGCCCAGGCACATCGCCCGCCCCAGGCCGCGACTGCCCCCCGTGACCAGCGCCACCTTGCCACTTAAATCCACCTCGACCATGTCTCACCCCGCTTCGCTGAGTTTGTCTGCCTGAACAATGAAGCTAGGGGAAGCCGCCGGCAATTGCCAGCAGCCAGGCCCGGCCGGGATCGCTGTACCAGATGTTTGAACCAGGTGGCTTGCCTGCCGCGCGAGGCTCTCGCATAGTGCAGACACCATCCGAAGACCGGCGGCCCCCTACCCGCCCTACCCTGCTGGAGGTTGCAAGCATGGCAAAGCCCGACGGCACGGCCCGCGCCCGGGAATGGACCCCACCGCCTCACCCTGAATGGCTGGCCCGGCTGAATGCCGAGGGGGAAACGATGGACCTGGAGGCGCTCGTGCCGCTCGACGAGGCCTCCCTGATCGCCTTTGCCCGGGCGCGGACCGGTCTCGAGGACTTCGGCGAGGAGGATTGGCAGACCCCGCTAAGAGTGCTGTTGCAGTCGCTGCGCGACGAGGCCGGGTTGACCCTGATGGGCCGCCTGATGGCGCGCAGCGACCTGCTGCTGTGGCTGCAGAACCGGTTGCAAATCACCGAGACGTTTCGCCGCCACCCGGAAATCCATGAGGAGGAGATCCGCCAGCCAATATTTATTACCGGGCTGGCACGCTCCGGCACTTCCCTGTTGTTCGAACTGCTGTCGCAGGACGGCACACTCGGCTCACCACAAACCTGGGAAAGTTTTATTTCCTGTCCGCCACCAAAGCGGGAAACCTACACGCACGATACCCGGCGCGATATTATTCACCCGCTGGTGACCCAGTGGTCGCGGGTGGCACCCGAGTTTGCGGCGATGCATGAGATGGGGGCACACATCCCGGCAGAGTGCGGCATGCTCTGGGCCAATACCTTTATCAGCGATCACATCGCCGCTCTCTACCAGGCGCCCACCTACCACGCTTTCTACGCCAGCGCCGATTTGACACCGGTGTACCGCTATCACAAAAAAATGCTGCAGCTACTGCAGTGGCGCAACCCGAGGCAGCACTGGCTGCTGAAAGCGCCGGAGCACCTGGGACACCTCAAGACCCTGCTGGCGGTCTATCCCGACGCCCGCATCGTACAGACCCACCGCGATCCGCTGTTCTGTATGGCCTCGGCCACCAGCCTGCTGGGCACCCTCTACTGGATGCGCAGCGACCAGGACTTCGACGCCACCGCTTTCGCCGGCCTGGTCGAGGGGGAAGCCACTGCGGCCCGCCTCGAGCAGGTGATGCAGTGGCGCGAGGCGGGTCTTCTGCCCGCGGAGAACATCTACGACCTGCGCTATGCAGACCTGGTCGACGACCCGATCGCCTGCCTCCAGTCCATGTACCGACACTTTGGCATGCCTTTTGGCGAGCAACTCCGGGACGCGATCACCGCCTACCTCGCGCACAAGCCACGGGGGAAATTCGGCAGCCATCGCTATCCTGTCAACACCCAGGCGCGACACCACTTCAGGCGCTACCAGGATTACTACAAGGTGCCGGCGGAGGAGGCATGAAAGCTGACCCGCCACCCTTGCCAGCCCCTGGCAATTGCACTAGCTTTACGACTTTCATCAACGCGACAGGGATGCTTGGCAATGGCTAACAGTTTCGACGTGGGCAGTTTTCTCAGCCGCTGGTTGTTTGCGGCGGTGCTGGTATTCGGCACCTACAACCCCACCGACTACTCCTACGTCAGCTGGCTGCTTGCCGAAGGTACCGCTTTTGGTCCCATCGTCGCGATCATCGGCCTGGTGCTGCTCATCGGCTGGATCATTTTTGTCCGCGCCACCTTCCTGTCCATGGGCTGGCTGGGTGTGATCCTGGGGGCCGCCCTGTTTGCCTGCGTCATCTGGCTGTTTGTCGACCTGGGCTGGATGACCCTCGAGTCCACCGGCGCCCTGACCTGGGTGGCGCTGATCCTGACCTCACTGATCCTGGCCACGGGCATGTCCTGGTCACATATCCGCAAGCGCCTTACCGGGCAGATTGATGTGGATGATGTGGAAGACTAAGGCCGCGGCCTCCCTGCGGCTCTGAACTCAGTTCGGCAGGGGCCATGGCGCGCCGCTGCCGCCGTCCCTGGCTCTCGCGGCGTACCGACCATCCATGGACATAAAAAGGCCGCCCGGGGGCGGCTGTAGTGGCTATCGCAAGGACCTGCTAAGCCTGCACTAGTTGCTGAGGGTGACCTGCTCTCTCTCGCCGTAGCTGGATTTGCGCAGGGCGACGCCGTCGCTGGTTTGCAGCGTCACCACGCCCTCGTCCGTGACCCAGCAGTTCAGGGTCTGGCTTTCGCGACCGTCCGGGTAGGCCTTGAGGCGGAAGCGGTCGCCGCTGCGACGGTGCTGGATGTCGTAGAGCCGGGTGCGCGTAGCCGCGCCCAGGGCATCCGCTATGTCGCTCTTGCACAGTTGCAGGTTCTCACGATCCCGGCTGTCCGCGGCGACATTTGCCGCTCCGGCAGCCAGGGCCAGGGTCAGGGTTATACGGGTCAGACTGTTCATGGCATCACCTCCTTCGGGGTTGATGACTGACATCCTAGCCCTATCCGTTTTTAAGTGTGATAGCCGAATATGATCGCAGGCGCTGCATTTTTGGACACCCCGCGGAAAGCCGACGCAGCACTCCCACCCAAAAGACTACCTCGAACCAGGGCGTCGGCTCGCGGATCATGCGTCTACCCCGTGCAATGGCCCGCGCGCTACGCTAGTCTCACGCGATGACAGACGCCTCACCGACACCAACCCAGACGCAGGCCGACAAGGGCTCCGCAGACGGACCGCGCCCCGGCATTTTCAGCGGCACCACGCGCCCTGTGGGCACGCTGGTGCTCTACTGGCTCCTGGCCCTGGCCCTGCTGTACACCCTCTACTTCGCCCGCACACTGTTGATGCCGGTCGTCGTGGCGCTGTTGTTCGCGCTGCTGCTCAGCCCCCTGGTCACCGCGCTGAAACGCTTCCATATTCCCCGCAGCCTGTCCGCGGTGGTGTTACTGGCGTGCATCGGCGGCCCCGTTGCCCTGCTCGGCATGGAGCTTGCCGAGCCCGCGCAGAAATGGCTCAAACGCCTGCCCGAGCTGGGCATGCAGCTGAGTGAGGAGCTGGATTCGCTCACCGAATCGCTCACCCCAAAGGAGGCAGAACCCCCGCCGGAACCGGAGGAGCCAGAGGAGGAAGGCTTCAGTTTCTTTGGTCTGTTTGACGACGATGAAGAGGAAAAAGCACCCGCGCCACCACCGCAAACAACTACCCAGAAGGACGCGGTATCGGAGCGCCTGTTGCAGGGCGGGCTGGAGATGGTGATCTCGGTGCTCAGCGCAACCCCCGTGGCGCTGGTCCAGCTGATGACCTTCGCCATCCTGGTGCTGTTCCAGCTGATTTTCGGTCCCAACCTGTATCAGAGCGCGATCGAGATCTTCCCGCGGGTACAGGACAAGCGGCGTGCCAGGACCATCGTCGGCAAGGTCCAGCAGGAGCTCTCGCGCTATATCCTGACGGTCAGCCTGATCAATACCGGCCTCGGTGTGGTCACCGCGAGCGTGCTGTGGTTCCTGGGTGTCGAAGATGCCCTGCTCTGGGGCGCCCTGGTCGGGCTGCTGAATTTCGCCCCCTATGTCGGCCCACTGGTGGCGGTTGGCATCCTGAGCGTCGCGGGCGTGGTGCAGTACGGCCTGGTATTAACCGCCCTCCTCCCTGCCGCCTGCTACTTTGCCATCAACCTCGTGGAGGCGCAGTTCATCACCCCGCTGGTACTGGGCAAACACATGCGCCTCAATCCGCTGATCCTGATGCTGTGGCTCATTATCTGGGGCTGGCTGTGGGGCGCCGCCGGGGTGCTGCTGGCGGTACCCCTGCTGGTGTGCCTGAAACTCGCCGCGCAGCAGCTCAACGTGATGGAGTACTGGGTAAAGCTGATCGAAACGCGGGCCTAGGCGAAGGGCGCCTGCCCTGCGTTACACTGCTTCTTCACTCACCGTAAGGAGTCAGTATGAAACGCATCTTCACCCTCGCTCTCCAGGGCCTCGCCGCGGTGTTACCGGTGGCGCTGACCATCTACCTGGTCTACTGGCTGCTCTCCCAGATGGAGAAGCTGGCGGGTAAGGCGATCCTTGCGATTGTTCCCGAGGAACTGTATTTCCAGGGCCTGGGCGTGATTTCCGGCTTTATCGTGCTGGTCCTGATCGGCCTGCTGGTCAAGGCCTACGTGGTGCGCTACCTGATCCGCCTGGGAGAGTCCCTGCTCAATGCCATCCCGCTGATCAAGTCCATCCACGGCGCAATCCAGGATTTTATGCGGGCGTTTACCATCACCGAGAAGCAGGCCGCGGATAAGGTCGTGCTGGTGGAAGTGCAGGACAACATGCACCTGATCGGCTTCGTCACCGCGCGCAAGATGGCGGACTACCTGTTTCCGGACGCGAACAACGACATCGTTGGGGTGTACATGCCCATGAGTTACCAGATCGGCGGCTACACCCTGTACGTGGAATCCCACCGACTTAAACCCCTGGACATTACTGTCGAGGAAGGTATGCGTATCGCCCTGACCGGCGGCATGCAAAGCCGGGACAGGCAGTAGCGATCCTGATCAGGCCTGCTCGCGGGTATCCAGCTGGTGCCGTATCTTGGCAAACTCATCGGCTATGATGTCACGCAGAATCCGCATTCGCGCGCTCAGGCGCAGGTCCTTGTGGGTCAGCACCCACATGTCGGACTGGTGCACGACGCGCGCCCCGGGTACGCGCACGATCTCCGCCTTGTTGAGCACAGAAAAGCAGGGCACGTAACCCAGCCCCATCCCGGATCGGATGGCGTCCACCAGCAGGTTGACGTTGATGATGCTATGCCGCGTGGGCAGGTCCGGAAAGTCGGTCGCCGCGAGCCACTCCTCCGGCTGGCCCTCCGGACTCTTGCCAATCCAGGTCAGGTGGGTAACATCCCCCGGCTGCTCGGAATTGAGCAGATCCCGGTGCACATAGGTTGATGCCGTGATCGGCGCCAGGCAGCGACCGATCAGATAGTCCGGCGGACGCACGCCGGCGGGCATTACGCGTATCGCAATATCCGCCTCGCGGCGACTCAAATCCAGGGCGTCATAGCTGGGCATCAGCTCCAGCTCGATACCCGGATAGTCCTGGGCAAAACGCGCCAGGCGGCGCATAAAAAACCCCATGCCGGCGACGTCGGGCATGGTCAGGCGGATACGTCCTTCGAGGTGTTGGTCACCACCAGTGATCTGCCGCTCGGCCGCCAGCAACAACTCTTCTACATGCTCCGCGGCGGGCAACAGTTGCTCGCCGGCGGCAGTGATCCGGTAGCCGTCGGGGGTACGGTCAAACAGCCGCGTGTGCAGCTGCTGCTCCAGGTCATCCAGGCGACGGGTCACGGTGGAATTGCTGACACCGAGGTCCTGGGCGGCGCCACGGGCGGAACCTCGCCGGCTGAGCGCCAGCATGATCTTCATGTCGTCCCAGTCCACGCTCGCCCCCTCGCCGGTGCCGGCCGGCTACGCGTAAAAGCTTGCCAGGCTATCGATAAAAGTCTGCAGGCTGTCCGCGGGCAGGTCGTTAATTCCTGCCGCGGCCTGGCGTCCACCGCCGGTAGGAAACTGTCGACACAGTTCGTCGGCGCCGGTCTTGTTGTTCAGGGGCGCACGCACGCTGACCAGGTAGCCACCATCCGCATTTTCCGTCAGTACGGCATGGGCACGTGCGGGGTCCGCGTTCGCCAGGTCGTTGCTGTACACGCCGCTGACCCGTCGTGCCCAGGGCGCATTGGGCAAAATATAGGCTGCCACCGCAGCATCACGGTATTCGGGCTGCAGGGCCGAGGCCGCGGCCATATCGTCGCGGTACCCGGTTTCCAGGCGCTCGAAGTGCGCACGCCCGCCATCAATAAAGGCAAAGGGATCCGGATAGGCACTGAGCAGGCGGTATAGCTCCGCGGGGTCGAAATGCAGGTCTTCCAGCCGCGAGCCGTAGCCGTTGTAGTTGATATAGATGCCAAGGTTCTCCAGCACCTGGAGCCTGCCCTCGTCGAGACCCAGCGGGCGGGCGATACGCATCGCGCTGTCCCGGAGGTTATCGCCAAAGGTCCCGACCACGGCCCAGCCAAGATAGGCCCCCTCCAGGTAGTTGTTGATCAACAGGCTGGTACAGACATCGGGCGCCGTGTTTATCAGGCACTCCAGGTGCTCGTGCTCGGGCAGCTCCCCGGCAAAGTGATGGTCACAGTAGAACACGCTGGCGCCTGCCTCCAGCGCCCGCAGCAGCCCCTCGCGATTCTTGTCCAGGGAGACATCCAGGGCGGTGATCCGCGACCCCGGCTCCGCCTGCACCCGCTGCAGCAGGTTGATGTCGCGTTTTACCCCGGTCACCAGGGTGGCTTCACGGGGGTGGGCGTTGCGCAACTGGGTGAGAGCACAGAGGCCGTCAGCGTCGCCGTTGAATACGTCGAAGTCAGTCATGGCTTACCTGGTATCAGAACTGGGTGATGCAGACCATTCCCGCTCAACTCTTGTCGGGGAAAAGTTCCTGCACATTGGACCGGGCAATCGCCGCCGGTGCGGCGCGCGGCGCGGCGTGCCGGGTGATCATACCCTGTTTGCGCCAGAGGTGGTCGTGGCGCACCTCATGACCGGCAAAGCCGCTGACCGCGGCACTGAGTACCGAGGTGATGCCGGCGCAATCCATGGTATCGCAGTAGTGCATAAGGTCTTTCAGGTAGCGGCGGATCTGGCTGTTGGAGAGACACTCCTCCTCCGCACGCATAATCATCGGGTGACCGGTGCCGGCCACGTTGCTGCCCAGCAGCAGTTCCTCGCGCAGCTTTTCCCCGGGACGCAGGCCGATGAAATCAATATCAATATAGGATGAGCTGTGTCCGCCGTCATGCTGCATGTCGTAACCGCTGAGACGAATCATGCGCCGGGCCAGATCAATGATGCGCACCGGCTCACCCATATCCAGTACAAACACATCGCCGCCGGTACCCATCGCCCCCGCCTGCAGCACCAGCTGCGCGGCCTCCTGGATACTCATGAAGTAGCGCGACACTTCCGGATGGGTCACGGTGACGGGGCCGCCCTGCTCGATCTGCTCCCGGAACAGGGGCACCACGGAGCCGGAGGAGCCGAGCACATTACCGAAGCGCACCATGCAGAAACGGGTGGTGGTCTCGCCCTGGGCGAGACCCTGCAGCACCATCTCGGCGAAGCGCTTGGAGGCACCCATGATATTGGTCGGGCGCACCGCCTTGTCGGTGGAAATCAGGACGAAAGTTTCCACGCCAGCCTTGCGCGCTGCCTCGGCTGCATACCAGGTGCCAAACACGTTGTTGGCCACACCCTCTGCCACGTTGTACTCGACCATGGGCACATGCTTGTAGGCCGCGGCGTGATACACGGTCTGTACATCGAAGGTGCGATAGATGGTTTCCAGGCGACGCTGGTCCTGCACCGAGCCCAGCAACACGATCATCTCCACGTGCACCTGGCGCTCCTGCATCAGGTCATTCAGTTCGCGCTCGACCTGGTAGAGGGCGTACTCGGAATTATCCAGCAGCAGCAGTTCGCGCGGGCCCGACATAAGAATCTGGCGGCAGAGTTCCGAACCGATAGAGCCACCCGCACCGGTCACCATCACCACCTTGTCGGTGATGCAGCGATCGATCAGTTCCGGGTGGGGCGGCACCGGTTCACGCCCCAGCAGGTCGTCAAGGTCGATGTCCTGGATCTGGTTGACACTGGCGCGACCCGCGACCAGTTCGTTGATCTTGGGCACCGTGCGCACATGCACGGGGAGTCCCACCAGGGAGTCGATAATTTCCCGGCGTCGCTCCGGCGATGCCGACGGAATCGCCAGCAGGACCTGGGTAATATTATGCGCCTCAATCAGCTGTTCCAGCTCTTCGGGCGGGGCCACCTGCAGGCCGTTGATTACCGAGTGCTGCAGGCGCACATCATCATCCACGAAAACCACGGCACGATACTGGTCGCCGTGGTGCAGGGCGGTGAGCAGCTGCCGACCGGACTCGCCGGCACCATAAATGATCACGTTCTTGGACATGGAGCGCAGCTTGGCCTGATAGTAGGCGCGCACCGTGAGGCGGGAACCACCGATCAGCAGCAGCGCCAGACACCAGTAGATAAACGGCAGGCTGCGGGGCACTTCGGCGCGGGTAAAAAATACCGTGGCGCCCAGGACGAGGGTGGAATAGCTGACAGCGGTGATGACCGCCCAGATGGCCTGCTGGCCCATAAAGCGGATAACCGCACGGTAAAGGCCCAGGCGCAGGAAGATAACGGCGCTGGCGAGTACAGTGAAAGCGGCACAGAAAACTTCCACCGGCCCGACGTAAAAGTCGGTGTGACCAAAGCGAAAGGCCACGGCCGCCCACATCGCCAGACTGACGAACACCATGTCCACCAGCAGCAGGAAAGCCTGCTTGATATTGCGCGGAAGCTCGATCAGTTTTTCCAGGCCGTCGCGCATGCTTCCGAGAACGCCGGACGCCGCTTGCAGTAGGTATTGACCCGGCTGATAGCGCAAAATTTCCCTCACTCTGTGGTCTGCCGGGTTTTATTAGACTTTGCCCCAAAAGCCGTACCCGGTAGCCGAATACTACGTGATATGCCGGGTCATCGCCATGCCAACGAGCAGCGGAAGATATGCCAAAGTTACAAGGAATATCTGCAGCGCCTGAAACGTCTGCGCCGCCCAGGCCAGGGGGAATAGCCAGAAGGCGAGCACCACAAGCAGCCCCACCAGCACCCACAGGTGGGAGCCGCTGCGCCGGGCGAGACGCTGGTACAGGTGCTCGCGGTGGGCCTGGGTCACATTTTCACCGCGTATCAGCCGTGCCACCAGGGTCCAGCTGGCATCTGTGATGAACACCGCCAGCAGGATCAGCCAGGACGCGGCCGGCAAGTCGCCGGTGACCTCTCCCCACAGCGCCAGGCCCCCCAGCAGGAAACCGGTGGGGACGCTCCCCGCATCGCCCATGAACAGCTTTGCCGGGGGCAGGTTCCAGGCCAGGAAGCCCAACTGGCTGGCCGCCAGCAGGATGCAGAACAGCGCGTATTCGGTGCCGCCGCCGTAGACCAGCGCCAGCAGCGCACCCGCGCCACAGGCCATCAGGCACTGGGTCGCGGCAAAGCCGTCAATCCCGTCCATGAAGTTATACAGGTTCAGGCCCCAGAGCAGGGCCAGAGCGATCAGCGCCAGGAGCCACAGCGGCGCGCCCGACGGCAGCAGTAGCGCCGTGCCCAGCGCACAGCAGAGGGCATAGGCGGCAAACCGCAACACCACGGGCAGGTCCAGGGTGTCGTCCAGCAGGCCCAGCAGCATCAGGCCCAGCGCCAGGCCCAGCAGCCAGAGATAGGCCGGCGCCCAGTCCACACCCAGCAAGGCCGCGAGCCCGACGCCCGCGGCCCAGGCGAGCAGCAGGGGCACACCGCCCCCGTGGGGGGTGGGCAGGGCGTGGGCGCTGCGCTCGTTGGGATGATCCAGCCACTGCCGGTGCCGCGCCAGGCCCAGGTAGGCACCGCAGCCCAGGGCCGACAGGACCGCTACCAGCGGGATCAGCCAGAGCACGCTCATGCGTTCTGCACCATTTGTCCGGCGACATCCTCCAGCCGCTGCCTGGGCTGCCAGCCGGTAGCCAGGGTGAGCGCACCGGCGTCGTACAGCTCGCTGCCGAACAGTTTCGCTCGCAGGGGCTCCACATTGCCCCGGCGGACAACGTCGCCCAGGCCGCAGGCCAACAGCCAGGCGGCATCGGGCAGCCAGCCGGAGGCGACGCCACGGCCCATGGCCCCGCGCAGGGCATCCTGTATCCGCCGCACCGAATACTGCTCGCCGTCCGCAACCAGCCAGGTGTGGGAGCCCGGAGGGGCCGACAGTACGAGTTGGGTAAACAGGCGTGCCAGATCATCCACGCTGATCATGGAGCGGGCGCCACGCGCCGGCAGTCGGGGCATTCCACGACGTGCTGCCTGGATCATCAGGCGCAGGTTGCCGCGCACGGCGGGCCCGTAGACCAGCGCCGGACGCAGAATCAGCAAATCGATATCCGCCGGGTGACAAAGGGTCTGCAACAACTCCTCCGCCTCGCGCTTGGAACAACCGTAGGCATCCACCGGCGGCGTCAGCGCCGATTCATCCCGCGGCTCGGGACCGTCGGGTGGCCCCATGGCCTTGACGCTGCTGCAATAGATAAAGCGGCCGACACCGGCCGAGATCGCCGCCTCTGCCAGGGTGCGGGTGCCCGCGACATTGATCCGCTGGTATTGGTCCGCGGCGGCCCGCTGGTGGGCCACGCCGGCAAGGTGCAGGACCACGTCGACGCCGGCGAGCCAGCCCGCAGGCACCGGCGCCTCACCCAGGGACAGGGCACGGGTCGCGGTGCCGTCGGGCAGGTCAGCGCCGCTGCGGCTGATCGGCAACACAGTCACACCCTGCGCGCGCAACCTGGCACACACAGCCCGGCCGACAAAACCCGTTGCCCCGGTAACCAGGCACTTCATGCCGGAGTGTTAGCCACTGTCACTGCCTGGGTCCCCTGTTCTGCATCCCGGGCCCACCGCTGGAAACTATAAGGGGGCCGAAGCCCCCACATGATACGGATGCCGCGCCTCTATTCCAGCGTTATCAGTGCCCGATTGCTGTCCAGGGTAGCGGGGCCGATACCTTTCACGTCCAGCAGTTCATCCACCGACTCGAAGGCGCCGTAGGTCTCGCGATAGCGCACGATCTCCTCCGCCCGCGACATGCCGACGCCGCGCAGGGCGCTGGCGAGTGTCGCCGCGTCCGCCTTGTTGATATTGATGGTGGCTGGCTGGGCAACCTGGGTGCCGCCCTCCTGGGCCATTCCGGTGGTGGGCAGGGCAAAGGCAGCCAGGCCACCGGCCATCATGGCCAGCGCCAGGGCCGCGGACGACAGCAGTCTGCGGCCTGCAGGGATCCCCGGCCGGGTGTTTCCAGTGGGTGCGAATGGGGTAAATTGCATCATGATCGTCTCTCCATTTACGATATTGATTACTGCGACTGCCTGCGTCCCTGCAGACATTCCTCGCGTGATTCAGTGTAGCAGTGCGGTGCCCGCTGCAAGTGTGAGCGGGCGCTTTTGATGTTACCAGGGCACCTCTGATTAACTCGCGATTTCCGCGTGCACCCGCTGCAGGGCAGCCAGGGGGTCCGCCGCGCCGGTGATGGAGCGGCCGATCACCAGGTAGTCGGAGCCATTGGCCAGGGCATCGGCCGGGGTCACGACCCGGCGCTGGTCGCCGGCGGCGTCGCCGGCAAGGCGGATCCCGGGGGTCACCAGGCAGAACCCGGGGCGCAGGGCGGCGCGCAGCGATGCGGTCTCCAGGGCCGAGCAGACCACGCCATCCAGGCCACAGTCTTCAGTCAGGGCCGCCAGGCGCAGCACCCGCTGGGCCGCCGTTTCGCGATAGCCCAGTTCCGCCAGGTCGGCGTCTGACATACTGGTCAGCACCGTCACCCCGATAAGCAGGGGCGGCTGCGACACGGCCTGCACCGCCTCCGCCGCCGCTTCCAGCATGCGCCGGCCCCCGCTGGCATGTACGTTGACCATCCACACTCCCAGTTCCGCCGCGGCCCGCAGGGCGCCCGCCACGGTATTGGGAATATCGTGAAATTTTAGATCCAGGAACACGTCGAAGCCCTGCGCCTGCAGTTTTTCGACCAGGGCCGGGCCAGCGCGGGTGAACAGCTCCTTGCCCACCTTGAGCCGACACAATTCGGGTGACAGGCGCTGGGCGAGTGCCAGGGCCGGCGCCTCCTGGGGGAAGTCCAGGGCGACCACAATGGGGGAGCTCATGGGCCCTCCTGTTTCAGTGTCTGTTGCATCAATCCAGTCGTGCAGCGCGAATGGCCTTGACCGTGCCCCAGTGCTTGCACCCGGGGCAGTACCAGTGCAGCTGGCGACCGGCGAAACCACAGTGCCCGCAGCGATAACTGGGGCGCTCCGCGATCAGGCGTTCGACCAGCACCTGCAGCAGGCCGAGATTATCGCTGACCTTGCCCTCGGTATCATCCCGCTGCAGGTCAATGAGGTAGGCCAGCCCCCGCAGGGAAGGTTGCCGGGACAGCTGTTCCGACAAGAACTCCGTGGCAGCCGCCCGCCCGTGGGAGACCTGTAGATCCTCTGCCACTGCCAGCACCAGGGGCGCGGAAGGCTTGGCCTCCAGGCACTCCCGCAGGTAGCGCTGCAGGGCATCGGTGTCCCCGATCTCTGCATAGCACTGGCGCAGAGTGGTAATGGTCTCCGGGATATACTCGTGATCCTGCTGCCGTACCCGCTTCAGGGCTTTTACCGCCCGCTCGGGATTGCCCGCCGCCAGCTCCACTTCACCCAGCATGATCGAGGCGCGCACGCAGCGCTTGTCCTGGTCCAGGGCCTGCTGCAGGAGGCGCGCAGCGGCGGCGAGATCACCGGCCTCGCGACGCTCACAGGCCAGTTCACAGTACAGGTGGGCGAGAACCACCACCACCGACTGGCCGGTAGCGACGCCCGTCTGTCCCTGGGGCGCGCCCAGCAGGGACTTGCGCGGCAGCAACTTTTGCGCAACCTCTATCGCCCGCGACCACTCGCGCTCGCTCTGGTAGATCTCCAGCAGGTGACGCCGGCTTGCCCGGCGCTGTTCCGATGACTCTTCCACCAGGTCCAGCAGCAGGCGCTCGGCACGGTCCAGTAGCCCCGCGCTGATGTAATCCCGCGCCAGCTCCAGGTGTGCCTGGTGCACCTGGGTGCGCGGCAGGCTGGGCCTGGCCAGCAGATTCTGGTGAATGCGAATCGCGCGATCGACCTCGCCCCGCTTGCGCAGCAGGTTGCCCAGGGCGATGTGGGTTTCCAGGGTTTCGGTATTGACCTCCAGGGCGTTCACGAAAGCGTCTACCGCGCCTTCCGGGCGACCGTCGAGAAGGTAGTTGAGGCCGCGATAGTACTGGCTGGGGAGGTGCTCGGCGTGGGCCCCGGACATCAGTCCCGCGCTGCGTCTACCCAGGTACCAGCCGGCACCGGTGGCAACGAACAGCAGAGCGAAGAGCAGCAGGTCATTCACTGTCAGCGAGGCCCGCCGTGCGCAGCCGGTCAAGCTCGATAGTGGCTTTGCGCAGCTGGCGGTTACTGGCGGCGCGGCTCGCGCGCAGGCGCAGAATCACCGCACCGGATGCCAGCATGCCAAACAGCCCGCCGAGGGCGAAAGCCGACAGCACCCAGAGTGCGAGGCTATGGGGCGCAAAGCGGTAGAAAAGAAGATCCAGGGCGACGGGCTCCTGGTTTTGCAGGGCAAACATCACCCCGCCAATCAGCGTCACCAGGACGACCAGGGCAAACACAATTTGGCTGAGCAGCTTCATAACGCGAATCCAGGTGGGCAGACGTTCCAGCCCCGATCATACCGCCTGCGACGGCGGCCACAAGTTTACAGGCCGGCCTGCAATCCCAGGTTGACGCGCTCGCGCAATTCCTTGCCCGGCTTGAAGTGAGGCACGTACTTCCCGGTCAGGTCGACCGTGTCGCCGGTTTTGGGGTTACGACCCCGGCGCGGTTCGCGGTAGTGCAGGGAAAAGCTGCCAAAACCGCGGATTTCAATACGTTCACCCACGGAGAGGGCCTGGGCCATATGCTCCAGGATGGTTTTCACCGCCAGCTCGACGTCTTTCGACGACAGCTGTGTCTGCCTGGCGGCAATCGTCTCGATCAATTCACTCTTGGTCATTGTGCCCCCTGCACCGAGGATTCTTATCGTCGGCCTCAACCGGTCAGGGTTATTCTGAACGCCCCGGGGCTGTAGCGCAAGTTGTTATTTTATAACGAAAAAAAGGGCCCCGAGGGGCCCTTCCTGCTGGGTGGCCGGCGGGCCACCGCATGTCGTCAGTGCTGCCTCAGGACTTGTCGCCCATCTGCGCCTTGATCAGGTCGCCAATGGTGCCGGGGGAAGAAGACTCTTCCTGGTCCTTCAGGGACTTCACCGCTTCCTGCTCGTCGTCGTAGTCCTTGGCCTTGATCGACAGGGCCAGTACGCGGTTCTTGCGATCCACGGAAACGATTTTCGCTTCCACGGCGTCGCCGACCTTGAACAGGCTGCGCGCGTCATCGACGCGGTCTCGGCTGATGTCGGAGGCCTTGAGGATACCCTCGACCTCGTCCGCCAGCTTGATCACGACTGCTTTGGCGTCCACTTCAGTCACTTCACCGGTGACGATGGTGCCGCGATCGTTCTCGGCGGTGTAGTCGGTGAAGGCGTCACCCTCGAGCTGCTTGATACCCAGGGAGATGCGCTCGCGCTCCGGATCGATGGACAGGATAACCGTCTCGATCTCGTCGCCCTTCTTGTAGTTGCGCACCGCCTCTTCACCCGCTTCGTTCCAGCTGATGTCGGACAGGTGTACCAGGCCATCGATGTTGCCTTCCAGGCCGATAAAGATGCCGAAGTCGGTGATCGACTTGATGCTGCCGGAGATCTTGTCGCCCTTGCTGTACTGCGCGGCGAAGGCGTCCCAGGGGTTCTGCTGGCACTGCTTGATACCCAGGGAGATACGACGACGCTCCTCGTCTATATCCAGCACCATGACCTCGACCTCGTCACCCAGCTGCACCACCTTGGAGGGATGAACGTTCTTGTTGGTCCAGTCCATCTCGGAGACGTGCACCAGACCCTCGACACCCTCTTCCAGCTCGGCAAAGCAGCCGTAGTCGGTGAGGTTGGTGACACGCGCCACAACGCGGCTGCCTTCGGGGTAGCGGCCGGTAATCTCGACCCAGGGATCCTCGCCCAGTTGCTTGAGGCCCAGGGAGACGCGGTTGCGCTCGCGATCGAACTTGAGCACCTTGACGTCGATTTCCTGGCCGACTTCCACGATCTCGGAAGGATGCTTGATGCGCTTCCAGGCCATGTCGGTAATGTGCAGCAGGCCGTCCACGCCACCGAGGTCGACGAAGGCGCCGTAATCGGTGAGGTTCTTGACGATACCCTTGATGGTCATGCCTTCCTGCAGGGTTTCCAGCAGCGCCTCGCGCTCTTCGCTGTTCGCTGCTTCCATCACGGCGCGGCGGGAAACCACCACGTTGTTCCGCTTCTGGTCCAGCTTGATAACCTTGAATTCGAGTTCCTTGCCTTCCAGGTGTCCGGTCTCGCGAACCGGGCGCACATCTACCAGAGAGCCGGGCAGGAATGCGCGGATGGTGTTGATGTCAACGGTAAAGCCACCCTTGACCTTGCCGTTGATGACGCCGGTAACGACTTCATCTGCCTCGTGCGCAGCTTCGAGCTCTTTCCAGGACTCGGCGCGCTTGGCTTTTTCGCGGGACAGCTTGGTTTCACCGAAACCGTCTTCCACGGTTTCCAGTGCCACCTGGACTTCATCACCCACGCTGAGGCTGCACTCGCCCGCGGCGTCGGTAAACTGGGCACGAGGAATCACGCCTTCGGACTTCAGGCCCGCGTGGACGGTGACCCACTCGTTATCAATGTCGATGACCACACCGGTCACGATGGAGCCCGGCTCCATTTCGACAGTTTTCAGACTCTCTTCAAAAAGTTCAGCGAAGGATTCGCTCATTACGCATTACCTGTTAATAGTGAGGGCGAGAGTATCGCCTGCACCGCACCGCCAGCCGGCGCGGGTCATTAATAAACTGCCGTCGGGCCTCTTCTGGACCGACTCCGGCGGCAGCACTGCTTGAATAAAAATTGCGGGAACTGGCAGAAGATCAACGCTTTTGCAGACCTTTTCCGCGCACTTCCTGCATCACCTTTTCGAACACCGCAGCCACCGGGGTGGCGGTGCTGTCGATGACGATGGCGTCCTCCGCGGGTACCAGGGGCGACACGGCGCGGCAACTGTCGCGCGCATCCCGCTCCTCGATGTCCTCGAGAAGGCGCGGGAGACTAACATTTTCACCCTTGGCAAGCAACTGCTGGTAGCGGCGCTCGGCGCGCTCCGCGGCCGACGCGGTGAGGAAGATCTTGAGCGGCGCATCGGGGAACACCACGGTACCCATGTCGCGCCCGTCTGCAACCAGGCCGGGCGGCCGACGGAATTCCCGCTGCCGGGCGAGCAGGGCTTCGCGCACGCTGGGAATGGCGGCGACCGTGGACGCACCCCGCCCGCCCTCTTCCGTGCGAATCGCCCGGCTCACGTCCTGGCCGCGGTAGCTCACCAGGATTTCACCCGCATCATCCGCGGTGAATGCGACATCCAGGTGGCGGGCCACTGCGGTGACGGCGGGCTCGTCCTCCCAGGCTACCCCCTCGATAACGCAGGCCTGCCCGGTCACCCGGTAGAGCGCACCGCTATCCAGGAAGTGCCAGCCCAGGGTATCCGCCAGAAGGTGGCTGATGGTGCCCTTGCCCGCGCCGCTCGGGCCGTCCACGGTAATGACCGGAGCCACAGCCACGCCCTAGTCCGCCAGGGCCGAAACCTGCAGCCCCAGGCCGCGGGCCAGGGCATCAAAGCCCGGGAAGGAGGTCGCCACGTGATCACAGTCGAGGATGCGGATTTCCTCCTCCGCGCGCAGCGCGGCGATGGCAAAGGCCATGGCGATGCGATGGTCATGGTAGGTCTTGATCACCCCGCCGCCGAGGCTGCCACCCTCGATCACGATACCGTCCTCCAGCACCTCGTTTCTCACGCCCAGGGTGTCCAGCCCCTCCGCCATCGCCGCGATGCGGTCGCTTTCCTTGACCCGTAGCTCATCCGCGCCGCGCAACACGGTGCGACCGCTGGCGCAGGCGGCGGCGATAAACAGCGCCGGAAACTCGTCGATCGCCAGCGGCACCTGCTCCGGGGGAATCTCAATACCCTTGAGGGGCGCGTAGCGCACGTGAATATCGGCCACCGGCTCGCCGCCCACCTCGCGTTCGTGCTTGAGCGTGATGTCCGCCCCCATCAGGGTGAGAATGCTGATGATGCCCAGGCGCGTGGGATTGACCCCCACATGGGTGAGCAGCAGGTCCGACCCCGGGGCAATACAGGCGGCCACCAGGAAGAACGCCGCCGAGGAGATATCCGCCGGCACGTCGATGTCGGTGGCCCGCAGCTCGCCACCGCCGGCGAGGCTGATCACCCCGTTTTCATTCTTTACCGGGTAACCGAAGCCGCGCAGCATGCGCTCGGTATGGTCGCGGGTCGGCGCGGGCTCGGTGACCGAGGTGCGCCCGCTGGCGTACAGGCCTGCCAGCAGGACACAGGATTTCACCTGGGCCGAGGCCATTGGCAGGTCGTAGTGGATGCCAGCTAACTGGCTGCCGCCGGTGATTTTCAGGGGCGGCTTGTCATCCGTACCGCTGATGGCTGCACCCATGCGACTCAGGGGCTGGATCACGCGGCCCATGGGGCGCTGCTGCAGGGAGACATCACCGGTCAGTTCGCTGTCGAAGGCCTGGCCCGCCAGCAGCCCCGACAGCAGGCGGATAGTGGTGCCGGAGTTGCCCACATCCAGCGGCTTCCCCGGGGCCTGCAGTCCGTGCAGGCCAACCCCGTGGATCGCCACCTCACCGTCCTCGGGGCCGTCGATCCGTACCCCCATGGCGCGGAAGGCGGCGACCGTGGCGAGGGCGTCATCCCCCTCGAGGAACCCGCTGACGTGGGTCACGCCCGTGGCCAGCGCGCCGAGCATGATCGCGCGGTGGGACACGGACTTGTCCCCGGGCACCCTGGCCTCGCCGCTAATCGTGCCTCCCGGCATCAGTTTGAATTCCATAATTCCTCTCTGGTTTCTACAGGCGGCAATGGCCGCTCAGTCGGCGCTGCGGCTGCGCGCTGCCAGCCGCGCGGCAAAGGCATCCCGGGCTGTTTTGGCGCGGGTGAAAGTATCCAGCATGCCCTCGGCATCGGCGCCATCCACCGCGCTGCGCAGCGCCCCGAGGTGCTCGCTGAACTGGTCGATCGCGGTGAGGATGGCATCCCGGTTGGCAATCGCGATATCCCGCCACATCACCGGGTCAGAGGACGCGATGCGGGTGAAGTCCCTGAAGCCACCGGCGGCGAAGCGGAAGATATCCTCGCTCGATGGGTTGCTCGCCAGGGCATCCACCAGCGCGTAGGCCAGCACATGCGGCAGGTGGCTGGTGGCCGCCAGTACCGCGTCGTGCTCCGCCACGCCCATGTCCACCACCTCGGCACCGGCGCTCTGCCACATCTCGCGGACCAGGCTTACCGCGGCCGCCTCGTTAGCCGCATCCGGGGTCAGGATCACCCGGTGGTGGCGAAACAGTTCAGCGTCGGCGGCGTCCACGCCACTACGCTCGGAACCGGCGATCGGGTGGCCGAGCACCAGCCGCGGCGGAAATTCCCCCTCCCAGGCCTGCAGCGCGCTCGCATGCAGGCTGCCCTTGACGCTGGCGACATCAGTCAGCACCGGCATGTCCCGCGCATCGCGATAACGCGACAACAGCTTGCGCAGCATGTCCGCCGCCACCAGGGTGGGGGTCGCGATCACCACCACATCGACGCCCTCGAGGGCCGCGTCGAGATCCAGGCTGTAGGCATCGATGATCCCCAGTTCCACGCCGCGCGCCAGGGACGCCTCGCGATGGCCACAGGCGGTGACCCGGCGACTGAAACCGGTCTGACGCAGGGAGCGGGCCAGGGAACCGCCAATCAGGCCGAGGCCCAGGATAAGCGTGGTGTCGATACGCGAGGTCATAGAAGCCTGTGCGGGCAGTGGCTACAGCACCGCCCGGGGGTAGGAGCCCAGGGGTTTGAGCAGAATGGACTGCTCCTCAAGTTCCGCGACAATGGCACGGATGTTGTCGTCCTGCAAATGCCCCTCGAACTCGATAAAGAAGACGTAGGCCCACTTTTCCGTGCGTGAGGGACGCGTATCGATCCGGGTCAGGCTGACCCCGGCACGCCGGAAGGGGTCGAGCAGGCTGAACAGGGCACCGGGCTTGTTGCGGCTGGAGACGATGATCGAGGTCTTGTCACGACCACTGGGGGGCACTTCTTCCCGGCCCACGACGAGGAAGCGCGTGGTGTTGTCCGGGTAGTCTTCGATATGCTCCGCCAATCGTTCCAGGGCGTAGAGCTCTGCCGCCATGTCGCCGGCGACCGCGGCGACCCCGGGCGTGGTGGCGGCCAGGCGCGCGGCCTCGCCATTACTGCTCACCGCGTCCCGCTCCACATTGGGCCAGTGCAGGTCGAGCCAGTTGCGGCACTGGGCCAGGGCCTGCTGGTGGGCGCAGATGCGCTGGATGCCCTCCGGGCCAGTGCCCGGCGCCACCAGCAGGTGGTGCACGATGGGCATTTCCACCTCGCCCGATATCTTCAGGGGCGAGTCCATGAAATTATCCAGGGTGTGGCTGACCATGCCCTCGGTGGAGTTCTCCACCGGGACCACGCCATAGTTACACTCGCCGGACTCGACCTGGGCAAAGACGCCGTCGATGGTGTTCTGGGAAACCGGGACCGCTGCATGGCCGAAGTGCTTGATCGTGGCAGCCTGGGTAAAGGTACCCTCCGGGCCCAGGTAGGCCACCTGCAGCGGCCGCTCCAGAGCCAGGCAGGCGGACATCACCTCGCGGAAGATATGCGCGACGGTCGTGCCCTCCAGGGGGCCGGGGTTGCGATCGATGATGCGCTGCAGGATCTGGGCCTCTCGCTCGGGCCGGTAGTAGACCACCTCGGCCTCGGGCTCGCCGCGCTCACGCGCTGCCTGCATCGCCTCCAGCTTGATATCCGCCACCCGCTGGGCACACTCGGCCCGGCGATTGATCAGCGCCTGGATCTCCTGGTCAATGGCATCGATATCGGCCCTGACCTGCTCGAGGTCTCGCGTGTCTTGCATAGCCTTATCCGTGTCGGCGCTCGAAATCCTGCATAAAGGCAATCAGGGCATCCACCGCTGCCTCACTGACCGCATTGTAGATGCTCGCGCGCATCCCGCCCACCGAGCGGTGACCTTTCAGGTTGAGCAGGCCTGCGGCCTCGGCCTCGGCCAGGAAGGGCTTGTCGAGGCTGCTGTCCGCCAGGGTGAAGGGCACGTTCATCAGCGAGCGACTGGGCAGCTCCACCGGGTTGGCGTAGAAGTCGCTGCCGTCGATCGCCGCGTAGAGTTTGTCCGCCTTGCGCCGGTTGAACGCTTCCATCGCGGCGAGCCCGCCCTGGGCCTGCAGCCACGCAAATACCAGGCCGGCAAGATAGAGGGCAAAGGTCGGCGGCGTGTTGTACATGGAGTCGTTGTCGGCGGCCACCTGCCAGTTCAGCATCGCGGGGCACTGGGCCGAGGCGCGGCCCAGCAGGTCGCGGCGCACGATCACCAGGGTCAGGCCGGCGGGACCGATGTTCTTCTGCGCCCCGGCGTAGATCACGCCGAAACGGGAGACATCAATGGGGCGCGAAAGGATGGTCGAGGACATGTCGGCGACCAGCGGCGCATCCACCTCCGGTACCCAGAAATACTCCACCCCGCCAATGGTTTCGTTCGGCGTGTAGTGCAGATAGGCAGGATCTGCCCCGAGCTGCCAGCTGTCCCGGGGCGGAATGGTGGCAAAATTGCTGCCTTCGGACGAGGCCACCACATTGACCTCGGCGTAGCGCTTGCCCTCGGCGATCGCCTTCTTCGACCACTGTCCGGTATTCACATAGTCGGCGCCGGTCCGCTCACCCAGCAGGTTCAGGGGCACGGCGGAAAACTGGGTGCTGGCGCCGCCCTGCAGGAACAGCACGGCATAGTCATCCGGAATTGCCAGCAGGTCCCGCAGGTTGGCCTCGGCAGCCTCGGCCACCCCCACCACCTCGGGGCTGCGGTGGCTCATTTCCATCAGCGACATACCGGTGCCGCGCCAGTCCAGGAGCTCGTCGCGTGCCGTCTCCAGCACCGCATCGGGCAGCGCGGCGGGGCCGGCACAGAAATTGTACTTGCGGGTCATAACAGCTTGCTTCCTTGTTACCTGGGTTGGGGCGGCCCCTGGATCAAGGGGCCGCGCGGGATCATTCCGGGGGATGGAACCTCGGTGCCGGCGGACGCGCCTATGCGGGCGCGTCGTCACCCTCGTCCGCAATCACGGGATCGTCCTCGGGCTCTTCGATGCGCTCCACGCCGACCAGGAACTCGCCGTCCCTGGTGCGGATCACGCGCACGCCCTGGGTATTGCGCCCCAGTTCCGACACCTCATCCGCGCGGGTGCGCACGAGGGTACCCTGATTGGAGATCAGCATCAGTTCATCGCGGTCGAATACCTGCACCGCGCCGACCATGCGGCCATTGCGCTCGCTGGTGGCCATCGCGATCAGGCCCTTGGTACCGCGGCCCTTGGTGGGGAATTCCTCCACCGAGGTGCGCTTGCCGTAGCCGTTCTCGCTCGCGGTAAGCACCCGTCCACCCTCCTGCGGGATGATCAGCGAGATCATGCGGTGACCCTCGCCCAGGCGGATGCCGCGGACCCCGCGGGCCGTGCGACCCATGGCGCGCACGTCCTGCTCGCTGAAGCGCACTGCCTTGCCTTCGGTCGAGAACAGCATGACATCGCTCTCGCCGTTGGTGATCGCGGTACCGACGAGGACATCGCCCTCTTCCAGCTCCAGGGCGCGCAGGCCCACGCTGCGCTGGCGGGCAAAGGCGGGCAGCGCGGTTTTCTTGACCGTGCCATTGGCCGTGGCCATGAAAATGTAATAACCCTCGGTATATTCATGCACCGGGAGGATGGACGTGACCCGTTCGCCCTCTTCCAGGGGCAGCAGGTTGACCATGGGACGGCCGCGGGAGTTACGCCCCGCCAGGGGAATCTGGTAGACCTTGAGCCAGTACACCTTGCCCAGGTTGGAGAAGCACAGGATATTGGCGTGGGTGCTGGCGATCAGCAGGTGCTCGACAAAGTCCTCGTCCTTGACCGAGGTTGCGGTCTTGCCGGTGCCACCGCGGCGCTGGGCCTGGTAGTCCGACAGGGGCTGGGTCTTGGCGTAGCCGCCGTGGGAAATGGTCACCACGCGGTCTTCCTCGGTGATCAGGTCCTCCACGGTCAGGTCGTGTGAGGAGGAGCTGATCTCGGTGAGGCGGTCGTCGCCGTACTCGGTGACGATTTCTTCCAGTTCCTCGCGGATGACCATTTTCAGGCGATCCGGGTCCGCCAGGATTTCCAGGTAGTCGGCGATCTCCGCCAGCTTTTCCTGGTATTCGTTGAGCAGCTTCTCGTGCTCCAGGCCGGTGAGGCGGTGCAGACGCAAATCGAGGATCGCCTGGGCCTGGGCCGGGGACAGGTGATAGTTCCCCTCGCGCAGCCCGTACTCTGCCGGCAGGTCATCCGGGCGGCAGGCATCGTCACCGGCGCGCTCCAGCATGCCCATTACTTCCCCGGGCAGCCAGGGCTGCGCCACCAGCTTTTCCTTCGCCTCGGACGAGCTGGGCGAGGCCTTGATCAGCTCGATAACTTCGTCGATGTTGGCCAGGGCGACCGCGAGGCCCTCGAGGATATGGCCACGCTCGCGGGCCTTGCGCAGCAGGTAGACGGTGCGCCGGGTAACCACCTCCCGGCGATGGCGGATAAAGGCCTCGAGGATTTCCTTCAGGTTGAGGATCTTGGGCTGGCCGTCGACCAGGGCTACCATGTTGATGCCGAAGACCGCCTGCAGCTGGGTCTGGGCGTAGAGGTTGTTCAGCACCACGTCGCCGATTTCCCCGCGCCGCAGCTCGATCACCACCCGCAGGCCGTCCTTGTCCGATTCGTCCCGCAGTTCGGTGATGCCCTCGATCTTCTTCTCCTTGACCAGCTCGGCAATGCGCTCGATCAGACGCGCCTTGTTCAGCTGATAGGGCAGCTCGTGGATCAGGATGGTGTCGCGGCCCTTTTTCTCGTCCGTGATCACCTCGGCCCGCGCGCGCACGTAGATGCGTCCGCGGCCGGTGCGGTAGGCCTGGATAATACCCGCGCGGCCGTTGATGATCGCCGCGGTGGGAAAATCCGGGCCCGGGATGTGCTCCATCAGGTCATCCACGGTCAGATCTGGGTTGCCCATCAGGGCGAGGCAGCCGCTGACCACCTCGCGCAGGTTGTGCGGCGGGATGTTGGTGGCCATGCCCACGGCGATCCCCGAGGATCCGTTGATCAGCAGGTTGGGCACCCGGGTGGGCAGGACCTCGGGAATGCGCTCGGTGCCGTCGTAGTTGTCGACGAAATCCACCGTCTCCTTGTCCAGGTCTGCGAGCATGGCGTGGGAGATCTTGCGCATGCGGATTTCGGTGTAGCGCATGGCCGCGGCGTTGTCGCCGTCGATGGAGCCGAAGTTGCCCTGTCCGTCCACCAGCATGTAGCGCATGGAGAAAGGCTGGGCCATGCGCACGATAGTGTCGTATACCGCCGAGTCACCGTGGGGGTGGTATTTACCGATCACGTCACCCACGACCCGCGCAGACTTCTTGTAGGCCTTGTTCCAGTCGTTGTTCAGCTCGTTCATCGCAAACAGTACGCGCCGGTGAACCGGTTTCAGGCCGTCGCGAACATCGGGCAGGGCCCGCCCGACGATCACGCTCATGGCGTAGTCGAGGTAGGACTGCTTCAGCTCGTCTTCGATGTTGACGGGCAGAATTTCTTTGGCTAACTCACCCATTTACCACGGATTCCTTGCACTGGGAGGGAGGGATTATTGTCGGTTATAGCGTCCGATCCGGCGCGGTAGGATGACCGCGCCGACAGCGCTCAATTGCCCCTGGAAACAATCCCCACAGTATACGGAATTCGCGCTGTTGCGGCCAGTGATTTGGGCCGCTCGCAGGGCTTTGCGGGTGAGCCACCGCCAACCGCAAGCGATCTCCCGGGGCCCTTGAGGAATGCCGTGTTTTCCGCCATAATTTAGTTTCATTTGAAACTATTTATGCGCCGCCGCAGCGCCACCCCCGGAGATCCGCGATGACCCAGGCAGACCAGGACCCAGCACCCGCCTACCTGCACGGCTTCGGCAACGAGCATGAGAGCGAGGCCCTCCCCGGCGCCCTGCCCAGGGGCCAGTTCAATCCGCAGCGGGTGGCCTACGGGCTCTATGCCGAGCAGTTCAGCACCACCGCCTTTACCGCGCCCCGCCAGAGCAACCGCCGCAGCTGGCTCTACCGCATCCGCCCGTCGGTGGTGCAGGGCCCCTTTGAAGCCCTCAGCCTGCCCGCCATCGCCACCGCCGGCCGGGACCTGCCCCCGCCGCCTGCCAACCCCCTGCGCTGGGACCCGCTGCCCCTGCCCGAGGTCGCTACCGACTTCGTCGACGGTCTGGTCACGGTCGCGTGCTGCGGCGACGCCCTGGCCCAGCGCGGCATGGCGGTGCACCTGTATGGCGCCAATCAGTCCATGACCCAGCGCGTATTTCGTTGCGCCGATGGCGAGTGGCTGCTGGTACCCCAGTCCGGGCAGCTGCGCCTGCACACGGAATGCGGGCGCCTCGACGTCGGCCCGGGGTGGATTGCGGTGGTGCCGAGGGGCATGAGTTTCCGGGTGGAACTGCTGTCCGCGACCGCCAGGGGCTACGCCTGTGAGAACTACGGCGTCGCCCTGGAGCTGCCGGAGCGGGGCCCGGTGGGGGCCAACGGCTTCGCCAACGACCGCGACTTCCAGTATCCCCACGCCCACTACGAGGATCTCGAGACGCCCCATGAGCTGGTCTACAAGCAGGGCGGCGAGTGCTACCGCGCCGACCTGGATCACTCACCCCTGGATGTGGTCGCCTGGACCGGCAACTCGGCCCCCTACCGCTATGAGCTGGGACGCTTCAATACCATGGGCTCGGTGAGCTATGACCATCCGGACCCCAGCATTTTCACCGTACTGACCTCTCCGTCCGAGACCGCCGGCGTGGCCAACCTGGATTTCGTGATCTTCCCCCCGCGCTGGATGGTGGCGGAGGATACCTTCCGCCCGCCCTGGTTCCACCGCAACGTGATGAGCGAGTTCATGGGCCTGGTGGAGGGCGTTTACGATGCCAAGGAGGCGGGCTTTGTCCCCGGCGGCTACAGCCTGCATAACGGCATGACCGCCCACGGCCCCGAGGCGGCGGTTTTCGAGCGCGCCAGTCGGGCCGAGCTGGCGCCGGAGCGCTACCGCGACACCCTGGCCTTCATGCTGGAATCCCGCTACCTGATGCAGGCAACACCCTGGGCCCTGCAGACCCCGCAGCGCCAGCGGGACTACCAGGCCTGCTGGGCGGGGCTGCGCAGGCACTTTGACCCGGCTGCGCCCTAGCGGGCCACTCGCGCGCCCCGACCACCCAGCAGCGCTGCATTTCTGGTTATACTGGCGCCCGATCAAACGACACCGGATAACCAGAGAGCGAGAGCTGACGACGTGACCCAAGCTGCGATAGAGCGGGCGGATACTCTTATCCATGCCGGCTGGCTGATCCCCATGCACCCCAGCGGGGCCGTGCTCAGGGAGCACAGCCTGGCGATACGCGATGGCCGCATCGAGGCCATTCTGCCCCGGGCCGAGGCCGTGCAGATCCCTGCTGACGAGGTTCACGATCTCCCGGGGCACGCCCTGTTGCCGGGCCTGATCAATGCCCACGGCCATGCGGGCATGAGCCTGCTGCGCGGGTTCGCTGACGACCAGCCCCTGGCACGCTGGCTCGAGGACCACATCTGGCCGGCGGAGGCCGCCCACGTCAGCGAGTCCTTCGTCAGCGCCGGGGTGGAGCTGGCCATCGCCGAGATGATCCGCAGCGGTACCACCACCTTCAGCGACATGTATTTCTTCCCCGAGGCCACCGCCCGGGTGGTGCAGCAAAGCGGGATGCGCGCCCAGCTCAGCATCCCGATCATTGGCTTCCCTACCGCCTGGTCGCGGGATGCCAGTGAATGTATCAGCAAGGGCCTGGCCCTGCGGGATGACCTGAAACACCAGGAGATGATTTCCGTGGTCTTCGGCCCCCACGCCACCTACACCGTGCCCGAGGCGGACCTGGCCCAGGTCGCCACCCTGGCCGCGGAGCTGGACCTGCCGATCCAGATTCACCTGCACGAGACCCGGGGCGAGGTGCTGCAGGCGGTGGAGCAGCATGGCGAACGCCCCATCGACTCGCTGCAGCGGCTGGGCCTGCTGGGCCCCCGCACCCAGTGCGTACACATGACCGACCTCGGCGACCAGGATATCGCCCTGCTGGTGCAGAGCGGCGCCCACGTGGTGCACTGCCCCCAGTCCAACATGAAACTGGCCTCCGGTGCCTGCCCGATCGAGAGGCTGCACCGTGCCGGGGTCAATCTCGCCCTCGGCACCGACAGCGCGGCGAGCAACAATTCGCTGAACCTGTTCACGGAGATGCACACCGCGGCCCTGCTGGCCAAGCTGCACAGCGAAGACGCCACTGCCCTGCCCGCGAGCCGGGCCCTGCACATGGCCACCCTCGGCGGCGCCCGCGCCCTGGGGCTGGACGAGCAGATTGGCAGCCTCGAGGTCGGCAAGCAGGCGGACGTGATCGCAGTAAATCTGCGGGGGCCTGAGACCCAGCCCCTGCACCAGCCGCTGTCGCAGCTGGTCTACGCCTGCAACGGCAGCCAGGTCAGCCACAGCTGGATCGCCGGACGCGCGGTCCTGCGGGACCGTGAACTCCTGACCCTAGACAGCCACGCCCTGCTGGCCCGCGCCCAGCAGTGGCAAACCACCCTCGCCGCAACCGGGAAAACAGCCTGATGAGCAGCCAAGCCAACGTCGACCCCCAGGAAATCGCCAAGTTCGAAGCGCTCGCCGCGCGCTGGTGGGATCGGCACAGCGAATTCAAACCCCTGCATGACATCAACCCCCTGCGGGCAAATTTTATCGATGAACTCTCGCCGGTGGCGGAGAAAACACTGGTGGATGTGGGCTGTGGCGGCGGCATTCTCGCCGAGGCCATGGCTCACCGCGGCGCCCGCGTCACGGGCATCGACATGGGCGAGGCGCCGCTGGCGGTGGCGCGCATCCACCAGCTGGAGTCCGGGGTGGAGGTGGACTACCGCCAGAGCACCGCCGAGGACCTGGCGGCCAGCGAGCCTGGCGCCTACGACATCGTCTGCTGCCTCGAGATGCTCGAGCACGTGCCGGACCCCGGCGCGGTCGTCGCCGCCTGCGCGGAGCTGGCCGCGCCGGGTGGCAGCCTGTATTTCTCCACCATCAACCGCAATCCCAAGTCCTTCGCCTTCGCCATTGTCGGCGCCGAATACATCCTCAAGCTGCTGCCCGCGGGGACCCACGAGTACCAGAAGTTCATCCGCCCCTCGGAACTGGCGGGCTGGATTCGCGATGCGGGACTGCTGATGCGCGAGATGACCGGGCTGACCTACAACCCCATCACCCGCCAGTACAAACTGAACCCGCGGGATGTCTCGGTCAACTACATGTTGCGCGCCGAGAAGCCGGCGTGACCTCCCGGGCACCCCTGGAGGCGGTGATTTTCGACCTGGATGGCACCCTGGTCGATACCGCCAGCGAGTTCGTGGTGGTGGTGCAAACCCTGCGCGCCGAGCACGACCTGCCGCCGCTGCCTGAGGCACTGATTCGCGCCAGCGTGTCCAACGGTGCCCGGGCCCTGGTCACCCTGGCCCTGGACCTGCCGGAATCGGCCCCGGATTTTGAAACCCGGCGCCTGCGGCTGCTGGAACTGTACGGCGAGGTGCTGGGCTCCACGGCCCGGGTCTACCCGGGCATTCCGGCCTTGCTCGAAGCCTTCGCCGAGCGCGGCATTGCCTGGGGTATCGCCACCAACAAGCCCCGCGCCTATACCGCACCCCTGCTGGAGCGCCTGAACCTGCAGCCCGCCGCGGGCAGCGTGGTCTGCCCGGATGACGTGCGCGAGCGCAAGCCCCACCCGGAATCCCTGTACTTGAATTGCCGCCAGCTTGGCTGCCGCCCCGCCGGGACCGTGTACGTCGGGGATCACCGGCGGGACATTCAGGCGGGCCGCCGCGCCGGCATGGCCACGGTGGCCGCGCTCTATGGTTACATCGAGGCCGACGACGACCCGTCCAGCTGGGGTGCAGACCACGGGGTGACTTGCAGCACCGAGTTGCAAGGCCTTATTCTCGGGCGCCCGGCTCAGGGGCGCCCGGCTCAGGGGCGCCCGGCTCAGGGCCGCCAGTGAGACACAGCCCCAGGAGACCACCACCATGAGCATCCCCGCCACCTACCAGGCATCCCCGGACCTGCTGCAGGCCAAGACCATCATGGTTACGGGCGCCGGCGACGGCATCGGCCGCGTGGCCGCGCTGGCCTATGCGGCCCGGGGGGCCACCGTGGTCCTGCTGGGCCGCACCGTGGCCAAGCTGGAGGCGGTCTACGACGAGATCGAGGCCGCCGGCGGGCCGCAGCCGGCGATTTTCCCCATGGACCTCGCCAGTGCCACGGAGGAGGAGTATCGCCAGCTCGCCAGCGCCCTGGAGGAAAACTTCGGCCAGCTCGACGGCCTGCTGCACAACGCCAGCGTGCTGGGGGAGCGCCGACCGATCGAGAGCGCCGGCTACGCCGCCTGGCAGGAGGTGATGCAGGTCAATGTCAACGCCGCCTTCCTGCTGACACGCTACCTGTTACCCCTGCTGCAACGGGCGCCCACCGCCTCGGTGATTTTCACCTCATCGGGGGTGGGGCGCCGTGGGCGTGCTTTCTGGGGCGCCTACGCGGTCTCCAAGTTCGCCACCGAGGGCCTGATGCAGGTACTGGCCAGCGAACTGGAAAATACCTCCCGGGTACGGGTCAATAGCCTCAATCCGGGTGCCACCAACACCGCCATGCGACGCAGCGCCTATCCCGCGGAGCAGCCGACAGACAATCCCTCCCCCGAGGCCCTGATGCCCCCTTACCTCTACCTGATGGGAGACGACAGCGCCGGCGTGCACGGCCAGGCGCTGAATGCACAATAAGTGAGAAATTCCCGGATCGCGGGTATTAACCCGGGCGGAAGCCGGTGGTAATATCGCCGCCCCGACGCGGGTAGCGACCGGGCGGGCTGATCCGACTGCTGTGTCGGAATCGACAGCCAGGCAACAATCCGGGCCGGCATAGCTCAGCTGGTAGAGCAACGCATTCGTAATGCGTAGGTCGGGTGTTCGATTCACCCTGCCGGCACCACTTTTCCCGGGCCTTAACGCTTTTTCTTATTCGGCTTTCTCGCCGGCTTGCGTCCGGGTTGGCTGGCGCTCGCGGGCTTGCCCTTTTTCGCCACGCCGCGGCCCTCGCGCTTGCCGAACTGGCGCTCCATCTTCTCCCGCTCCTTGAGCGTGTTGCGACGCAGCTTCTTCTGCGGCAGGCTGGCCATGCGGTAGAGGCTCTTGACCTCCTTCGGGTCCAGCTCCGCCCACTGCCCCTGCTTGACGCGGGAGGGGATAAACACCTCGCCGTAGCGCACCCGCTTCAGGCGCGACACGGTGAGACCCTGGGATTCCCACAGGCGGCGCACCTCGCGGTTGCGGCCTTCCATGATCACCACGTAATACCAGTGGTTGATACCGTCGCCGCCGCCGTCCTGGATGTCGGTGAAGCGGGCCACGCCGTCGTCCAGCATGACACCTTCCAGCAGCGCCTCCAGCTGCGGGGGCTGCACTTCGCCCATCACCCGCACCATGTACTCCCGCTCGATATTGGACGCGGGGTGCATCAAAGCATTGGCGAGTTCACCGTCGGTGGTAAACAGCAGCAGGCCGGACGTGTTGTAGTCCAGGCGGCCGATGGAAATCCAGCGCCCGGCCTTGAGCTTGGGCAGGCGCTGGAACACGGTTCGCCGCCCCTGGGGGTCCTTGCGGGTGCAAACCTCCCCCGTGGGCTTGTGATACAGGATGCAGCGGGTTTCCTCGGCGGGGGCGCGCTCCAGAGCCTTGCCGTCGATGGCGATGCGGGCGCTGTCGCTGACCCGGTCGCCGAGCTTGGCCGGCTTGCCGTCTACCGCAATGCGCCCTTCCTCGATCCAGCGCTCCATCTCGCGGCGCGAGCCGAGACCCGTGCGCGCCAGCACCTTCTGCAATTTTTCGCCGGCAGCGGCGGCTGCCTTGGCACCTTCCTGTTCGCTCATCCCGGGACTCAGGCCTGGCCGGGGTCGCGGTCGCGATCGGACGATTCGTGGTCAGCGCTTTCCGGCGCGACATCCGCTTCCGCAGGGGACTCCTCGCCTTCGCCAGCCTGCTCCGCCACATGGGCCGTGCCGGCGACGACCGCGAGTGCCGCGGCGCGGGTCTCAGCCTGCGGCGCCTGGGTACCATCCGCTTCCGCAACATCCGCTTCCGCACCGGCGCCCTCGGTACCGGCGGCCTCTTCCGAGGTGCCCGGTTCATTGGCCGCCGCGACCGGGTCACTGAAACCCAGTTCCGCATTGAGGGTTTCCAGGTCGCGGATTTCCGCCAGGGCCGGCAGTTGGTCCAGGGTTTTCAGGTTGAAGTAGTCGAGAAACTGGCGCGTGGTGGCGTACATTGCCGGGCGCCCGGGTACGTCCCGGTGACCGACCACGCGGATCCACTCCCGCTCATGCAGCGACTTGATGATGTTGGAGCTGACCGCGACCCCGCGGATTTCCTCGATCTCGCCGCGGGTAATCGGCTGGCGATAGGCAATCAGGGACAGGGTCTCCAGCAGGGCCCGGGAATACTTCTGCGGACGCTCCTGCCACAGGCGCCCGACCCAGGGGCTCAGCGCCTGGCGTACCTGGAAGCGAAAGCCGCTGGCGACTTCCTGCAGCTCGTAACCGCGCCCCTCGCAGCGCGCGGCCACTTCCTCCAGGGCCTCGCGGATCGCGGTCTTGTCCGGGCGCTCGTGCTCCTCGAACAGCTCGCCCAGCTGCGCCACGGTGAGGCTGCGGCCCGCGGCAAGCAGCGCGCCTTCAATAATCTGGACCAGGTTGATCTCTGACATGAACAGGGTTTTCTCCTGCGCGGCGGTGCTTACTCGACCCGCGCCTTGACGTGTATCGGACCAAAGGCGTCGCTCTGGACGATTTCCACCAGCGATTCCTTGATCAGCTCCATGACCGCCAGGAAGGTGACCACCACGCCCAGGCGACCCTCGCTGGCCGAGAACAGGGACACAAAGGGCACAAACTGCTGCCCGGAGAGCTTCTCCAGCACCTGGGTCATGCGCTCGCGGGTAGACAGGGCCTCGCGCTGGATATGGTGGCTCTCGAACATGTCTGCCCGGCGCAGCACCTCACCCAGCGCCACCAGCAGCTCGCGCATATCCACCTCCGGTTCCACGCGGGCGCGGTTCAGGTCCGGCGGCTCGGCGCTGGCAACCCAGGTGTCGCGTTCCAGGCGCGGCAGTTCCTCGATATCCTCAGCCGCCTTCTTGAAGCGCTCGTATTCCTGCAGGCGGCGAATCAGCTGCGCCCGCGGATCTTCCTCGTCTTCCTCGATGCCCTCGGAGCGGGGCAGGAGCATGCGTGACTTGATTTCAGCCAGCACCGCGGCCATCAGCAGGTATTCCGCCGCCAGTTCAAACTGCAGCGCGTCCATCAGGTCGACGTACTGCATGTACTGGGCGGTGATCTCGGAGACGTCAATCTCGAGGATGTCGAGGTTTTGCCGCCGGATCAGGTACAGCAGCAGGTCCAGGGGCCCCTCGAAAGCCTCCAGGAACACCTCCAGCGCCTGGGGCGGGATGTAGAGGTCCTTGGGCAGCTCGGTCATGGCCTTGCCAAGGACGAACGCGAAGGGCATCTCCCCCTGCTGGGGGACGCCGGGAGCGCCGCGGGGTCTGGTGGCCGCTGCGGCGGCGTCATCCGCCGCGGGTGGAGCCTGCTGTTCGTTTTCGTTCACGGGGAATCCTGTCCTGCCATGGCGCGAGTATACCGTAATCGGGGGCCCGGGGTGGGGCCGAATTGCAGCCGCTCAGACGATAAAAGGTGCCGGATCGCCCTTGCCGGTGCGCAGGATAATCGGCACGTCGTCGTAGAGATCCACCACCGTGGTCGGTTCCATGCCGCAGTAGCCGCCGTCGATGACCAGATCAACCTGGCGCTCCAGCGTATCGCGAATGTCATAGGGGTCGATCAGGGGAAACTCGTCCCCCGGCATGATCAGGGTCACGCTCATCAGGGGCTCACCCAGGTCCGCCAGCAGGGCCTGGGCGATGGCGTTATCCGGCACCCGCAGGCCCACGGTTTTGCGCTTGGGATGCATCAGGCGCCGCGGCACCTCCGAGGTGGCGCGCAGGATGAAGGTATAGGGCCCCGGGGTGGCGTGCTTGAGCAGGCGGTACACCGTGTTGTCCACCCGCGCGTAGGTGGCAATTTCCGACAGGTCGCGGCAGACCAGGGTGAAGTTGTGGCGGTCATCCAGCTTGCGCAGGCGGCGGATGCGGTCCAGGGCCTGCTTGTCACCAATATGGCAGCCCAGGGCGTAGGCGGAGTCCGTGGGGTAGACCACCACCCCGCCGCCGCGAATGATGTCCACCGCCTGGCGGATCAGCCGCGCCTGGGGGGTCTCCGGGTGGATCTGGAAAAACTGGCTCATTGCAACGCCTCCGGTGCCAGCGCCGGCCAATCCTCCCACACCGCGCGCAGCCCCCGCTCCGCCGGCAGCGGCACCCCCAGTTCGGGGCCGTAGGCGCTGTCGCGATGAAAATCGCTGCCCACTGAAATCGCCAGCTCGCACTCCCGCGCCAGGCGCCGCAGCTGCGCGGTCTGGTCCGCTGTCTGGCGACCGTTGACCAGCTCCACGCCGGTACCGCCCGCGGCCTTGAAATCCGCCACCAGGCGTCGCAGCTTGCTGCGGGTGAGCTTGTATTTCAGGGGATGGGCGATGATCGCGGTGCCGCCGGCGTCGACAATCCAGCGGGTCACCTCCGCCAGCTCAGGCCAGAAGGCCTTGACGTCCCCCGGCTTGCCCTGGCCGAGATAGCGGTCAAAGGCGGTGTTGATATCGCTGACGTGACCCTGCTCTACCATCCAGCCGGCGAAATGGGGTCGCCCCAGCTGGCTGTCCCCCGCCCGGGCCCGGGCACCGGCCAGCGAGTCGGGAAAGCCCAGGGCCGCCAGGCGCCGGGCGATTTTTTCCCCGCGCTGCTGTCGGGCCTCCAGCAATCGCACCAGCCCCTCGCGCATCGCCGGGTGTGCCACATCCATGGCCAGGCCGACGATATGCACCGTCACCCCCGACCAGCGACAGGAAAACTCGACCCCGGGCAGCAGCTGCAGGCCCAGCGATGGCGCCAGCTCCCGGACCGCCAGGTAGCCGTCGACCGTGTCGTGGTCGGTAAGGGCCAGGGCCTGGACACCGCGCTCGGCCGCCCGCGCCAGGAGGCGCCCGGGACTCAGCTCGCCGTCGGAGGCGTTAGAATGGGTGTGGAAGTCAATCAGCACAGACCGTAAACTCTCGCTTCTGTAGTTTGCGACGACAGGCCCGACGCCGGGCGCCGCTTGCAACCAGATGCCATGGTAACACGCCGTAGCCGGACCCCAGCCCTATGAGACAACTCGCTGAATTCATTCCCATCGCCCTGTTCTTTATTGTGTACCAGCTCAAGGGCGACACCCTGGTGCTCGGCACCTGGGAATATACCTTTGACGGTATTTTCACCGCCACCGCGGTGCTGATGGCCGCCACCGCCCTGCAGGTGGCCATCACCTGGGCACTGACGCGAACCCTGGAACGGCGCCTGCTGTGGCTCCTGCTGGCGGTCATTGTGTTCGGCGGTGCCACCCTGGTGTTTCGCAACCAGGTATTTATCCAGTGGAAGCCCACCATCTTCAACTGGGTGCTGGCGCTGGTCTTCGGCGCCTCCCAGTTCATCGGCGAGCGCAACCTGATGGAACGCACCCTCGGCAGCCAGCTGCACCTGCCCCACGCCGTGTGGACCCGGCTCAACCTGCTGTGGGTCAGCAACTTCGCGATTGTCGGCGCGCTCAACCTGGTGGTCGCCTACGGCTTCAGCGAGGAGGCCTGGGTCAGTTACAAGCTCTACTCGGCGATCGGCTTTACCGTGGTTCTCACGGTGCTCACGGCTCTCATCGTCAGCCCGCATCTCAAGGAAGAGCCCGCCAGGGACAGCCACTAAGACAGCCACCAGGACAGCATCATGTATTACGCGATCATCTGTGAGGACGTAGAGAACAGTCTGCCACTGCGTAAGCAGACCCGGGAAACACACCTCGAGCGCATCCAGCAACTGGTGGACCAGGGACGCCTGCTGGTCGCCGGCCCCCACCCCGCCCTGGATACCGAAGACCCGGGCGACGCCGGGTTTACCGGCAGCCTGATCATCGCCGAATTCGCTTCCCTGGAGGAAGCCCGGGCCTGGGCCGACAGCGACCCCTATACCGAGGCGGGTGTATTCCGCGCGGTCACGGTCAAGCCCTACAAGCGTGTCCTGCCCTGATTCCGTGGTATCCTTGCGCGCGTTTTTCGACCCCCGTGGCGGCTCCCGCCATGGCAACACACGAGTGAAGGAATCCGTTTTGCAACGCCCTACCCACTTACTGCTGCTCCTGCTGCTGGGCCTCGGCACCACCGCCAGCCTGGCCCAGGAAGTGCGCTATATCAGCGACACCCAGTACATCCCCCTGCGCAGCGGCGCCGGCAATGAATACCGCATCGTCCATCGCGGCCTGCCCTCGGGCACCCGCCTCACCGTGTCCCAGACCACAGACGACGGGCTCTGGGCCCGGATCAGGACGGAAGCTGGTGACGAGGGCTGGCTGCGCGCCCAGTACCTGATGGAGGACGTCCCCGCCGAAAACCAGCTGGCCAGGGCCCGCGCGCGGGTCGAGGAACTGACCGCCGAAAATAAGGCCCTGAGCGAGCAGGTGACCACTCTCCGGGACACGCGCGGCGAGCTGGCGGAACAGGTGGACGATACCGGCAGCGAACTGGCCCAGGTCAGCGAGGAACTGGCCCAGCTCAAGCAGATTTCCGGCCGCGCGGTGGAACTGGACGCGGACAATCGTCGCCTGGCAGAAGAGAGCGAAACGCTGCGCGCCGAAGTCGACACCCTGGAAGCCGAGAACCAGCGCCTGCAGGACAAGCTGCAAAGCGGCGCCTTCCTGGACGGCGCCCTGGCGGTCCTGCTGGGCGTGATTATCACCCTCGTGGTGCCGCGGCTGTGGCCCAAGCGCCGCCGCAGCTCCAGCTGGGCCTAGGGCACCTCTGAACGATGTTAATGTACCCAGGCGTTAGAGACAGGAGCCAATAAGATGCTGACCCGGATTTCCCGCGCCCTGCTGTTCGCCGCAACCCTCCTGCTGCCGGCCCTGGCCGGCGCCGGGGAAGGACTGCCGAACCCGCAGGTCGTCATCAAGACCAACCAGGGTGACATCAGCGTGCGCCTGTTCCGGGACAAGGCGCCCGTCACCGTGGAAAACTTCCTGCGCTACGTGGATGCCGGGCACTACAACGGCACCATCTTTCACCGGGTGATCCCCAATTTCATGATCCAGGGCGGCGGCATGCTTCCGGATATGAGCGAGAAGGAGACCGGTGAGCCCATCGTCAACGAGTCCAAAAACCGCCTGCACAACATCCGCGGCACCCTGGCGATGGCGCGCACCAGCGACCCCGATTCCGCCACGGCCCAGTTCTTTATCAACCAGCGCACCAACCTGCGTCTAGACTGGATGCCCGGGCAGCCCGGCTACACGGTCTTCGGCGAGGTCACCGACGGCATGAACACGGTGGACTTTATCGCCTCCAGCCCCGTGCACCAGGTGGGCCCCCACAGCGACGTACCGGTGGAGCCCGTGATCATCCAGGAAATCGTGCGCAAGAGCCTGCTGTGATCGCCCTCAGCGTCAACCTCAACAAGATCGCGCTGATCCGTAATTCCCGGGATACCCGCAATCCAGACATTCCGGCCCACGCCCGGATGTGCATCGATGCCGGCGCCGATGGCATCACCGTGCACCCGCGCCCGGACCAGCGCCACATCCGCGCCCAGGACTGCTTCGACCTCGCGGCCATGCTGGAGGTGGAGTTCAACATCGAGGGCAATCCCCAGGCCGGGCCGCGTCGCAGCGAGCGCGCCGGAGTGGATGACTATCCGGGCTTTATGCAACTGGTGCGCGAGATACGCCCCGCCCAGTGCACCCTGGTGCCGGATACCGACGCCCAGCTGACCTCCGACCACGGCTTCGACCTGCGGCGTGACGGCGACACCGTGGCGCCACTGGTCGCGGAGCTCAAGTCCCTGGGCATCCGCACCAGCCTGTTCATGGACCCGGACGAGGAACAGATTCGCCTGGCGGCGCAGACCGGTGCCGACCGCATCGAGCTCTACACCGAGAGCTACGCCCGGGCCTTCGCCGCCCGGCGAGACGTGGACGCGGTCCTGGCCCGTTTCGTGCGCGCCGCAGAAGTGGCGGCCGAGGAGGGGCTGGGGCTGAACGCGGGCCACGACCTGGACCTCGCCAACCTGCCCCGCTTTACCGCCGTGCCCGGCCTGCTGGAGGTATCCATCGGCCACGCCCTGACTGTAGATGCCCTGCGCCTGGGCATGGCGGCGACCATCGCCGCCTACCAGCAGGCCCTGGGTAAATCCTGAGCCAGGCGCGCCAACCCGGACCACAAGAGAAGAGGACGCATAATGCCCGATACCCTGGATCCACGCCTGCAGGCACTGCTGGACAAGCAGGCCATTACCGACCTGGTGTATGCCTACTGCAATGCCGCGGATCGCCACGACAACGAGAAAATGCGCAGCCTGTATCACCCGGATGCGATTGACGAGCACGGCCAGTTCTTCGAGGGCCTGGCGATGGATTTCATCGACAAGCTGCCGGAGATCCAGGGCCCGATGCAGATCCTGCATCACAACGTGACCACCCTGAATATTGCCCTGGACGGCGATCGCGCCGAGGGCGAGGTGTATATCCTCGCCTTTCACCAGGTGGCGACCGATGAGGGCGTGATCGACGTGCTGATCGGCGGGCGTTACTTCGACAAGTACGAGCGCCGCAACGGCGAATGGAAGTACAGCCACCGGGCCGTGGTCGCCGACTGGGTCAAGGTCGATGAGCCCTCCACGGTGAACCTGGAACACCCGATGATCGCGGGCTCCCGCATCGGCAAGCCCGGGCCGGAAGACCCCTCCTATGCCTTCTTTGACATTTTCCAGTGGGGCCAGCGGCCGCCGACGGGTGAGTGAGGGCGCCGGGGCTCGCTGGTGTCCGACGCGCCGCCCTACCTGGTTCCCCATAGCCAGGAACCGATTCACATCCTCCACCGGGACGAGCACCTGCTGCTGGTGCGCAAGCCACACCTCCTGCTCACCATACCGGGACGCCACCCGGCGAACCGCGACTGCCTGATCAGCCGGCTGCAGCGGGATTTCCCGAGCGCCAGCGTGGTGCACCGCCTGGACCTGGATACCTCGGGGATCATGGTGATCCCCCTCACCCGCGCCTGCCACGCCCACATCAGCCGCCAGTTCCAGGAGCGCCGGGTCAGCAAGCAGTACACCGCGGTAGTCTGGGGGGAGCCCACCGCCGATGAGGGGGAGATTGACCTGCCCATTGCGCCCGACTGGCAGGACCGGCCACGGCAGAAAATCTGCCACGAGCGCGGCAAGGCGGCGCTGACGCACTACGAAGTGATCGCGCGCCAGGGGGATCGCAGCCGCCTGCACCTGCACCCGGTCACGGGCCGCTCACACCAGCTGCGGATACATCTCGCGGCGCTGGGCCACCCGATCCTGGGCTGCGACATGTATGCCCACGATGCGGCGCTGGGCATGGCCGACCGCCTGCTGCTGCACGCCACCCACCTCGGCCTGACCCACCCCGCCAGCGGCGAGTGGCTCGAGGGCGAGTGCCCGGCGGACTTTTAGGGCCCTGCGCCGTCCGGCTCCAGATAACTGCACCAGTCCGACCAGCTGCCGCCGTAGAGCAGGGCATCGTCGCGCCCCGCCCGGTCGAGGGCAAAAAGGTCCACGCAGGCGGTCACCCCGGAGCCGCAATACACCACCAGCTCCGGTGCCTCCAGCACCTCCCCCAGCTGCTCGCGCAGCGCCGTGTCACCGAGCAGCCGGCCCGTATCGTCGCTCATGGACTGCCAGGGTCGGTTGAGGGCACCGGGGATATGCCCCGCCACCGGATCGATGTTCTCCTCCTCGCCGCGGTAGCGTCGCGGCTCCCGGGCATCCACCAGCCAGGCGCCGCGGGCCTGGGCATCGCGCACACCTGCGCTATCCACCACCCCGGTGAAATGGCCGATATCGGGGGATTCACAGGGGTCCGGAATCGGCACCGCGGTCTCTGGCGCGTGCCCCAGGGCCAGCCAGGCCGAGTAACCCCCGTCGAGCAGTCGCGGCGGGCGATAGCCAAGGCTGCGCATCATCCACCACAGGCGCGCGGCGAAGGCGAAACCGCTGTCATCGTAAGCGATCACATTGGAGCCGCGGTGAATGCCGAGACCGGCAAGGGTATTGGCAAAATCCTGCGCATCCGGAAGGGGATGGCGGCCACCGTGGCGCCCGGTCGGCCCGGACAGGTCGCGGTTCAGGTCGAGATAAAAGGCCCCGGGGACATGGCCCGATTCCCAGGCCCGCCGGCCCGCCTCCGGATCGGCGAGGGAAAAGCGACAATCGACTATAATGGCGGCGGCGAGGGCCTCTGCGTCCTCCGGCGCTACCACCTGGGCCTGGTTATCCGGCTCGCTCATAAACGTCTCCCTGGAGAAGCTGTTGTGCCAGCCTGTCATTCTTGCCTAATCCGCCGCCGGCGTCACCCGTGCTGCACGCCATGGTAAGCGGGCGCGAGCAGTCGGGGCAGTGGGTGATCGTCGCCCGCCCCAACCAGTCCGCCACCTGGCGCACCAACAAGCTGGTGCTGATTGCCTTGAGCGTGCCCTCACTGGGAATTGCCATCGGTTTTGCCCTGGCGGGCGCCTGGCCCATCCTGCCCTTCGCCGGCCTGGAGCTGACCGCCCTGGGCGGCGCCCTGTACTACGTCAACTGGAAGCTGCAGTACCGACAGGTCATCACCATCGAGGCGGAACAGGTGCGTATCGACAAGGGTTTTTACCTGCCGCGCCAGAGCTGGCGCCTGAGCCGCGATGACACCCGCATCCTGGTCGAGGGCGAACAGCACCCCTGGGACGGTCCCGGTATCGCCCTGCACGACCGCCGGAAGCAGGTGCCGGTGGGCGAGTTCCTGAACCGGGATGATTGCCTGGAACTGCTGCGCCTGCTGCGCGCGCAACTGCGGGTGGGCGGCCATTCAACCCGTGGCGAGCTGCGTTCCTGAATCCGCGTTGTCGCCTGCCCCGAGGGACGGCCTCGGCCGGCGGCGTTTCGCCGGCGCGGCCACGGCGGTATACTCCTCGCCCTCATTTTCCGCTCACGTCGCGCAGGTCACAGCATGTCTTCTAACAAGGTCGGGTTTGTCAGCCTGGGCTGCCCCAAAGCCCTGGTCGACTCGGAACGCATCCTCACCCAGCTCAAGCTCGACGGCTACGACATCGTCCCCAGCTATGAAGACGCCGCATTGGTGGTGGTCAACACCTGTGGCTTTATCGACAGCGCCAAGCAGGAATCCCTGGACGCCATCGGCGAGGCGATCAGCGAAAACGGCCGCGTGATTGTCACCGGCTGCATGGGCAAGGGCACGGATGCCGCGCGCATCCGCGAGCTGCACCCCAAGGTACTCAGCGTGACCGGGCCCGCGGCCTACGAGGAGGTCGTGGGTGCGGTCCACCAGTACGTCCCGCACACGCCGGTCCACGACCCCTATATCGACCTGGTCCCGGCACAGGGGGTGAAACTCACCCCGCGGCACTATGCCTACCTGAAAATTTCCGAGGGCTGCAACCATCGCTGCAGCTTCTGCATCATCCCGGACATGCGCGGGGACCTGGTCAGCCGCCCGATCGGCGAGGTGATGGACGAGGCCGAGGGCCTGGTACGCGCCGGGGTCCGGGAGCTGCTGGTGATCTCCCAGGACACCAGCGCCTACGGCGTGGACCTCAAGTACCGCACCGGCTTCTGGCAGGGGCGCCCCCTGAAAACGCAGATGCAGTCACTCTGCGAGGCCCTGGGTGAGCTGGGGGTGTGGGTGCGCCTGCACTACGTCTACCCCTACCCCCACGTGGACAAGGTGATCCCGCTGATGGCGGAGGGCAGGATCCTCCCCTACCTGGACATCCCTTTCCAGCACGGCAGCCCCGCGGTGCTCAAGCGCATGCGCCGCCCTGCCGCGGCGGAGAAATCCCTGGACAGGATTCGCGCCTGGCGGGCCGACTGCCCCGATATCACCCTGCGCAGCACCTTTATCGTCGGCTTCCCCGGCGAGACCGATGCCGACTTTGACATCCTGCTGGATTTTCTGCGCGAGGCGCAGCTGGACCGGGTGGGTTGTTTCCAGTATTCGCCGGTGGCCGGGGCAGCCGCCAACGAGCTGCCGGATCACGTACCGGAAGAGGTCAAGCAGGAGCGCTGGGAGCGCTTTATGGCCCTGCAACAGCAGATCAGCGCGGACAAGCTGCAGGCGAAAGTTGGCAAGACCATCGAGATCCTGATCGACGAGGTGGATGCCGAGGGTGCGGTCGGCCGCTCCAGCGCCGACGCACCGGAAATCGATGGCAAGGTGTATCTCGATGGCGCTACCGACCTGGTCCCTGGCGACATGGTCGAGGCGGAAGTCACCGCGGCCGACGAGTACGACCTCTGGGCAGGCTGAAGGCGTGAACCTGCTGCTGTTCTCCGCCGAGGACCTGATCGCCCCCGGGCGCATCGGCCTCGGCGGACGCCGGCTGGAACATATTACCGGGGTCCTGGGCGCCGCCTGCGGCGACTCCCTGCGGGTCGGCGAGCTCGGCGGGCGCCTCGGCCAGGGGCGCATCGTGGCCCTGGATCGCCGGCAGGTGCAGATTGAGTTCCAACTGGATTCAGAGCCCCCGGCCAAGCTGCCCGTGACCCTCGTGGTGGCCCTGCCGCGGCCGAAAATGCTGCGCCGGATTCTGCGGGCGGTCGCCGAATTCGGCGTCGGGGAACTCTACCTGGTCAACAGCTACCGGGTGGAAAAGAGCTACTGGCAAACGCCGGTGCTGCAAGCGGCCACGCTGCGCGAGTACCTGCTGCAGGGCCTGGAGCAGGGCCGCGACACCATCCTGCCCGCGGTGCACTGCGAGCGGCGCTTCAAACCCTTTGTGGAGGACAGGCTGCCGGCGATCTGTCTCGGCCGCAATGCCCTGCTGGCGCACCCGGGGCCCGCGTCGGCACCGCTGCCCGCGGACCCCGCGGGTCACAGCGTGGTGGCGATCGGGCCCGAGGGCGGGTTTATCGACTACGAGGTGCAGAAACTGGTCGAGGCCGGCTTCACGCCGGCCGCATTGGGGCCACGTATCCTGCGGGTGGAGAACGCGATCGGCGCGGTCCTGGGACGTTTGCTGAACGCGCGTTGAGCGCCCCTGGCGGGGCGCTCGCGCTATCAGAAGCGGTACTGCAGTTCGGCGCCGTACATTCTCGGCGCCGCGACCGCGTAACCGCCGACACCCTGTGACTCCACCAGCGCGGTGCCACCGACGAGGTAGTCCTCATCGGTCAGGTTGGTGCCGTAGAGAGCACCGACCCAGCGCTCGTCGTTGGACAGCCAGGTCAGCCGTGCCCCCAGCTCAAACTGCTCTTCCTCAAACCACAGCCCGGAGCGACAGCTGGTGGAATCGAAGCAGAACTCCGTGTCCATTTTCCAGCTCGCCTGGATGCGCGGAATGAAGGTGCCGATCCCGGTGTCGATATTGTACTGGGCGGCGATCAGGTAGGACTCCTCCGCCACCCGGGGCAGGTTTTCGTCCGAACGATCTATCTGGCAGGCGTCCACCGCCAGCAGGCTGAGGTCTGCCCGGGTGCAGCCGTCCGGCACCGGCATGGTGGTGTCGGCGATGCCGATGGCGGTGTCATCGAACTCCTCGATATCCGCGTCGATAAAGGTCGCGTTGAAAGTCAGCACCAGGTTCTCGGTGGCCAGCCAGGTGGTCTCCAGTTCCAGGCCGTCAATGCTGGTCTTGCCGGCGTTGATAGTGGCACCGGAGGGCGAGTTGGTCTCGGGGTTGATCACCAGGGTGGTCAGCTGGCGGTTGGTATAATCCGAGAAGAACAGGGCGCCGTTGACCCGCAGCCGGCGGTCCATCAGGTCCAGCTTGAAACCGAACTCCCAGTTCTCGACCTCCTCGGGCTCGAACACTTCCAGTTCCCCGGTCGGCGCCTCGGACAGGCCGCCGGAGAGGAAGCCCTCGCTGTAGGTCAGGTAGAGGCTGCCCTGGTCGATCCAGTCCGAGGGATCCAGCAGGTACTGGATGCTGGCCATGGGTGTGACCGCGCTGTCGTCAACGGAATCATTGAGACTGGCACCCGGGACAAAATCAAACGCCGGGTTGAACTCGAAATCCGGACGCTGGACGGCAAACAGGCCGCCGCCGAGACCGGCTGCAAAGCCGCCATTGGCGTCCAGGGTGGCCGGGTCAAGAACAAAGCGGTCGAGCGTCAACTCGCGCTCTTCCTTGGTGTAGCGACCGCCGAGGGTGATCCGCCAGTTATCGGTCAGCTCCCACTCGGCCTGGGCAAAAGCCGCCAGCGCCTGGTTGTCCGAGGACAGGGTATTCATGCTGGTATTGAAGAAGAACAGGCCAGCAATCGCCGGGTCGAAGGGACCGAGGTAGTTGGTATTGAACCGCCCCGAGGTCTCTTCGCTGAACCAGTACAAGCCGGCAACGTACTGCAAACGGTCGTTGAACCCGCTGCCCAGGAGCTGGAACTCCTGGCTGTACTGGTCAGTTTCCGCGGGGCTGTTGTAGATCGGGTGAACCGTATTGGTGCGGTGCAGGAAGGGAATGCCGATGCTGTCCAGATCGTCGTTCTGGGTGGCCTCGGTACCGCGCCAGGCGGAAATGCTCTTCAGCGTCATATCATCGCTGAGGCTCCACTCGGCCGTCAGGGACACGCCCTCGTTCTTGGCGTAATACTCGCCGCCGAGATCTGAAATCACCGTGTTTTCATCGCCGACCTCTGCCGATTCGGCACAGAAATCGTCCACGGTCTTGCCGGTGGACGGCTGAATCGCCAGGGAATCAAACAGGGCCGCCTGCCAGCCCTCGGCGCCGGGAACCAGGCGACACTTCTGCGGGCGCATGGTCTGATCGGTCTCGGCCCAGTTCACGTTGAGGTCCAGGGTCAGGTCATCGGTGGCGGTCCAGCGAGTCTGCCAGATCAGGCTCTGGCGGTCCTCGTCCAGGTATTCCTCGCCGTCAAAGCGGTTGTCGATATAGCCATCGCGATTGCGGGTCACGCCCGAGAGACGGGTCCAAAGGCTGTCGGTCAGGGGCACGTTGAGCACGAAATCCGCATCCAGCCGGTCGTAGTTGCCGACGCGCATCCCCACGGAACCCTCGAATTCCTCCACCGGCTTGTTGGTGGTAAACACCAGGGCGCCGCCCGTGGTGTTCTTGCCGAACAGCGTGCCCTGTGGACCACGCAGCACCTGCACCGACTGGACATCGTTAAGGTCCAGCAGGGCACCGTCGGGCCGCCCCAGGTAAACGTCATCGATGTATATACCCACCCCGGAGTCGATGTTGGCGCCGGAATTACGCTGCCCGACGCCGCGGATATAGACGTTGGCCAGCGGCGCGTTGCCGTTGGCGGTGGCCACGTCAATGCTGGGGGTGAGCTGGTTCAGGTCAGCGAGGTTGCGAACGCCCGCCTCGCGCAGGGCCGACTGGTCCAGGGCGGTGACCGCAACCGGTGTCTCCTGCAGGCTCTCCGCGCGCCGGCGCGCGGTCACCACAACCTCTTCCAGCACCAAGCCCTGCGCGAGGGAGGGCACTGAGGGAAAGACCGCGGCCACCGCGGCGGCCAGGGCGAGACGGCTAAAGGGATGGTTAAACTCACGGAACTGTGGCATCTGGGTACCTCACATTTATCGTTATAATCGCGCGGCACCTCGATTTATTACACGGCGTGGATCAATCGAGGCCCTGCAAACACGTGCTGGCATTAGACCGGCTTTTAAACACCGCAACAAGGAACTATTTACGGTCACCGCCGTCACCCGGTCCGGCTGTTGGCCGTTGGGGCAGCGTGGTTCAACTATCGTAACCAGCCTTTGACCGGCCGTTGGAGCAGCGCCGCCCTGCCCCGGTTTCCCCACCCCGGTCTGTGAGCTAGAGTGACAGATTCCAACTGACCGGTTTCCGCCATGCCCCTGACCCGACGCGAGATGCTCGCCCTGCTCTCTGCCAGCACCTTTGCCTGCCACGCAGGTACCGCACTGGCCTCGCGCAACGCAGGTGCCACCCCCGGCCTTGGCTTTCCCCAGGGGGTGGCTTCTGCAGACCCGACGCCCGGTGCTGTAATGTTGTGGACGCGGGCGGTGCCGCCAACCGGCGTCGCGCAGGTGCAGGTGTTGCTGGAAGTGGACCGGTCACCGGACTTCACCGCGCCTTTGGTGCGCAGCCTGCTGCAAGCCGACCGCGACAGCGATTTCACCCTGCGCGCCTGGGTCGACCGGCTGGAACCGGATACGCGCTATTTCTACCGCTTTGTCGACGGCAATGGCCGCGCCTCGCGCCTGGGACGAACCCTGACCGCGCCCCTGCCCGGCCGGGCCCGGGACGTGCGCGTGGCCTTCACCTCCTGCCAGAACCTGGAGCAGGCTTACTACGGCGCCTGGGCGCGGATGATCGCCGACGACGAGGCCGCCGCCCCCGCCGCACAGATTGACCTTGTCCTGCACCTGGGGGACTTCATCTACGAGCGTAGCTGGGACACGCGCGAGGATGGCAGCGCGCCCTCCCGGCGGCTGCCCCCCTTCCCGGATGGCGTCCAGCGCAGCGACCACCGCTACGCCCGCACCCTCGCGGATTACCGCTACCTCTATCACTGCTACCTCAGTGAGCCCTGGCTGCAGGCGGCCCGCGCCCGCTGGCCCTTCGTCTGCACCTGGGACGATCACGAGTTCAGCGACGACAATTTCCAGAGCTACAGCCATTACGGCGACACACCGCTGCTCGAGGCAGCGCGCAAGCGCGATGCCAACCGTGCCTGGTTCGAGTTTATGCCGGCGGCGCTGGACGAGCTCAGGCCGGGGCCCAGCCACGGCCTGCAGCCGGTCGACCTGGACGGCGAGCCGGCCCGGGACAACGCCAGTGCCAGGGACAGCCTGCGTATTTACCGCCGCCTGCAGTGGGGTAGCCGTCTGGACCTGTTGCTGACCGATAGCCGCAGCTACCGCAGCCCCCCCAGCGTCGAGGAAGGGCTCGCCGGGGAACTGGGTCTGCCGATGAATACGCGTGAACTGGTGGCCATCGCCGACGGCGGCCGCGCCTATAACGAGGGCACGCCACCGGCGACCCTGCCCTACGGCGATGGCGACACCCCCAACCCGGCGCGGGCGCGGGCGCCCGGCACCTGCCTGGGCGAGGCCCAGCGGGACTGGTTGCTGGAAACGCTGGGCAGCTCCACCGCGACCTGGAAACTCTGGGGCAACCCCCTGCCGCTGCTGCCATTGTACGTGGACATGTCCAGCATTCCCTTCGCGGGCTATGAGGATAGCGTGTTTAACATCGACGCCTGGCTGGGCTACCCCCACGAGTGCCGCCTGATCCTGGACAGCCTGCGCGAGCGCGGTATCGCGGGGGTGGTGTCACTGTCCGGAGACCATCATATGCACGGCGCCGGGCTGATTCACCAGGACCCCGGCGATCCCGACACGCCCCCGGTCATGGCCGACTTCAATTGCGCCGGCATCAGCTCGACGCCCCTGTTCGACAGCGTGCTGGCGGCAGCCAATCGCAGTCACTCCGCTTTTCGGGACCTGGTGGAATCCGTTCACGACAACATCACCCAACCCAACTGGAACCTGACCCTGACCGGCGGGGTCCTCGCCGCCTATGCCTACCACCACACCGGCAGCCTGGGACTCGCCCGCTGGCTCGGGCCCAACAGCGCCAACCCGGGGCTGGCATTCGTCGACAGCACCGCCAACGGCTACGGCCTCGCAACCTTCGGAGACAAAAGCCTGGCGGTGGAACTGGTGGCGATTGCCGGGCCGCGCCAGCCCTTCACCGCGGCGCCACAGGCGAGCTATCGCGCGCATTTTACCCTGCCCCTGTGGCGCGCCGGCGAATCACCCACGCTGCAGGGCCCACAAATCAGCGGGGCTGCGCCGTTTCCTTTTAGCGCGAGTACGGGGTAAGCTGGTGCTATCAGGCATTGCGCTTAACCGCACTGTCACACTCGGGCAGTAAGCTCTTTCGCTATACTACAGCTATTTAGCAGCGCCCCGGCAGGCATCGCCGGTAGCACGCCCGACGACAAAACAGACACGAGACAAGACCATGACCCAATCCAATACAGGCTTTAATCCAGCCGAACTCTGCAGCCGCAAGCTGTGGGAGCTGGTCAGCGACAGCAAGCAGACCGTGAGCGAGCGCGAGCTGCAACAGGCGATCAGTGAACTCGCTGCCCGTCGCCGTTATCTGCAGGAACTGCAACAGATCGGCAAACTCAAGCACTAGCCGCCTATGGCTCGAACCCCCTCGCGCCGCGCAAGCTCCCAAGATATCGCCCGCTTCCTGGGCACCAGCAAAGCCATCAGCAGCGTGGTCCAGCGCCAGCCGCGGCTGATCTTCGCGATCGACGCAACCGCCAGTCGCCAGCCCACCTGGGACGCCGCCAGCCACCAGCAACAACGCATGTTCCAGGCCACCCGTGATGCCACCACGCTACAGGTACAGCTTTGCTACTACCGCGGTTTCAACGAGTTCTCTGCCAGCGCCTGGCTGAGCGACGGCGACGCCCTCTCCCGACTGATGGCCCGGGTGCACTGCGAGGGCGGCCTCACCCAGATCGCGCGCCTGCTGCGCCACGGTCTCAAGGAACACCGGGAGCAGCCATTGCGCGCGCTGGTATTTATCGGCGATGCCGTGGAAGAAAATCCCGACCGCCTGTGCCAGCTGGCGGGCGAATGCGGAATACGCCAGCTGCCCCTGTTCCTGTTCCAGGAGGGTCACGACCGCCGGGTCGAGACCACCCTCCGCCAGCTGGCTCAGCTTTCCGGCGGCGCCTGGGCACGCTTTGATCACCGCAGCGCCGCCACCCTCGCCGACCTGCTGGGCGCGGTAGCGCGCTATGCATCCGGCGGCCGCACGGCACTGGAGAATACCCCCGGCGAGGGTGCTAAACTCCTGCTTCAACAAATCAAGCCCTGAGGAACCAGTGCCCCGACTCATCCTGCTACTCGCGGTTATCGCCGTGCTATACATCCTGTTTCAGCGCGCCCGCAACGTGCCGCCACACCGGCGGCGCGCCGAGTACATCAAGCTGGGCCTGATCGTGGCCGTGGTCGTGGTCGTCGGCCTGACCCTGACCGGACGCATGCACTGGATAGGCGCGGCGCTTACCGGCCTGCTGGTTGCCGGCCGCCAGCTCCTGCCCACCCTGATCCGCCTGTTCCCGATGCTGGCGTCCCTGCGTGCGCAGGGAAAATCCCAGAGTGGCGGCCAGCAATCGACGGTGGAATCGGCCTGCCTGCGAATGCACCTGGATCACGCCAACGGACGCCTCAGCGGAGAAGTACTCAAGGGGGACTACGCGGGCTGGTACCTGGAGGAAATGGACCGCACCCAGCTGGACGAACTCATGAGCTACTGCCGGGCGCAGGACGCCGATTCTGCCCAGTTGCTGCAGGGCTACATGGAGCAGCGCTTTCCCGGCGGCGAGCACGACGCCGGTGGTGGCGGCAACGGCGACCGGCAAGGCGCGGCGAATGAGGGCGAAATGAGCCGGCGCGAGGCTCTGTCCATCCTGGGCCTGCAGGAAGACGCCACGGAGGACGACATCGTCGGCGCCCATCGCAACCTGATGCAGAAGCTGCACCCGGACCGCGGCGGCAGCGACTACCTGGCCGCCAAAATCAATGCGGCCAAGGACTTTTTGCTAAGTTAGACTTTCCACTCAACGACCACAGGAGCAAGGCGGGCAACATGACCGAGGTATATGTCATTCGCAACCAACTGGGACACTACTGGGGCAAAAGCAAGGCCTGGGTCAGCGGTGCCGACCCGCGTACCGTGCTGCGGGTCAAGCACCGGGACGAAGGCGTCAACACCCTGGTGGAGCTCAGCGCTCGCGATATCGAACTGCGGGGCGAAGTGATCGCCGCCGAGCTCAGCGAGCGCGGCGAGCCGGTGCTGGAAGTCAGCGATATCCCCCTGCCGGAGGAGGCCGCTGCAGTGTCCCGCGACGAGGCGGAAGCAGCGCCCGCAACCACTTGAAAAAACCGCCGCCGATACCATATCGGCGATAGTCCGCCCGCCACGGGCACTTGCGAGGATCGCATAGCATGAGAATCCTGTTGTTCCTGGGCACCAATATAGCGGTGCTGGTGCTAGTCAGCATCGTGTTCAACGCGCTGGGCCTGGAAGGTATCCTGGCCGCCAACGGCGTGGACCTGAACCTCGGTCCCCTGCTGGTATTCTGCGCCCTGTTTGGTTTCGGCGGCTCCCTGATCTCCCTGTTCCTGTCCAAGTGGATGGCCAAGCGGGGCACGGGCACCCAGATCATCGAACAACCGCGCAACCGCGAGGAACAGTGGCTGCTGGATACGGTGGCGGAGCTGGCGCAGGAAGCCGGCGTGGGCATGCCCGAAGTGGGCATCTTTCCCTCCCAGGCCGCCAATGCCTTCGCCACCGGCTGGAACCGCAATGCCGCGCTGGTGGCGGTGAGCGCCGGCCTGTTACAGCGCTTCCGACCGGAAGAGGTACGTGCGGTGCTCGCCCACGAGATCGGCCACGTGGCCAATGGCGACATGGTCACGCTGACCCTGATCCAGGGCGTGGTCAACACCTTCGTCATGTTCCTGGCGCGGATTATCGGGCACACCGTAGACCGGGTCATATTCAAGACCGAACGCGGCTATGGGTTGGGCTATTACGCGGTCACCATTGTTGCCGAGCTGGTACTGGGCCTGCTCGCCAGCATGATCGTATTCTGGTTCTCGCGCTGGCGCGAGTACCGTGCGGATGCCGCCGGCGGCCGCCTGGCCGGCAACGGCGCGATGATCGCGGCACTGCAGCGGCTGCGGGAAGAGCAGGGACTGCCCCAGGACCTGCCGGGTGAACTGACCGCCTTTGGCATCAGCGAGCAGATGAAGCAGGGCGTGCGCGCCCTGTTCAGCTCGCACCCGCCCCTGGCGGACCGGATCAGGGCGCTGGGCGGCTGAGCAGTTCGCCGAACACGTACTCGCTCATGGGGATCACGTCCATGCGCTCAAAATCAATAAAGCGGGCGCAGCTCTCCATCATCGCCTTGAAGCGCGCCTGCAACTCGGCGTCGTCCGCGGCGTCGTAGAAGGCGAGATCCGAGGTCATTGCGGCCTCGGGGAAGTTCTCCTCCACCACCGCATCGATCCGCTGCTCCGGCGCCGCCAGCGTACGCACCACTACATTCTGCCGGTAGGCAAAGGTGGACTGGGTATCGATGGCCACCCGGGTGTGACTCCCCTGCCAGATATCGAGCCACTCCTCCCGCGACAGACGGGGTGGCGTCTGCAGGAAGACAACCTGGCAGAATCCGGGCAGGCGGCCCGCGGTGTCGGGCGCCTGGCTGCGATTGACGATGGGCTCCGCCTCGGTCACCAGCAGGCAGGCCCAGCGCTGGCAGGCATCATCGACCAGGGCCTCATGGGCCTGGCGGGCACCCGCGTCATCCAGCCACAGGGACAACACCGCCCCGGGCAGTGGCGCCTGCCGCGCCAGCCGTTTCTCCGCTGCCGGCGCAACCGCGTCGTCCGCCACGCACAGGCGCACTCCGCGCACCCCGGGCAGGCCCAGCAGGGGCTGTACCAGCGTCTCCAGCAAGCGCTCCCGCAGGGCACTTCCCTCGTCGTCGGTCCACATTGGGTAGATCAGCTTCTCCATGTTACTTGCCTCTCAGCTCAGGGTGACCGGCGGTGTGATGGTGGCGGCGTTATCGATCAGCATTTCCGCGCCGTTGACGAAACGCGACTCGTCAGAGGCCAGGTACAATACCATCTGTGCCACGTCCTCGGGCTCGCACATGGCCCCGGCCTGGTCCATCGCCTCGATTTCCTCGCGGGTGGCGCTGTCCTGCCCCGTGGCCACCTTGACCACCATCGGCGTCCTCACCCCGTCCGGGTGAATGGAGTTACAGCGCACGCCGTTGCGCTGCTCCCTGCAGTAAAGCGCCACGCTCTTGGTCAGGGAACGCACCGCGCCTTTGCTCGCGCTGTAGGCGGCGACGAAGGACATGCCCTGCATCGCCGCCACGGAAGACATATTGACGATGGAGCCACCCCCAGACTCGACCATGGCCGGCAGCGCGTGTTTGCAGCCCAGGAACACGCCCTCGGCATTCACCGCCATCAGCTGGCGCCAGCTTGCCAGTTCCGTGTCCACCACGCTGCCCAGGCTCATCATGCCCGCGTTATTGACCAGGATATCCAGGCGACCGAATTCGGCCACGGTCTGCGCCACCACCTGCTGCCAGTTGGCCTCGTCGGTGACGTCAAGGCGCATGAAGCGCGCCGCCTCGCCAATCTCCGCGACCGCAGCCTCGCCGGCGGCCTCGTTGAGATCGGCGAGCACCACGCGCGCGCCCTCCGCTGCGAGCAGTACGGCGTCCGCCCTGCCCATCCCGCTGGCCGCGCCTGTGACGATCGCCACCTTACCCGCCACTCTGCCCATATCCTGTTGCTCCTTTAAATGCAGCGCCGGAGTAAAGCAAATGCACCGCGATGGCTCAATCGCGCGCGGGGTAATTGCCAGTGCTGGCTGCTCTGTTGAACCACCGTCGCGGTCGCACTGTCTATGCAGAGATAGTATTCTCTCGAGCCAAATTGACTGCTGGAGCGCCCGATGTCCGAGACCCCCGCCCAACCCCGCTGGATCGCCGCCCTGCGCTGGACAGGCCTTGTCCTGCTGCTGGCCCTGCCCCTGTCGGTGATTGTGGTTCGCGCCGGCGCCTGGCAGCCCGGGCTGATCATTTACGCCCTGGCCTGCCTGCTCAGCGCCGTGCTGCTGGCGCTGGTGGTGATCCTGGCCCTGCTGCCCAAACTGCGCCCGCGGCGCGGCCCCCTGCTCAACGCCGCCCTGCTGGCCCTGCCCGGCGCGGTGCTGCTGGCCGTCACCCTGGGCGGCCGTGGCGACCACCCCCCGATTCACAACATCAGCACCGACCTGGAACAGCCGCCGACCTTCGCCCGCGCCCCGGCGTTGCGCGGGTCGGAGGCCAACTCCCTGACGTACAGCGAGGACACCCGCGCCCAGCAACGCAGTGCCTATCCTGACCTCGGGCCGCTGCTGACCGAGCTGGCGCCGGAGGCCGCCTACGAGCGCGCCCTGGATACCGCCCGCGCGCTGGGCTGGGAAGTCACCTACGAGGGCAACCAGAAGCGCAGCATCGAGGCGGTGGACACCACCCGGATCATGGGCTTCAAGGACGACATCGCCATTCGCCTGCGTCCCACCGGGGATGGCGGCACCCGGATCGACCTGCGCTCGGTTTCGCGGGTCGGGGTCGGTGACCTCGGCGCCAACGCCGCGCGCATTCGCGCCTTCCAGCAACAGTTCAGGCAGGCGGGCTAAGTCTCACCATGGCGGTAACACTGCGCGCCCTCATTGGCCTGCTGCTGCTCACCTGCCTGGGCGCGGCCAGCAAGCCCGCGCAGGCGACGCCTGATTACCTGAGCTTCGCCACCGAGGAAGAAACCAACACGACCGAGATCTTCAGCCGCGCGAGCCCGGCGGTTGTGTTCGTGACCAACAAGGCCCTGCGGCGGGATTTCTTTTCCCTGGATATCTACGAGATCCCCCGGGGTTCCGGCAGCGGTTTTATCTGGGACAGCGGGGGCCTGGTGGTCACCAACTTTCACGTGATCGCCGGTGCCCAGCGCCTCACCGTGACCCTGCAGGACCAGTCCGAATACGACGCGGAGGTGATTGGCATTGCCCCGGAAAAAGACCTCGCGGTGCTGCGTATCAAGGAGCCCCCGGAAGACCTGGTGACCCTGCCGATAGGCGACTCCTCGGAACTCAGCGTGGGCCGCAAGGTGCTGGCCATTGGCAATCCCTTCGGCCTGGATACCACGCTCACCACCGGCGTGGTCAGTGCCCTGGGACGAGAGATCAAGGCGCCGGGCAACCGCACCATCCGCGGCGTGATCCAGACGGATGCCGCAATCAACCCGGGGAATTCCGGCGGCCCGCTGCTCAACTCCCTGGGGCAGCTGGTGGGCGTCAACACGGCGATCTACAGCCCCAGCGGGGCCAGCGCCGGGATCGGTTTCGCGATCCCGGTGAATACGGTGCGGGAGGTGATTCCCCAGCTGATCGCCTACGGCCGTATCCAGCGGCCAATCATGGGCCTGGAGCTGGCCAGCGATCGCTGGATCCGGCGCTACCGGATCGAGGGCGTGCCCATCGTGCGCGTGTTTCCCTCACTGCCCGCCGCCGAGGCGGGTATTCGCGGCGCCTACCGCAATTCCCGGGGCGAGATCATGCTCGGCGATGTGATTACCGCGATCGAAGGGCGCGCGGTGCGCAGCAACGATGATTTCTTCAGCATCCTGGAACAGCACCGGCCGGGTGACCGGCTGAAAGTCACCCTGCGGCGCGGCAAGGACAGCTGGGAAGCCGTGGTGGTACTGGCGGAGTCACAGTAGGGGGCGGGCGCTCAGGACAGCGTGCCGCCGTCCACCCGCACATCCTCGCCGGTGATATGAATCGCGTCCTCGGACGCCAGCATCGCGATCACCCCGGCAATCGCTTCCGGGTCCTTGGGGCCTGAGAGGGACATGATGCGGGGCATCAGGTCGAAGTCCATGGTCGCGGGCCAGTCTATATCCGCGGTCATCCCCGAGTTGATATCTCCCGGGCAGACGCAGTTCGCCCGCACTCCCTGCTTGGCGAAATCCACCGCGATACAGCGGGTCATCGACAGGACCCCGCCCTTGCTCGCCGCGTAGGCAGCGCCGCAGGGCAGGCCGGACAGGGCCGCCGTGGAGGCCGCGTTGACGATGCTGCCCTTGCTGTCAATCAGGTGAGGCAGGGCCTCGCGACACATCAGCATGGTGCCGGTGAGATTGATCGCCAGCACCTGGTTCCAGCGTGCAACATCGATCTCGCGCGCATCGTCAAAGCGCAGGATGCCGGCCATATTGATGACCGAGTACAGGCTGCCGTATTCCTCGACGCAGGCCGCCACGCAGGCCGCCACCTGGGCTTCATCGCTCACGTCACAGGCCTTGGCAGCAGCGCTGCCCCCCGCCTCGCGAATCAGCGCCGCGGTCGCCTCTGCGGCGGCGAGGTCGAGGTCGACGCAGTAGATGGAACCACCCTCGGCGCCAATACGCAGGGCGCTGCCCTTACCGATACCGCTACCGGCGCCAGTCACCAGTACCACCTTGCCGGAGAATCGCTGCATGCCCTGTTCCTTATTCTGTTTCGGGGGGAAACCGCGAGCATGCCGCCGCGGGCAAGAGCGGTCAACGCTAACCGGTTCGCGGCACTGTACCGGCGCCCGGGTATTGGCGTCCCCGACCGCGGCTGTACTGTTTTGTCACAGTGGCTGACTGCTAAAGTCATTGCCTGCGCGCGCCGGGGTATTATGCTGACAGGCTGAGCAACCCGGCGCCGACACCCGCACTCGCGCCGACAGGACAATCCAGGAGATAGCTACCGTGGATGAGCTAGAGCAGTTTCGAGCCGACACCCGCGCCTGGCTGGAGCAGAACTGCCCCGAGAGCCAGCGCCAGCCCGCCACACCCGAGGACCAGTTCTGGGGTGGCCGCGACGGCAAGTTTCCCAGCGAGGACGCGCGCCTGTGGTTCGAGCGGATGCGTGACCGCGGCTGGACCGCACCGGAATGGCCCACCGCCTATGGCGGCGGCGGTCTCTCGCCCCAGCAGGGCCGCATCCTGAAAGAGGAAATGAAACGCATCAATGCGCGCACTCCGCTGTACAGCCTGGGCGTCTGGATGCTGGGGCCGGCGCTGCTGGAGTATGGCAACGAGGAGCAGAAGCAGCACCACCTGCGGGCCATTGTTAACGGCGAGATTCGCTGGTGCCAGGGCTACTCCGAGCCCGGCGCGGGTTCAGACCTCGCCAGTCTGCAGACGCGGGCGGAAGACCAGGGCGATCATTTCCTGGTCAATGGCAGCAAGATCTGGACGACCTCGGCGGACAAATCCGACTGGATCTTCTGCCTGGTGCGCACCGATCCGGCCGCGAAGAAGCAGGAGGGCATCAGCTTCCTGCTGATCGACATGGCGACCGAGGGCGTCAGCACCACCCCGATCCAGCTGATCAGCGGCGAGTCGGAATTCTGCCAGACCTTCTTCGACAATGTCCGGGTACCGCGCGAGAACCTGGTGGGGGAACTCAACCAGGGCTGGTCCATCGCCAAGGCGCTGCTGGTCCACGAGCGCAAGCTGATGTCGGAAATGGGCGGCGATTCACCGCGGCAGGCCGTAGCGCCGCGAGAGGCGGCCCGCGAATACCTGGAGTTCGCCGACGGGCGCCTGCAGGATGCACAGCTGCGCAGCGACCTGGTGGAGTACGAAATGCAGATGCACGCCATTGGCCTGACCCACTTCCGCTGTTTTGAAGAGCGTGCTGCGGGCGTACGCAGCCCGGCGCCGCTGGTGATGAAATACGTGGGCACCGAGGCAGAGAAAACCAAGAGCGAACTGCTGCTGGCGATCATGGGCACTCGCGGTTTGGGCTGGGAAGGCGAGTCATTCAGCACCGCCGAGATTGATACCCTGCGCCTGTGGGCAATGTCCAAGGCAATGACCATCGCCGGCGGCACCTCGGAAGTGCAGCTGAACGTGATCGCCAAGAACGTACTCGAGCTGCCCCAGGCAGGCTAACCGCGCATTAAGGATCACAACCATGGCATTGGTACTTAACGAGGAACAGCGCCTGCTCCGGGACACGGCGCGGGAATTCCTGGATCAGCGCGCACCGGTCGCCGCCCTGCGTCGGCTGCGCGACAGCGGGGATCCGCTGGGCTACGACGCAGACCTGTGGCGCGAAATGAGCGAGATGGGCTGGGCCGGTATTGTATTGCCGGAAGCCTACGGTGGCCTGGAATTCGGCTTCACCGGCCTGGGTGTCGTGCTGGAGGAGACCGGGCGCAGCCTGACCGCTTCACCACTGCTGGCCAGCACCGTGGGGGCCACGGCCCTGTTGCTCGGCGGCAGCGAAGCGCAGAAGGAAGCACTGCTGCCAGCCGTCGCCGCCGGCGACGCGACCCTGGCGCTGGCGCTGGAGGAGCACCCCCATCATCGGCCGTGGCACATCGCCACCCGCCTGGAGCCGGGAGCGGACGGCTGGCGCCTGAACGGCTGCAAGACCTTCGTGATTGATGGCCACAGCGCCGATCACCTGATCGTGGTAGCACGCAGCGAGGGCGCAGATGACAGTCCCGAGGGCCTGAGCCTTGTCTGCCTGCCGGCGGACACCGACGGTATCAGCCGCGAGCGCACCGTGCTGGCAGACAGTCGCAACGCCGCGAATATCAGCTTCAAGGACGTTCAGGTCTCTGCGGAACAGGTCATCGGCGACGCCGGGCAGGCCCGGGACATCCTGGAGCCGGTGCTGGATCGTGCCCGGGTCGCTCTCAGTGCGGAAATGCTGGGGCTGGCGCGGGAGGCCTTCGAGCGCACGGTGGCCTATCTCAAGGAACGCAAACAGTTTGGCGCCCTGATCGGCAGCTTCCAGGCCCTGCAACATCGCGCAGCAAAGATGCAGACCGATATCGAACTGGCCCAGTCCGTGATCCTGCAGGCGCTGAGCGCGGTAGACGAGACCCCGGAGCAGCTACCGCTGCTGGCGAGCCTGGCCAAGGCCCGCCTCAATGACCTGGTGAAGCTCGTGACCAACGAGGCGGTGCAGATGCACGGCGGCATCGGCGTCACTGACGAACTGGAGATCGGTTTTTTCCTGAAGCGCGCACGCGTGGCGATGCAGGCCTTCGGCGACACCGGCTTCCACAAGGACCGCTACGCGAGTCTCAGCGGCTTCTAGACTGATCAACAGAACCATAACAGGCTGATAGCAGCCGAGGAGCACAATCATGGAACACAAAGACAAACTGGCCGCGGTGGATCGTTACGTTGCCGCCTTTGCCGCGCAGGACTTACAGATAATTCGCGAGCTGTACGCCGAGGACGCCACCGTGGAAGACCCGGTAGGTACTGACCCCCATCACGGCCTCGACGCCATCTGCGCGTTTTACGAGGGTGCCATGGGAGCCGGCGCGAAACTG